>NZ_DATMFG010000001.1:0-9268 GCF_035556355.1 Microbacterium sp.
CCGCCGCATTCGACGCCGCGTTCTCCACGAAGGCGGAGTAGCACCCGGCATCCGTTCGCGCTGCCGAAACCCGCATCCGCGACCCGCTGAGACGACAGCGGATACCGGAAACGACAGCGCGAACACGCGACACAAACCCGCAGGGGGCCGCGGCTCAGCGTCCGCCGCCGACGGAGGAGAGCGCGCGGCGCGCGAGCGCGAGGTGCGCGCGCGTCATCTCCGCAGGGTCCGTATCGAGCCACTCGTGTCCGCCCCACTCGCTCGTGAGCGTGCCCGCGAACCCGTGCCGGCGAAGCGCGGCGCCGAGGTCGGCGATGGGCCGTGAGACGCGCCCTCCGGTGTCGTCGAGATCCCAGAACTTGAGGTGGACGCCGCTGGTGAGGGGGAGGAGCGGCTCGAGGTCCGTGATCTCGGAGCGGCCGAACCGCACGAGGAGGTCCATGAAGAGCGTGTGCACCGCGGGCGGGACGCGGCCCTCGCGCAGCGTCGAGACGACCGCGTCGTGCGTCTCACGGGCGCGCCAATCGTGTTCGAGTCGCGACGCGAGCTCCTCGTCGACCCCGCCGCGGCGGAGCGCGTCGAGATAGGTGGGCGGCAATGACGGCATGAGCATGCTGCTGTCGACCAAGATCCGGATGCGGGGATCGCCCAGCTCTTCGATGAGCTCGATGTTCGCGGCGACGTCCGGCAGGTCGGGCGTCTGCTGCCCCTGGATCTCCTCGAAGAGCACGATGCCCAGCTCTTCGAGCACCGGCTGCACGCGACGCAGCAGCTCGGGACCGGCTTGTCCGAACGGCACGCGCGCGCCGATCGCGCCGACGCGCGCGGCGGCTCGCAGTTGAGGGACGAGGAATGCAAGTCGCTCGTCTTCCGTACGCCGACGCGCGGGCAGCGCCCAGTCGTCGAGGCTCGCGCCGACGATCGAAACGGAGCCTCCCGCCGCGGCGAGACGCTCGCGAAGCACGTCGACCTCGGCATCCGACGGTTCGGGAAAGGTGCGCCACACCTGGCCCGGCTCGATCTCGATCGTGTCGGCGATCCCATCGTCGACGATCCGCACCGCGATGTCGGTGGCCGAACGGTCGGCGCGCACGACCGCGGGCGTCCAGTTGAAGGCACTCGCCGACAGCCTCCAGCCATCCGGCAGCTCCGAACCTCTCGTCACGGCGAGCCGACGGTCGGCGCGGAACGGCAGCGTGAGCGGGCCGTTCGGCCCCGCCTGCAGGTAGGGCACCGACAGCGAGAACGAGACGGATACGTCGTGGGGGCCTTCCGCGAGAGCGCGGCGTCCGCGCAACTCGAGGCGGTCCTGGATGAACCACCAGCCGCTTTCGAGCCGGAGTTCTGCGGGCGCGACCTCGCGCCCGTCGATCCGGACGCTCACCGCCACCGTCTCGCCGTCGATCGCCACCCTGAGGTCGCCGATGGACGCGAGCGGCATCGAGCGGATCCACGGCAGGCTGATCCTCACCGCGAAGCCGGAGTCGGATGCGACGAGGGCGTCGTCGAGCAACAGCGGCAGCGTCATGCGACGGCTTCGGCGGCGATCCCGCGGATCGCGCCGATCGTCGGGCGTCCGTCGGCGAACCAACGGGGGAACGTGACGTCGAACAGCTGCTCGCGCACCATCTCGACCCCGCCGCGGAGAGGCTCGCGCACGTCGTTCACCGATTGCGCGATCGTCAGGTCGCGCGTGGCGAGCGGGAGCGACAGCTCGTACACGCGCTGGCGCACCTCGGCGAGCAGGAGCTCGCCGGCACCGGCCATCGCGCCGCCGATCACGATCACCGACGGGTTGAACATGTTGACCAGCGCCGCGATCGACTCGCCGACCACGCGCGCCGAGCGCTGGATGAGTCGGATGGCGAGCGCGTCGCCGTCCTCGGCGGCGAGCGAGATGCGCTCCGGGGTGAGCTCCTCACCCGCGGCGACCGCGTTGGCCAGCGCGCCGGACGCGCCGGCTTCGATGTCGGCGAGAGCGTCGCGGATCATCGCCCACCCGCCGGCGACGGCTTCGAGGCATCCGAGCTTGCCGCACCGGCACGGTGCGTCGGAATCGCGCACGCGGACGTGACCGATGTCGCCGGCCGCGCCGTTGGCGCCGCGGTGCACGTGACCGTGCGAGAGGAGCCCGGCGCCGATGCCCGAGCCGATCTTGCAGTAGATGAGGTCGAGGTGGTCGTCCTTGCGCCGCGCCCGCTCGCCGAAGGTCAGCAGGTTCACGTCGTTGTCGACCCACACGGGGGCGTCGTACCGATGCTCGAATTGGCGTCGCACGTCGAAGCCGTTCCATCCGGGCATGATCGGCGGGGCGACGGGCCGACCGCTCTCGAAGTCGACCGGGCCGGGCACGCCGACCGCGATTCCCCACACCGGCACGTCGGGGGTGCGCGCGAGCACTTCGTCGATCATCCCGAACGCCTTCTCGAGCGTCTCGGCCGGGCCTCGGGCGATGTCCCACGGCGAGTGGGTGTGCTCGATGATGTCGCCGTCGAGGTGCGCGACTCCGACGTGGATGTGGAGGGCTCCGAGCGCGCACACGACGATTCGCCCCGACTCTCCGCGGAACCGCAGCGTGCGAGGCGCTCGACCGCCGGATGAGGGGCCGAAGTCGCCGTCGGTGAGATAGCCCATCTCGATCGCGTGATCGACGCGCTGCGTCACGACGCCGCGGCCCAGACCTGTCACCCGGCCGATTTCGGGACGCGTCGTGGCGTCGCCGGTGCGAACCATGTTGACGATACGAAGGAGACTCGTCATCTCGTCGGTCTGCGCGCCGAACCGCAACGTCGACTGTCTGGCCATGGTTGATTCTTGCATAACGACTGCACTGAACCGGCGGTTCGGTGCCATCTATGGTCAAACACCATCGCACTTAGGTAGGCTTCATGCGAAAGTGAGGGCCGCACAATGACATACGGCGTCGGTGTGATCGGGGCGGGGCCCGGAGTCGCCGCGTTGCACCTGCCGACCCTCGCGCGGCTGGCCGACACATTCCGCGTCGTCCACATCGCCGACGCGGGCAGCGGCCGTGGCGCCGCCCTCGCCGCACGCGTGGGGGGCCGCTACTCGCCGGCGGCGTCATCGCTCCTCGAGGATCCCGCGGTCGACGTCGTGGCGATCTGCAGCCCGCCCGACGCCCACGCGGAGCACATCCTCGCCGCGGTGGCCGCAGGCAAGCGTGCGATCCTGTGCGAGAAGCCCCTCGCCACGTCGGTGGCCGATGCGGAGCGGGTCGTCGACGCGTGTCGCAACGCGGGCGTGGCTCTCACGGTCGGCACCAACCACTACTTCGATCCGGCGTGGAGTCGTGCGAAGCATCACCTCACCGGCAAGGACGACCCCGTCGTCTCGATCTCCGTGACGCTCGCCCTGCCTCCGAACGGTCGGTACCACGAGGTCGTGACCGAGGCGGATGCCGCACCCGCCGCGCATCCGCCGCGCCCCGACCTGACGAAGCCGGCCGTCGCCGCCCGCGTCCTGCACCGGCTGCTGACCGGTCTCGCGATCCACGACATCCCGCTCGTGCGCGACCTCGCCCCGCGGTTCGAGCGCGTGGTGTTCGCCCGCGCACTGTCGCCGATCGGGTACGCCGTGGGATTCGTCGCGAGCGGCATTCCCGTCCAGCTCACGACGGTCATGCTCCCCGGGGGTGCGGACGCGCTGTGGCGCGTGACGGTGTCGACGACGCGCGACCGGCTCGATGTGAGTTTCCCGCCCGCCTTCGTGCACGCGGGAAGCGCGCGCGTGCGGGTTCGCGTGCCCGAGGGCCGGGAGAGCGCCTACCCGCTCGCGGCGGGGGACGGCTACATCGCGGAGTGGCGTGCCTTCGCCGAGCTCGTCGAGAGCGGCATGCCCGTCGAGTACGAGGAGCTGCTCGACGACGTCCGGTACGCCCTCGCGATCGCCGACGAGGCCGCGCGGCTCGTGGAGGCGGCGGCATGAGCGCACCGGTCTTCACGCAGGTCGCGGGGTATCGCGTCGCGATCGCCGAGCTTCCGCTGAGCGCCGAGCGAAGCGATGAGGCGGCCGGCGCCGTCGTCGCGATCGACGGCGGGGGAGAGTGGTGGTCACGGGCGTCGGATGCCGTCGACGCGGGCGCCGCGGGCGTGGTCGTCGCGCGACCGGCCTTCGCGCCGAGCGGAGCGCTCGATGCCCTCGGCGCGCACGCCGGTGCGACGCCGCTCGTGGCTGAGCGCCCCCTTTTGCGGTCCGACGTCGCGGCGAAGGTCGTGGAAGCGTTCGCGACGGTGCCCGCGTACGCAGCCGCCGTCGTCGAGTGCCATGCGCCCGCTGGCGCGATCCCGACAGCGCTTCGGGACGCGGTCGGGTGGGTGCGCGAACTCTCGCGCTCGCACGTGACGGTGGCCGAGTGCCAGACATCGAGCGGCCGATCCGTTGCGCTGCTCGAGACGGCGGACGGAGGCGTGTGGAGCCTGTTGGCGGCCGCACAGCACGGCGCGCCGCGGCCCGGGCGCATCCGCATCACCTCACTCGCCGAGACCGTCGTCGAGGTCGACGACGACGGGGGAGACGTGTCGGCGTCGGTCACGGATGCCGCCGGCCGGAGGGTGCTTCCCGCGAGCTTCGAGCGGCCGGAGCGGCTGGCCCTGCGTCGCGCGATCGATGCGACGCAGACGGCTGTCGCGGTGTCGGACCTCGAGGCGCTCCGACACGACACGGCGATCGTCGAGACGATCCTCGCCGGCCGGCGCGCGTCAGCCTGTGGCATCCGTCGGTTCATCTTTGGTTGCTTTCCGACAGAAGCGTGACTAGTATCGACCATGACGTCGGGGCCTTCGCGGCCCGTTCCCTGCGGCGAAGCCGCCCAGGGGCACATCCGGTCGCGTCGATCGCCCGGTCGTACGGGCCAAAACGCGTATGAGCATGCCACCGCTGAGGCTCCGCCTGCTGATCGCTTCGCTGCTGACGGTCGCGATCCTCGGGGCGCTGGACCACACGATCGTGTCGACTTCCCTCGCCACCGTCGCAGGCGAGCTCGGCGCGCTCGGTCACATGGGGTGGATCGTCGTCGGATACACGCTCGCGAGCACGATCCTGCTGCCGATCCTCGGCAAGGTCGGCGATGCCGTGGGTCCGCGGTCGGTGTTCCTCGTGTCGCTCGTGCTCTTCCTCATCGCGTCGCTCGCGTGCGGATTCGCGCAGGACATGACCCAACTCGTGGCTGCGCGGGTCGTGCAGGGCATGAGCTCGGCGGGCCTGCATCTCATGCCGCAGACGATCGTCGCGCGTGTGACGACACCGCGTCAGCGCCCGCGCTACCTCGCGGTCATCGGCGCCGCGTTCCCGATCGCGATCCTGGTCGGTCCTGTCATCGGCGGTCTCATCACGGACTACTGGAGCTGGTCCTGGATCTTCTGGATCAACATCCCGTTCGGCGCGGCGGCCCTCATCCTCGCGCTGGTCGCCGTGCCGAAGCTGCCGGGATTCGGCCGGAGGCCGTTCGACGTCGCCGGCTCGCTCACGTTCGCCACGGCGATGGTGGCGCTCGTGCTCGCGGTCACGTGGATCGGCGATCCCGCGACGGCGCGGTCATCCGTCATTCCCTTCATCGTCGCGGCGGTCGCCTTCGCCGGATTCTTCGTGATCCAGCTTCGGGTCGCCGAACCGCTCATCCCGCTGCGGCTCTTCGCGAATCGCACCATCGCGGCGGGCACCGCGCTGTCGGCGATCATCGGCGTCGGACTGTTCTCCATCACGGCGTACCTGCCGACGTACTTCCAGATGGCATATCGCACGAGCGCGACGGTGTCGGGTCTCGTGCCGATCGCCACCGTGTTCGGAATGCTCGTGAGCAACCTCGCGACCGGCTGGCTCGTCAGCCGCACCGGCCACTACCGCGTCTACTGCATCGTGGGCCCGGCGCTCGGCGCCGCCGGCCTGTTCACGATGTCGCTTCTCCCGGTCGGTCTCCCGCTGTGGGTGCCGATGGCTGTGATGGCGGTCGTCGGAATCGGCACGGGAGCCTTCATGAGCCTCGTGATCGCCGTCGTGCAGAGCGCCGCGCCGCGTCGCGACACGGGCAGCATGACGGCAGCCGTCAACCTCGTCCGGCAGGTGGGCGCGACCGTCGCGACGGCGATCATCGGAGGTGTCGTCGGCGTCGGCGTCGCGGCGCTGCTGCCCTCATCGCTCGACCCGGCCGCCCTCACGCCGCAGCTCGTGCACGCCGCGTCTACAGCGGTGCAGTCCGAGGTGGCGGCCATCTACCGCGATGTGTTCGCGCCCGTGTTCGCGGCGCTCGGCGTCGCATACACCGTCGGGCTCATCGCCGCGATCCTCCTGCCTCCGGGGCGACTCTCCGACGAATCCGAACAGACCCCGGCGCCGAGCGCCGAACCGCTCACCGCCTGAGCAGAACGCAAGCAGAAGAGGTGCCACCCATGTCGCAGACCCGAACCGTCGCCATCGTCGGCAGCGGACCGATCGGCTCCGCCTACGCCCGTGTGCTCGTCGAGTCGACCCCCCACGTGAAGGTCGTCATGTTCGAGGCCGGTCCGCAGCTGACATCTGTGCCGGGGGAGAGCGTCCGCAACATCGCCGACCCCGACGACAAGGCGCGCGCCCGCGAGATGTCGCAAGGACCTCAGTCCGGCCGGTACCGCGAGAGCCTCGGCATCCCCGCGGGTGTCGTCGTCGAGGGGATGTTCACCGCGCGGCAGGGCACCCACCTCCTCGACTTCGGCGGCCCCGGCTCGGCGCACGCCCCGACCTTCCCCGCGGCGGCTGCGGCGACGAACGTCGGCGGGCAGGGCGCGCACTGGACGTGCGCGATCCCGCGACCGCACGGGAGCGAGCTCATCCCGTTCATCCCCGCTCGCGAGTGGGAGGGACTGATCGAGACAGCCGAGAGCCTGCTGCACGCGCAGAGCGCCGCCTTCGCCGACTCGAAGGTGGGCGAGGCCATCCGCTCGATCCTCGATGAGGAGTTCGGCGCAGAGCTGCCGGCGGGTCGCGGAGTGAGCACGCTTCCGGTCGCGGGCGACCCGCAGCCCGACGGATCGATGCGGTGGGCTGGGGCGGATTCCGTGCTGGGCCCGCTCATCGACCCCGAGTCCCCTCTGGCCGAGCGCTTCGAACTGCGCGACCTCACGCTCGTCCGTCGCGTCGAGACGGACGGCGGCCGTGCCGTCGGCGTCACGGTCGAAGACCTGCGCACGAAGGAGACCTCGTTCGTCGCGGCCGATGCCGTGATCGTCGCGGCGGACGCCTTCCGCTCCCCGCAGCTGCTGTGGGCCAGCGGCATCCGCCCCGCCGCTCTCGGCCGCTATCTCACCGAGCACCCCGTCGTGATCTGCACCGTCGCGCTCGACGCGAAGAAGATGGAGCGCTTCGCGACCGAGGCCGACCTCGAGCACGAGCTCGAGCGGCGCGCTCACAACGCGGCCGACCCGGTCGCCGCGGTGAACCGCATTCCGTTCTCCGAGCCCGGCCACCCGTTCTCGCTGCAGGTGATGTACGCCGAGGAGCCGCCGTTCCAGCTCGACCCCGCACACCCCGCGGCCGGCAACAGGTGGGGGTACGTCAACGTGGGGTACGGCATGCGCAAGCGTCCGCGGGTCGAGGACGGCATCACGTTCGACGACGCCGAACTCGACTACCGCGGGTTCCCGAACATGACGATCGAGTACGAGCTGACGGATGTCGAGCAGGCCGAGATCGACGAAGCGACGAAGCGCCTGTGGCGAGCCGGCGAGACGCTCGGGTCGTTCGTGGCCGAGCCGCGCCTTCTGCCGAACGGATCGAGCCTGCACTACCAGGGCACGATGCGGATGGGCGATGTCGACGACGGCACCTCCGTGGCCGACCCGTGGTCGAGAGTGTGGGGCTACGACAACCTCGTCGTCGGCGGCAATGCGCTCATCCCGACCGCGACGACGATGAACCCGACGCTCATGAGCGTCGCGATCGCCGTCCGCGGCGCCCGCCGGCTCGCGGCGCAGCTGAGCGGTGAGGCGGGTGCCGCGGCCGCAGCGCCGGATGCGGCATCCGTCGCGCGGTCCCGCTGAGCCTGCGTATCATCGCGGTGTGCTCATCCCCGAGGAGGGACCTGCGTTCACGCTCGTCGTGACCGTCGACGGCGTCAGAGTCCTCGACGTCGTCGAGGTGGCGGGGCTCGGCGGCGACGGCGAGACCATCGAGCTGAAGCAGCAGCTCCCGGACGGCAAGTACGTCACGCGCACGCTGCCCGGCCGCCCGAAAGCGGGGGAGTTCCGCATCACGCGGGAGCTGAGCTCGGGGGACCAGCCGTTCGAGTGGCTCAAGGCAGTCACGGGCGGAGATGTCGCGGATGCGCGCGCGACCGTCTCCGTGAGCCTCGTCGATGACGACGGCGGCGTGGTGAGGTCGTACGAGTATCGCAACTGCCGCATCGCCTCCGTGAAGGCGAAGTGGCCGAAGCCGGGCTCGCACGGGCCCGCGGTCGAGAAGATCGCGATCGAGCCCGTTGCCGAGTGAGACCTCGCCGCGTGCCCGTCAGTCCTCGACGTGGGCCGTCATGAAGATCGAGATGCGGATGCCGGGCAGCTCCGGTCCGAGCCGCGCGACCGCGCGGGCAGGCGGGTCGTCGCCGAACATCTCCGCGTACGCCTCATTCATGCCGGCGAAGTCCGGCGGGTTCGCGAGCAGCACGGTGACCATCGTGACGTCGCTCAACGACGCCCCGCCGGCCTCGAGCACCAGCGCGCAATTGCGGATCGCCTGACGGGTCTGGTCGTGGATCGACGCGGGGAGCTCGCCGGTGCCTACGTCCATGCCGACCATTCCCGAGACGTGGACGGTCGAGCCGGCGCGGATGCCCTGGCTGAAGAGGGGAGAGCTCGGGGCGGCTTCCGTCGTGAGGATCTGTCTCGCCATGCGCGAAGCCTACGCCCGCAGAGGACGCCCGGCCAGGCGAGGAAGAACTCGTCCGCGTCGCGCGGCGACGACGAAGGCCCCCGCCGATGCGACGGGGGCCTTCTGGCCGAATCAGAGCTCGTCGCGGATGAACGCGAGCAGGTCCGCGTTGATGACGTCGGCGTGCGTCGTGGCCATGCCGTGCGGGAAGCCGGGGTAGACCTTGAGCTTGCCGTTCTGCAGCAGCTTGATCGTGATCTCCGCGGCGTCGGCGATCGGCACGACCTGGTCGTCGTCGCCGTGCATCACGAGCGTCGGCACGGTGATGGCCCGGAGGTCGTCGGTGAGGTCGGTCTCGGAGAAGGCCTTGATCCCGTCGTAGTGGGCCTTGGCGCCGCCCATCATCCCCTGA
>NZ_DATMFG010000002.1:0-1544 GCF_035556355.1 Microbacterium sp.
GTACAGCGAGAAGCCGAGGATGGTGAGGAAGCCGATGATCGTCGACGGCGTGACCTCCCAGCCGATCGCCGCGTAGACGCCGGCCGAGATGAGCAGGTCGGCCAGCATCGCGACGATCGCCGCCACCGACATCCGCCAGGCACGGAAGTACACGGCCATGAACAGGGCCGCGGCGACCACGAAGACGATCGTGCCCCACAGCGCACGGGTCGAGACTCCGGCGCCCCAGGTCGGGCCGACGAACGACGTCGTCACGGCCGACTCGTCGACGCCGTACGCGTCGGCGAGGCCGGTGACCAGCTCCGCCTCCTGGTCGGGCGTGACCTGCTCCGTCTGCACGCGCACCGCCGAGCCGCCGACGATCGCGACGCGGGGCTCCTCGTTCGGGAGCACCTCGTGCACGGCGTCGATCGCCACCTGCTGCTCGGTGGAGGTCGCGTCGTTGACCGTGAACTCCGTGCCGCCACGGAAGTCGATGCCGAGGGTGAGCCCCTTGACGAGGATGACCACGATCGACGCGACCGCGAGGATCCCGGCCACCGTGAACCAGCGCGCACGGCGCTGCACGATCGGGTAGGAGCGGCGACCCGTGTACAGGTCGTTGCCCCACTGGGCGAATCGCATGCGGGCCATCAGCGGCTCTCCTCGTTCGTGCCGGAGGGGTTCTCACCGGTCGCCGAGGGCGATCCGTCGTCCGGTCCCGGGTCCGCCTCCTGGGCGGCCGCCCGGCGCTCGGCGGCGCGCCGCTCGGCGATGGTCAGCCGGCGCCCGGAGGCGCCGGTCGCGGGGGCCTGCCGTGCGCCGCTGTGCACGGGCTCCGCGGCCGCGCGTCCGCCCTGCGCCTCGGTGTCGTCGGAGGAGACCTCGTCGGGCCCGGGGCCGGCCACGGCAGGCTGCGGCATCCGCACCCGCCCGGCGCCCACGTACCGCGGGCCGGAGCCCGCACGCAGCCGCTCGGGCGACAGGCCCGACCACAGGTGCCCGTCGCGGAAGAACGGAACCTTGGTGATGACCTCCATCATCGGGTGCGTGAACCAGAAGACGACGGCGACGTCGATGATCGTCGTCAGACCCAGGGTGAACGCGAAGCCCTGCACGCCGCCGACGGCGAGGAAGTACAGGATGATCGCGGAGATCAGGTTGACCGCCTTGGCGGCGAGGATCGTGCGTCGCGCACGACCCCACCCGCGCTCGACGGCGTAGGAGAGGGTCCTGCCGTCGCGCAGCTCGTCGCGGATGCGTTCGAAGTACACGATGAACGAGTCCGCCGTGAAGCCGATGGCGACGATGAGACCGGCGACGCCGGCGAGCGACAACCGGTAGCCCATCCCCCACGAGAGCAGGGCGATCGCGACGTACGTCATCACCCCGGCGACCACCAGCGACGCGACCGTCAGCAGGCCGAGCGTGCGGTACTGCAGCAGCGAGTACACGACGACGAGCGCGAGGCCGATGAGTCCGGCGATCAGACCGTTCTTGAGCTGCTCGGAGCCGAGGGTCGCGGAGATGACCTCCTGGCTCTCCACCGTGTACTGCACCGGCAG
>NZ_DATMFG010000003.1:0-35176 GCF_035556355.1 Microbacterium sp.
GTGTCGGAGGGGCGGCCGAGCCGCCCGCATCGTCCGGCGGCATCCGGAGCACGGTGACGGTACGCGCTGCGCGCGAGGACGACGCCGGACGGATGGCGGACATCCTCAACACCGTGATCGCGATCGGCGGGACCACGGCGCACACCGAGCCCTTCGATGAGAAGCGGATTCGGGCGGCGTTCATCGCGCCCACTCGAGGCATCTCGTGCTTCGTCGCCGTCGTGGACCATGATGTGGTCGGATTCCAGGCTCTGGAGTGGTCGGACCCGGAGTGGACCGGCGATCACCCGCTCCCCGCGGACTGGGCCTTCATCTCGACGTATGTCTCGCCGAGCCACCATCGGCGCGGCATCGGTCACGCCCTCTTCGCCCATACCGCGGACGCGGCACGCCGTGCGGGCGTCAGGTTCGTCGACGCGACGATCCGAGCGGAGAACCGGGGCGGCCTCGCCTTCTACGAGGCGATCGGATTCACCGAGTACCGGCGAGACGCGCACTCCGTGTCGAAGCGGTTCGCGCCCTCACCCGTACGCCGGCACCGCTTCGCCGCCCGCGCGCCGCGGGACCATCGAGAGGGCGATCACGACGATTCCGCTCAGGTACAGGATCCAGTAGGCGACCCGGAACACCGTCGCCGTCCCGTCGACGACACCACCGACCTCGAGCGAGACGAGGAGGTGCGCAGCGAACAGCAGGCCCGCGCCGACGCCCGATGAGGTGCCGGCGATGATTCCGGTCGTCGCCATCACACCGAGCAGCAGCAGGTACACAACGCCGACGACGCGAAGCGTGGGATCGAGTCCGCTCCAGGTTGCGGCGAGGACCATCGCGATCACCGCGGCGTAGAGCAACCCTACGGCGGCGCGTGGGCCTCGCGATGGGCGCGCGCGGGATGCGGACGCCGCACGAACCGTGACCCGCACGAACAGCACGATGAGCACAGCGCAGGCGGCCGCGTATGCGGCGATGCTCACCAGGAATGCGGCGTGCCCCAAGCCGATCAGACGTGGGTTGCCCAGGACATCGCCGACCCAGCAGAGCATCAGCGCGACGACGAGGAGCCGCGGGCCGCGTGCCCTCCAAACCCACACGGCCAGGATCGGCGCGAGGAGGAACGTCGAGACGAACGTGAGCTGCGCGGGGAGATGGAAGACGACGAGCGCGAACTGCGCCATCGCGGCCAGCGCGAAGGCGAGGAGCCACGGACTGCGAAGAACTCGGGTCGAGGAATCGGACACCCACACCACGCTAGGCGGACGGCGCCGGAGGCCGCGTCGTGCGAAGGGATGATCCGCACTCAACCGGGAGGATGACGCGGGTCGTGCGAGGTGTCGGGATGCGCACCTCGGCACGCTGCGTTCGTGACCGCGTCACACCTCGGCGATGCGCGGCACGACGTCGTTCGCGAGGCGCTCCACCCACTCGAGCTGGCGGTTGGGCCGCACACTCAGCACGACGAGGTCGATCCCGAGGTCGCGCAGCCGCTTGACCTGGTCGAGCCAGTCCGGAGCATCCGGGTTCAGCCGCGCCGCGAGTGCCTGCTTCTCGATCGCGTCGTAATCCGTGCCGACGTCGTCGCAGTGGCGGCGCAGCACCCCGAGCAGCTCGGTGAGCTCCTCGGGGTCCGCGGAGGTGAAGTTGACGATCTGCGCGTGCTGCGCGGCCAGGCGCAGCGTCTTCCGTCGCCCCTTGCCTCCGATCATGATGGGCGGATGCGGCGCAGCGACCGGCTGCGGACTGTTGAGCGTCGCGGCGAGCCGATAGTGCCGGCCCTCGAACGGGCCGTCGTCGTCGCTCCACATCTGCTCGACGATGCGCAGAGTCTCGTCCAGTCGCTCGAAGCGCTCGGCGATCGGCGGGAACGGCACCCCCAGGGCCTGGTGCTCGCGCTCGTACCACGCGGCGCCGATGCCGAAGAACGACCGTCCACCGCTGAGCACGTCGAGCGTGGTCGCTGTCTTCGCCAGAAGCCCCGGGTGCCGATACGTGACACCCACGACGAGCGGGCCGATGCGCATCCGGTGGGTGTGGGCGGCGACGAACCCGAGCGTCGTGTACGCCTCGAGCATGGGCTCGGCGGCGTCTCCACTGGCGTCCATCTGGAACCAGTGGTCCATGACGGTGAACTGGTCGAAGCCGCCGGCCTCCGCGGCCTCGGCGGTGGCGACGATGTCGCCTGCGATGGCCGGGGCGCCCCCCGGCGTCGTGTAGTTCCAGTAGTGGATTCCCGTACGCATGGTGACAGGGTAGGGGCGGCCGAGGGCGCGTCGGCCGGGCCCGGCGAAAGTCCTTGCGCGGGATCGGATCGATCGCGCAAGAAATCGACAACAGGGCGACAGTTCGCGACGAATGCTTGATACTTAGCGATGCGGACGTCTACAGTGACGGCAACGGGCACCCCGAAGCTCCTCACGAGAAACGAGTCGACGATGACACGTCCCCTCCCCGCCGTCGCTGCGCTCGCCGCGGCATCCGTCACCATCGCCATGCTGGCCGCCGCCCCTGCGGCCACGGCCGCACCACCGTGGTCGGCGCCGCCGCCCGACCCCGTGATCACACGCGCGGCGCTCGATCCCGCGCTCACGGAGGGGCGCGGCGCCGACGTGCCGTTCCTCGAGCAGGAGGCCGAGAACGCCCGGACCAACGGCACCGTGCTCGAGGCCGGGCGGGACGCGTACACGGTGGTGGGGGAGGCATCCGGTCGATCCGCCGTCAGCCTCGCCCCCGGCCAGTGGGTCGAGTTCACCCTCCCTGCGCCGACGAACGCGATCACGGTGCGGTACAGCATTCCGGATGCCGCGGACGGGGGCGGCATCACAGCCCCGCTGCGCATCACGACGAAGAACAAGCCGTACACACTCACGATGACGTCGCAGTACGCATACCTCTACAACCAGTACCCGTTCACGAACGACCCGAACGCCGGACTGCTGCATCCGGACTGGTGGATCGCCGAATGCTCCTGCGTACCGCAGTTCGACCTGCCGGACTTCGAACCCGACAAGCCCTTCCGGCCCATGAAGTTCTTCGACGAGGAGCGGGTCCTCTTCGACAAGACGTACGACGCCGGCGACGTGATCCGGCTCACGGCGCCCCACGGCGTCGCGGCGACCGTGATCGACCTCGTCGACACCGAGCTCGTCGGACCGCCGCACGAGGTGCGGAATGCCGAGAACATCCTGAAGTACGGCGCCGACAAGCACGGTCGCAAGGACTCCGCTCCGGCGATCGAGAAGGCGATCGCCGCGGCCCACAAGAGCGGGCTGCCCGTCTACCTCCCGCCGGGAACGTACCGAGTCGACCGCCACATCATCGTCGACGATGTCGCGATCATCGGTGCGGGCCACTGGTACACGAAGGTCAAGGGGAGCCAGGTCGCACTCCCGACGCCCGCGCCCGACGGATCGGTGCACACGGGCGTGGGCTTCTACGGCAAAGATGCCGCCGACGGCGGAAGCCGCAACGTGCACATCTCGGGCCTTGCGATCGAGGGTGACGTGCGCGAGCGCATCGACACCGACCAGGTGAACGGCATCGGCGGCGCGTTCAGCGACTCGACCTTCCGCGACCTGCACATCCAGCACACGAAGGTCGGCATCTGGCTCGACGGCCCGATGTCGAACGTCACGATCGAGGACTCGATCATCGTCGACCAGATCGCGGATGCCGTGAACTTCCACCGCGGCGTGACCGATTCGCGCGTCGTCAACACGTTCGTGCGCAACACGGGCGACGACGGCCTCGCGATGTGGGCGGAGACCGACCAGAACGCGCGCAACGTGTTCGAGCGCAACACCGTGCAGTCCCCGACGCTCGCGAACGGCATCGCGATCTACGGCGGGCGCGACAACACCGTCGCCCGCAATCTCGTCGCCGACCCCGTGCGCGAGGGGAGCGGGCTGCACGCCGGCGCCCGGTTCGGCGCGGAGCCGTTCGAAGGCGCGCTGAGCTTCACCGACAACACGACCGTGCGCGCGGGCGGGTTCGAACTAAACTGGAGGATCGGCCTCGGCTCCTTGTGGATCTATGCACTCGACCGGTCGATCGACGGCGCGATCCGGGTCACGGGCGACCACTACCTGGACTCGACCTACAACGCGATCATGATGGTGTCGGAGTGGGCGGTGCGCAACGACGTCGCGATCACGGATGTCGCGTTCAAGGACGTCCGCGTCGACGGCACCGGCACCTCGGTGCTGAGCGCGCGGGTCGCGGGCGGCGCCTCGTTCGAGAACGTCGACGCCCGCAACGTCGGCGCGGTCGGGATCAACAACTGCGGCTCGTTCAACTTCCCGCCGACGGGGAGCGAGTTCACCGTGACCGACCTCGGCGGCAACGACGGCGGCGGCACCACGGGGCCGTGGATGGCGGCGTGGGAGCTGCCGAACACGATCACGTGCGACGACCGGCCGCCGGTCGTGACGCCGCCGCCCCCGTCGCCATGGGTGCAGCCGTGAGCGCTTCGCGCTGACGCACGAAGGAGGCGGATGCCGCGACCGACTGGGCCGCGGCATCCGCCTCTCTCGTGCTCTGCGCCGCGCCGGCGCGATCAGCCCGCCAGCTCGTGCAGCAGGAACGCGCACAGGAAGCCGATCGTCGCCCACAACCCCGTGAGCGCGCGCTGCTCGGCGAACGCCTCGGGGATCATCGTGTTGCAGATCATCGCGAGCAGAGCACCCGCGGCGACCGTCGTGATGACGGCGATGACGCTCACCGGCGCGGCCTGCAGGGCGGTGTACCCGACCACGGCCGCGACGACCGTCACGAGGGCGATGCCGCCCCACAGCAGCGCGACCGCGCGACCGCTCGAGCCGCCGCGCTTGAGCGCCGCCGTCGACCCGAGTCCCTCCGGGACGTTGCTGATCGCGATCGCTGCGACGATCGGGATGCTGATGCCGCCCTGCAGCACGGACAGACCCATGACGATCGACTCCGGGATGCCGTCGATGAGGCCGCCGACGGCGATCGCCACACCCGTGCCGCCCGCAAGCCGTGCACCGCGGCGTGCGGCGATGTTCGCGTGTGGAACAGTCGGCGGGACCGATGGCGGCGGCTGCTTCCTCGGGCGTGACACGAGCCGGTCGGCGACGATGTACAGGATCGCGCCGGCGAGGAATCCCACGCCGACCGGAAGCAGTCCCCCTGCCTCGGCGGCCTCTTCGACGAGCTCGAACGCGAGCGTCGAGATGAGCACGCCTGCGCCGAGCGCCATGATGCCTGCGACGACCATCTGCGGGATGTCGATGAACCACGCGATCGCGGCGCCGACGAGGAGCGCTCCGCCGGCGATCAGTCCGCTGAGCGCCGCGAGCCAGAGTCCGTCCATGGCGTCAACCTAGCGGCGAGCCGCGCGCCGTGGCGGCGGGCACGCTGAACCGGCGCACGCGAGAGGCTGCCCGTGCGCCGGTTCGCGAGTCGGTGGGTCAGTGCGCGAGCGCGGGCTTGCGTCCGCCTTCGGCGAGACGCTGGGCGGCGAGGCCCTCGGCCGCCTCGAGGGGGGACACGCCGCGCGACTCCGCCTCGTCGAACACGCGACGGACGGTGTCGCCGATCGCCGCGACGCGATCCATGACCTCGGCCTTCGTTCCGAGCTGCTTCGCGACGAGGTCGAGGTAGATCACGCCGCCCGCGTTCACGACGAAGTCGGGCGCGTAGAGGATGCCGCGCGAAGCGAGCTGGTCGGCACCCGCGCGCTCCGCGAGCGGGTTGTTCGCGGGTCCGCACACGGCCTTCGCGTCGAGGGAGTCGATCACGTCCTTCGTGAGCACGCCGCCGATGCCGGCCGGCACGAACACGTCGGCCGGAACGAGGTGCTCGGTGCCGGGCTCCGCCCAGTCGACGCCGAGGTCGGCGGCGAGGTCGCGCTTCGCGGGGTTGACGTCGGTGACCGTGAGGACGGCGTCCTCGGCCGCGAGCCGCACGGCGAGGCGGCTGCCGACCTGGCCGAGGCCCGAGATCGTGATGCGTCGGCCCTTGACGTCGCTCGATCCGGTGATCCGCTCGAGGGTCGCGCGGATCGCCTCGTACACGCCGATGCTCGTGGGGCCGGCCGGCTCGCCCGAGCCGCCGACGGCGTCGGGGAGTCCCACGACGTGCTCCGTGCGCTCGCTCACCACGAGCATGTCCTCGGTCGTCGAGCCGACGTCTTCGGCCGTCCGGTACAGGCCGTGGAAGGACTCGACCGCGTCGCCCAGGTCCAGGAACGCCGCGCGGCGGCGCTCGCCATCGAGCTGGGTTCCGGGCGGCAGCGCGATCACGGACTTGCCACCGCCGGCGTCGAGGCCTGCCGCGGCGTTCTTGAGCGTCATCGCCTCCGAAAGGCGAAGCGCGTCACCGAGCCCGTCGCTCCAGCTCGGGTACGTCCACAGGCGTGCACCGCCGAGGGCGGAGCCGAGCACCGATGAGTGCAGCGCGACGATGATCACCAGGCCGCTCCGACGACCCGTGATCACCTCCACGCGCTCGTGGTCGAAACGGGGCAGGGGCAGGGTGTGCGTCATCGCGATCCTCTTCCGGCGGGCCTTGTGGGCTGTGCGCTGCGAACGCCGCCTCTTCGCGGCATCCGCCTTCTATTGCACCACCGCGCGGCGGACTGTTCAACCGTTCGCCCGGCGAGTGAGCAGATCGCTCAGACGATCTCACTCATCGTCCACGAAGGAGCGCAGGATGCGCCAAGACTCCGGATGCTGCGCCGATACCCTCGGGAGATGACGACGGCGCGCTACACCCACGGCCACCACGAATCCGTCCTGCGCTCGCACGAATGGCGCACAGCCGAGAACTCGGCCGCATACCTCCTCCCGCATCTCGAGGCCGGACGGTCGCTGCTGGACGTCGGGTCGGGACCTGGCACGATCACCGTCGACTTCGCGCAGCGGCTCGCGCCGGGGCCGGTGAGGGGCGTGGACGCGTCGTCGGACGTCGTCGCGAAAGCGGTGGCGCTCGCGGCGGAGCGCGGCGTCGACAATGTCGAGTTCGCCGTGGGCGACGCGTACGCACTCGAGGCGGCGGATGCCTCATTCGACGTCGTGCACGCGCACCAGGTGCTGCAGCACCTCGAGCGTCCCGTCGACGCACTGCGGGAGTTCGGCCGCGTCGCCGGGCCGGACGGCCTGGTCGCCGTGCGCGACGTCGACTACGAGGGGACCATCTGGTACCCGCTGCTCCCGGCACTGGCGGAGTGGCTCGACCTGTACGTGCGGGTGCACCGCAGCTCGTCGGGCGAGCCGGCGGCGGGGCGTCGCCTCAAGTCGTGGGCGCGCGCGGCCGGCCTGCGCGACGTCGCCTCGACCGCGAGCGTGTGGGTGTTCGAGTCTCCCGAAGACCGCGCCTTCTGGGGAGGCATGTGGGCGGATCGCGTCGTGCAGTCGGCCTTCGCCGACCGCGCGCGGGCGATCGGAGCCGACGACGGACAGCTCGAGCGCATCTCGGACGGCTGGCGCGAGTGGGCGGATCATCCGGACGGGTGGCTGCTCATGCCGCACGGTGAGATCCTGGCGCGCGGAGCCGACAGCGGGCGCCGATAATCTGGGCTCGTGACTGCTCACCTGCCCACCCGAAGCCGACTCGTCCACGACTCCCTGCGCGCCGCCGGCATCGCCGGTGACATCGTGGTGCTTCCGGATGCCGCGTCCACCGCTCCGCTCGCGGCCGCCGCGCTCGGGGTCGAGGTCGGCGCGATCGCGAACAGCCTCGTGTTCTGGAGCGACGGCGAGCCCCTGCTCGTCATGACGAGCGGCGCGCATCGGGTCGACACCGCCGCTCTCGCCGAGCGCCTCGGACGCACCTCGATCAAGCGCGCGACGCCCGAACAGGTTCGCGAGGCGACGGGCCAGGCGATCGGGGGAGTGGCGCCCACGGGGCATCCGTCGCCGCTCACGACCATCGTCGACGAGGATCTCGCCCAATACCCCGAGATCTGGGCCGCGGGCGGAACGCCGCACACGGTCTTCCCGCTGACGTTCGACGAGCTCGTGCGCCTCACGAGCGGGACGGTCGCGAAGGTCGACTGACGTTCCCCGGGGCACCCCCGCCTACGCCGAGATCGCGCGAACACCGGTCCCCGCCGTGGGAGACCGGTGATTCGCGCGATCTCGGCGCCCGCTGGAGAGTGGGTCAGCGGGGACGCACGATCTGCGCGCACGCGATCGCCGCGGCCGCCGACCACGCTTGCGGGCGGCACGCCGCGGGATACGGCGTCGGCACGGACGTCTGCCACGCGGGGTCGCCCGAGTGCAGCTCGGGCACGCGGTAGGCGAACCCCTCGGCCGCGGCGACGAGCCCGCGCACGACGTCGCGCGCGGCATCCGTCAATCCCGCTCGCTGCATGCTCCACGCGATGATCGCGGTGTCGTGCGTCCACACGCTGCCGCCGTGGTACGACAGCGGCCAGTAGCCGGCGGAGCCCGTCGACATGGTTCGGATGCCGAAGCCCGACGACATCGACTCTCCGAGCAGCAGCTCGGCGACCACGCGCTCTTCATCGGGGTCGAGGATGCCGGTGCCCACGAGGTGTCCGATGTTGCTCGTCAGAGTGTCGACCGGACGCTTGTCCCGGTCGAGAGCGATCGCCGGGAACCGCCCCTCGGGCGTCTGGACCCAGTACGACTCGCGGAACCGCGAGCGCAGGCTCGACGCCCATTCGCGAAGCGCCGACGGTGAGAGCGCCCCCTCGCCCTCTCCGCCGAACGCCTCGAGGAGGTCGGCACCGGCGATCGCCGCCTCGTACGCGTATCCCTGCACCTCGCACAGTGCGATGGGCCCGCGCGCGAGGGTGCCGTCGCGCCATTGGATGGAGTCGCCCGAGTCCTTCCATCCCTGGTTCGCCAGCCCCCGGCCGGTGCGATCGATGTAGTCGATGAAGCCGTCGCCGTCGCTGTCGCCGTACTCCACGAGCCACTGCAGCGCGCCGTGCAGCGCGGGGACGAGGTCGCGCACCTCGCGCTCGGGCATCCCCGCGCGCCACGCGTCGGCGAGCAGGCACACCCACAGCGGAGTCGCGTCGACGCTGCCGAAGTACAGGGGCGGGAGAGTCACGCCCTCGCTCGGCAGCTCGAGCGCCGATGAGCGCAGTTCGTGCAGGATCTTGCCCGGCTCCTCGGCGGTCGCGATGTCGACCTCGGTGCCCTGCATGCGCGCCAGCACGCGCAATGTCGATGCCGCGATCCCCACGTCGACGGGCAGCGCGAGCCGTGCCGTCCAGAGGGAGTCGCGTCCGAACAGTGTGAAGAACCACGGCGCTCCGGCCGCGAAGAATTCGTCGTGGGGGTTGTCGGTTGCGGTGAGCCGGAGCGCGTCGAGGTCGCCGAGCGCCGTGTCGAGCCATCGGTCGAGGCGCGTGTCGCCCGTCGGTCCGTGCCGTCCGCCGGGGGGAGGCCACGCACCGGCAGCGCCGTGCACCACGGAGGCGTGGTCGTGCAGGTCGAGTGTGAACGACACGGATGCCGCCCCGTGCGCGTCGACGACGACGGGCCATTCCGCCGTGACGGCGTCTGCGGCGGCCGTGATGTCGGCCCCGGGCGCCGAGAGGGCGAACGACCGGCGCTCGTGGGTGACGGTGGCTGTCGCATCCGTCATGGCGATCACCGCCGTCTGCGTGACCGCGAGGCCCGCCTTCACGTCGTGCAGTGACGCGAAGTCCGGCGCGATCACGAGAGCCAAGGCCGTCTCGACCGGATGCGGGAGCCCCGATTCGATCGTCCACGTCTCGGTCACGCGGCCCGCTTCGACGCGGCGATCGCGCACGAAGCGCAGTCGTGGATCGGGCATGGGATCGTCGAGCCCTCGCAGCAGGCCGCCGAACACGACGCGTGACGGGCCGTCGGGCGAGACCGAGATCCACTCGATGCGCGATCCTCGACAGGTTGCGGTCATCGAGCGGATGTGGCGCACGTCGCCGTGGTACACCCCGTCGATCGTCTGCGCACCGAGGTCGCCCTCGCGCCCCGACCACACCTGGGTCGGGGCGCGCAGGGCGATCACCGCGTCGTCGAGGAGCGGCTGCAGCGCGATCGGGTTCGAACCTGCGGTCATTCCTTGACGGCTCCTTCGCTGACGTTCATGATGCGGCGCTGGAAGATGAAGAACATCACCGCGACGGGGATCGTCATGATCACCGCCGCCGCGAGCTTGAGCGGGAACTGCGACCCCTGGCTCAGCTGGCCCGATGCGAGCGCCGCGACACCCTTCGTGAGGGTGGTCAGGGCGGGCGACTGCGTGGCGACGATGAAGTGGTTGAGCTCGTTCCACGATCCTTGGAACGACAGGATCACGATCGTGATGAGCGCGGGCCTCGCCATCGGCAGCACGACCGACCAGAACACGCGGAACGTGCCGGCGCCGTCGATGCGAGCCTGCTCTTCGACTGAGACCGGTATCGACTCGAAGAAGTTCTTCATGATGAACACTCCGGCCGCGTCGACCAGCAGCGGGAGGATCATGCCCGCGTACGAGTCGTAGATGCCGAGCTGGTTGATCACGAGGAACTTCGGGATGAGCAGCACGACCGCCGGCACGGCCATCACGGCCACGACCGCGGCGAACACGATCCCGCGTCCGCGGAAATGCAGCCGCGCGAGGGCGTAGCCGGCGAGCGAGCAGAAGAACACGCGACCGAGCGTCACGAAGATCGTCACGATCGCCGAGTTCGCGAACCAGATCGGGAAGTCGCTGCGCAGGAACAGTCGCTCGTACGCCGCGAACGTGAACGTCTGCGGGATGAGCGAGATCGGATTCGCGGCCGCCTCGGGCTCGGTCTTGAACGAGGTCGCGACCTGCACGAGGAACGGATAGATGTAGACGATCGTTATCGCGATCAGCACCGCGTAGAGGACGATCTGCCACACCATGGGTGCGCGCAGCCACCGCTGCCGTGTCGGCTTGGGCCGGTGCAAGGGCTCCTCGGTGAGCACCCGCGCTTCGTCGAGGGTCGTGCCGGTCATCGCTTCGCCTCCTTCGGCTGCGACGGCTGGTACTGGCGGGCGCGGCGCTTCGACACCGGCCGGTCGCGAAGCACCCAGCGCTGGAAGATCGTGAAGATGACGATGATCGCGAACAGGATGAACGCGATCGCGGCACCGCGACCCCAGTCCTGATCGAGGAACGCCGACGAGTACGAGAGGTACGCCGGAGTCAGGGTCGTCTTGGACGGCCCGCCCTGCGTTCCGGTGTAGATCTGATCGAACACCTGCCAACAGCCGATGAGGCCCAGGGTCAGCACCGTGAAAAGGGTCGGTCGCAACTGGGGGAGCGTCACGCGCCAGAACCGCTGCCACGCGTTCGCGCCGTCGACCATGGCCGCCTCGTTGACCTCACCGCTGAGGTTCTGCAGCGCCGCGATGAACAGCAGCATGAATGTGCCGCTCGTCGTGAAGACGGCCATGAGGATGAACGCCGTCATCGCGACGGACGGCCCGGCCAGCCAGTCCCACCACGAGATCCCGAGGAAGTCGTTCTCGGTCAGGGCGGCGGGTCCGCTCGTGACGCCGACCGCCCTGAGACCGTTGTGGACGATACCGGTCGGATCCTGGAACCAGTTCGGTCCGTTGATGCCGAGCCACGAGAGCACCTCGTTCACGACTCCTGTCGCCGAGAACAGGAACAGCCACAGCACGGTGATGGCGACGGAGCTCGTCACCGACGGGAAGTAGAACGCGGTGCGGAAGAAGCCGCGGCCGCGCAGGATCGCGCGGTTCACGAGCACGGCGAGGAAGAGCGACAGCGCGGTCTGGATCGGCACGACCAGCAGCACGTACCACGCGTTGTTGCGCAGCGAGGTGCCGAAGTCGCGCGTCGGGAGTCCGCCGTCGACGGTGATGGCCGCGTAGTTCTCGAGGCCGACGAAGTTGACGTTCGCCGACAGGGGGCTTCCCCTTCCCGTCCAATCCGAGAAGCTCACCCACAGCGCCATCAGGACGGGCGCGAGCAGGAAGATCCCCAGGATCAGGATGACGGGAAGAGTGAAGACCCAGCCGGCGAGCGCCTCCCCGCGCCGGATGCCCCGGCCGGAGCCTCCCGCTCGGGGAGGCGCTGCGACGGTGGCGGTCATGGGGTCAGCCCACGATCGCTTCGGCGTTCTCCTGCACCGTGTCGAGGATCTGCTGCGGATCGCCTGTCTTGAGGCCCTCGAGCTGTGCGTTGAAGTCGGAGATCACCGCGGAGATGCCGTCGTTGGTCGGAACGCCCTTCGCATAGTCGGCCCCCGCGATGAAGGCGGCGAGCTCGGGGTTGTCAGCCTTCCACTGCTCGGCGGCGGACTGGACCGACGGCATCGGGCCGAACGCCTCCGAGAACGCGAGCTGCTGCTCGGCGCTCGTCAGGTACTCGACGAGGTCGAGCGCGGCCTGCTGGTTCGGGCTGTCGGCGGCCATTCCCCAGCAGTTCGTGAACTGCATCGTGCCCTTGCCGGCAGGACCCTCCGGCAGCTCGACGACCTGGTACTCGACGTCCGGGAAGTCGTTCGTCATGGCGCCCTGGATCCAGTTGCCCTCGATCGTCATGGCCGCCAGCTGCTTGCCGAACGCCTCGCCGCCCCAGCCTGCGCCGAGGTCGGACGAGTACGCGAAGCTGCCGGCCTCCATCTGCTCCTTGACGTAGGTGAGGGCCTCGACGTTCTCGGGGCTGTTCGCGACGGCCTCCGTGCCGTCGTCGCTGATGAGCTGGCCGCCCGCCTGCGCCATGAAGGCACCGACGCGCTGGTACTCGGGGCCGAACGCGAGGCCCGTGACGCCGTCCTTCGTCAGAGTGGCGGCGACGTCGGAGAGCTCGTCCCACGTGGTCGGGATGTCGTCGTCGGTGAGGCCGGCCGCCTCCCACAGGCTCGTGTTGACGATGAGCTGCAGCGTCGAGAAGTCCTTCGGCGCGCAGTAGAACTCGTCCTCGAAGGTGAAGTTCTGCACGAGCGACGGGAAGAAGTCGTCCTTGTTGGACAGCAGGTCGCCGTAGGCCTTGAGCGAGCCGTTGCCCGCGTAGCCGGCGAGAGCCTCGGTCGCAAGGTAGAAGAGGTCGGGCGGCGATCCGGCCGCGAACCCCTGCGAGAGCTGCTGGGGGAGGTCGTTCGCGACCTGGACGGTCGCGTCGATGCCCGATTCCTCGGACCACGCGGCGACCGCCTCGGTCACCGCATCCGTCTCGGCGTCGCCGGACGAGCCGATGAGGATCGTGAGCGCCTCGTCCGACGACGTGAGCTCGGAGTCGTCGCCGCCTCCGGCACCGCCACCGTCGTCGAACCCGGATCCGCACGCCGTGAGCGCGAGGGCGCCGGTCACCAGGAGCGCGCCGGTGCCGAGGATCGCGCGGGTCTTGTGCCGTGTCATGGTCTCTTCTCCTTTGAATGACGTTCTCGGTGCATGAAGGCAGTTTGATCGTTCAAAGAATCTAGCTAGTTTGAACGATCAAAGTTATCATCGACCCCACGGTAGGAATGTGGTCCTCGTCCTGTCAAGGGCATCAGCGCACCGTAGGATGACGATTTGAAGGATCAGAACCCTGGGGAGCCGCGGATGGCGAAGCCGCCGACCGTCGAAGACGTCGCGACGGCGGCGGGGGTCTCACGCCAAACCGTCTCGAACGTGATCAACACGCCCGAGGTCGTGCGGGCCGAGACGCGCGACCGCGTGATGCGAGTGATCGAAGAGCTCGGCTACCGGCCGCACGCGGCGGCGCGCCGATTGCGCACGCGCCGCAGCTCGACGATCGGGATCCACCTCGACCCGTACGCGGGAGGGATCTCCGGCGTCGTCCTCGACCGCTTCGTGCATGCGCTCACCGAGCAGGCGAGCGAGCGCGGCATGCGCATCCAGCTCTACGCGGCGCGGACGCCCGACGACGAGATCGCGCGCATGCAGGAGCTCATCACGGGCGGCGAGATCGACGCCGTCGTGATCACCGGAACCTTCCATGGCGATCCCCGCACACGGTGGCTGCTCCAGCGGGGCATCCCGTTCGTGTCATTCGGGCGGCCCTGGGGCGCCGACGACGTCGCGGACCCCGCGCACCTGTGGGTCGACGTCGACGGTGCCGCGGGCACGGCGGCCGCGACGCGCCATCTGCTGCAGACCGCCGGCCCGCGCATCGCGTTCCTGGGCTGGCCGCGCGGATCGGGAACCGGCGACGACCGCGAGCGCGGCTGGAGCGACGCGATGGCGGCGGCGGGCGCATCGGGTGTGCGCCTCACGAGCGAGGACGGCGTCGCGCAGGCGCGCGCCGCCGCAGCGGACGCACTCGCGTCCGACAGCGAGCTCGACGGCATCGTGTGCGTGAGCGACTCCCTCGCGATCGGCGCCCACCTGGCCGCCGTGGCGGCCGGACGCCCGGACCTGCCCGTCACCGGGTTCGACAACACCAACGCGGCCGAGGCCCTCGACATCTCGAGCGTCGAGCAGCTCCCGGAGCAGGTGGCGGCCGGTGCTCTCGAGCTCCTCATGGGCTCGACCGGGAGCGTCGTCGCCCCGCGGCGCACAGCGGCCGGCGAGGCCCACGTGCTCGTCGAGCCGCGGCTCATCGTCCGCTGACCTCGACGACGTGGGCCGTCGCCGACCGGAGCGTCAGCGGCGCGCGGGCACCGGGAAGCGCAGCGTCGCGGCGACCGGTGAGCCGTCGATCGACTCCTCCTTGCGGATCGCCCGCACCTTCCCTCCCGCGCGCAGCACACGCGTGACGAGCTCGTCGACCACGTCGTATCCGTCGCGGCTGCCGTCGTTCGAGAGCTCCACGTTGCCGTAGTCGTCGACGCGCCCGTGCACGTCGGCATCGAGATCGAAGCGCAGCTCGTCGACGGCATCCGCAACCGTCGCCGCCGCGACGTCGCGCAGCCGCGTGGTCGCGAGGCCCTGCGCGCGCAGGTTGCCGAACCGCTCGCGCCACTCGCGGAGGTCGGCGGCCCGCCGCCGGTCGAGGATCTCGCGCGCGATCTTCTCGACCCGCTCGCGCGTGAGCGAGTCCGGATGCTCGTGCACGACGTCGTCGAGCAGGCAGTCGTGCGTGTTGACGGCTCGATACGCGGAGTCGAGGTCGTCGCTCGCGACCAGGATGAGCGGCACGCCACGCGGCACGATCTTCACGACCTCGTCCTGCACGACGCGGCAGAAGCGCTCGCGCTCGACACGCTCTCCCGTGGCACCGTGCGCGCGGTGCCGGTCGAACGTGCCGTCGGTCGCCGTGCGCTCGAGCATGAGCCGGTGGTCGTCGGGGAGGGGGAGCGGATGCTCCACCAGTCGTCCCTCGTCATCGAGCTCGGCGAGCTTCGCGCCCTGCTGCGTCACCTTCACGACGAAGCCGTGCAGCGGGAACGACACCGCGCGGATGAGACCCGACACGTCGAAGCGGTCGGAGACGACGACGCGGTCGGCGAGGTGGTTCGCGACCCGGAACGCATGAAGCACGCCGGGGGCTGCGAGGAGCACCATCGAACGCGACTGCCGCGTCCAGAACTCGTCGTCGCCGAGCACCGCCCGGAGCCGGCCGACGACGTCCTGGCGGGCGCCGTGGGGCAGGTCCATTCCTTCGAGCTGACGCGCCGCCTGGTCGATCGCGTCGCGCAGGGCTATGCGGATGCGTTCGTGGTCCTGAGGGACCGGAGACGACGCGAGGCTGATCGACACGCTCGCCGCGTCCCGGTGCTCCGTGAGTGAGATGAGCCGTTCTCTGTCCGGAATGTCTACAGGGAGCATGGGGCCACGATAGGCGCGCTCGGCGAGCGCCGCATCAGGGTTGCGGATGCGCCGCGATCGGCCTACCGCCGGAGGTCACCTGCCGCCGATGCGATGCGACAGCTCTTTCGCGGCGTCGTCCACGAGGCCTGCGACGCGCTCGACATGCGTGTCGGAGTCCTCGGGCCACGTGACGGCGATCGCCGCCGCCGGCCAGTCGGCGTGGTCGCGCACGGCGACGCCCGCCGATCGCAGCCCGAGGGTGACCTCCCCGTCCTCGACGGCGTAGCCGCGACTGCGCACCTCGCGCAGGACCTCGCGCAGCTCGCGCGGATTCGCGGGACCGCGACCTGTGCGATCGGCGAAGGCGGAGGCATCCGGGTACAGGGCCCGAACCTGCTCGCGAGGGAGCGCCGCGAGCATCGCTCGTCCCGTCGCGGTGAGGTGGGCGGGCAGCCGCACGCCGACATCGGTCACGAGCGCGGGACGCCGGGGAGCGCGTTCCTCGACGATGTAGAGCACGTCCCGCCCGGTCATGACGGCGAGGTGCGCGCTCTCGCCCGCGCGGTCGGCGAGCGCCGCGACGATGGGGCGGCCGAGGCGCGCGAGCGGCTGCTGCCGCGCGTACCCTCCGGCGAGTTCGAACGCCGCAGTGCCCAGGCCCCATCGCCGCTCGACGGGCACGTGCACGACGAAGCCGTGCGCGGCGAGCGTGCGCAGCAGGTGGTAGACGGTCGAGCGGGGGATGCCGAGCTGCGTCGCGATCGCCTGGGCCGCCGCCGGTCCGCGCTGGCGCGCGAGGAACGACAGGATCCGGAGGGTCTGGTCCGCCGCGGGAACCTGGGGCTTGTCTGGGATCACAGACACAGGATGCCACGCGCGGCTGTCGTGCGCCGGTGCACGGGTGTGGAATCGGTCGCATGACCACCGTCACCCCTTCGCTCGACGTCGTCACGGTGGGCGCCGCACCCCTGCGCCCGGACGACGTCGTCGCCGTCGCCCGTCACGGCGCGCGCGTCGAGCTCGATCCCGCAGCCCTCGAGCGCGTCGCCGCCACCCGCTCGCTCGTCGAGGGTCTCGCCGACGACCCACAGCCGCACTACGGCATCTCGACCGGGTTCGGCGCCCTCGCTACGACATTCATCCCGCTGGAGCGACGGATGCAGCTGCAGGCGAGCCTCATCCGCTCGCACGCCGCCGGCACGGGCCCCGAGGTCGAATCCGAAGTCGTCCGGGCGCTGCAGCTCCTGCGCCTCCAGACGCTTGCGACCGGACGCACGGGCGTTCGCCCTGTCGTGGTCGAGACCTACGCGGCGATGCTCAATGCCGGCATCACGCCGATCGTGCGCGAGTACGGTTCGCTCGGATGCTCCGGCGACCTCGCACCGCTCGCCCACATCGCGCTCGCGGCGATGGGCGAGGGCGACGTGCGCGTGATCGATCCCCGCACCCCGGGCGTCTCGGGCGGGATCGTGGGCGCGGCGGAGGCGCTGGCTGCGGCATCCGTCACGCCCCTCGAGCTCCGCGAGAAGGAGGGGCTCGCGCTCATCAACGGCACCGACGGCATGCTCGGCATGCTGCTTCTGGCCGCCCATGACCTGCGGATGCTGCTCGACACGGCGGACGTCGCCGCCGCGATGTCGATCGAGAGCCAGCTCGGCACCGACGCCGTGTTCGCCGCCGACCTCATGGCGCTGCGCCCGCAGACGGGCCAGGCGGCGTCGGCCGCGAACCTGCGAGCGCTCCTCGCGGGCTCGGCGATCATGGAATCGCACCGCGACCCTGCCGTCTGCACGCGTGTGCAGGACGCCTACTCGCTGCGCTGCTCGCCCCAGGTGCACGGTGCCGCGCGCGACACGCTCGAGCACGCGAACCTCATCGCGTCGCGCGAGCTCGCCGCAGCGATCGACAACCCCGTGATCACACCCGACGGGCGCGTCGAGTCGAACGGCAACTTCCACGGCGCGCCGATCGCGTACGTGCTCGACTTCCTCGCGATCGCGGTCGCCGACGTCGCGTCCATCTCGGAGCGGCGCACCGACCGTGCGCTCGACCCCGCGCGCAGCAACGGGCTGCCGCCGTTCCTCGCGCACGAGGCGGGGGTCGACTCGGGGCTCATGATCGCCCAGTACGCGGCTGCGGGGATCGTGTCCGAGCTCAAGCGGCTCGCGACGCCGGCATCCGTCGATTCGATCCCGTCGTCGGCGATGCAGGAGGACCACGTCTCGATGGGCTGGGCAGCGGCCCGCAAGCTCCGCCGCGCGATCGACGGGCTCGCGCGCGTGCTCGCGATCGAGCTGGTGACGGCGGCCCGCGCGCTCGACCTGCGGGCGCCGCTCGACCCCGCCCCCGCGACCGCCGCGGCGCGCGACCTCCTTCGCACGCGCGTCGGCGGCCCCGGTCCCGACCGCTTCCTGTCGCCCGACATCGAGGCGGCGACCGAACTCGTCACCACCGGCGCGATCGCACGTGCTGCGCTCGAAGCCGCGCCCGCACACGACACCACCGAGGAGCAGAGCCGATGATCGAGACACCGAGTGCACAGCAGGCGCGCACCGTGCGCGCGCCGCGAGGCGCCGAACGCACCGCGAAGAGCTGGGAAGCCGAAGCCGCCAAGCGCATGCTCATGAACAACCTCGACCCCGAGGTCGCCGAGCACCCCGAGGACCTCGTCGTGTACGGCGGCACGGGCCGCGCGGCCCGCTCGTGGAAGGCGTTCGACGCGATCGTGCGCACGCTCGACGAGCTCGAGCCCGACGAGACGCTGCTCGTGCAGTCAGGCAAGCCGGTCGGGGTCTTCCGCACGCACGAATGGGCGCCGCGGGTGCTCATCGCGAACTCGAACCTCGTGGGCGACTGGGCGACGTGGCCCGAGTTCCGCCGGCTCGAGGAGCTCGGCCTCACGATGTACGGGCAGATGACCGCGGGGTCGTGGATCTACATCGGCACGCAGGGCATCCTGCAGGGCACGTACGAGACGTTCGCGGCCGTCGCGCGCTCGCTCGCCGAGAAGCGCGGCGCCGACCCGTCGACCGCATCCCTGGCCGGCACCCTCACGCTCACGGCGGGCTGCGGCGGCATGGGTGGTGCGCAACCGCTCGCCGTGACCCTCAACGGGGGAGTCGTCCTCATCGTCGACGTCGACGAGTCGCGGCTGAAGCGTCGCGTCGAACACGGCTACCTCGACGAGTACACGACCGATCTCGACGTGGCCCTCACCCGCGTCCTCGCCGCCAAAGACGCCGGCGAGGCACTCTCCGTCGGAGTCCTCGGCAACGCCGCCGAGGTCTTCCCCGACCTGCTCGCGCGCCACCAGGCGGGCGAGGTCACGGTCGACGTCGTGACCGACCAGACGAGCGCGCACGACCCGCTCGCGTACCTCCCGGTGGGCATCGCGTTCGAGGACTGGAGGGCCGAGGCCGAACGCGACCCCGAGGCCTTCACCGCCCGTGCTCGCGGCAGCATGGCCAAGCACGTCGCCGCGATGGTCGGCTTCCAGGACGCGGGCGCGGAGGTCTTCGACTACGGCAACTCGATCCGCGCGGAGGCCAAGCTCGGCGGATTCGACCGCGCGTTCGAGTTCCCGGGCTTCGTGCCGGCGTACATCCGGCCGCAGTTCGCCGAGGGGCGCGGACCCTTCCGCTGGGTCGCACTCTCGGGCGACCCGGAGGACATCCGCAGGACCGACCGTGCCGTCATGGAGCTGTTCCCCGAGAACGCCGGGCTCGTGCGATGGCTCGAGAAGGCGGGCGACGCCGTGCACTTCGAGGGCCTGCCGGCCCGCATCTGCTGGCTCGGGTTCAAGGAGCGCCACCTCGCGGGGCTCAAGTTCAACGAGATGGTCGCGTCGGGCGAGCTGTCGGGGCCCATCGTGATCGGCCGCGACCACCTCGACGCCGGTTCCGTCGCGAGCCCGTATCGCGAGACCGAGGCGATGGCCGACGGGTCCGATGCGATCGCGGATTGGCCCCTGTTGAACGCGCTCCTCAACACCGCATCCGGTGCCGCGTGGGTGTCGATCCACCACGGCGGCGGCGTCGGCATCGGGCGCTCGATCCACGCCGGGCAGGTCACGGTCGCCGACGGATCGGCGCTCGCCGCCGAGAAGCTCGAGCGCGTGCTGACGAACGACCCCGGTTCGGGCGTCATGCGGCACGTCGACGCGGGGTACGAGCGGGCGAAGGAGGTCGCGCGCGAGCGCGGCCTCAAGGTCCCGATGCTCGACGACTGACCCGTGCGGGCCGGCGGCCGCCACCGGGCGCCGAGATCGCGCGAATGACGGCGGATGCAGCATCCGATTCGCATTTCGCGCAATCTCGACGGGCGGGCCGGGGGTGGAGCGGGGAGCGGGGGCAGAGTGGAGCAGGGGTGGAGGACAGAGGGGACGGATGCGGTGAAGGCCACGCTCATCACGAACATCGGCGAGCTCACGACGAACGTCGGCACGCCCGACGATCCATGCGGCACGCGCCGTGATGCGGCGGTGCTCATCGAGGGTGAGCGGATCGCCTGGGTCGGCACCTCGGCGGAGGCCCGCGCACTCGGTTTGGGGCGCGATCCCGACTTCGGGGCGGAAGAAGTGCGCCCCGACGTCGGAAATCCGCCCCGAACCCGGCATGAGGAGCACGTCGAGGTCGTCGATGCCGAAGGGCGGGCTGTCATCCCGGGGTTCGTCGACAGCCACACCCACCTCGTGTTCGCGGGCGACCGCGCCGACGAGTTCGAAGCCCGCATGAAGGGGGCGCCGTATGCCGCGGGAGGCATACGGCGCACGGTCGCCGCGACGCGCGAGGCGAGCGACGATGCGCTGCGCCGGCGGCTGCGGTCGTTCGTGGCGGAACTGCACGCTCAGGGCACGACGACGTTCGAGGTCAAGACGGGCTACGGGCTCACCGTCGCCGACGAGGAGCGCCTGGCGCGCCTCGCAGCGGAGGTCACGCCCGAGGTGACCTTCCTCGGTGCGCACGTCGTGCCGCCTGAGTACGCCGACCGCCGCGACGACTATGTGGATCTCGTGTGCGGCGCGATGCTGAGCGCGTGCGCGCCGCACTCCCGCTGGGTCGACGTCTTCTGCGAGACGGGCGCGTTCACGCCCGAGGAGTCCCGACGCGTGCTCGCCGCCGGCGTCGCGCACGGTCTCGAGCCGCGCGTGCACGGGAACCAGCTCGGTACCGGGGAGGGCGTCCGCCTCGCGGTCGCGATGGGCGCGGCATCCGTCGATCACTGCACCTACCTCGACGATGCGGATGTCGCGGCGCTCGCCTCCTCCCGCACGGTCGCGACCCTCCTGCCCGGTGTCGAGTTCTCGACGCGCCAGCCGTACCCCGACGCGCGGCGGCTCATCGACGCGGGCGTGACCGTCGCGATCGCGAGTGACTGCAACCCGGGGTCGAGCTTCACGAGCTCGATGCCGCTCATGATCGCCCTCGCCGTGCGCGAGATGGGCATGGCCCCGGCCGAGGCGGTGTGGGCGGCGACCGCCGGAGGGGCGCGCGCCCTGCGCCGCGACGACGTCGGCGTGATCGCACCCGGCCTTCGCGCCGACCTCGTGCTGCTCGAGGCGCCGACGCGCACGCATCTCGCGTACCGCCCGGGCGTGCCGCTCGTCGCGCGCGTGTGGAAGGACGGCGCCCCGCTCTGAGCGCACCGTCGGCGGCGTCAGCGGGGCGTGTCGTACGTCCAGTCGACGGGTTCGAGGGAGTCGGCGACGTCCCAGTCGTCGGTGTCCCAGGTGAACGTCGCGACCGCGCACGTCGGCATGTGCTCGATGCGGTCGCGCGACAGGTGGGCGGCGAGCGCGCTCATGCCAGGGTCGTGCGCGACGACGAGAACACGCGGATGCCCCGCCGCCGACGCCACGGCCCACAGCGTCTTCGACGAGGCTCCGTACAGCTCGTCTTCGAGCGACAGCGGCGCCCCGAGCGCGTCGGCGAACGCCTCAGCGGTCGTGCGGGCGCGCAGCGCGGTGCTCGAGAGCACGACGTCGGCGCGGAACCCCGCGTCGGCGAGCCGCTGCGCCATGCGGGGCGCGTCGCGCCCGCCACGGTCGTTGAGCGGGCGGTCGTGGTCGGCGACGAGGCGCCCGTCGGGGCGCTTCACCGTGCTCCAATCCGACTTGGCGTGCCGCACGAGCGCGAGCGAGATCATGCGCTCAGCATGCCACGGGCGTTGTCTGCGGCGCGCAGCGCACGCCCCGCGAGCAGCTCGAGCACGCACAGCGCCGCGAGCCGCACGGTGCGGCCGTCCGCGGCATCCGCCGTCGCGTCGACCTCGACGATGTCGGCGCTCGTGACGCGCGGGTCCGCCCCGGCCGCCCGCACCAGCGCGCGCAGCTCGCGTGCCTCGAGTCCGCCGGGCACCGACGCCGGGCACCCCGGGGCGACTGCGCGGTCGCACACGTCGACGTCGACGTCGAGATGGACGCGGACTCCGGACGCCTCGTCGCCCGGCCACGCTCCGGCGACGTCGAGCGCGTCGGCGATCACGTCGGCCGCTCCGCGGCGGCGCAGCTCCTCGCAGGTCACGACCGTGATGCCCCATTCCGCCGCGCGGCGCGCATACGCGGAGGAGTTCGCGAAGTCCGCGATGCCCAGCTGCACGATGCGCGACGGGTCGAGGCCGTCCTCGACGAGCCGCCGCACGGGCGAGCCGTTCGAGACGCCGTCGCGCAGGTCGAAGTGCGCGTCGATCGTGATGAGCCCCGTCGCCCGCGCGCCCTGTGCGACGGGGTAGGTCGCGGAGTTGTCGCCGCCGAGCGCGATCACGAGTCCGGTCCGCTCGGCGAAGCGCGCGACCGCCTCGCGCGCGGTCGCCTCGCCGTCGGGGCCGTCCGGCTCGTCGACGTCGCCCGCGTCCACGATCCGCAGCACCTCATCGAGATCCACGGGTTCGACGGGCCCCGCGATCGCGTGCCGTTCGGGTTCGCCCTGCAGCAGGACCGTCGGCGAGTAGCGGCGCAGCGCCTCGCGCACCGCCGCCGGTGTCGCGTGAGCGCCCGTCGGCGACAGCGAAGTGCGCCACGTGGGTACGCCGAGCAGCGCGGCATCCGCATCGGTGCCGGGCTCAGGCGCCGGCCACCCGCCCGCTCGCGGCCACAGCGGATCAGTCGGCAGAGTCACGCAGGTCTCCTTCGGGAGTCGAGATGTACACCCACGCGGTGCGTCCGCTTGCGAGGGCCACGGCTGCCCGCCGGTACATCGACTGTTCGTAGTCGTCGCCGGCGTCGAGTTCCTCGTCGGTGAGCCTCAGGACCTTGCCGACCACCTTGTCGAGGGCGTTCCCGGTGGGCCGGATGATCGGATGCACGGACTTTCCCGACAGCTCGAACACGCGCGGGTCGGGCACGTCGATGTAGTCGATCGTGTAGCCGACGAGCACGTCATCCTCGCCGTCGAGCGCGCGTCCGAACACCGCGCGCTGCACGTCGGGCTCGAGCAGGGTGCCGTAGCTGAAGACGAGGTTCTCGCCGCTGTCGGCCATGCCCCCAGGCTACCGACGCGGCCATCGCGCCGACCACCGCGGTAGCCCTCAGTCAGCCCAGCAGAGCGTGCGCGACGGAGAAGATCACGAGGCCCGCGAGCGCGCCGACGATCGTGCCGTTCAGGCGGATGTACTGCAGGTCGCGACCGACCATGAGCTCGATCTTCTCGGTCGTCTCGGCGGGATCCCACCGCTCGACCGTGTCGGTGATGATCGAGGCGATGTCGTGCCGGTAGCGGTCGACCAGCACGACCGCCGCGTCGGTGACGAGGGTGTCGACGCGGCGCTGCAGCGAGGCATCCGTCACCAGCCGTTCGCCGATCTGGACGAGCGCGTCGGTCATGCGACGCCGCAGCGCGCTGTCGCGGTCGGCGAGCGACGTCAGCAGTCCCGACTTCGCCGCGTTCCAGGCCTCGCCCGCGAGCTCGCGCACACGCGGGCTGTCGAACACCGCGACCTTCGCGTCTTCCAGGCGTCCGATCGTGGCGGGGTCGTGCTGCAGGTGCTCGGCGAGGCGGGCGAGGTAGCCGTCGATGGCGAGGCGGGCCGGATGCCGCGGGTCCCGCTGCATCGCCGAGACGAACTTGACCGCCTCGTTGTACACGGCATCGTCGACGAGTCGCTGCGCGATCGAAGGCACCCACGACGGCAGCCGCCGCGACACGAGCCCCCGGAACGCGTCGTGGTTGGCTTCGAGCCATCCCGCGACGCTGTCGACCGCGAGGTCGACGGCCCCGTGGTGCGCGCCTCCCTCGACGACGCGCTCGAGCCACCCGCCGAGCGGCGGTCCCCACTCGGGCGCGATGAGGTGCTCGCGCGCGAGGGCCTCGATGACCTCCTGCACGTCGTCGTCGCTCAGCGCGCGCAACAGGCCCGACGCGACGACGGATGCCTCTTCGCCGACCCGCTCGGCATGAGGCGGTTCGCGCAGCCACTCGCCGAGGCGTGCGGCGATCGGCGTCGACTCCAGCTTCGTGCGCACGAGTTCGCCGCGCAGGAACTCCGTCTCGACGAATTCGCCGAGGTTGCGGCCGATCTCGTCCTTGCGGTTCGGGATGATGGCGGTGTGCGGGATCGGGATCCCGAGCGGATGCCGGAACAGCGCCGTCACCGCGAACCAGTCCGCGAGCGCACCGACCATGCCGCCCTCCGCCGCGGCACGCACGTAGGCGAGCCACGGGTACGGCTCCTGCAGCGCGAACGCGACCGCGAACAGCGCCGCCATGAACAGCAGGGCGCCGAGGGCCACGCCCTTCATGACGCGCAGGCCGTGGCGACGCTCCTGGTCGGCCGGACTCAGGAGGGCCGTCGGCGTGCGCGTCATGCGGTCATCCTCGCACGCGCCCGTGCCGCTGAAGACGGCGACGGGCGCGTGCGGGACCGATCGGGGTCAGCCCGCGGCACGCTTCACGAGTTCGGCGATGCGCTCCTCTTCGGCCGGCGTGATCGACAGCAGGGCGAACGCGACGGGCCACATCTGTCCGTCGTCCAGCTGTGCGGCCTGCTCGAAGCCGAGCGTCGCATAGCGGTCGTTGAACTTCGACGCCGGTTTGAAGTACACCGCGACCTTGCCGTTGCGCGAGTAGGCGGGGAAGCCGTACCACGTCTTGGGGTCGAGGCTCGGGGCGACCGTCGTGACGATCTCGTGGATACGCTCTGCGAGCACGCGGTCCGCCTCAGGGAGCTTCGCGATGGCGTCGAGCACACCCTGCAGGTCGTCGGCCTTCGACTTCGCCGCCCTCTGGGCCTTGAGCTCGGCCGCGCGCTGCTTCATGGCTGCACGCTCGTCGGCGCTGAATCCGGACTTGGTGTCTTTCACTGTGCTCATGCCTCTACGCTACGGATGCGGCATCCGCCGGGTCTTCTCGATTCCTGATCGTTTCCTCGACGCCGTGCCGTCAGCTCTCGAGCGGACCCAGCCACGCCGTCGCGACCGTCGAATGCGCCGACTCGGGGTCGGACGGGTGGAACAGCCCCGCGAGCACGTCGCGGTACAGCCGCCCCAGCTCGTTCGACGAGAAGTAGGACGAGCCGCCCGCGACGAGCACTGCGTCGTCGACGACGCGCTTGGCCATCGTCACCGCACGGTGCTTGATGCCCGACAGCAACGAGAACCAGCGCGCGCCGTGGTCCACGCGCTCGTCGACGTCGCGAGAGAGGGACCACAGCTGCGGGGGCAGCGCGTCGTACGCGAGGGCCATGTCGGCGACGCGCCAGCGGATGTCGGGGTCCTGGCTGTACGCGAGTCCCGTCTTCTTCGACCGGCGCTTGCCCGCCGTCTCGACCGCCAGGTCGAGCGCGCGTCGCGCGATGCCGGTGTACACCGACGCGAGGAGCAGCTCGAAGACGCTGAAGATGCCGAACACGATGGGGTCGGGGTTCGGCCCCGGGTCGAGACGGCGCACGACGCGGTCGGCGGGCGCGATCGCCCCGTGCAGCTCGGTCGTGCGGCTCTGCGTCGCACGCATGCCGAGCGTGTCCCAGTCGTCGCGCGTCACGACGCGGCCCTCGGCCTCCTCGGAGCGCGACACGAAGGCGTAGACCATCTTCGGACCGTCGTCGCTCGTCGTGTCGAGGCCGTGCAGTCCGAGCTGTGTCCAGGCCGGTGCGAGCGACGTGAAGATCTTCGTGCCGGTGAACGCGTACCCGCCGTCGGGGCGGGGCGCGGCATCCGTGTCGCTCCCGAACAGCACGAGGTCGTTGCCCGCTTCGCTGATGCCGAACGCGAAGAGCTCGCCCGCGGCGGCGCCCTCCTGCACGAACCGCAGCGAGTCGATGCCGCGGTCGGCGAGGACCTTCGCGACCCCCGTCCACACGAGGTGCATGTTGACCGAGAGGGCGGTGGCCGGTGCGGCGCCGGCGAGGCGCTGCTGAAGAACGGAGGCCTCGGCCAGCCCGAGCCCGGCGCCGCCGAGCTCGGCGGGCACGAGGATCGCGAGGTAGCCCGCGGCGCGCAGCTCGTCGAGGTCCTCCTGAGGGAAGGTGTTGTCGCGGTCGTATCCCGCGGCACGCGAGCGGATGCGCTCGAGCAGCTCGTCGGACAGGAACGCGGAGGGGTCGAATTCGCTCACCCGCCCATTCTGGCCCTCGTCAGCGGCGCAGGGCCTCCCGCAGGTGCGCGATCGTGTCGTCCGGCTTGTCGCGGTGGGGCGAGTGCCCCGCCCCCGTGACGACCGACATCGTGATGCTGCGGTTCTCATGAACGACCTCGGCCGCGGGCTTGCCGGCGAAAAGGCTGAACACCGCAGGGTCGGAGGCGATCACGTGCGTCGGCACCACGAGGCGCACCGCAGCGTCGCGCACATCCCAGTCCGCGTTCTGCGCGCTCGTCTGCTCGACCGCCCACCGGCTCGCCTGCCGCGCGGCGGTCGCCTTGAGCTCGATGTCGATCTCGTGCCACGACGGATGCTGCGCCCGCACCGCCTCGACGGACGGATCCGCGAACGCCTCCTCCTGGCTCACGCGCACGTTCTCGCGGTCGGCGGCCGTCAGGTGGATCGCCGGGTCGACGAGGACGAGCCTCTTCGCCCACGACTGGTCGCGCGACGCGACGAGGGTCGCCGCGGCTCCACCGAGCGAGTGCCCGATCACGAGATCCCACGATCCGGATGCGGCCCGCGTCGCCGCGAGGTCGGCCGCGTACGCCTCGAGCGTGTAGTCGAGCGCGCGCGGCGCGTCCCCGTGGCCGCGCAGGTCGACGGCATCCGCCCGCCACCCGTCGTCGGCCAGCGCGACTCCGAACCGCCACATGAGCGCGGCGCTCGAGCCGAGACCGTGGACGAGCAGGGCGCGCCGCGCGGCGGCGGGGTCGCCCCACGAGCGACGGGGGAGGGTGACGGGTGCGGGCATGCGGATCAGCCTAGAGTCCGTGCGGATGCCGCCTGTGCCGGCGCCTGCGAATCGGCAGGATCTCGGCGGACTCCGGCAGTGAGCCCTCCCGACCGCCCTACGCTGGCGTCATGATCTCGACCGATCTGGCGATCGCGCTGCGCGACGCGGGCCTCGTGTGGCATCCGCGCTCGGGCGACCGGTTCCAGCTCGACGAACCCGAGTTCGAGGCGGATGTCTTCGTCGTGAGCGAGATGACGATCGAGCCGCGCGAGTACCCGACCGGCAAGCTCCTCGCGTTCAACGGCACGACCGAGTGGGCGTTGGATTCCGTCGCGCTCGAGGACGCGCTGTGGCTGCCCCACGAGCACCAGCTGCGCGAGCTGCTGCGCGGCGCCTTCCGGTCGCTGCGACGCCTGCCCGACACGCACGAGGTCACGATCGAGGTTGCCGGCGAGACCCTCGTGTTCGAGCATCCGGAGCCGGCGGATGCGTACGCGCTCGCGGTGCTCGAGCTGCTCCGTCGCATCGCGTGAGGGGTCTCAGCGACGGGCGCTCGCGAGGCCGCCGGAGGTCAGGACCTCGGGCTCGAACACGACGCAGGTGGCGCCTCGGTCGGACGCCACGTACTCGACCTCCAGGATGGATTCGGCATAGGGCAGCCCCACGAACGCTGCGAACTCACCCTCGCACGACGCTTGCGCATCGCCACCGGCATCGACGAGCGCGAACACCTCGTATGCGTGCGGTGCGGCGCACAAGGTGGTCATGACCTCCAAGGCGCGCGCGGTCCGGCTGTAGCAGTCGCCCACGGCGAGCGTGCGCTCGTCGACGATGAGCCCGTAGTCTGCCGTGGACCCGTCCCACTCGGCGATGCGCGGGAATCCGTCGGTGGCGCCGATCCATTCGTACGCGGTCGCGGTGACGCCGCCCTGCGTGCGGATCCTTCGAGGGTGGAACAGGCCGCTCTCCACGCGTGTCATCTCGCGGAGCACGTCGTCTGCCGTCTCCGGATGCAGGTAAAGCACGACCCCGGGAACCTCGCCCCCCGGTCCGAACTTGGCCAGCGGGTATCCGAGCCCGGAGTCGTACAGGAAGCCTTCCGCGGCATCCGCCTTCGACTCCAGGACATACTCCGCGATGAGGTCGTAGCGCGACTGCCCCGGCATGGATGAGCCGTAGACGAAGAGCGCCGGTCGATCGGAACTCGTCGATGACTGCTGGGCCGGCGGATGCTGCGTCGACGACGCACCCTGTTGAAGGCTCACGAGCACGCCGACGAGTGTCACGATCACCGCTGCCACCGCAGCCAGCGCCGAGATGCCGGCGGGCCGCAGCCAGATCGACCGATGACCGGACTCGTTGCGCACATCATCGGCATCGCCGTCCTCGTCGGCCGCGCTCATGCCCCCTCCTCGATCGTCGCTGATCGGGATGAGAAGAGTATGCCGCCGGGTGGTTCCTGCTGACCGAGTCCTGTGCAGATCCTGAGGTGTGTGCCTATCAGGGCAGCATCGTCCGGCCCGTGATCGTGCTCACCGGCTCGGTGTCGGGGATGGGGCTCGCGTCGCCGTGCCGCAGGTCGGGGAAGCCGCGCACGCACGCGACCGACACGATGAGACCGACGAGGGCGAACGCGGCCGCGGCGACGTAGGCGCCCTGCGGCCCGATGTCGTCGATGAGGAAGCCGGCGACGGCCGAACCCGCCGCCGCGCCGATGAGCTGGCCGGTGCCGATCCACCCGAACGCCTCGGCGGTCTCGCTGAACTTGACGCTCGCCGTCGTGATCGCGAACAGCACCGTGAGCACGGGGGCCAGACCGATGCCCGCCACGATGAGCGTTGCGCTGAGCCAGCCCACGGTGCCGCCCATCCACGCGACGTCGAGCATGAGCGCCGTGAGCGAGAGCCCGACCGTCACGATGAGCATGCGCCGCGCCATCGCCCACGGTCCGATCGGGATGTGACCGAGTGCGAGACCGCCCGCGAGGCTGCCGACGGAGAAGAGCGCGAGCACGATTCCCGCTTCGAAGCCCTCGTGCCCGAAGGTCGCGACGACCCCCGCCTCGACCGTGGCGGCGGCGCCGATGAGGAGGAAGCCGATGATCGTGGCGAGCAGCACCGCGGGCTTTCCGAGTACCTTGCCGAAGCTGCGGCGGCTGCGTGGGATGCGGACGCGCCCGACCTCGGGGGAGAGGATGAACCACACTCCGCCGCCGACGAGGATCACGACGATCGTGAGCAGGCCCTGCACCGTGCCGACCTGCGTCGAGACGAACGTGATGAGCACGGGGGCGATGATCCAGATGATCTCCTGCAGGCTCGCGTCGAGCGAGAACAGCGGAGTGAGCTGCCGCGAGTTGACCATCTTGGGGTAGATCGTGCGGACGGCGGACTGCACGGGCGGGGTCGACAGACCGGTGACCAGACCCAGCGCCATGTACGCGGGGAGCGGCATCCGGATCAGCGCCATCGCGGTCAGCCCGAGCGCGCAGATGACGAGGGTCGTCGTGAGGACGCGCCGCATGCCCCATACACCCATCCACCGGCTCGTGACCGGACCGGCGACCGCCTGGCCGACGCTCGTGGCGGCGAGCACGAGGCCGGCGGCCCCGTACGAGCCGGTGACCTGCTCGACGTGCAGCAGGATCGCGAGGCTCGTCATGCCGTTCGGGAACCGCGCCGTCAACTGAGCCGCGATGATGCGCCCCACGCCCGGTGTGCGCAGAAGATCCCGGTACCCCGCCACGCGTCAACGCTATCGCGCGCGCGACACGCCGCCATCGCGCGCGACACGCCGACGACACGCCGCGACACGCCGAGAAGACGCTGTGGACGAGATTCCGATGTCGGATGCCCCGCCTAGCGTCCCACCTGTGGACGGATGCGGCCGTGGCATCCGGAAACCCCGTCGTTCAGGCGTTTTCCAGGCTTCTCGAGACTTGCCGATCTGTGGATGGATCGGTGGAGAACCTGTGTTGTACATGTGGGGAGCGGTGGAAAACTACACGGATGTAACTACTATCCCTTGTGGTTGTACCGAATGTCGGTACCCATATGTAGTATTGGTGTCCCGGCGGGGGGAACTGCCGGAAGAGAATCGGATGTGAGGGAGAGACAGGTCCAACATGGCGATCACGGTCTACACGAAGCCCGCCTGCGTTCAGTGCACGGCGACCTACCGCGCGCTCGACTCGAAGGGCATCGAATACGAGGTTCACGACCTCTCCGAGGACCCGGCAGCCCTCGAACAGGTCAAGGCGCTGGGCTACCTCCAGGCGCCGGTCGTCATCACCGATGAGGACCACTGGTCGGGCTTCCGTCCCGACAAGATCGACGAGCTCGCAGCCCGTCTGGCCTGACCCTTCACTGAAGTCCGACGGGCCGTTCGCGGCCCGCTCGGCAGGGGTCGTTCGGCGACGCTCAAGAAGCGGGGGGTGAGCAATGAGCGCAGTCGCTACGAGTGCACCGCTCTTGGTCTTCTTCTCGAGCGTCTCGGGCAACACAGCCCGCTTCATCGAGAAGCTCGGCCTGCGCGCCGTGCGCATCCCGCTCCACAGCGCCGATCCGACGCCGTACGTCGATGAGCCGTATGTGCTCGTCACGCCGACGTACGGCGGAGGCCAGGGCCGCGGGGCGGAGAAGGGGGCCGTGCCCAAGCAGGTGATCCGGTTCCTCAACGACGAGCACAACCGGAGCCTCATCCGCGGAGTGATCTCCGCGGGCAACACGAACTTCGGCGAGTCCTTCGGGCTCGCCGGCGAGATCATCAGCCGCAAGTGCCACGTGCCGCACTTGTATCGGCTCGAATTGTTCGGCACGCCCGAAGACGTCGATCGCGTGAGCGAAGGATTGGAACGATGGTGGAAGCAGCAGCACTGACGGAGACGAGCTACAAGGACGACCCGCGCTTCGAGGGGCTGGACTACCACGCCCTCAACGCGATGCTGAACCTGTACGGCCCCGACGGCAAGATCCAGTTCGACGCCGACAAGCGGGCTGCGCGCGAGTACTTCCTGCAGCACGTCAACCAGAACACGGTGTTCTTCCACTCCCTCAAGGAGCGGCTCGACTACCTCGTCGAGAAGAACTACTACGAGCCGACCGTGCTGGAGAAGTACCCGTTCGAGTTCATCCAGAAGCTCAACGACCTCGCCTACTCGAAGAAGTTCCGCTTCGAGACCTTCCTCGGCGCGTTCAAGTACTACACGAGCTACACGCTCAAGACCTTCGACGGCAAGCGCTACCTCGAGCGCTTCGAGGACCGCGTCGTGATGACCGCCCTCGCGCTCGCCGACGGCGACCAGGAGCTCGCGATCGAGCTCGTCGAAGAGATCATCGCCGGCCGTTTCCAGCCGGCCACCCCGACGTTCCTCAACGCAGGCAAGGCCCAGCGCGGTGAGCTCGTCTCCTGCTTCCTGCTGCGCATCGAAGACAACATGGAGTCGATCGCGCGCGGCATCAACTCGGCGCTGCAGCTCTCGAAGCGCGGCGGCGGCGTCGCACTCCTGCTGTCGAACATCCGCGAGGCCGGTGCGCCGATCAAGCAGATCGAGAACCAGTCGAGCGGCATCATCCCCGTCATGAAGCTGCTCGAGGACTCGTTCTCCTACGCGAACCAGCTCGGTGCGCGTCAGGGTGCAGGTGCGGTCTACCTCAACGCGCACCACCCCGACATCATGCGGTTCCTCGACACCAAGCGCGAGAACGCCGACGAGAAGATCCGCATCAAGACGCTCTCGCTGGGCGTCGTGGTGCCCGACATCACGTTCGAGCTCGCCAAGAAGGACGAGGACATGTACCTGTTCTCGCCGTACGACGTCGAGCGCGTGTACGGCGTGCCCTTCGGCGACATCTCCGTGACCGAGAAGTACCACGAGATGGTCGACGACTCGCGCATCAAGAAGACGAAGATCAAGGCGCGCGAGTTCTTCCAGACGCTGGCTGAGATCCAGTTCGAGTCGGGCTACCCGTACATCATGTTCGAAGACACGGTGAACCGGGCCAACCCGATCAAGGGCCGGATCAACATGTCGAACCTCTGCAGCGAGATCCTCCAGGTCAACACGCCGACCACCTACAACGAGGACCTCTCCTACAAGGAGATCGGCAAGGACATCTCGTGCAACCTCGGCTCGATGAACATCGCGCTGGCGATGGACGGCGGTGACCTGGGCCGCACGGTCGAGGTCGCGATCCGCGCGCTCACAGCAGTCAGCGACCAGAGCCACATCCGCTCGGTGCGCTCGATCGAGGACGGCAACGACCGTTCGCACGCGATCGGCCTCGGGCAGATGAACCTGCACGGCTTCCTCGCCCGCGAGCACATCCACTACGGATCCGAAGAGGGCATCGACTTCACGAACATCTACTTCTACACGGTGCTGTTCCACGCGCTGCGCGCGTCGAACAAGCTCGCCATCGAGCGCAACCAGGTGTTCGACGGGTTCTGGGAGTCGAAGTACGCGACGGGCGAGTTCTTCGACAAGTACACCGACCAGGTGTGGGAGCCGCAGACCGAGCGGGTCAAGGAGCTCTTCGCCGGCATGCACATCCCGACGCAGGACGACTGGCGTGAGCTGAAGGCCTCGATCCAGAAGCACGGCATCTACAACCAGAACCTGCAAGCCGTCCCGCCGACCGGCTCGATCTCGTACATCAACAACTCGACGAGCTCGATCCACCCGATCGCGTCGAAGATCGAGATCCGCAAGGAAGGCAAGATCGGTCGCGTCTACTACCCGGCGCCGTTCATGACGAACGAGAACCTGGAGTACTACGAGGCCGCGTACGAGATCGGCTACGAGAAGGTCATCGACACGTATGCCGCGGCCACGCAGCACGTCGACCAGGGTCTGTCGCTCACGCTGTTCTTCAAAGACACGGCGACCACGCGCGACATCAACCGGGCCCAGATCTACGCGTGGAAGAAGGGCATCAAGACCATCTACTACATCCGTCTGCGGCAGATGGCCCTCGAGGGCACGAACCTGTCCGAGTGCGTCAGCTGCATGCTGTGACGCGCCACACCGGGACTCTTGAGAACGAGAAGGAAATGAGCGAGAAGCTGCAGCTGCTGGACCACGTCCAGGCCATCAACTGGAACCGCATCGAGGACGACAAGGACCTCGAGGTGTGGAACCGTCTGACCGGGAACTTCTGGCTTCCCGAGAAGGTTCCGCTGTCGAACGACGTGCAGTCGTGGGCGACGCTGACGCCCGAGGAGCAGCAGACCACGATGCGCGTGTTCACGGGTCTCACCCTGCTCGACACGATCCAGGGCACGGTGGGCGCGGTGTCGCTCATCCCCGATGCGCTGACGCCGCACGAGGAAGCCGTCTACACGAACATCGCGTTCATGGAGTCGGTGCACGCGAAGAGTTACTCGTCGATCTTCTCGACGCTGTGCTCGACGCCCGAGATCGACGACGCGTTCCGGTGGTCGGTCGAGAACGAGAACTTGCAGCGCAAGGCGCAGATCGTCATGGAGTACTACCGCGGCGACGAGCCCCTCAAGCGCAAGGTCGCCTCCACGCTGCTCGAGTCGTTCCTCTTCTACTCCGGGTTCTACCTGCCGCTGCACTGGTCGTCGAAGGCGAAGCTGACGAATACGGCCGACATCATCCGCCTCATCATCCGCGACGAGGCTGTGCACGGGTACTACATCGGTTACAAGTTCCAGAAGGGCCTCGAGCTCGTCGACGAGGCGAAGCGCAGCGACATCAAGGACTACACGTTCTCGCTGCTCTACGAGCTCTACGACAACGAGGTCCAGTACACGCAGGACCTCTATGACGCGATCGGTCTGACCGAAGACGTCAAGCGCTTCCTGCACTACAACGCGAACAAGGCGCTCATGAACCTCGGCTACGAGGCGATGTTCCCGTCGACGGTCACGAACGTGAACCCCGCGATCCTGTCGGCGCTGTCGCCGAACGCCGACGAGAACCATGACTTCTTCTCGGGGTCGGGCTCGTCGTACGTCATCGGCAAGGCCGTCGCGACAGAGGACGAGGACTGGGACTTCTGAGTCTCTGTGCGCCGTCACGGTAGGTGGCTTTTCACCACATTGAAGTTGGCACGCGTCAAATTGCTTGGCACAGATTACGCAGTTGGCACATGAAACGACTGGACTCGCGCCGACCGGTTCCACAGGAGGGATCCTGTGGCTAACCGGCGGCGTGAGACTCCCGCGGAACTGACCGAGTCGTGGCCGGACGCGCCCTCGGCTGATCTGGCCGGTGAGGCCGCGCGATGCTTCGTACTCAACCTCATGTCTGCGATGGGGGAGCGGAGCGTGCGTAGCGTCGCGAATGACGCTGGCCTAGATGAGGGCACAGTGCGCCGGATTCTTGCGGGCGCGGCCTGGCCGGATCTTCGGTCGGTAGCTCGCCTTGAGGCGGCTCTGCGCGCCGCCCTTTATCCGACGATCGATTCCTACGGAGGCCGCTGACCATGGCACGGCGCCCACCTGGGAGGAGGAGAGTATGTCGTTTATCCAGCACTGGGGTCGTGTCTCTGGTGTCAACAAGATCGCAGTTGCGCCCGGACCCGAAGGACCCGGTCGCGCCGTAGATGTCCTCGACGGTATCAGGCACCCCGGCAAGGTCGACTTCGACGTGAATGCGCCCGTGTTCGAGCGGGACCGGCTCGAGTGGACGACTCCCGTGGGTCCGGGTGCAGGTTTATGTCACTGAGGTGAAGGCGTTTGATCACGCCATGGCGTCCTCGTACATGCGGCACAGCTCTGTCGAGTATGCAAAGTTGCCCGTCACTCGCCCGGAGCCGGCCGGGGCGGAAGCGGTCCCGTAATCGTCGTGAATGGCAGCCATGAACATCGCGCTGGAAGGCAGCACGTCACTCAGCAGGTGCCCGTCGCCGTGGGATATGAGTCGTTCGCGGATGCAGTTGGTCGGGCGCTCGCGATCATCGAGAGAACAGCTGGCCTCGCCGCTGGTGAATTCGACGCGGCGCGTGCCGCCGCAACCTCGTCCGTAACGGAGGTTGACTCGCCCCGGCGTGTCCGGAGACATGATTCCTTGGAAGGATCTGTCTCATGGGACGTCCCAGTAAGTATCCGGGGACGGGACTGCTGCACGGATAGGTGACATCTGAGTTGGCTAGCCCGGGGGGCTGGCCTGGAAGGATGTCATCGTGCCCAAGCCCTACCCGAGCGAGTTCCGTGACGACGTGGTGCGCGTCGCTCAGAACCGCGAGCCCGGA
>NZ_DATMFG010000004.1:0-55666 GCF_035556355.1 Microbacterium sp.
TAGGAGCACGGCGAGCACCGAGATGAGCCAATTGCCCTGCGTGATCCTCAGGAACGTGTCGTGCCATTTGGAAGGAGGGGGCACCTCGGCGGGCGCCAGGGGCGCGCTGGACGAGCTCACGCTGCGGCTCCTTCTGTCTCGGGCGTCACGCCGGCCATCATGAGGCCGAGCACGTCGCGTGGCGTGTCGCCCGGCACGATGCCGACGATCCTGCCGCGGTACATGACCATGATGCGGTCCGCGAGGGCGGTGACCTCGTCGAGCTCGGTGGAGACGACGATCACGGGCACGCCCTGGTCGCGCGTAGCGACGATGCGCTTGTGGATGAACTCGATCGATCCGACGTCGACACCGCGCGTGGGCTGGGCTGCCACCAGCAGCGACAGGTCACGGCTGAGCTCGCGCGCGAGCACCACCTTCTGCTGGTTGCCGCCCGACAGCGATCCGACCGGGGTGTCGATCCCGGGTGCCCGCACATCGAACTCGGTGAACTTCTCCTTCGCGAAGCGCTCGAGCGTCTTGCGCTGCACGTTGCCGGCCTTGACGAACGGCTCGCCGTTCGCGCGGTCGAGCATGAGGTTCTCGGCGATCGTGAACGCCCCGACCAGGCCGTCCTCCTTGCGGTCCTCGGGCACGAAGCCGACGCCGGCGTCGAGGATGTGACGGATGCTGCGCCCGAGCAGCTCCTCGCCGTTGAGCCGCACGGAGCCCTGCACCTTCGTCTGCAATCCGACGAGCGCCTCGGTCAGCTCGGTCTGGCCGTTGCCTTGGACGCCGGCGATCGCGAGGATCTCGCCGCCGCGCACCTCGAAGCTCACGTCGTTGACGGTGACCTGCCCGCGCGGGTCGATGACGGTGAGCCCCTCGACGACGAGCGAGCTGTCGTTGGGCTTCGGCGGGTCCTTGTGAACCGTGAGCTCGACCGCGCGCCCGACCATCATCGACGCGAGCTCGGCGTTCGTCGCCGTCGGCTCGGCCTCGCCCACGACCTTGCCCAGCCGGATCACGGTGATGCGGTCGGCGACCTCGCGCACTTCGCGGAGCTTGTGGGTGATGAAGACGATCGACGCGCCGGTCTCGCGCAGCTGGCGCATGATCTCCATGAGCTCGTCGGTCTCCTGGGGCGTGAGCACCGCGGTGGGCTCGTCGAACACGAGCACCTTCGCATCGCGCGACAGGGCCTTGATGATCTCGACGCGCTGCTGGACGCCGACGGGGAGGTCTTCGACGACGGCATCCGGGTCGACGTCGAACCCGAATCGCGACGAGATCTCGCGGACGCGCTTGCGCGCCGCCTCGATGTCGAGGAGTCCCGCGGCCTTCGTCGACTCGTGGCCGAGCATGACGTTCTCGGCGACCGTGAAGACGGGGATGAGCATGAAGTGCTGGTGCACCATGCCGACCCCGGCGCGCATCGCGTCGCCGGGACCGCGGAAGTTCTGCACGTGGCCGTCGAGCAGGATGACGCCTTCGTCAGCCTGGTAGAGCCCGTACAGGACGTTCATGAGGGTGGACTTGCCGGCGCCGTTCTCGCCGAGCAGGCAGTGGATCTCGCCGGGCTCGACCACGAGATCGATGTGGTCGTTGGCGACGAGGCTCCCGAACCGCTTGGTTATGCCGCGGAGTTCGAGCTTCATGGTGCAGATCCTAGTGAGCGGGGTGCGGCGGCGCGATGACGCCGTCGCACCGCGAATACGGCTGTGGGGAGGCCGGCGTGCCGGCCTCCCCACAGGGAGCGGTTGTCAGCCCGCGAGGTAGGACTCGACGGGGATCGAGCCGTCGATGATGCCGGCTGCGATCTCGTCGAGCTCACCCTGCAGCTCGGGCGACACACGGTCCTCGAAGTCGTGGAACGGGGCCAGGCCCACGCCGCCGTTCTCGAGGGTGCCCACGAACGGGGTCGGGTCGAAGTCGCCCTGGCCCGCTGCGACCACGGCCTCCTCGACACCGACGTCGATGAGCTTGCGGATCGACGTCAGCAGGAGGTCGGCGACGCTCGGGTCGGTCTCGAACACGTCGGCGTCCACACCGAGGAGCGCGATCTCACGGCCGGAGCCGCGGATCACCGAAGCGGCGCTCTGGTAGATCGGGCCGCCGACCGGCAGGAGCACGTCGACGCCCTGGTCGACGATGCCCTGAGCGGCGTTGATCGCGTCCTGGTTGGCCTCGAAGCCGCCCGTGAACACACCGTCCTGAGCCGCGCGGTCCCAGCCGATGACCTCGACGCTGTCGCCCTTCTGCTCGTTCCAGTACTCGACGCCCTGGGCGAAGCCGTCCATGAAGATCGAGACGGTCGGGAAGTTCATTCCGCCGAAGGTGCCGACCTTCTTGGCCGTCGAGAACGACGCCGACGCGTAGCCGGCGAGGAACGCGGCCTGCGCGGTGTCGAAGACGATCGGCTTGATGTTCGGTGCATCCGTCTCGCCGTCGAAGTCGTTGTCGACGACGTCGTCGATCGACACGAACTCGATGTCGGGGTTGGCCGTGGCGGCCTCGCCCGCGGCCGCGGCGAGCGCGAAGCCGACGGTGATGATCAGGGTGCAGCCCTGGTCGATGAGGCTCGTGATGTTCGGCGCGTAGTCGGACTCGGAGCTGGACTCGACGGCCTTGAAGTCGACGCCCAGCTCGTCGGCGGCGCGCTCGAGGCCCTCGTAGCCGAGCTGGTTGAACGACTTGTCGTCGAAGCCGCCCGCGTCGGAGACCATGCAGGGCAGGAAGCCGTCGACGGCGCCGCCGGCGTCCGCACCGCCGGTCTCGCCGGTGTCTTCGGGGGCCGACGCACAGCCGGCAAGAGCGACGAACATGCTGGCGGCGACCAAGCCGCCGAGCAGTCGCTTTCGGGTGGAAACGGTCAACTCAACCTCCACGGGAGAAGACCCCGCGGACCTCGCGGGTGCATAGAGAAGTTACCCAGTGTCACCAGGCGGTTGCACGCCCGGACCGGGCCTCGGGCCGAATGGTTACAAAGACGCAACAGAGGGCGAGCGCGTCTCGCAGGATGCCTTAGAGGACGTCGCCGCGCCCGTTGAGCTTGAGGGCGTCGACGACGCCCTTCACGCGCTGGGCGTGCTCGCTCGTGGTCACCAGCAGCGCGTCATCCGTGTCGACGACGACGATGTCGTTCACGCCGATGAGGCTGATCACTCGCGACGTCTGGCTCACGACGATCCCGGATGCCGCATCCGACAGGATCCTCGCGTTCTTGCCGAGCACCGCGAGGTCGTTCTTGCGGCCCTTCGAGTTGAGCTTCGCGAGGCTCGCGAAGTCCCCGACGTCGTCCCAGTCGAAGTGACCCGGCACGACGGCGAGGCGTCCCTTCTCGGCAGCGGGCTCGGCGACGGCGTAGTCGATCGCGATCTTGGGCAGCGTGGGCCACACGCGGTCGACGACGGGGCCGCGCGCGTCGCGGTTGTCCCACGCTTCGGCGAGGTCCATGAGTCCTGCGTAGAGGGCGGGCTGGTTGTCGGCGATCTCACCCAGCAGCACGTCGGCCCGCGAGATGAACATGCCCGCGTTCCACAGGTAGTCGCGCGATGCGAAGTACTCCTTCGCGGTCTCGAGGTCGGGCTTCTCGACGAAGCTCTCGACGAGCGCCGCCTCGGGCGCCCCCTCGATCACGAGCGCGCGCTTCTTCTTGATGTAGCCGAAGCCGATGGACGGCTCGCTCGGCTGGATGCCGATCGTGCACACGAAGCCCTCGCGCGCGACCTCGACCGCCTGGCGAACCGCCCACTCGAACAGGTGCGGCACGCGGATGACGTGGTCGGCGGCGAAGGAGCCGATGATGACATCCGGCTCGCGGCGCGCGAGCACGGCGGCGGCGAGGCCGATGGCGGCCGTCGAGTCGCGCGGCTCGGACTCGAGGAAGAGGTTCTTGTCGAGGATGCCCGGCAGCTCCTTCTCGACCGCGGCACGGTGCGCGCGACCGGTCACGACCGCGATCCGGTCGGGACCTGTGAGCGGCTCGAGCCGCTTCCACGTGTCGTGCAGGAGCGTGTGCCCGGAGCCGGTCAGATCGTGCAGGAACTTGGGCGCGTCCGCGCGTGAGAGCGGCCACAGCCGGGAGCCGATCCCGCCTGCGGGGATGACGGCGTAGAAGTCCTCGATCGGTCCGGCCATGCTCACAGGCTAACCGCGCGGACGGTCCGGCACGATTCCTGACCGGCGGGACGCCGCAGCCGTGGGTGATCCAAGCGCCTCCTCGACGGGAATAGGATGGTCGGGGCGCTGTGAAGCGTCCGGGATCCGATCCGGGGCCGACGAAGTGCCCCGGCCATCCGCGTTCTACCCCTAGGAAGGACGGGCCGTGTCTGCTCCAGCGCGCGTCACACCGTCGGTATCCGAGACCACGTCGCGAACCCCCCGCGGAACGCTGTACCGCGGCCGCGAAGGCATGTGGTCGTGGGTGCTGCACCGCATCACCGGCGTGGCGATCTTCTTCTTCCTGTTGGTGCACGTGCTCGACACGGCCCTCATCCGCGTCTCGCCCGAGGCGTACGACGCGGTGATCGGCACCTACAAGAACCCGATCATGGGACTCGGCGAGGTCGTGCTCGTCGCGGCCGTCGCGTACCACGCGTTCAACGGCCTGCGCGTCATGCTCGTCGACTTCTGGCCGTGGGCCACGCGCCACCAGCGCCAGCTGTGGTGGGGCGTCATCGGCGTGTGGGCGGTGACGATGCTGGCCTTCACGCCGCGTCACCTCATGAACGTCTTCGGCGGCATGGGAGGGGGCCACTGATGAGCACCGCACAGGGCGTCTCGATCGCCGATCCCCGCACCCCCATCGCCCCGCGCAGCAAGCGCGGCGGCAACCTCGAGAAATGGGGCTGGATCTACATGCGCGCCTCAGGCGTGCTGCTGATCGTCCTCATCTTCGGGCACCTCTTCGTCAACCTCATGGTCGGCGACGGCATCCACGCGATCGACTTCGGCTTCGTGGCGGGCAAGTTCGCGAGCCCGTTCTGGCAGTGGTGGGACGTGCTCATGCTGTGGCTCGCCCTCATCCACGGCGCGAACGGCATGCGCACGATCGTCAACGACTACGTGACCCACGAGGGCACGCGTCGCGTGCTCGTGTGGGCCCTGTGGCTCGCCGCGGGATTCCTGATCGTCCTCGGAACCCTCGTGGTCTTCACCTTCGACCCGTGCCTCGGTCTGACCGACCAGAGCGCGCAGTGGCTGCAGGAACGCTGCGTCTGACGCCGCGACGACACTCAACAGAGACGGAAAGCACCCCAATCACGTGAGCACCCAGACCGCTGACGGCGTCGTGAAGAACGGCGTCCACTATCACCAGTTCGACATCGTCATCGTGGGCGCCGGCGGCGCAGGAATGCGTGCGGCGATCGAGGCAGGTCCGGGAGCGCGGACGGCCGTCATCACCAAGCTCTACCCGACGCGCTCGCACACCGGCGCGGCACAGGGAGGCATGGCCGCGGCCCTCGCGAACGTCGAGGACGACTCGTGGGAGTGGCACACCTTCGACACCGTCAAGGGCGGCGACTACCTCGTCGACCAGGACGCGGCCGAGATCCTCGCGAAAGAGGCGATCGACGCGGTCATCGACCTCGAGAACATGGGCCTGCCGTTCAACCGCACGCCCGAGGGCAAGATCGACCAGCGCCGGTTCGGCGGTCACACCGCCGATCACGGCAAGACGCCCGTGCGCCGTGCGTGCTACGCGGCCGACCGCACCGGCCACATGATCCTGCAGACGCTGTTCCAGAACTGCGTCAAGCTCGGCATCAACTTCTTCAACGAGTTCTACGTCCTCGACCTCATCACGGTGAAGGACGCGGACGGCGCGACGCAGGTCGCGGGAGTCGTCGCGTACGAGCTGGCGACGGGCGACCTGCACGTCTTCCACTCGAAGGCCGTCATCTTCGCGACGGGCGGCTTCGGCAAGATCTTCAAGACCACGTCCAACGCCCACACGCTCACGGGCGACGGCGTCGGCATCATCTGGCGCAAGGGCCTCCCGCTGGAGGACATGGAGTTCTTCCAGTTCCATCCGACCGGCCTCGCAGGGCTCGGCATCCTCCTCACCGAGGGCGCCCGCGGCGAGGGCGCGATCCTGCGCAACGTCACGGGCGAGCGCTTCATGGAGCGCTACGCCCCCACGATCAAGGACCTCGCGCCGCGCGACATCGTGAGCCGCTGCATGGTGCAGGAGGTTGCTGAGGGCCGCGGCGCCGGCCCGCACCGCGACTACGTGCTGCTGGACTGCACGCACCTGGGCGCCGAAGTGCTCGAGACGAAGCTCCCCGACATCACCGAGTTCGCGCGCACCTACCTCGGAGTCGATCCCGTCGTCGAGCCCGTGCCGGTCATGCCGACCGCGCACTACGCCATGGGCGGCATCCCGACCAACACCGACGCGCAGGTGCTGAGCGACAACACGACCGTCGTCCCCGGCCTGTACGCGGCGGGCGAGTGCGCATGCGTGTCGGTGCACGGCTCGAACCGCCTCGGCACGAACTCGCTGCTCGACATCAACGTCTTCGGCAAGCGCGCCGGCCGCCACGCGGTCGAGTACGTCAAGACGGCCGACTTCGTGCCGCTGCCCGACGATCCCGCCCGCGAGGTGCGCGAGATGATCGAGGGGCTGCGCAACAACCCGGGCACCGAGCGCATCGCCGTCCTGCGCAAGACGCTGCAGGACGAGATGGACCGCAAGGCCCAGGTGTTCCGCACCGAGGAGTCGCTCAGCGAGGTGCTCGAGGTGATCGAAGACCTCCGCGCCCGCTACCGCAACGTCCACGTCGACGACAAGGGCCGCCGCTACAACACCGACCTCCTCGAGGCGGTCGAGCTCGGGTTCCTGCTCGACATCGCCGAGGTCGTCGTCGTCGCCGCACGCAACCGCAAGGAGAGCCGCGGCGGCCACATGCGCGACGACTTCCCTGCGCGCGACGACGAGAACTACATGAAGCACACGATGGCGTATCTGACAGGCGATCCGCACTCGTCCAACTCGGAGGACCACATCCGACTCGATTGGAAGCCGGTCGTCATCACGCGCTACCAGCCGATGGAGAGGAAGTACTGAGATGACCTCGACCGTCCTCGAGACGACCGACGCGCACGACGGCGTCGAGCAGTCCCCGGCCGACACCGGCATCCAGTCGTTCCTCGTCACGTTCATCATCCGGCGCTTCGACCCCGAGGTCGACGAGGAGCCGCGTTGGGTCGACTACGACGTCGAGCTCTACTCGACGGACCGCGTGCTCGACGCGCTGCACAAGATCAAGTGGGAGGTCGACGGCTCGCTGACGTTCCGCCGCTCGTGCGCCCACGGCATCTGCGGCTCCGACGCGATGCGCATCAACGGGCGCAACCGCCTGGCCTGCAAAACGCTCATCAAGGACCTCGACATCTCGCAGCCCATCTACGTCGAGGCGATCAAGGGCCTGCCCCTCGAGAAGGACCTCGTCGTCGACATGGAGCCGTTCTTCGCGTCCTACCGCGAGGTGCAGCCGTTCCTCATCTCGGGCACGGCCCCCGAGCCGGGCAAGGAGCGCATCCAGTCGATCGTCAACCGTGAGATCTTCGACGACACGACCAAGTGCATCCTGTGCGCGGCGTGCACGTCGTCGTGCCCGGTGTTCTGGACCGACGGTCAGTACTTCGGCCCCGCCGCGATCGTCAACGCGCACCGGTTCATCTTCGACTCGCGTGACGACGCCGCCCAGGTGCGCCTCGACATCCTCAACGACAAAGAGGGCGTGTGGCGCTGCCGCACGACGTTCAACTGCACCGAGGCGTGCCCCCGCGGCATCGAGGTCACGAAGGCGATCGCAGAGGTCAAGCAGGCCGTTCTGCGCGGGCGAGGCTAGGGCCCGCGAGTGGACGCGTCGCAACGGAGCGATGGTCCGCTGACCAAGAGCAAGACGAACCGGCGGATGCCGCGCCCCGCGCCGCCCGGGCCCTGGAAGGCCGCCCGCGGAGCGGTCACGGCAGCATACGTGGCGCAGGGCCTCGGCTACGCCGTCGTCGTCACCTCGCTCCCCGCGCTCAAGGCGCGCCAGCAGGTCGACGACATGACGGTCTCGCTCATCGTGCTCGGCGTCGCGATCATGGCGGCGGGAGGCTCGCTCGTGGCGAATGCGGTGGCGGTGCGCTTCGGCAGCCGCGCTGCGCTCACCCTGGGCCTGGCGATCCAGGCGATCGCGCTCCCCGTCATCGCGGTGCCGGCGCCGTTCGGCGTCTTCGTCGCCGCGTGGGCGGTGTTCGGCGTCGGGCTCGGCTGCGTCGACGCGTCCGCCGCGATGCAGGGAGTCGCGGTCCAGCGGGCGTACGGCCGTCCCGTGCTCGGCGGCTTCTTCGCGGCAGCGACGGCCGCCGCGATCGTCGGCGCACTGCTCGTGTCGGCGGTCGCGGCATCCGCGTTCGCCGCCGGCATCGCGCTCGCATGCGCGGCCGTCGTCGCCCTCGCCGCCGCCGTCATCGTCGCCCGCTTCTCGGCCCGCGAGACGCCGGTCGACGAGGCTCTGCCGCCCGCGGAGCGCACACGCCTGCCGCGTGCCGGCATCTGGGTGTTCGGGCTCGTCGTGCTCGCGATCTTCGTCGCGGACTCGGCCGTGAGCACGTGGAGCACGGTCTACCTGCAGGACGACCTGTTCGCGGTTGCGTGGGTCGCGCCGCTCGGCTACGCCGCGTATCAGGCGGTCGTGCTCGTGACGCGACTCGTGACGGATCGTCTGCTGTCGGTCGTCGACCGTCGCCGCATCGTCGCGGTCGCCGCGTCCGTGTCGGCGGTGGGGTGCGCGCTCGTCGCGTTCGTGCCGGTGCCGGGCGTCGCGGTCGCGGGCTTCGCGCTCGCGGGTGTGTCGGCAGGCGTGCTCATCCCGGTGACGTTCGGCGCGGCGGGCGAGCTCGACCCGGCGCACAGCGACCAGGTGATCGCGCGCGTGAACCTCTTCAACTACGCCGGCGCGATCCTCGGCGCGGTGGTGCTCGGACTCCTCGCCGATGCACCCGGACTCGGGCCGGCCTTCCTCCTTCCCGCCGTCGCACTCGCCGCGATCCTGTTCGCGGTGCCGAGGTTCCGGGCGGCATCGAGGGGCGCGCCCGCCACCGCCCGCTAATCTGACTGCGTGGCGCGACACAAGGGCCGTGCTTCCTCGCCGCAGGCCCAGAGCGAGGCCGACGAGGCGGCGCGCACCGAAGAGTCTCTCCGGGCCCGGTGGGAGACGACGCAGTCCACCCTGCGCGCGCGACTCGACGACCCGATCGAGCGTGCGTCGAAGCTGACTCGCCGGACGCTCGCGTGGTTCCCGATCCGGGTGTGGCGGCACTTCCTCCAGCACAACGGCTTCCTTCTCGCGGCGGGCATCAGCTACCAGGCCCTCTTCGCGATCTTCGCGGCGGTGTACCTCGCGTTCGCGATCGCGGGGCTGTGGCTGGGGGGCAGCCCCGAGGCGATCCAGGCGATGATCGACCTGATCAACAGCTACATCCCGGGGCTCATCAGCGAAGACGACTCCGGCCTGTTCACCGTCGAGCAGGTGACGAGCATCGCGACCAGCAGCGCGAGCGTGCTCGGTGTCACGGGTCTGGTCGCCCTCGTCACCGTGGTCTGGACCGCGATCGGCTTCGTGACGTTCGCACGCCGCGCGGTCCGCGACATCTTCGGCCTCGAACCCGACCGGCGCAGCTACGTCATCTTGAAGGCCCGCGACCTGCTCGCGGCGCTCATCTTCGGCGTGGCGCTCGTCCTCGGCTCGGCGCTCAACTACCTCGGCACATGGGCGATCAGCGTGGTGTTCGGCCTGTTCGGCTGGGACACGTCCTCCCTCCTCTACCAGGCGGGCGGTTTCGTGGCGTCCGTCGCCGTCTCGTTCTCGGTGTTCAGCGCGGCCCTCGCCGGCCTCGTGCGGTTCCTCACCGGCACCGAGCTGCAGTGGCGACGGATCTGGCCGGGCGCGCTGCTCGGCGGCGGCGCGATCACGGTTCTGCAGCTGGGTGCGGGCCTGCTCGTGAGCTACACCCCGACGAATCCGCTCCTCGCGACGTTTGCGATCTTCGTCGGTCTCCTGCTGTGGTTCCGCATCATGGGCGTCATCATCCTCGTCGCGGCGTCGTGGATCGCGGTGCGCGCGAACGACGTCAACGAGCCGCTGCTGCCCGAGTCGGAGGCGGATCGTCTCGCCGAGGAGCATCGCGCCCTCGTGCTCGCAGCGCGCGTGCGGCTGCGCACGGCTCGCGCGGCCCGCGACCAGGCGCCGTGGTACCGCGTGTGGGCGGCCGACCGCGCGGTGCACGACGCGGAGCGGGAGCTCGCCGAGGTCGAGGCATCCGCTCCCCCGGTCAAGAACGAGCGTCGGGGCAGCCTGCTCGAGTGAGGTGTGTCGGCGCCCGCGGCTAGGCTGGCACGCATGCCTCGCCGCGTTCGCATCGCCTCCGTCAACGTCAACGGCATCCGCGCGGCGACGCGCAAAGGCATGATCGAGTGGCTCGACGCCGCCGACATCGACCTCATGGCGCTGCAAGAGGTGCGTGCGACGCGCGACGAGCTCGCCGCAGTGCTCCCGGGCTGGCAGCTCGTGAACGACGAGGCGCTGCTCAAGGGTCGCGCGGGCGTCGCGATCGCGAGCCGCGACCGAGCGATCGACGTGCGAACCGCCCTGAGTCCCGAGCCGCTCGACTCCGCGGGGCGCTGGATCGAGGCCGACTTCGAGGTCGACGGCGAGCGCGTGACGATCGTGAGCGCGTACGTGCCGACCGGCGAGGCCGACACTCCGCGGCAGGACGCGAAGTGGGCATTCCTCGACGCGATGGAGAAGCGGATGCCGCTGCTCGCGTCCGACAACCCGCTCGCGCTCATCATGGGCGACCTCAACGTCGGGCACCGCGAGCTCGACATCCGCAACTGGAAGGGCAACGTCAAGAAGGCGGGCTTCCTCCCTCGCGAACGCGCGTACTTCGACCGCTTCCTCGGGCCCGCGGGTCAGCCGGTGGAGTGCGTGGACGATACGACGGGCATCGGCCTCGGATGGGTCGACGTCGGGCGCCGGTGGGCGGGCGAAGTGCCCGGACCGTACACATGGTGGTCGATGCGCGGGCGCGCATTCGACAACGACTCGGGGTGGCGCATCGACTACCACCTCGCCACCCCGGCGCTCGCCGAGCGCGTGACGGACTACGCCGTGTTCCGCGCCCCCTCGTGGGACACGCGATGGAGCGACCACTCGCCCGTCATCGCGGACTACACGCTCGGTCATTGAACCGCGCGGGCGTCGGGGGCGAGATCGCTCATTAGGATTGCTGGGTGACGAAACCGCGCCTGTACTCCGGAATGCAGCCCTCCGCCGATTCGCTGCACATCGGCAACTACATCGGAGCCCTGATGCAGTGGCGCGATCTGCAGGAGTCCTACGACGCGTTCTTCTCGGTCGTCGACCTGCACGCCCTGACGCAGCCCAACGATCCCGCCGAACTGCGCGAGAAGACGCGTCGCACGGCCGCCCAGTACATCGCGGCGGGCATCGAGCCGTCGCGATCGACGCTGTACGTGCAGTCGCACGTGCGCGCGCACGCCGAGCTGGCATGGATCCTCTCGACGATCACGGGCTTCGGCGAGGCCGGCCGCATGACGCAGTTCAAAGACAAGTCGCAGCGGTACGGGTCCGACGCGACGTCGGTCGGGCTCTTCACGTACCCCGTGCTGATGGCGGCCGACATCCTGCTCTACCAGACCGACATCGTGCCGGTCGGCGACGACCAGAAGCAGCACGTCGAGCTCACCCGCGACCTCGCCGAGCGATTCAACTCGCGCTACGGGCAGACGTTCCGCGTGCCCACGCCCGTCATCCAGCGCGACACCGCGCGCATCTACGACCTGCAGAACCCGACGTCGAAGATGTCGAAGTCGGCGGAGTCGGATGCCGGCATCCTGTGGCTGCTCGACGACCCGGCCAAGACGCGCAAGAAGATCATGCGCGCGGTGACCGACTCCGAGGGCACTGTGCGGTACGACACCGAGAACAAGCCCGGCGTCTCGAACCTGCTCGTGATCTACGCGGCGCTCACCGGCCGGCAGATCGGCGCGATCGAGGACGAATACGCCGGACGCGGCTACGGCGACTTCAAGAAGGGCCTCGCCGAGGTCGTGGTCGAGGAGTTCGCGCCCGTGCGCGAGCGCGCGCTGACCCTGCTCGCCGACCCGGCCGAGCTCGACCGCCTGCTCGCCGAGAACGCGGCGAAGGCCGACGCGGTCGCCGACCGCACGCTCGCCGACGTGTACGACAAGGTCGGTCTGCTGCGCCGCGTGCGCCTGTAACCGGATGCGCCGGGCCGCGCAGCGGCGGCTATCGTGGCGGGATGCAGCCCGTCGTCCTCCGCTCCGCGAGACTCGAACTGTCGCTTCCCGTCGCCTCCGACGCCAACACGATGTTCGAGGCGTGCCAGGATCCGGCGATCCAGCGGTACACGACGATCCCGACGCCCTACGAGCGCCGGCACGCCGAGGCGTTCATCGCCCAGATCTCGAAGGACTGGGAGGCAGGTCGCAACCTCACGTGGGGCATCCGCGAAGCCGGCGCCCTCGTCGGCACGATCGGACTCTACGGTGTCGAGAACGGCGCGGGAGAGATCGGGTACTGGGTCGCCCCGTGGGCGCGGGGTCGCCGGATCCTCATCGAGGCCGCGGTGACGGTCATCGACTGGGGTTTCTCCGCCGACGGCCTGAAGCTCCGGCGCATCGGGTGGCGCGCGGTCGCGGGCAACATCGCATCCGCGCGCTCCGCGCGCACACTCGGATTCCGCTATGAGGGACTGCTGCGTCAGGCGCTCGTGAGCAGCGACGGGCGACGCGACGACGGATGGATCGCAGGACTCCTCGCCGACGACGACCGGATGCCGCAGCCCTGGCCCGTGCTCGATCGAGCCGCGCGCGAGACGCTCGTCGGCGGCCCGTGACAGGATGAGCCCATGCCCGAGATGCCTGAGGTGCAGGGCCTCGTCGACTTCCTGCGCGAGCGCACGACCGGCCTGCGCGTGACGCGTGCGACCGTCGCGAACATCGCCGCGCTCAAGACCTACGACCCCCCGATCGAGTCGCTGAAGGACGCGCAGATCACGGGCGTCGAGCGCCACGGCAAGTTCGTCGACATCGCGACGACCACCGGCGACGACGCCGGAGCCGGACCCCACCTCGTCTTCCACCTCGCGAAGGCCGGATGGCTGCGCTGGTACGACGAGCTTCCGCAGACGATCATCCGGCCGGGCAAGACCCCCATCGCGCTTCGCGTGGGGCTCTCCGACGGCTCGGGCTTCGACCTCACCGAAGCGGGAACGAAGAAGTCGCTCGCGGTCTACGTCGTACGCGATCCTTCCGAAGTGGCGGGCATCGCGCGGCTCGGGCCGGATCCGCTCGACCCGTCGTTCGATCGCGACACGTTCGCAGGGCTGCTCGCGGGGCGCCGCACGCAGATCAAGGGCGTGCTGCGCGACCAGGCGATCATCGCGGGCGTGGGGAACGCGTACTCCGACGAGATCCTGCACGCGGCCAAGATGTCGCCGTACGCCCTCGCGGCGGGACTGTCCGACGAAGAGATCGACCGGCTCTACACCGCGATGACCGAGACCCTCGCCGAGGCGCTGGCCGCGGCATCCGGAAAGCCCCCCGCCGACCTCAAAGACGCCAAGCGCCGCGGAATGCGCGTGCACGGGCGGCGCGGCGAGGCGTGCCCCGTGTGCGGCGACGAGGTGCGCAGCGTCTTCTTCGCCGACAACTCGCTCGAGTACTGCCCGACCTGCCAGACGGGCGGAAAGATCCTCGCCGACCGGCGGCTGTCGCGCCTCCTGAAGTGACGAGCGCCTCGCGTCGCTCGCGCGCCCGTCAGACCTGCGCCTGCTCGCGCACGTCGTCGTCGACCCAGTCGAGCGACTTCGAGACGGCCTTCTTCCACAGGCGGTAGCGGCGCTCGCGCTCGTCGACGCTCATGCGCGGCTCGAAGCGCGCATCCTCGCGCCAGTGCGAGCGCAGCTCATCGCGGTCACGCCACACGCCTGTCGCGAGTCCCGCGGCGTACGCGGCTCCGAGCGCGGTCGTCTCGACCACCTGGGGCCGCACGACGGGAATTCCGAGCACGTCGGCTTGGAACTGCATGAGGAGGTCATCACGGGTCATGCCGCCGTCGACGCGTAGCTCGTCGAGCGCGCGCCCCGTGTCGGTCACGACCGCCTCGATCACGTCGCGCGACTGGAAGGCCGTCGACTCGAGGGCGGCACGAGCGATGTGCCCCTTGTTGACGTACCGCGTCATGCCCACGAGCGCGCCTCGCGCGTCGGGTCGCCAGTGCGGCGCGAACAGCCCCGAGAACGCCGGGACGAAGTAGGCCCCGCCGTTGTCGGCGACGGTCGCCGCGAGCGTCTCGACCTCCTCCGACCGGTTGATGATGCCGAGGTTGTCGCGCAGCCACTGCACGAGCGATCCGGTGACCGCGATCGACCCTTCGAGCGCGTACCGCGCGGGCTCGTCGCGGCAGCGGTAGGCGACGGTCGTGATGAGGCCGCTCTCGGAGCGCACGATCTCGGTGCCTGTGTTCACGAGCAGGAAGTTGCCCGTTCCGTACGTGTTCTTCGACTCTCCGACATCGAACGCGGCCTGGCCGAACGTCGCCGCCTGCTGGTCGCCGAGGATGCCGGCGATCGGCACGCCGTGCAGCGAGTCGGGCAGGTGCGCGGAGCCGACGACTTCGGACGACGACCGGATCTCGGGCATCATCGCGCGGGGGATCCCCCACACCTCGAGCAGCTCGTCCGACCAGTCGAGCGTGCGCAGGTCCATGAGCAGCGTGCGCGACGCGTTCGTGACGTCGGTCACGTGGATGCCGCCGCGCGCGCCGCCCGTGAGGTTCCACACCACCCATGTGTCGGGCGTGCCGAAGAGCAGATCGCCCGCCGCAGCGGCCTCACGAGCGCCGGGCACGTGGTCGAGGATCCACGCGATCTTCGATGCGGAGAAGTAGGTCGCGAGCGGGAGGCCGGTGATCTCGGCGAAGCGGTGCGGTCCGCCCTCCCGGGCGAGCTCGTCGATGCGCGGCTGCGTGCGGGTGTCCTGCCACACGAGCGCGTTGCAGACGGGGCGACCGGTTGTCCGGTCCCACACGATCGCGGTCTCGCGCTGGTTCGTGACGCCGACGGCGGCGACATCGGATGCCGACACCCGCGCCCGCGCGAGGGCCGCCGCGATGACCCATTCGGTGCCGGTCCAGATCTCGACGGGGTCGTGCTCGACCCAGCCCGCACGGGGGAGGATCTGCTCGTGCTCGCGCTGCGCGGAGGAGACGATCGCACCTGCGGCGTCGAACACGATCGCCCTCGTGGAGGTGGTGCCCTGGTCGATCGCCAGCACGTGCTGCGTCACATCGTCTCCTCGCTGCCTCGTCGCCGCATCCGCCTCGTCAGGCTATCGCGACGGCGGCGTCACGAGCGGACGCCGGTCCACGACGGGTCGGCCGCGTACACCGCCGCGATCGCGCGCTCGACTTCGGCCGCGACCGCGGAATCGTCCCACCCGAGCACCGGGGCGACGGCGTCGGCGACTTCGCGCGCCGCGCCTTCGGCTTCTCCGATGAACGCGAGGCTCGTGCGCCGGAGCAGGAGGTCATCGAGATGCACGACGTGCTCGGTGCGCGCGAGGTGGCGCAGCTCTCCGGTCGAGTAGCCCGGCGCGTTCGCGAGGGGCGCGTCGTCGGGGTCGTCGACGATCGCGGCGATGACCTCCGCCGCAACGGTGCCGTACCGGTCGAGCAGCACGGACGCGCGCGCGAACCCCACACCCGTGTCGTGCTCGGCGATCCACCCGTGCCGCGCACGCTCGCTCACCGGGAACCCCCTCCCGCCGCCGATCGGCACACCGCGCGTCGAGCGCCGCCGCGGCACCGCGAGCACGTCGAGCACGCGGTCGGCGAGGTGCGCGGCGGAGGCCCGGAACGTGGTCCATTTGCCGCCGACGAGGCTCAGCAGCGCCGCATCCGTCGCCCCGCCGATCGATCCGCGTTCGATCCGGTAGTCGCGAGAGACGAAGCCCGGGGCGAGGTCTCCGTGTCCGGGGAGCGGCCTGACGCCCGAGAATCGGTACACGATGCTCGATCGGTCGACCTCGATGTCGGGCAGCACGTGGCGGATGAGCGCGATGAAGTAGTCGACCTCCTCCTCGGTGCACACGATCGGGTCGGCCATGTCGTGCTCGAGGTCGGTCGTTCCGACGAGCACGCGCCCCTTCAGCGGGTAGATGAGCACGATGCGCCCGTCGCTGTGCTCGAAGAACAGCTCGTGGCCGCCCGTCGCCGCGAGCAGCGCGGGGTGGTCGAGCACGATGTGCGAGCCCTTCGTGCCGCCCATGAAACGGGTCGACTCGCCGAGCGCGTCGTTGGTCAGGTCGGTCCACGGGCCCGACGCGTTGACGACGACGGATGCCGCGAACGCCACCTCTTCGCCCGATTCGACATCGCGCACGACCACGCGCCCGTCGCGCTCGCCGACCGCCTCGGCGTAGTTCGCGGCGCGCGCACGATCGCCGCCCGCGGCGAGCCCGTCGCGCAGCACGTCGAGCGCGAGGCGTTCGGGGTCGTGGAGGGACGCGTCCCAATAGGTCGCCGTGTAGCGCACGGCGGGGTTGAGCGACGGGAAGCGCTCGAGCGACTGCCGCCGCCCGTGGAAGGTGTGCCGCGGCACCCGCCCGCCCCCGCGCGAGAAGGAGTCGTAGATCATGAGCCCGATCTTGATGAGCGCCGCCCCGCGCTCGCGCGGGCGTCCTTTGCCGTGACGGAGGAACCGCAGCGGCGCGCTGAGCACACCCGAGAAGGTCGTGAAGATCGGGATCGTCGTCTGGAGCGGTCGCACGTAGTGCGGTGCCGTGCGCAGCAGCGCGTTGCGCTCGGTCACCGCCTCGGCGACGAGGCGGAACTCGCCGTTCTCCAGATAGCGGATGCCGCCGTGGATCATGTGGCTCGACGCGGCGGACGCTCCGCTCACGAAGTCGCCGCGCTCGACGAGCGCGACGTCGACACCCTGCATCGCGAGGTCGCGGAAGGTCGCAAGGCCGTTGATGCCGCCGCCGACGATGAGAACGTCCGCGTACGGGCGCTCCGCGATCGCCCTGAATCCCGGCCGGCGCTGTGCCCCCTGCATCGTCGGTCCCCTTCCCGTTCCCCCAGGCTATGCGCGCTCGCCGACACGCGGGCCGCACGCCGCGCGCTCCCGCCACACCTGCGCGCAGTCCCCCTTTCTCGGGCCCGCAGAGAGGGCCCGAGTCATGGAATGAAATCGCGCAGGTCGCGTTGAGTAGACTCGTGAGCATCAACGTGCTCCGGGGTCGGTGAGAATCCGAACCGGCGGTGACAGTCCGCGAGCCGTGGCTCCGCACCCTCTGGGTCGGTTCCACGGTTGATCCGGTGGAATTCCGGAACCGACGGTGATGCGACGCGAAGCGTCGCTAGTCCGGATGGGAGGCAGCACGAGCGCCGTCGTCGACGTCGCCGCCGTCTCCCGTGCCGGAGTGCCGCGATCGACAGAGGGATCGAGATGACGGCGACCGAGCGGGAACGCGACGCGATGCGGCGCGCCCTCGACCTCGCGCTGCGCGGTCCCCGAGGCGTCAACCCGCAGGTCGGAGCGGTCATCCTCTCCCCCGACGGCGAGATCCTCGCCGAGGGCTGGCATCGCGGAGCCGGAACGGCGCACGCCGAGGTCGACGCCCTGTCGAAGCTCGCCCCGGGCGCCGCTCGCGGCGCCACGGCGATCGTCACGCTCGAGCCCTGCAACCACCACGGCCGCACGGGTCCGTGCGCCGTCGCGCTCATCGAGGCGGGCGTCTCCCGCGTCGCCTTCGCCGTCGCCGACCCGAACACCGTGTCGTCCGGCGGCGCCGAGCGGCTGCGCGCGGCGGGCGTCTCGGTCGAGGAGGGCCTGCTCCAGCACGACGGCGAGGCTCTGCTCGCGTCGTGGCTCGAGGTCCAGCGGCTCGGTCGCCCGCACGTGACCGTGAAGTGGGCGCAGAGCCTCGACGGGCGGATCGCGGCATCCGACGGGTCCAGCAAGTGGATCACCGGCCCCGCCGCCCGCGAGGACGTGCACCGCCGTCGCGCGCGCGCCGACGCGATCGTGGCCGGCATCGGCACGGTCCTCGCCGACGATCCCGCTCTCACCGCGCGCGCCGCCGACGGCTCACTGCTCGACCGTCAGCCGACGCCCGTCGTCCTCGGCACACGCGAGATCCCGGCGGATGCCGCGGTGCGGCGGCATCCGCGACCCGTCCTGCAGTACGACGGCCACTCCCTCCCCGACGTCCTCCGCGAGCTCCGCGACCGCGGGGTGCAGCGCGTATTCGTCGAAGGCGGCCCCACGATCGCGAGCGCCTTCGTGCGCGAGGGGTTCGCCGACGAAGTGCTCGCCTATGTCGCCCCCGTGCTGCTCGGAGGCGACCGCCTCGCGATCGGCGACATCGGCGTCGGCACGATCGGCGACGCGCGGCGGCTCATTCTCGCATCCGTCGAGCGTCTCGGCGACGACCTTCTCATCGTCGCGACGCCACGCAAGACTTCAGAACCACACGAAGGAGACGCCTGATGTTCACCGGCATCGTCGAAGAGATCGGCTCCGTGACGGCCGTCGAGCCGTCGGGAGACGGAGTGCGCATCACCGTCCGTGCGCCGAAGGTCGTTGCGGATGCCGCGCACGGCGATTCGATCTCCGTCAGCGGCGTGTGCCTGACCGTCGTCGACCAGGGCGACGACTGGTTCACCGCGGACGTCATGAAGCAGACCCTCGACATGTCCACCCTCGCCGGAATCGAGCCGGGCCGCGCCGTCAACCTCGAGCGCGCGACGCCCGCGCACGGGCGCCTGGGCGGCCACATCGTGCAGGGGCACATCGACGGCACGGGCACCGTGCTCGATGTGCGCCCCGGCGACCAGTGGCGCGTCGTGCGGATCAGCCTTCCGCGCGAGCTGGCGCCGCTCGTCGTCGACAAGGGCTCGATCGCGGTCGACGGTGTGTCGCTCACGGTCAGCGCGGTGAGCGACCCTTCGACAGGCTCGGGGACCGGGGACTCGACGGGCTCAGGGACCGGCGGAGAAGCGTGGTTCGAGGTCTCGCTCATCCCCGAGACCCTCGAGGCGACGACGCTCGGCGCGCGCGAGCCCGGCGACCGTGTGAACCTCGAGACCGACATCCTGGCGCGCCACGTGCAGCGCCTCCTTGCTTTCACTCCGGCGGCTGCGGCCGCCGCCACGGAAGGAGGCTTCCGATGAGCCTTTCCACCATCCCCGAAGCCCTCGAGGCGCTGCGCGCGGGGCGTCCCGTCATCGTCGCGGACGATGAGGACCGCGAGAACGAGGGTGACATCGTCCTGTCGGCTCAGCTCGCGACGCCCGAGTGGCTCGCATGGACGATCCGCTGGTCGAGCGGCTTCCTGTGCGCGCCGATGCCCGCCGACTGGGCCGACCGCCTCGACCTGCCGCCCATGGTCGCCCTCAACGAGGACGCACGCGGCACGGCGTACACCGTGAGCGTCGACGCCGCCGACCGCGAGTCGACGGGGATCAGCGCGTCCGACCGTGCGCACACGCTCAACGTGCTCGCAGACCCCGAGTCGACGCCGTCGTCCGTCATCCGCCCGGGCCACATCCTGCCGCTGCGCGCGGTGGACGGCGGTGTGCGCGAACGCGCCGGTCACACCGAGGCCGCGGTCGAGCTCATGCGCCTCGCAGGGCTCTCCCCCGTCGGCGCGATCGGCGAGGTCGTCGCCGAGGACGGCAGCATGATGCGCCTTCCCGGACTGCTCGAGATGGGCGAGCGCGAAGGCATCCCGGTCATCACGATCGAGCAGCTCATCGCGTACCTCGACGAGGTCGACCCCCGCACCGACGCGCCGCAGGGCGAGCACCACCACCGCCGGCGCGTGAGCCTGCGCGCCGAGGCGCTCGTGCCCACCGCGCACGGCGAGTTCCGCTTCCTCGCTTACAAGGACCGTGTCACCGGCACCGACCACCTCGCGATCGTGTCGGGCGAGCTCGACACCGACGCGCCGCTCGTGCGCGTGCACTCCGAGTGCCTCACGGGCGAGGCCTTCGACTCGCTCAAGTGCGAGTGCGGCCCGCAGCTCGACGCCGCTCTCGACGCGATCGAGCAGGACGGCGGCGTCGTCATCTACATGCGCGGACACGAGGGCCGCGGAATCGGGCTCATCAACAAGCTGCGCGCATACAGCCTGCAGGAGCGCGGTCTCGACACCGTCGACGCGAACCTCGCGCTGGGCCTTCCCGCCGATGCGCGCGACTACGCCGCCGCGGCCGGCATCCTCGCCGACCTCGGCATCGATCGCGTGCGCCTGCTCACGAACAACACCGACAAGGTCAAGCAGCTGCGCGACCTCGGGCTCGAGATCGTCGAGCAGGTGCCGCTCCTGGTCGGCGTCGGCCCGAACAACCACCAGTACCTCGCGACCAAGCGCGACCGCATGGGGCACCTGATCGCGGAGGACGACCTGAGCGACGCGCTCGCACAGATGAAGGAGGGCGCCGGACGATGAGCGGCAAGGGAGCGCCGATCACGGGCGGGACGGATGCGTCGGGCCTCGACATCGTCGTGATCGCGGCGACGTGGCACGACGAGATCACGAACGGCCTCATCGCCGGCGCGGAGCGGGTGCTCGAGGCATCCGGTGCGTCGTATCGGCTCATGCGCGTACCGGGCTCGTTCGAGCTTCCGGTCGCCGCGAAGGTGGCGCTCGAGGCGGGGGCCGACGCGGTCGTCGCGCTCGGAGTCATCATCCGCGGCGGGACGCCGCACTTCGAGTACGTGTCGTCGGCGGCGACCGACGGGCTCACGCGCGTCGCGCTCGACACCGGCAAGGCCGTCGGGTTCGGTGTGCTCACCCTCGACGACGAGCAGCAGGGCCTCGACCGTGCGGGGCTCCCCGGCTCGAAGGAGGACAAGGGCGCCGAAGCGGCGGATGCCGCGATCCGCACGGCGCTCGCCCTGCGCGCGCTGCGCTCCTGAGGTCCGCACGCGACGGCGAGGCGCGCCTTGGTGGCGGCGCCCCGCATGAACCCCTATGGTGACGCCCATGGAGTATCTGCGTCTCATCGTCGTCTTCATCCACCTCACCGGCTTCGCGCTGCTGTTCGGCGCGTGGGCGGCCGAGCAGTTCAGCGGGCGCCGGCAGGTGACGCGTCTCATGAACATCGGCCTCGCGATCGCCGGTCTGGCGGGGCTCGTCCTCGCCGCACCGTGGGGCATCTCGTACGACCTGAACTACGTCAAGATCGGCGTGAAGCTCGTCGTGCTGATCATCATCGGCGCGCTCATGGGCATCGGCCAGTCTCGCGCCCGCAAGGGCGGCGGTGACGGGAAGGTCAACCCGGGGATCTTCTGGGCGATCGGGCTTCTCACGCTGCTCAACGCCGCGCTCGGCGTGATCTGGCGCTGACGCCGATCTCGGGAAAGGGCGGATGCTTCAGCCGGCGCATCCGCCCTTCTCGTGCCCGCCGAGCGGCCTGTCCGCGACGCCACCTAGACTGATACCTTGTGCGTCGGCGACCCCTGCCGACGCCCCGGTGACCCAGTGCAGTGCCGCCTGGTGCGTCACCCTGCATCGGCGGCCGCCCGCCGATTCGTCCCACGAGGGCGCTCTCCCCCTGACCCTCAGGTGAATACATGAGCAGTTCTCCCGCGGCGCAGCAGGCCGCCTCCCCTGCCCCCGCCAATCCCCGCTCCCGCGTGATCGCGGCCAGCCTCATCGGCACGACGATCGAGTTCTACGACTTCTACGTCTACGCGACCGCCGCCGTGCTGGTCTTCCCGACCCTGTTCTTCCCGACCGGCAACGACACGACGGCACTCCTCGCTTCGTTCGGCGTGTTCGGCGCCGCGATGATCGCGCGTCCGCTCGGCGCGGTCGTGTTCGGCCACTTCGGCGACCGCTTCGGCCGCAAGGCGACGCTCGTCGCGTCCCTCCTCACGATGGGCATCGCGACGTTCCTCATCGGGTGCCTCCCGACCTTCAACGACATCGGCCTGTGGGCGGCCCTCCTGCTGCTCATCCTGCGACTCGCGCAGGGCTTCGCGCTCGGCGGCGAGTGGTCGGGTGCCGCCCTCGTGGCCACCGAGAACGCGCCGCGGGGCAAGCGCGCGTGGTACGGCACGTTCCCGCAGCTCGGGGCGCCGCTCGGCTTCATCATCGCGAACACGGTGTTCCTGCTCATCAACTTCGCGCTGCCGCACCCCGACGGAGCCGGTCAGCGCTCGGACGCGTTCCTCGCGTGGGGCTGGCGCGTGCCGTTCCTCTTCTCGGCCGTCATGGTGATCGTCGGCCTGTGGGTGCGCCTCAAGCTCGTCGAGTCCGAGACCTTCTCCCGCGCCGAGAAGGTCGGCGCGATCCGGAAGTTCCCCCTGGGAGCGGTGTTCCGGCGCCACTGGTGGCAGCTCATCCTCGGCACGTTCATCATGCTGGCGACGTATGTGCTCTTCTACCTCATGACGAGCTTCACGCTCTCGTACGGCACGAAGCCGACACTCGAGGGAGCCGAGGCGGCCGCCGAAGCGGCGGGCACCGCGTTCGACGCGGCGGCCTACGTGCCGGGACTCGGCTTCGGCTACACCGACTTCGTCATCATGCAGATCATCGGCGTGGTGTTCTTCGGCGTGTTCACGCTGCTGTCCGGCCCGCTCGCCGACTCGGTCGGCCGCCGCAAGCTCCTCATGTGGGTGACCGCCGGCATCGTCGTGTTCGGCCTGGTGTTCGAGGTGTTCCTCGTGCCTCAGCTCGATCCGAAGTTCACCGGCGCGCTCGTGCAGGCCTTCCTCATCTTCGGCTTCACGCTCATGGGCATGACGTTCGGGCCGATGGGCGCGATCCTCCCCGAGCTCTTCCCGACGAACGTGCGGTACACGGGCTCGGCGGTCGCGTACAACGTGTCGTCGATCCTCGGCGCCGCGCTCGCGCCGATCGTCGCCGTCGCGCTGTGGGCGGCCGCGGGCGGCTCGCCCTGGCTCGTCGGCGTCTACCTGAGCGGCGCGGGGGTGCTCACCCTCATCGCCCTCGCACTGTCGAAGGAGACGAAGGACATCGACTACGACACGAACCTCGGACTGGGTGAGACGGGGTCGCTCTAAGCTCGTCGCGGTTCGACGGTGAAGGGCGGATGCCGCGGCATCCGCCCTTCACCGTTCTCGGTGCGCGGTCAGTCGAGGAACAGCGCCCGCAGCCGCTTCGTCGTGAAGATGAGCCCCACACCGATCATGACGACGTAATACAGCACGTGCCACAGCATGCCCGGGTACAGGGCCCCCGTCGTGAGGCCCCTGACGAGCTCGACGCCGTGCCACAGCGGAAACGCCTTCACGATCGCCTGCACCCACTCGGGGTAGACGGTGATCGGGTAGAACGTCGCCGAGAAGAGGAACATCGGCAGCAGCACGAAGTTGATGAGGTCCATGTGCTGGAAGACCTTCATGTAGCTCGTGACGGCCATGCCGAGCGACGCGAACCCGAACGCGATGAGCAGCACCGCAGGCAACGCGAGGATCGCCGTCCATGACAGGTTCAGTCCTGCGAACTGCATGATCACGAGGAAGCCGGACGCGTAGACGAGTCCGCGCAGCAGCGCGTAGACGATCTCGCCGAGCGCGACGTCGAGCGGGCCGAGCGACGTCGACAGCATGGCCTCGTACAGCTTCGCGTAGTTCATCTTGAAGAAGACGTTCCACGTCGAGTCGTAGATCGCGCCGTTCATCGCCGACACCGCGAGCAGCGCGGGTGCGATGAACGCCGCGTACGGCACCTCGACGCCGGCGGACGTCTCGACGTCGCCGATGAGCATGCCCAGGCCGATGCCGAACGAGGCGAGGTACAGCACGGGCTCGAAGAAGCCCGACAGCACGACGATCCAGCTCGAGCTGCGCGCCGCGACGAGGCCGCGCTGCACGACGGCGCCGGGGTTGCCTGCATAGAGCGCTCGCACGCCTCCGGAGCGGAGTCGCTGAGGGGGCGATTCGACGGCAGTGGTCATTTGGCCAGCCTCCTCGCGAAGTTGCGGCGCGCCAGGACGTAGCCGATGACGGCGAGCACGACGAGGTAGACGACGTGCACCACGACCGCGAACGGCTCGGTCGGGCGGCCGTACATGAACGTGCGGCCGAGCTCGGTCGCGTGCCACAGCGGCGAGATCCACCCGATCCACTGCAGCCAGAGCGGGAGCGAGTCGAGCGGGTAGAACGTGCCGGAGAACAGGAACATCGGCATGAAGATGAACCGCTGCACGAGCGCGAACTGGCCCTTGTCGTCTTCGATCGACGACGCGTAGGCCATGAGCGGAGCGCCGAACGCCCAGCCGCCCAGCACGCCCACGAGGATCGCGATCCACCCCGTCTCGGGGGTTGCGAGCGGGGAAGGCGTGAAGGCGAGGCCGAAGAGCCAGATGAACAGGTAGTAGCCGGCGACCGCGACGAGCACGCGTGCGCTCGCGCCGAGCAGCACCCCCGTCGTGATCTGACCGGGCGAGATGGGCGATGCGCTGAACCCGAAGAAGAAGCGCCGCCACTTGAACCCGTCCATCACGGGGTAGCTGAACTCCTCGGTCGCGACCTGGATCGCGGCGGTCATGAGCAGCGCCGGCGCAACGAACGCGACGTACGACACGGACATGCCCGAGGCATCCGTGATCGGAGCCGTGATGAGCGCCGCAAGGCCCAACGCGAGACCGAGCAGGTACAGGATCGGCTGGCCCAGGGCGCCGACCACGATCGTCCACCCGTACGCGCGCATCGCGCGCACGATGTGCTCGGCGACGTAGAACGTGCCGTTCGCGCGGGGCTTGCGCCCCCACTCCATCGCCTCGCGCCGCAGCTCGTCGAGCGAGGCATCCGCACCCGGTCCCTGTGGTTCGACGGGCTCACCAACCGATAAGGTGCTCATTCGATCAGCGACCTTCCCGTGAGTCGCAGGAAGACGTCCTCGAGCGACGAGCGCCGCACGAGCGACGTGATCGGCTGGAGGCCGGCGGCGGTGACCCGCTCGAGGGCCTGCTCGCCGTTCTCGGTGTAGACGAGGATGCGGTCGGGGAGCACCTCGACGCGGTCGCCGATGCCCTCGAGCGTCGGCGCGACCTGCTCGTTGCGGTTGGAGCCGAACCGCACCTCGAGCACCTCGCGGCTCGAGTGCTCGCGGATGAGCGACGCCGGCGTGCCCTCGGCCATGATCCTGCCCTTGTCGACGACGATGAGGCGGTCGCACAGCTGCTCGGCCTCGTCCATGTAGTGGGTCGTGAGGACGAGGGTCGTGCCGCGCTCCTTGAGGCGGAAGAGCCGGTCCCAAAGCACGTGCCGCGCCTGCGGGTCGAGGCCCGTCGTCGGCTCGTCGAGGAGCAGGATGCGCGGGTCGTTGATGAGGCCGCGCGCGATCGTCAGACGCCGCTTCATGCCGCCCGACAGCTGATCGACCTTGCTCTTGGCCTTCTCTTCGAGCTGCGCGAACGCGAGCAGCTCGTCGGCCTTCTGCTGGCACACCTTGCCCGGCAGCCCGAAGTAGCGCCCGTAGATGTAGAGGTTTTCGCGCGCGTTGAGCTCGCCGTCGAGATTGTCCTGCTGCGGGACGACGCCCAGCCGCGAGCGGATCTCGGGGCCGTACCGGTCGGGGTCGAGGCCGAGGATCGACAGGTCGCCGCTCGTGCGCGTCGACACCGCGCCGATCATCTTCATGGTCGTCGACTTGCCCGCGCCATTCGGCCCGAGCAGTCCGAACGACTCGCCCGGCGCGACTTCGAAGGACAGCCCGTCGACCGCGAGGAAGTCGGGCTTGCCCTTGATCTTGTACGCCTTCACGAGGTTCTTCGCTTCGATCACGGGAGCAGGCACCGGACTACCCTAACGCCGGTCACCGACGTGGTTTTCGCGCCGCGGGAGCGATCCCGCGCCCACGCTGGATGACGAAGGGTGACGGATGCCTCGGCCGCGGCATCCGTCATGGTTAGGCTGACCGGGTGAGTGTTCGACCCCCCTACCGCGCCGACGTCGTCGGCAGCTTCCTCCGTCCCCCCGCCGTCGCCGAGGCGCGCGCCCGACACAACGCCGGCGAGCTCGACGCCGAGGGCCTCCGCGCCGTCGAAGACGCCGCGATCGTCGATCTCGTGCAGAAGGAGGCCGACGCCGGCCTCGAGCTCGCGACCGACGGCGAGTTCCGCCGCTCGTGGTGGCACTTCGACTTCTTCGGCCTGCTCGACGGCGTCGACATCGTCGAGCTCGACCACGGCATCCAATTCCAGGGCGTGCAGACGCGCCCGCGCGGCATCGAGATCTCCGGCAGGATCGGCTTCAGCGACACGCATCCGTTCCTCGACCACTTCCGCGCCCTGCAGGAGGACGTGAAGGCGACGGGCGCGCAGCCGAAGTTCACGATCCCCTCGCCGACGGTGCTCGACTTCCGCCTCGAGCCTGGCCACATCGACTCCGCCGTCTACGACGGCCGCGAGGCGATCGTGGACGACCTCGTACAGGCGTACCGCGACGCGGTCAAGGCGTTCTACGACGCCGGCGCCCGCTACCTGCAGTTCGACGACACCGCGTGGGCGTACCTGTGCTCCGAGGTCGAGCTCGAGAAGGCGGCCGAGCGCGGCATCGACACGAACGGCATCGCGCAGCGCTACGCGGCCCTCCTCAACCGCATCCTCGACGGCAAGCCCGACGACCTCGTCGTGACGACGCACGTGTGCCGCGGCAACTTCCGCTCGACGTGGATCTCGTCGGGGGGCTACGAACCCGTGGCCGAGCAGCTGCTGGGCGTCACGGAGTACGACGGCTACTTCCTCGAGTACGACACCGACCGTGCGGGCGGGTTCGAGCCGCTGCGGTTCCTCCCCGAGGGCGACAAGACGGTCGTGCTCGGGCTCATCACGTCGAAGACGGGCGACCTCGAGAACCCCGACGACGTCAAGCGCCGCATCGACGAGGCGACGAAGTTCGCGCCGCTCGAGCAGCTCGCGCTGAGCCCGCAGTGCGGCTTCGCCTCGACCGAGGAGGGCAACATCCTCACCGAGGACCAGCAATGGGCCAAGGTGCGCACGGTGGTCGACATCGCCCGCGACGTCTGGGGCTGACCGGATTCACGAAGAGGGGCGGATGCCGCGGCATCCGCCCCTCTCGCGTTCTCGGTGAGCCGGTTCCGGCCTATTCCGACTTCTCGGGCTTCTCGGGCTTCTTGTACGGCTCGCCCCGCATCGCGGCCGCGTCGATCTCCTCCTGGTTCTCGACGAACGGCGTGCCGTGCGTGTGGAACGTCGGCACCGTCTTGGCGCCCCACGCCTGACCCTTCGCACGCTCGGCCTGGCTCCACTCGACGACCGGCCAGTCCGGGTCGAGGATGAGCCGCGCGCCGGCGTTCGCAAGCTCGATGCGGTTGCCGCCCGGCTCCCACACGTAGATGAAGAACGTCTGGTTGATGGCGTGCTTGTACGGACCGAACTCGATGTGGATCTTGTTCTCGAGGAAGATATCGGCGGCCTTGAGGATGTCCTCGCGCGTGTCGGGCGCGAGCGCGAAGTGGTGGAAGCGGCCGCGCTCGCCCGTCCAGTCGTCCGAGTAGACGACGTCGTACGACTTCTGCTGGAACCGGAACCACCACGCGCCGTAGCCGCCGTCATCGAGGCGCACGCGCTCGGACTCGCGCGCCATCATGACGTCGCGCCAGAACTCGCCCGCCGCGTTGACGTCGCTCGCGAGGTAGTTGATGTGGTCCATGCGGCGCGCGTTCACGCCGCGGCCCGGGAAGGCGGACGCCTGATTCTTGAGGGCCGGGGTGTCGAGCTCGTCCGGCACGTAGTGCTCGGTGTCGTAGTAGATGCCCATGAGGTGCCCGTCCGGGTCCTCGAACTCGTACGAGCGCCCGACGCCGACCTCGGGGTCGCGCCAGCCGTGCCCGAGGCCCGCCTTCTCGATCGCGGCGACGCGACGCTCGAGCGCCTCGGGGCTCGTCGCGCGGAAAAGCGTGCGGCCGACGCCGTTCGTGTCGGACGCGGTGAGCTTCAGGGTGTACAGCTGGTACTCGTCCCAGCACCTCAGGTACGCCGAGTCGCCGATGCGCGCGACCTCGCGCATCGCGAGGATGTCGCGGAAGAAGTGCAGGCTCTCCTCGAACTTCGGGGTGTAGAGCTCGACGCCGCCCAGGTGGGCGAGGTCGAAGTTCTCAAAGCTGGCCATGATCATGTCCTCTCTGACGGGGGGTTCTGGAGACGGGGGCGCGCGAACGCGAGCCCGTCGAAGAGCTTTCGGGCGGTGCGCACCGACGTGGACGTGCCGTGCCACACGCCCTCGTCGTCCTGCTCGACGCGCACGGTCGAGGCGAGCACACCGGTCGGGTGCTCGATGTCGCTCGGGCCTTCCGCCGGCACGCGGGCGAAGTCGGATCCCACGGCTCCGGGGATGCGGACGCCGGCGGCGACGGATGCCGCCATGAGCACGCCCAGCGACGTGTGCACGCGCTTCGGGATGAACGCGCGCGTCGAGACCACCCCGCCGTTGCGCGGCGGCGACACGAGGATCATCTTCGGCACGGTCTGCTCGGAGACGTCGCCGAACCCGAACAGCGGCCCCGCGGCGAGGCGCACGCGCTCCACGGCGGCCGCGAGATCCGAACGGGACTCGAGCTCTGCGGGCGACTCGTCGCCGGCGATCCCGAAGTCCTCGGCGCGCAGCAGCACGACCGGCATGCCGTTGTCGACGAGCGTCACGGCGTGCCCGTCGAGCTCGTCGATCGGATTGCCGGTCGGCAGCAGCGGCTTGTCGGCCGCGCCGAGCTCGAGCTCGATGCGCGCGGCAGTGCCGGGCACGCCGTCGATGGCCTCGTCGCCGTCGTAGTCCGGGCGGCCCCCGGGGGTCGGGAACACGGCGGTGGCGAGGTCGCCCGTGTTGACGAGGCGGATGCGGACGGTCGTCGACTCCTCGCCTGCGGCGACCAGCCCGCGCTCGACGGCGAAGGGGCCGACGCCGGCGAGAAGGTTGCCGCAGGTCTGCTTCGTGCTCACCGTCGGCTCGTCGACCCCGACCTGCAGGAAGAGGTAGTCCACGTCGATGCCCGGCTCAGCCGAACGCGAGACGACGGCGACCTTGGATGTGAGCGGATGCGCGCCACCCAGCCCGTCGATCTGTCGCGGGTCGGGCGAGCCCATGATCCTGAGGAGCAGCTCGTCGCGCGCATCCGGATCGTCGGGAAGATCGTCGGCGAGGAAGTACGCGCCCTTCGACGTCCCGCCGCGCATGAGCATGCAGCGGACGCCGTCGCGGACCGGGTCAGCGACCACGCTCGTACTCCTCCTGCGTCACGAACGCCACGCCGAGGTCGGCGAGCACGGGGCGCAGGTTGTTGATGTCCATCGAGATCTCGCCCGCCTCGTACCGCTTGCGGTTGCGGGCCTCGCGTTCGGCGCGGGCGCGCGACGCCTCGAGCGCCTCGGCCGCCCGGTCGCGCGGCACGATCGTGACGCCGTCGTCGTCCGCGACCACGACGTCGCCCGGGTTCACCACGACGCCGTCGAGGATGACGGGCACGTTCACCGACCCGGCCGTGTCCTTCACGGTGCCCTGCGAGCTCACGTGCGCGGTCCACACCGGGAAGCCCATCGCACGAAGCTCGCCCGTGTCGCGCACCCCCCCGGAGGTCACGTACGCACGCACGCCACGCACCTGCATCTGGGTCGCCATGAGCTCGCCGATGAACCCGAACGCCGAGTCGGTCGTCGGCACGACGACGATCACGTCGCCGTCCTGCGCCTGCTCGATCGCCGCGTGCACCATGAGGTTGTCACCGGGCGCGGTCGACACCGTGATGGCCGACCCCGAGATCGCGGTGCCCTGCTGGATGGGACGGATGCGCGGACCCGCGTATCCGATGCGCCCCATCGCCTCGTGCACGGTCGCCGAGCCGAACGCGGCGAGGGCGTCCACGACATCGCGGTCGGCTCGCGCGATGTCGGTGACGACGACCGGGCCGGACGCGATCATTGCAGGACGTCCGTCACCTGCGGGAAGTACCGCACGTAGGCCTCGCCCATCGTCTCGTGCGGCAGGCCGAGGTTCGGCCCCGCGTTGCGCTTGACCTGCACTCCGCGGCGGATCGCGAGCTGCGTGTAGTACTCCCACATGTGCTTCTGCGCGGGCAGGCACTCCATCGCCTTGCGCTTGAGCGGGAAGGCCTCGGTGATGTCGAGGAGCACGTTCGGCTTGAAGTCGCTCTGCTCGGGCTGGTGGGGCTCGAAGAAGAAGACGGGCGGAGCGCCGATGATCTCGTCCTTCGTCGGGAACGAGCCGTCGCTGTTGGCCACGCCGATCGCCTGCGCGAGCACGCGCGCCTGAAGCGCCATGCGCGCTGCGGCCGGGTGGTCTCCGTTGTAGGGGTCGGCGAGCGGGTGCGTCAGAACGACGGTCGGCTGCACGCGGCGGTACACGTCGACGAGCTTGGCGACGGCCTGCTCGGACTCGACGAGCGGGTAGTCGCCCAGGTCGAGGAACTCGATCTCTGCGCCGAGAGCGGATGCGGCTGCCTCGGCCTCCTCGCGGCGGATCGCCTTGATCTCGTCGAGCGACTTGCCGGCGAGCCACTGACTGGCGGATTCACCGCGCTCCCCGAACGAAAGGCACACGACGACCGCGCGCTCGCCGCGCATCGTGGCGGCGGCGATCGCGCCTCCGGCGCGCCACACGAAGTCTCCGGCGTGGGCGCTGACGATCAAGAGCGTGTTCGGATTCTCTGCCAATGCGACTCCTCTGTGCGTCGCCCGCGGCCGTCGCGGGCATCCGGCGCGCATACGTGGGCTCGGCGCCGAGCCCGGCCCGCCAGATGACAGCGAACCACACCCCTGGCGCGGTGGTCAAGATTCTGTCTACAATTTTGGATACCGGAATACCTCTGGACATAGGTAAATGTCGTCCGTAGTATCGCGGCATCGCCCATCGAACAAGGAAGTCGAAGGAACCCCATGGCTCGCAATCTCCAGGAGCTGCTCGACGAGCACGGAAACACCGTTGAGATGCTCCGCAACTCACAGCTCGGCGCCTACATCTACCCCGTCGTCCCGGCGGAGTTCACGAACTGGCGGCGCGAGCAGATCGCGTGGCGCGAGACCGCCGTGCTCTACGACCAGACCCACCACATGGTGAACTTCTTCCTGTCGGGTCCCGACGCACTCAAGCTCCTCAGCGACACCGGCATCAACAGCTTCGCCAACTTCCCGGTGAACACCGCGAAGCAGTTCGTCCCCACCGCCTCCAACGGCGGCGTCATCGGCGACGGCATCCTCTTCCATGAGGACGAGAACGACTACGTCTACGTCGGCCGCGCGCCGGGCGCCAACTGGCTCCAGTTCCACGCCGAGACCGGCGGCTACGACGTCGAGTTCCGCTACGACGACCGCTCCCCCTCGCGCCCCTACGGGCAGGCTGTGCATCGCGAGTACTACCGCTTCCAGATCCAGGGCCCGAACGCGTGGCAGATCATCGAGAAGCTCAACGGCGGCACCCTCGAGAAGGTCAAGTTCTTCCACATGGGCGAGATGACGATCGCGGGTGAGCGCGTCCGCACCCTGCGCCACGGCATGGCGGGCGCCCCGGGTCTCGAGCTGTGGGGCCCGTACGAGCAGCACGGCAAGATCCGCGACGCGATCCTCGAGGCCGGCCGCGAGTTCGGCATCGAGCCCTGCGGCTCGCGCGCCTACTCGTCGAACACGCTCGAGTCGGGCTGGATCCCCTCGCCGCTGCCGGCCATCTACTCGAGCGAGGCCGAGCGCGCCTACCGCGAGTGGCTGCCCACCGACAGCTACGAGGCCATCAACGCGATCGCCGGCTCGTTCGTCTCCGACAACATCGAGGACTACTACCTCAACCCGTGGGAGCTCGGCTACGGCTCGTTCGTGAAGTTCGACCACGACTTCATCGGCCGCGACGCCCTCGAGAAGATCGACCCGGCCACGCAGCGCAAGAAGGTCACGCTCGCGTGGAACGACGAGGACCTCGCCAAGATCCTCACGACCGTCATCGACCGCGAGGGCCCCGGCTACCAGTTCTTCGACCTCCCGAACGCGAACTACGGCTCGTCGAACTTCGACTCCGTCGTCGACGAGGACGGCACGGTCGTCGGCCTCTCGCTGTTCACGGGCGTCACCGCGAACGAGAAGCGCGGCCTGTCGCTCGCGACCGTCGACGCCAACGTGCCGATCGGCGCCGAGGTGCGCGTCCTGTGGGGCGAGCAGCCCAACACGAAGAAGACGACGGTGCAGCCGCACGAGCAGATCGCGGTCCGCGCGGTCGTGAGCCCCGTGCCGTACGCGGTCACGGCGCGCACCGAGTACCACGGCGGCTGGCGCACGGCCGCCCAGAACGTGGCGGTCTGATCGGTCGAACCGTCACGACGAGGGGGCGGATGCTGCGGCATCCGCCCCCTTCGTCATGTCACGCCCGGCGCGTCGGCGTGGATCACGAAGAACTGACCCGACGATCCGCGCACGGCGCGAGCCACCGTGGCGAAGAGCCAGTCCAGCGCCGCGGTGTGCTGCGTCGTCGCGCGGCGATAGAGGTAGAGCTCGACGGCGGGCATCTCGAACGGGAGGGGCACCACGCGCAGCGGCCACGTCTGCGCCCAGCCCTTCGCGATCATGTCGGGCACGCTCGCGATGAGCTGCGGATCGGCCGCGAGCACGGGGGGAAGGGTCGCGAAGTGCGACACCGCGACGGACGGGCGCACGTCGATCCCCGCCCGGCGCTGTGCGGCCTCGAGCACGGGGCGGCCCGAGTCGCTCTCGACGGTGACGTGGCGCGCCGAGACGTACGTGGGCATGTCGAGGTGCTCGCCGACGAGCCGGTTGCGCTCCGACATCGCGACGGCGTACGGCTGCGCCTTCACGAGCACGCGTTCGAACGGGATCGCCGCGGGCGTGATCGCCAGGTCGACGGTGCCGCGCGCGAGCCAGTCGGACAGCTGTGCGGGATCCGACGGGACGACTTCGAGGCGGACTGCGGATGCCTCGGCTCGCACCGCCGCGAGGATCGACGGGAACCACCCGATCTCGCCGAGCTCGGACAGCGCGATGCGGAAGAGGCGCTGCGAGTCGGCCGGGTCGAACCGGTGCACGGAGTCGAGCGTGCGGTCGATGCCGGCCAGCGCCTCGCGGAACCCGGGGTAGACGGCATCCGCGAACGGGGTCGGACGCATGAGCCGACCCTCGCGCTCGAAGAGCGGATCGTCGAGCTCGCGCCGCAGCCTCGCGAGCGCCTGGCTCACGGCGGGCTGGGTGACGTAGAGACGGCGGGCGGCGATCGTGAGGCCGCGCGACTCGTACACCGCCACGAAGACTCGCAGCAGGTTCAGGTCCACGCCCGCACCCGGCATCCGTCGCTTAGAAACGGTTCGCGTCGCATAAGCAGCGATTATCGCCCGACGGGTCGGAAACAACCAGCGGTTACTAGCATGGCGAGGACCCGAACGAAGGAGTTTGCCATGACCGAGTCCGTCGCCGACGCCATCGCCCGCGTGGGAAGCGCCGTCGAGCTGCTGCGCAACTCGCAGGCGCGCCCGACGATCTTCCCGGTGACGCCCGAGTTCTCGAATTGGCGCACCGAGCAACGCGCGTGGCGCGACACGGTCGCCCTGCTCGACCAGTCCCACCACATGACCGACCTGTTCATCTCCGGGCCCGACGCGCTCAGACTGCTGTCGGACACCGGTGTGAACAGCTTCGCGAACTTCGGAGTCGATCGCGCGAAGCAGTTCGTCGCCGTCAACCACGAGGGCTACCTCATCGGCGACGCGATCCTCTTCCACCTCGAGGAGGACGTGTTCGACCTCGTCGGCTGGTTCATGGTGCTGGACTGGGTGCAGTACATCGGCGAGACCGGCGACTACGACGTGACCTTCGAGCGCGACGCGAACTCGCTCATGCGAGAGCCCGGCGTTCCGCCGAAGCTCTACCGATACGAGCTGCAGGGCCCGAACGCGCTCGCACTCATGGAGAAGGCGACCGGCGCCCCCGTGCCGCCGACGAAGTTCTTCCACATGGCGACGTTCGAGATCGACGGCGTCACGGTGCGGTCGCTGCGGCACGGCATGGCAGGTCAGCCCGGGTTCGAGCTGTTCGGTCCGTGGGCCGACGGCGAGCGCGTGCGCGACGCGCTCCTGCGCGCCGGCGAGGGACTCGACGTCGTGCTCGTCGGGGCGAAGGCGTACTCGTCGGCGAACCTCGAGTCGGCGTGGGTGCCCTCTCCCCTCCCCGCGATCTTCTCGGGCAAGGGGACGGCGGAGTACCTCGCGTGGCTGCCGGCGAACCGGGCGGGCTCGCTCGCCGGCAGCTTCGTGTCGGACGACATCGAGGACTACTACCTCACCCCGTACGACCTCGGCTACGGGCGAAGCGTCGCCTTCGACCACGACTTCATCGGACGCGAGGCGCTCGAGCGGCATGCACAGGCACCCCGGCGTACGAAGGTCACGCTCGTATGGAACCCCGAGGACGTCGCCGCGATCCAGCGCTCGATGTACGAGCCGGGGCTGCCGGCGAAGTACCTGGACTTCCCCAAGGCGCGCTACGGCACGTATCAGGTGGACCGCGTGCTCGCGGACGGCGTCGACGTCGGCATCTCGCACGACGTCGGCTACATCACGGGCGATCAGGTGTTCGTGTCGCTCGCGAGCGTCGACGTCGCCCACGCCGAGCCCGGCACCGAGGTCGTCGTCGTGTGGGGCGAGGAGCCGAACACGCGCAAGCCCGCCGTCGAAGCGCACCGCCAGGTCGAGGTGCGGGCGACGGTCGCGCCGGCGCCGTACTCGTCGTTCGCGCGGGAGAACTACCGGAAGAACTGAGGATCAGCGGCTCGAGACGAGGCGACCCTCGCGGAGGGAGTGGCGGACGCGACGGAGATAGTCCGCGAACGCCGCTCCCTCCTCTTCGGTGAAACCCGTGAGGATGAGCCGCTCGAGCTCGTCCACCGCGGGGCGCGCCTTCGCGACTGCGGCCGCGCCCTTGTCGGTGAGGTACAGCAGAAGGCGGCGCGCGTGCTCGGGGTCGCGCTCGCGACGGACGAGCCCGGCCTCGAGCAGCGGGTCCATCGTCTGCGCCATCGTCTGCGCGCGCACGAACGACCGACGCGCAAGCTCGGAGCTCGTGATGCCGGGCCGGCGCTCGAGCACCGTGAGCGCGGTGTACTGGGCCGTGGTCATACCGGCAGCGGCGCACGCGGCGTCGATGTACGGTCGGAGCGCGAGCTCGACCTGCTTGATGACATACGTGAAGTTCGTGTGTTCCATGCCGACCCTTCCCCGAGCCCGATCAGGCTAGCGCTCGTCGCGATGGCACCGCACGCGTTCCCGCTCTCATCCAGCGAGTGTACGCATAGCGGTCATTTCGTCGCAATGCGTGCAGATGACCGTTCTCCGGTGTTAGCCTTCCGCTGTGCTTGAAGCAACTGATCTCCAGGAACGCATCTTCGCCGGCGGGGAGTACGTCCAGGCCTCCTCGACCGAGGTTCTCACCGTCGAGAACCCCTTCGACCGCTCCGTCGTCGGGCACGCGCCCGACAGCTCGCCGCAGGACGTCGACCGCGCCGTCACCGCGGCGCGCCGGGCGTTCGACAGCGGATCCTGGTCGGGACTGACCCCCGCGGAACGCGCCGACTGGATCGACCGCCTCGCCGACGAGGTCGAGGCGCGGGGTGAGGCCACCGCCCCGCTCGTCACCGACGAGATCGGCCAGCCCATCACGATCGCGCGCGGCATGAACGCGATCCGCCCCGTGCAGCACCTGCGGTACTACGCGAAGATCGCGCGCGAGATCTCAGAGGAGCAGGAGCGCAAGAACGTCGACCGCGAGGGCAGCTCGCTGCACCTGCGCCGACCTCTCGGTGTCGCGGCGCTCATCGTGCCGTGGAACCACCCCCAGTCCTCGACGACCCTCAAGCTCGGCCCCGCTCTCGCCGCCGGCTGCACGGTCGTCATCAAGCCCGCCGCCGAGTCGCCGCTCGACATCTTCAACCTCGCCGAGGCCAGCCGTGCGATCGGCCTGCCCGCCGGCGTCATCAACATCGTCACGGGGGGCCGTGAGACCGGCCAGGCGCTCGTCGCCCACCCCGGCGTCGACAAAGTCGCCTTCACGGGCTCGACCGCGGCGGGGCGTCACATCGCCTCGGTCGCCGGTCAGCGGCTCATCCCCGCGACGCTCGAGCTCGGCGGCAAGTCCGCGGGCATCCTGCTCGACGACGCCGACCTCGACGAGGTCATGGCGAGCCTGCGCTATGCGTCGTTCGGAAACACGGGCCAGAACTGCGTCGCGCTGAGCCGCATCCTCGCCCCCGCCCACCGCTACGACGAGGTCGTCGACGCCCTGGTGGCGCTCGCGCGCGATCTGCGCGTGGGCGACCCGAAGGAAGAGTCGACCGAGGTCGGCCCGCTCGTCTCGGCGACGGCGCACGCGCGGGTCACTGCGATGCTCGACCGCGCGGAGGCGGAGGGCGCCAAGATCCTCGCGGGAGACACCCCGGCGCCGTCGGAGGGCTACTTCTTCGCGCCGCGCGTGATCGTCGACGCGGCCGTCGACAGTGAGATCGCGCAGAACGAGATCTTCGGACCGGCCATCAGCGTGCACCGGTACACCGACATCGACGACGCCGTGCGCATCGCCAATGCGACGACCTACGGTCTCGGTGGCGCCGTCTTCAGCGCCGACGCGGATGCCGCGCAGGCGGTCGCGCGTCGCGTGCAGACCGGCTCGATCGGGATCAACGGCTACCGCCCCGACCTGGGCTCGCCGTTCGGCGGGGTCAAGGCGTCGGGTCTCGGTCGCGAGTTCGGGCCCGAGGCGGTCGAGAACTACCGCGAGAGCACCTCGATCTTCCGCTGAGCGGGCGGTCGGGGCATCCGTCTCGACTTCACCGCATTGAATTACAGGTAACCTGACACTGAGCGCCGTCGCTCATCAGCTTGGTCCGAAGGAGGAGCAATGCCCATCACGTCCCGCGCCGCGATCGTCCGCGAAGCCCCGGGAGAGTTCGAGATCGCCGACGTCGAGGTCGGCGATCCGCGGCAGAACGAGATCCGGGTGCGGATGGTCGCCGCCGGAATGTGCCACTCGGACTATCACATGATGACCGGCGACAGCGTCGCGGGCCACCTTCCCATGGTGTGCGGGCACGAGGGCACCGGCATCGTCGAGTCCGTCGGACCCGACACCCCCGGGTGGGAGGTCGGCGACGCCGTCGTGTTCACGTGGATCCCGAGCTGCGGCAAGTGCCGCTGGTGCACGTCGGGCATGACGAACCTGTGCGACCGCGGCCGGTTCCTACTCGCGGGCCACCGGTTCGACGACGAGGAGAGCTACCGTTTCGCCCTGCCCGACGGCACCGAGGTCGGGCAGATGTGCCAGGTCGGCTCGTTCTCGGAGTACACGCTCGTGTCGGTCGACTCGGCGATCAAGCTGCCGAAAGATGCCGACCTCGAGAAGCTGTGGCTGCTCGGATGCGGCGTCGGCACCGGGTGGGGCAGCGCGGTCTACGCGGCGGAGACGCAGCCCGGCGATGTCGTCATCGTGATGGGAATCGGCGGCATCGGCATCAACGCCGTGCAGGGTGCGCACCACGCGGGTGCGGTCGCGGTCATCGCCGTCGATCCGGTCGAGTTCAAGCGCGAGTCGGCACTGAAGCTGGGCGCGACGCACGCGTTCGCGACGATGGACGAAGCCGCGGACTTCGCGCGGTCGATCACGAACTGGCAGGGCGCCGACCGCGCGATCGTCTCGGTGGGCGTCGTGGAGGGCGAGCATGTCGCGCAGGCCGTGTCCGCGATCCGCAAGGGCGGCGTCGCGGTCATCACGGGCATCGCGCCCGACCGCGAGACGAGCATCCCGATCAGCCCGCTCGAGCTGACGCGATACCAGAAGCGCATCCAGGGCACGATCTACGGCCACGCGAACCCGCGGGCCGATGTCCCCCGCCAGCTGCAGATGTACGAGGCGGGGCAGCTCAAGCTCGACGAGCTCATCACGAAGATGTACACGCTCGACGAGATCAACCAGGGCTACCTCGACATGGTCGAGGGCCGCAACATCCGCGGCGGCATCCGTTTCTGATCCTCTGTCGCCCACAGGCTCCGGCCGCCCGAGCCATCCGCCCGGGCGGCCGGTTCCATTCTGCGGAAGGGCGCTTTGGCGTCCGTCAATATTTCAGGTAACCTGACAATCGAGCGAAGTCGCTCCGGAGCGCGGCGCCCGAGTCGCGCGACGCGAAGCAGCGAGTGAGGTGTGATGGCCGAGAACGTCGTGTCCGCGACCGTCGATGAGCTGCCCGATCTGGAAGGCCGGACCTTCGGCCCCTCCAGCTGGCGGCCGATCACGCAGGAGGAGGTGAACCTCTACGCCCAGCTGTCGGGCGACGACAACCCGATCCACATCGACGAGGAGTTCGCCGCGTCGACGCCGTTCGGCACGCGCATCGCGCACGGGCTGCTGACGCTCAGCCTCGTCGTTCCGCACATGCGCCAGATCTTCCAGATCACGGGCGCGAGCATGGGCATCAACTACGGCATGAACAAGGTGCGCTTCCCCGCGCCCGTGCCGTCCGGTTCCAACGTCCGCGTCCACGGCCGCATCGCGAGCGTCACCGACGTCGGCGGCGGCTGGCAGATCGAGGTGCCCGTCACGTTCGAGATCGAGGGCGTCGAGAAGCCCGCGTGCGTGGCCGAGCTCGTGCTGAGGTACTACAAATGAGCGCTCCTGACAGCATCCGTCTCGACGACAAGGTCGCCATCGTCACCGGCGCGGGACGCAGTCTCGGCCGCGCGTACGCGCTCGCCCTCGCCGACGCGGGGGCCGCCGTCGTCGTGAACGACGTCGACGCCGAGACCGCCGCGCAGACCGTCGCCGACATCCGGGCCGCGGGCGGCCGTGCGACCTCGGTGGTCGCCCCGGTCGGCCCGACCGAGACCGCCGACGCCCTCGTGGCCGCCGCGGTCGAGACCTTCGGCCGCCTCGACATCCTCGTCGCGAACGCCGGCGTGCTGCGCGACCGCGTGCTGTGGAAGATGGGCGACGACGACTTCGACATCGTCATCGAGACGCACCTGCGCGGCTCGTTCACGACGGGCCGCGCCGCGGCGACGTACATGCGCGACAACGGGATCCCCGGGCGGATCATCCTCATCGGGTCCCCCGCCGGGCAGTTCGGCAGCTTCGGCCAGACGAACTACGCCACCGCGAAGGCCGGCCTGGTCGCGATGGCCCGCACGTGGTCGCTCGAGCTCGCGCGCGCGGGGATCACCGCGAACGCGGTCATCCCGACGGCCCTGTCGCCCATGACCGCCACCATCCCGGCGTACACGCAGGTGTACGAGGACTACGTCGCGGGCAAGGGCATCCCGGCCATCTACCGCCGCGACCACGCTCTCGGAACGCCAGAGGACGTCGCGTCGCTCATCGTGTGGCTGGCGTCGGATGCCTCCACCGGCGTCACCGGGCAGGCGATCGGCATCGGCGGCGACCGGCTCACGCTCTACGCGCACCCCGCCGTGCTGCGCACGATGAACCAGGACGGCGGCTGGTCGCCCGAGCAGATCGACGAAGCCTGGCGCGCCGAGCTCGCCGCCGACGCGCAGCACTCCGGACCCCCGAAGGACTGACATGCGCGCGCACTACGCCGACATCTGGCAGGCGGTCGCGCGGGCCCTGCCCGAGCGCACCGCGATCCTCACGATCGACGGCGAGGAGTGGACGTACGCGCGGTTCGCCCGCGAGTCGGGCGCGCTCGCCGCGACCCTGGCCGCACAAGGTGTCAAGACCGGCGATCGCGTCGCGATGCTGCTCTACAACCGCCCCGAGTTCCTCATCACGCAGTTCGCGTGCCTCGCGGCCGGGTTCACACCCGTTCCGCTGAACTTCCGGCTGCGGGCGGGAGAGGTCGCGGCGCTGCTCGACGACTCGGGCGCCGCAGCGCTCGTCTACCCGACCTCGCTCACGACGGTGGCGGTCGACGCGGAGAAGCAGGCGGATCACGACGTGCTCCTCATCTCCGTGACCGACGACGACACCGCCGAGGCGCCGGGCATCGCGTGGAAGGACGCCGTCGCGGGCGACGCACCGCTGCCCGCCGCCGCGATCGACGGCACCGAGCTGTGGATCTACACGGGCGGCACCACCGGGCGACCGAAGGCCGTGCGCTGGGACGAACAGGACATGTTCGAGGTCCAGATGTTCGCGACCTACTCGCTCAGCGGACTCGAATGGCCGCGCACGGCGAGCGACGCGGTCGCGATCGCGAGCGACCCCGCGACGCCCCACATGGTGAACCTCCCGCTTGCGCCGTTCATGCACGGCACGGCTCTCACGACCTCGATGAACACGCTGACGCTCGGCGGCACCGTGCTCGTGACGTCGTCGGCGCGCCTGGACGCCGAGGCCGCGCTGCGGTTCGCGAACGACGCCCGCGCGACGCGCATCATCGTCGCGGGCGACGCGGTCGCCGTCCCGCTCGTCGAGGCGGCCGAGCGCCTGGGGCTCGGGCTTCCGACGGTGGACTCGATCATGAGCTCGGGCATGCGCTTCAGCCCCGAGACCAAGCGCGGCCTGCACAGGCTCGGGAACCTCTCGATCTACGACCTGCTCGCCTCGACCGAGGGCGGCGGCTTCGCCGTCACGACCACGACCGGCGAGCACGACCTGCCCGGCCGGCCGAAGCTGTTCCCGACCGCGGTCGTGCTCGACGAGCAGCGCAACGAGATCCAGGATCGCCCCGGCGCGCTCGGGGTGCTCGCCCAGCGCGGCGCGCTCCCCCTCGGCTACTACGGCGACCAGGAGAAGACGGATGCCACATTCCCGGTCATCGACGGAGTGCGCCATGTCATCCCGGGCGACTGGGTGCGCGTCGAGGAGGACCGGCACATCGAGTTCCTCGGTCGTGGCAGCGGCGTGATCAACACGGGCGGCGAGAAGGTCTACCCCCTCGAGGTCGAGGAGGCGCTGCTGTCGCATCCGGCCGTCGCCGACGCCGTCGTGCTCGGCACCCCCGACCCGCGCTTCGGCGAGGTCGTGACGGCGGTCGTCGAGCGGGCGGCGGATGTGTCGCCCGACGAGCTCATCCGCCACGTCGACGGCATGCTCGCCGGATACAAGAAGCCGCGGCGCATCGTGTTCCGCGCGACGATGGACCGCTCGCCGACGGGGAAGGTCGACATCGGCAAGCTCCGCGACGAGATCCTCGCCGCGAACGCATCGGAAGGCACCGCATGAACCTCGACCGCATCCGCGCGATCGACACCCACGTCCACATCCAGGTCGACGACAGCGGGCACTTCGGCGCGTCGCAGGAGCAGCGCGAAGCGATGGATCGCTACTTCGGCAGCAGCGAGCCGCCGCGCACGATCGATGAGACCGCCGAGTACTACCGCGAGCGCGAGCTCATGGCGGTCGTGTTCACGGTCGACGCGACGACGAACTCGGGACACCGGCCGAACAGCATCGACGACATCGCCGCGGGCGCCGCGCGCAACGCCGACACGCTCATCGCGTTCGGCTCGGTCGACCCGCTCCAGGGCGAGGCCGCGATCGAGGAGCTGCGCCGCCAGGCGGGCGAGCTCGGTGTGAAGGGCTTCAAGTTCCACCCCACCGTGCAGGGCTTCGACCCGTCGGCGCCGGAGTTCATCCCGCTGTTCTCGGCCATCGAGGAACTCGACCTGCCGATCGTCGTGCACACGGGGCAGACCGGTGTCGGCGCGGGGGTGCCCGGCGGACTGGGGCTGCGACTCGGGCTGTCGAACCCGATGCTGCTCGACGACGTGGCGGCGCGGCATCCGGGTCTTCGCATCATCCTCGCCCACCCGAGCGTCCCCTGGCAGGACGAGGCGATCTCGATCGCGACCCACAAGGCGAACGTCTGGATCGATCTGTCGGGGTGGTCGCCCAAGTACTTCAGCCCGGCGCTCGTGCGCGCGACGCGCACATACCTGAAGCACAAGATGCTGTTCGGGTCGGACTTCCCCGCGATCACGCCCGACCGGTGGCTGCGCGACTTCGCGGGGCTCGAACTGCCCGAAGACGTCCAGCGCCTCGTGCTCAAGGAGAACGCCGTGAAGCTGCTCGGACTCGATGCGGGGAGTGCGGCGTGACGGAGCTCGACTATCCGGGAGACGTGCTCGGCTTCGCAGACGACCTCACGGATGCCGAGCGCGCCAAGCTCGCCGCGTTGCGCGCGTACCTCGACGAGAACGTGCGGCCCGTGCTCGTGGAACGGTGGGAGCGCGGCGAGTCGCTCGCCGACTTCCGCAAGCCGATCGCCGACCTGCACCTGCTCGACGACCCGTCGGTGCGGCAGGCCGACGGATCGCTGCGAGCCCTCTACCGCGGGTTCGTCACGCTCGAGCTGTGCCGCCTCGACCTCGCGATGTCGATCACATACGGCGGGCAGGTCGGCATGTTCCGCACGCTCGTGCACGCGGGTGGCAGCCCCGAGCAGATCGCGGCGTGGGACCCCGGCATCCTCGATTTCACCTTCACCGGATGCTTCGCCCTCAACGAGCCCGATCACGGATCCGACATCGCCGGCGGCATGGCGACCACCGCGCGGCGCGACGGCGACCGCTGGGTCCTCAACGGCGCGAAGCGCTGGATCGGCAACGCCACGATCTCGGACAACCTGTGCGTCATCGCGCGCGAGGAAGGCGGCGACCGCGTGCTCGCGTTCGTCGTGCCGGCGGACTCCCCCGGCGTGACGCGCACCGTCATCCCCCACAAGGCGGCGGCGCGCATGGTCCACAACGCCGACATCGTGCTCGAAGACGTCGTCGTGCCCGAGGAGCGGCGCCTGCCGCGCATCGAGGGGTTCGCCGACATCAACCGCGCCTTCCGCAGACTGCGCGCCGACATCGCGTGGAGCTCGGCGGGCATGCAGCTGGGCGCATACAAGGCGGCGATCGACTACGCGCAGCGGCGCGTGCAGTTCGGACGGCCGATCGCCGGGTTCCAGCTCATCCAGCAGAAGCTCGTGCAGATGGCGGCGAACATCGCGCAGACGCTCGCCCTCGCGGTGCGCACGGCGGAGCATCCGATCGCCGACGACGTCTCGCCGAGCCTCGTAAAGCTCATCGCGGCCGACCGGCTGCGCGAGACCGTCGCGCTCGCGCGCGAGACGATGGGCGGAAACGGCATCCTGCTCGACAATGACGCGGTGCGCTTCTTCGCGGATGCCGAGGCGATGTACACCTTCGAGGGCACGCGCGAGGTCAACACGCTCATCGTCGGTCGCGCGCTGACGGGCCGGAGCGCCTTCACGCGCTGACGCCCCGACGCTGAGCCTGCCGGACGCGTCAGTCCCCGTCGCGCTCGGCGACGATGCGCTCGAACCACGCGAGCGTCGCGCGGGTCATGTCGTCGGCGACCCCGAGTCTCTCGAGCTCCTCGAGCGCGTCGCGCACCTCGATCTCGCGCCGCACCGCGTGCCGGTGCGTGCCGTCGATGAGACGCTCCACGAGGTCGCGTCCGCCCGGACCCAGCTCGTGCGCGAGCTGCTCGCGCATCCACTCCTCGGCACCCGCCGCCCGGGCGGCCTCGACGCTCTCGAGGATGAGCGTCGCCAGTCCCTTCATGAAGACCGTGCGCAGGAGCTTGAGCCGCGCCGCCTCCCCCGCCTCGCCCGCGACGACCTCGACGGGCACACCGAGGGGAGTCACGTGCGACGCGAAGCGCTGCGCGCCGTCGCCGCTCGCGACGAGCCTCGTGCGATGGCCGGCGCGCGGCACGGGCGCGAGCACCGCGACATCCGCCATCGGCACCCGCCGCTCGCCCGCGATCGCCGCGATGCGCCGCTTCACGTCGGGGGAAGCCGTGTTGAGGTCGGCGAACACGGTCTCGGCGCTGGCCGCCGCGAGCGCGTCGCGCGCGGCCTCCTCGGCGGCGGGCGCGCCCACGAGGCTCAGCACGACATCGGCGCCGTCGACGGCCTCGATCACGGATGCCGCCTGCGGAACCCCCGCGTCCGAGAGGTCGATCGACGGGTCGTAGCCGCGGATCACGGCGCCGGCGTCGCGCAGCCCCGTCGCATAGAGTCGTCCGGCCTCGCCGAGGCCCAGGATCGCGATCGTCGTCATGCCGAAGCTCACCCTAGCCGCCGCGCGAGGCTCCGGATGCGTCGAGGCCGTGCTCGAGCATGTACTCGAGCGAGCGCGGCGACGTGCTGACGAGGGGACGGATGCGGCCCGCCGTCGGGCCCCCGTCGGGGAGGTACGCCCGCTCGAGATCGCGCGTGATGCCCGCCGCCGCGGTCGTGAGCAGCTCCACGATCGGCTGGATCGCCGTGTCGTCGTTCGCGACCACGACGCCCATCGCGGCGTACACGACGTCGTGGGGTCCCATCACCGGAACCGCGATGCCGCGCGACTCCTCGTAGATGTGTCCCGAGGTGACGGCAAAGCCGTCGGCGCGCACGTGGCGCAGCTTCTCGCGCAGCTCCTTGCCGTCGCGGATCGTGTGCGCCGTGTGCCGCGGCCACCCGGCGGCGATGACCTCGTCCACGAGCGCGGGGTCCGCGTGCGCGAGCAGCACGAGCCCGCTGCTGGAGACGGGCAGCGGGATGCGTCCGCCGATGAGCGTCGCGTTCACGACGGCGTCGCGCGTCGACATCCGCTCGATGAACAGCACGTCTCGCCCGCTCAGGACGCCCAGCTGCGTGTGCTGACGAACGCGCGAGTGCACCGCGCCCAGCCACGGGCGGGCGAGCTCGCGCAGTCCGAGAGCGCCCGGCGTGCGGGACGCGTACTCCCACAGCCGCACACCGAGGCGATACGTGCGGTCGGGCGACCGCTCCAGCAGACCCTCGCGCTCGAGCTCGCGCACGAGGCGGTGCGCGGTCGAGATCGCGAGGCCCGCGGCATCCGCGATCTCGGTCAGGGTGCGGAACGGATGCAGCGCGTCGAACGCGTCGAGCACGCGCAAGTGCTTGTGCAGCACCGACTCGCCCGCCGATCCCCGCGCCATCGCGACCTCCCGGCGCGATCGTACCCCGGGTTCCGATGAACGGAACCCGGGGCGACCGATGTGCGGGACCCAGGCGACCGGTGTGCGGCACGCAGGCGGCCGGTGTGCGGGACGCCCCGTTCACCGGATCAGGACATCTGGCGAAGGCAGGACTATCGCGGCGATCGCCTCCTGTCCTCGCCAGATGTCCTGATCCGGGAGAGAGAGACGGGCTGAGGCAGGAGAACGGGCGGGCAAGAGAACGGGGCGGGGCAAGAGAACGGGGCGGGGAGCCGACCGAAGCCGACTCCCCGCCGCATCCGTGTCGACTCAGCTCGCGTCGGCGAGCGCCTGGATCGCCTTCACGACGTTCGCGTCGCTCGGCAGACCGGACTTGCGGATCGCGTTGTCGAGCTGCGCCTTCACGGCGTTGGACGATGCCTTGCCCGCGAGCTTCTCGGCCTGCGCGACGTGCTTGAGCACCTCGCTCAGCGCCTTGCCCGTGAGGTCGCCGTCACGCTCGGCGATGTCGATGTGCCGGCGCACGACCTCGTAGCTCGGGCCGGGAAGCACGTCGAACAGCGTCACCGCGATGGCGCGGTTCTCGGCCTGGCGCTGCGCCTGGTTCGGGTTCGTGCTCTGCTGCACTCCGAACAGGTGCCAATTGGCCGGATCCATCGCCCACGACACCTGGTTGAGCTGCGTGTACGGCGCGTCACGCGTGCCGAACAGCTGCCCCTCACCACCGGCGAACGCACCGCTCTTGCCCAGGCCCGTGGTCAGACCCTGCGCGGTCGAGATCGGCGTGCCCTTGGTCCACTGCGAGACCCAGTACAGGTACTCCGTGAGGTCGTCCCAGCCCGAGTCCGGGATGGTGACCTCGAAAGCGCCCTGCGTGCCCGTGACCGTGAACCAGTCGAGCCGAAGGCCCGCCCAGTTCGCCGCACGGTTGGAGTCCTGCTGGCGCAGGAACACGTCGAGCGCGGCCTTGGCCTCGGCCGGCGTCGTGACCGTCGAGACGTCGACGAGCGTGGGCCGGTACGAATTGTTCTCGTTGAGCGTCAGCTCGAGCGAGGTCTCCATCATGTCGAGCAGCGTGCGCTTGACCGACTCCGGCGTGAGCCCGAGCTCGTACGTGTAGTCGTCGCCCTTCTGCGCGAGGACCGCGGCGCTCAGGTACTGCCACTCGGCGAGCGCGGTCGGGTTGTTGCGGCCGCTCGTGATGCCCGTCTCGTTCGCGTAGACGCCGTCGCGGATCTTCTGGCGCGTCTCGTTGTACATCCACTCCGCCAGGTGATCGGCGCGGAACGAGTCGATGATCGGGGCGCTCGAGAACGTCGCGAACACGTCGTCGCCGACCGCCGGGTCGTCCGAGTACGCGCCGCCGCTCTGGGTGAGCCCGAGCGCGCCGATCTCGGCGAGCGACTCGAAGTAGTCCGAGCTGTTGCCGCTGGCGGCCACCGCGGTGGTGAGGCCGCCGCCGCCGCTCATGCCGTGGATGATCACGCGCTCCGGGTCACCGGGCAGGCCGCCGTAGACCTGGTTGTACTTCAGGAACCGGATCGCGGCCTTCGTGTCGGTCATCGTCGCCGGGGAGTGACCCTGATACTCGCCGTTCACGGGGGCGTCGTTCATGCTCCGCGCGCCGTACGACACGAGGATCATGCCGCGGTCGAGGATCTCGCCGAGCACGGCGGGGTTGTTGTTGCCGCCGCCCATCACGGTGTTGAACGCGAGGTTGCCCGTGTTGTACGAGCCGCCGTCCACGATCGTCGCGACGAAGTTGTTCGACGTCCAGCCGCCGTTGTTCGTGCGGAAGAACGTGGGGCTGTCCTCGCGCACGTTCTCGGGAACGTAGATGCTGATCTTCTGCTTCGGGCTGTTCGGCGTCGCCGAGTACCAGCCCCAGTAGTGCGTCACGCCGAACGGCTGCCCGTCGAGCGTGACCGTGATCTCGCGCTTGCCCGTGTCGGACGACGAGGTGACGTTCCCGTTCGCCGATTCGACGAACGTGCCGCCCTCATAGGTCGTGACGTCCCACCACCCGGTGGCCGGCTGCACGTCGGCGGGGTCCGAGGGTCCCGCCTCGGCGAGGATGCCGTCCATCCACTCATACGCCTCGGCGGTGCTCACGTTCTCCGAGTGAGGCAGGTTCATCACGAGCGTGAAGTTGAAGTCGTCGATCTTGCCCGCTGCCTTGAGCCTCTCGAGGTTCGCGTACAGGATCGCCTCGGGCGCGAGGGTGACGCCGTCGTCGGGCACCCCGTTGCGCACGTACCAGTAGTCCGCGGGTTCGGCCCCCGTGGTGTCGGTGCCCCGCGCCACGTCGGCGAGGTACACGTTCGGAGTCGCCATCTTGCCCTGCTGCTGCAGCTCCGCGAACGTGTCGGACGCGGTGTACTCGTACCACGCGTCCAGCACGTGCGGCTTGAGGAACACGTTCTCCTCGGGTTCCGTCGCAGCGTTCGCGGTCGTTGCCGTCGAGGCGACCAGTGCCGCCGTCGCGACGGCCGCGGCCACATATCTCATCTTTCGCATGGATGCTCCTCATCGAGTCATGTCGACGACCTGGGGGTGGTCGCGATCCATGCCGCCAGAACGTAGAGGGATCGGTCGATGCGTGCGCGCAGTGATCCTATCGATCGAGAGAGGCCCGGGGTGCGGCTCCCACACCCCGGGCCCTCGGCGACGGACCTCAGGCCGTCGCGTGCTCGTTCGCGCGGTACACGGTCCGGGCGAACTCGTGGTACGGCGCGGGCGCCACGGTCGCGCGTATCCGGACCTGCCGGTGGTTCGCGTCGACCGCCGCTTTGTGCGAGATCGGGTCCTCGCCCCACACGACCTCGACCTCGGCGCCGTCGGGGATGTCGACGTCGAGCGTCGCGAGCGACATGTACAACTGGTCGTACGCGACGTACCCGGCATCCGTCGAGATGCCCACCCGCTCGCCGTCCTTCACGACCTCGTCCATCTGGTAGAAGCCGTAGCGCGCCTTCGGGAAGTCGAGGAACTTCGCAGGCGTCCCCGGCTCGAGCTGGGATCGGACGACGGATGCCACGTCCTCCGCGTTCCACAGCAGCGTGACCTTGCGGCGGCGCTGGTTCTCGGCGTGCTTCTCGAGCGCATCGCGACCGTGGAAGTCGTGGTCGAAGCGCACCGACTTGCCCAGGCCCAGGTCGTACGGCGTCATGTAGTAGTCGTGGATGTCGGTCGAGTACAGGGATCCGCCGATCGATCCGGCGCGCGCGGCCGGCAGCCACTCGCGGTACTCGGCGAAGTCCTCGTCGAAGATCGCGGGGAAGGGCGTCGGAACCCAGCCCGCCTCGAGCGGGGTGGCCGAGTACGCCTTCGCGCCGACGCGGCGGATGCCGTGCTCGGCGCCGGCCTCCATGATCGCCTCGAGCACGACCTCGTTGTCCTCCCACGGGCCGTAGAACTCGAACCCGGGCTGACCCGCCATGCCGTGACGGAGTGCCTTGACGGGGCGGCCCGCGATCTCGACGTCGCCGATGTGGAAGAACTTGATGTCGGGCGGCGGACCGCCGAAGACCTTCTGCATGACATCGTTCGCGCGCGGGCCCTGCAGCTCGTAGCGATAGAACGTGGGCGGGCCCTGGCGCATGTGCGAGTTCGCCTCGAGGCGATGGTGCACGTCCTTGCCCGCGGCCTCCGCCTTCTCGGCGTTGAACCGCACCCAGTCGATGAGCAGGTGGTGCCCGATGAGCACGAGGCCCTCGGGACCGTCGGAGTTGTAGAACAGGATCCCGTCGCCGATGAGGTACCCGTCCTTGTTGACCGAGATGAGCTGCTTGGCGACGCCCGGACGGAACGTCGCGAACGTGTTCGGCGAGATGCTCGCGAGCATCGGGATGAGGTCCGCGCCGTGCAGGAACAGCTGCGTCATGTGGTGGGACTGGTCCATGAGTGCGACCGTCGTGTTCCACGCGCGCTGCTCGTCGCGCCAGTTCGTGAACTCGGGCGCGACCGGGAACGTGAACGCGGGCCAGTCCTGGTTCCGCAGCAGCTCCACGGGGTTGCCGACGCGGGCGATCGCCTGAGCGAGTGACTCGGTAGTCATCGTCGACCTTCCTTTCGATGTCGCCAGCAGGTTAGGCACGCAAGACTCGGATCGCATCGACGATTTCCGTTGAACAGAATCGGGTGCCGCATCCGTCACCGTCCGCGCAACGATCGTCCTCGATCACGATTGAGTGACAGTCGCCCGAAGTCGATCCAAAATCGTTGACAATCTTGGGCGGGGAACGTACTTTTCGAGATGTCGCGGGGAGCACATCGACGTGCCATGACACCCTGGGTGTCTCGATTCCTCGCATCGGCACAACGGAGCGACGAGTAGGAAGGCAGGCGATGGCCGCACGTCTGACCCTGCGCGACGTCAATCTGCACTTCGGCGGAGTCAAAGTGCTGGAAGACGTCGGCTTCGAGGTCGAGCCCGGGCAGGTGTTCGGGCTCGTCGGCCCCAACGGCGCCGGCAAGACCTCGCTTTTCAACTGCATCAGCGGGCATTACCGGCCGAGCTCGGGCTCGATCAAGATCGACGACACCGAGGTTCTCGGCTCGCGGCCCGCGACACTCGCCCGACACGGCCTGGCCCGCACGTTCCAGCACCCCGCGCTCCAGCTCCGCGAGACCGTGCTCGAGAACGTCATGCTCGGCGCGCACACGCGACTGCCGGGCGGTCCCGTCGAGTGGTCGCTCCGACTGCCGCGCACGACCCGCAGCGAGAAGGAGCTCCGCGCGGAGGCCATGGAGCTTCTCGAGCGCCACGGGCTCGCGTGGGCCGCGAACCTCCACGCCGACGAGCTGTCGCACGGCCTGCACAAGGGCATCGAGCTGTGCCGCGCGCTGCTCATGCGCCCGAAGCTCCTCCTGCTCGACGAGCCGGCCGCGGGCCTCCCGCACTCCGAAGTCGAGCAGCTCATCGAGACGGTCAAGCGCCTGCGCGCCGAAGACGACGTGACGATCGTCATCGTCGAGCACCACATGGGCCTCATCGCCGCCCTCACCGACCGCGTCGTCGTGCTCGACCACGGTCGCAAGCTCATGGAGGGCACGGCATCCGAGGCGCAGTCCGACCCGCGCGTGATCGAGGCCTACATCGGGAAGGACGCGGCCGATGACGCTGCTTGAGCTCAAGGGGGTCACCGCGTCGTACGGCCCCGTGCAGGTGCTCGAGGGCATCTCGCTGACGGTGCCCGACGGCGGCGCGGTCGGGATCCTCGGCGCGAACGGCGCCGGCAAGACGACCACGCTGCGCGCGATCAGCGGCATGGTGCGCACGGGCGGCACGATCACGTTCGAGGGGCGCAGCATCCGCGGGTACTCCCCCGAGCGCGTCGCAGCACTCGGCATCGCGCACGTCCCCGAGGGGCGCGGAACGCTGGGCGGCCTGACCGTGCGCGAGAACCTCCGCGTGGGCGCATACCTGCGCAAGGACCGCAAGCAGGTCGCGGCTGACATGGACTACTGCCTCGAGATCTTCCCGCAGTTGAAGAACCGCATCCGCTCCGCGGGCGCGGCCCTGTCGGGCGGCGAGCAGCAGATGCTCGCGATCGCGCGGGCGTTCATGGCGAAGCCGCGGCTGCTCCTCCTCGACGAGGCGTCGCTCGGACTGGCCCCCAGCACCGCGAAGACGGTGTACGACGCCATCCGTCGCCTCCGACTCGAATCGGGGATCGCGATGCTCATCGTCGAGCAGAACGCGAACCTGGCCTTCACCCTCGTCGACTCTGCGACCGTCCTCGAGACCGGTCGCAACGCGCTGACGGGGACCACCGCCGAGCTCAAGGGCATGGACGAGATCCGTCGTGCCTACCTGGGAGGCTGACGTTGGGGACCTTCATCCAGCTCGTCGTCGACGGTCTGTCGACCGGCTCGATCTACGCGGCTCTCGCACTCGCGATCGTGCTCGTCAACCAGTCGACGGGACTCATCAACTTCGCGCAGGGCGGCCTGGCCGTGCTGTCGGCGTACATCGCGTACGTGTTCGTGCAGTGGAACGTGCCCCTGCTCTTGGCGATCCTCATCTCGGTCGGGATCTCGTTCGTGATCGGCGGCATCATCGAGCGACTGCTCATCCGCCGCTTCGAAGGCGGAGACCCCGACACCGCGGTCGTCGTGACAATCGGCCTGCTGACGCTCGTGACCGGCATCTGCGCGTTCATCTGGGGCTACAACAACCGGCAGTTCCCGTCGCTGTTCCCGCTCGGGGGCATCAACATCCTCGGGGCGACCGTGAGCCTGCGCTCGCTCGGCACGTTCCTGTCGATCGTCGTGATCATGCTGCTTCTGCAGGCACTGTTCCTCGGCACCAAGCTCGGCCTCGCTCTGCGGGCGGTCTCGATCAACCCGCGGTCGTCGGCGCTGTCCGGCCTCCCGGTCGGTCGCCTCCTGATGGTCGGATGGGGCCTGGCGGCCGCGCTCGGCGCCGTCGCCGGCTCGCTCGTCGCGCCGCAGCTGACACTCACCCCCGGAATGATGGACACCGCGCTCGTGTACGCGCTCGCCGCGGTCATCATCGGCGGCCTGAACAGCCCGATCGGCGTCGTCGTGGCGGCGTGGGCGATCGGCGTCCTCGAGAACCTCGCCGCGGTCTACGTGCCGTTCATCGGCTACGACCTGAAGATCGCGGTGCCCTTCATCCTCATCTTCGTGATCTTGATCCTGCGACCGCAGGGTCTGTTCGGACGGAAAGTCGTGGTGCGAGTCTGATGGCCGCTGTGTCCGACCTCCTGCGCAACCGCTGGGTTCGCCTCGGCATCCTGCTCGTCGTGGCGGTGCTCCTGCTGATCGCGCCGCTCGTGCTTCCGGTGTTCTGGAACCAGACGCTCACGCGCGTCGGCGTCTACGCCGTCGCCGTGCTGGGCCTGAACATCATCATGGGCTACACCGGCCAGGTGTCGCTGGGCCAGATCTTCTTCGTCGGCCTGGGCGCATATGTCACGGCATGGGGTGTCAACAACGGCTGGAACATCGCGCTCGTCTTCATCGCCGCCTTCGTGGTGGCGGGCATCGCCGGCCTTCTGGTGGCGCTCGCCGCCGCACGACTCGGCGGACTCGCCATCGCGATGGTCACGATCGCGCTGCCGATCGTGGGCGTGCCCCTCGCGAAGCGCCTCGTCGATTTCACGGGCGGCTCGCAGGGCACATCCGCCCGCTTCTCCGGCGCACCCGACTGGACGGGCCTGGACAACGACCAGTGGCAGTTCTACATCGTCATGGTCATCGCGGTCATCGCATTCGTGCTCGCGCGCAACCTCGTGCGCGGCAAGTTCGGCCGCGCGATGGCGATCGTGAAGGAGAACGAGGCCGTCGCGACCTCGATGGGCATCTCGCCGTATCGCTACAAGGTCCTCGCGTTCACGATCGCGTCGATCTTCGGCGGCGTCGCCGGCTTCCTCTACATGGTCGCGGTGCAGTACACCTCGCCCGAGACGCTCCACTTCGGGCACTCGATCAGCCTCGTCGCCGCCATGGTCATCGGCGGCGCCGCGAGCATCGTCGGCTCGCTGCTCGGCGGCTTCTACTACGTGCTCGTTCCGCAGATGACGAACGCCATCGACCCGAACCTCACCGCGATCATCCAGGGCATCATCCTGCTCGCGGTGCTGTTCGTGCTGCCCGGTGGCCTGGTGAGCCTGCCCCGCACGTTCCGCCGTCTCCGACGGCACCGCGAGGGCACGTTCACCGGTGCGATCCCCAAGACCACTCCGCCGTCCGCTCCTTCCGAAGCGGCGACGGAGGGACCCGAGAAGACAGAGAGGCAAGGTCAGGCATGAACATGCGCAAGACTCAGAAGGGCGTCGTCGGCATCGTCGCGATGGCGTCGGTCGTCGCGCTGGCCCTCACCGGCTGCGCACGCGGCGGCGACGGCGGCGGCGGTGACGGTGACGGGGGCGGCGAAGCGGCCGCCAGCCCCGGCATCACCGACACGTCGCTGACGTTCGGCATCACGAGCCCCCTCACGGGCCCGACCGCCGGCCCCGGCAACTGCACCGTCGACGGCGCGCTCGCCTATTTCGGCGTCAAGAACGCCGACGGCGGCATCGAGTTCGGCGACGGCAAGACGCGCACGATCGAGATCAAGTCGTACGACGACACGTACGACCCGCAGAAGGCTCTCGCGAACTTCCAGCAGATGGTCGCCGACGACGTCTTCGCGGCCGGCATCGGCCTCGGCACGCCGACCAACCGCGCGTGGCGCGAGGCGGCGATCGACGAGGAGTTCCCGCAGGTGCTCGTGATGTCGGGCGACCCGATCTTCAGCGACCGCGAGGAGAGCCCGTGGCAGCTCGGCTTCGTGCCGATCTACCAGCAGGAGGGCGAGGCGTTCGGCAAGCTGCTCGCGTCGTCGTCCGACGAGCACAAGGTCGCGATCCTCTACCAGAACGACGACTACGGCGAGGGCTACGTCGAGGGCTTCAAGTCGGCCATCGAGGGCGCCGACAACATCGAGGTCGTCGAGGAGCTGACCTACGAGGCGACCGACACGAGCGTCGACGCGCAGATCACCGAGCTCGCCGCGAGCGGCGCCGACGTGTTCTTCAACGCGATGTCGATCACGCCGCTCGTGATCTCGGCCCTGCAGAAGGCGCAGCAGATCGGCTGGCTGCCCAGCTGGTTCCTGCCGTCGAACACCTCGAGCCCGTCGGCGATCCTCGAGCCCGGTGGCGGCTCGGCGTTCCCGGGCATCTACACCGTCGCCTTCTCGGGCGCCGCGGCGAGCCCGGCGTTCCAGGAGAGCGAAGAGGGCCAGGCCTTCATGGAGGCGCTCGGCGAGTACACGAACCAGGACGGCGTCCCGGCGTTCCCGCACTGCGTGTGGAGCTGGATCGCGGCCTCGGTGCTCGAGCAGGCCTTCATGAAGATGGAGGAGCCGACGCGTGAGGCGTTCATGGAGGCGCTCCTGAGCATCGACGGCTTCGACGCGCCGTTCATGCTCGAGGGCTCGACCATCAACACGACGGTCGACGGCCTGCCCGCCGTCGCCGACGTGCAGGTGCAGAAGTACAACGGCCGCGGCTACGAGACGGCGCAGAGCTTCGAATGATGCTCTGAGTCGAGTCGCGACTCAGGCGGGGCGGTCCTCCGGGGCCGCCCCGCTCTCGTGTTCGCGGGGCGCGCTTCGTGTCGCTGCGCTCGATCGGCGACCGCGCGCGTCAGTCGAGGCCGCGCAGCACCTCGACGATGCCCTCGAGGTGCACGCGGGTCGCGCGCTCCGCGGCATCCGGATCGCGCGCCAGGATCGCGTCGATGATCGCGATGTGCTCGGGAGCCGACTGCGTCGCGCGCCCCGGCAGGAATGCGAGCCGGAATTGGTGGCGGGCGGACTGGGCCCGCAGCCGCTCCAGGAGCTGAGTGGCCGTCTCGTGCCCGCTGTCCTCGCGGATGAGGCGGTCCATCTCCTGGTTGAGGCGCGCGTACTCGACGAGGTTGCCGCTCGCGACGGCATCCGTGATTCCCGCGCGGATCGTGCGCAGCGTCTCGGCCCCGTCGTCGGTGAGGTTCTCGGCCGCCTTGCGCGCGCACAGCACCTCGAGGCCCACACGCACCTCGACGATCTCGATCGCCTCCTTCACGCTGATCGCGCGTACGCGCGCGCCGCGATTCGGCAGGCGCTCGACCAGTCCCTCGCTCGTGAGGTTGAGCAGCGCGAGGCGCACCGACGCCCGGGAGGCGTCGTACCGCTCGCTGATGTCGGCTTCGATGAGGCGCTGGTTCGGTGCGAACTCACCGCCGAGGATCGCGTCGCGCAGCTGCTGCGTCAGGTCAGCGCGTGCCGGGCTCTCCCTCGACTCCACCGCCAGATCGGTCATCCGCCGTTCCTCTCTCGCTGCGTCCGCCCTGACGCCGGCCTCGACGCCTCAGGGCATCTCGACACGGCGGCGCCGTCGCCCCCGCGTCCTCGGTTTGCTGATTCGAGGGTAACGCGCACTCGGTATTGCATACGAGATTCGTGAGAATTTTGTAGCCGATCTTGCCACCCGCGTCCCGAAGGGGCACGCTGGAAGCGCCCGCGGGTTTGATTCGCGTGCATCGAATCTTTGACACACGGAGAGGTGGTCGTCGAGATGTCCGAAGTGGTGGAGACGTCCGCGAAGGTGCGGACGGGACTGTACATCGGCGGGGAGGAGCGTTTCACCGACGAGGTGCTCAAAGTCGCCGATCCGGGAAAACCCGGTGTGATCGTGGGCGAGGCGGCTTCGGCGTCGCCGCAGGACGTGGCGGATGCCGTCGCGGCGGCCAAGGCCGCGTACCCCGCGTGGGCGGCGTTGGGTGCCGAAGGGCGCGCGAAGGCGATGGCCGACGCGATCGCAGGCATCGCCGACGACCGCGACGAAGACGCTGCGATCCTGTCGCAGGAGAACGGCAAGATCCGCATGGAGGCGTGGATCGACGCGCTCGTGTTCGAGCTGCGGTGGAACCTCGCGCTCGCGCTCAAGGACGAGGTCGAGACCTCGAAGACGCTCCCGGTGGTTCCGGGCGCGATCCCGGTGTCGACCGAGGTGTCGTACCAGCCGCTCGGGGTCGTGACGATCATCGTGCCGTTCAACTGGCCGATCGCGATCCTCGCGGCATCGCTGCCGCACGCGCTCCTCGCGGGCAACACCGCGATCGTGAAGGTTCCGCCGACGACGCCGCTCGCGACCGCGCGCGTCGTGCAGCGCGTCGCC
>NZ_DATMFG010000005.1:0-48380 GCF_035556355.1 Microbacterium sp.
CTACTTCTCCGACATCTCCATGCGCAAGCTCGTCCACACCCTCCACGACCACACCGAGCAGCCCCGCCCCGAGCTCCTGCTCACCGCCTGACCCACCCATCAGGAACAACCGCAGTTACACCACCAGACGAGACTTGACCGGGCAGGCGCGGCCGCCCGCCGAGATTGCGCGAATCACCGCCGGATGCGGCGTACGCGCGCAGTTCGCGCGACCCGGCGACCGAGCGCGACCCGGCGACCGAGCGCGACCCGGCGCGACCCGGCGACCCGGCGCGACCGCGGCGCCCCGACCGCGACCGGGCCCCGGGCGCGCAAGCGCGACGCCGGGTCAGCCGCCCGCGGCGGGGGGTGTCTGCCGGGACTCGGCGAGCTCGTCGACGAGGAGCGAGCGCTCGTCGAGCGAGCGGTTGCGGTACGCCTGACGGCCGACCATGTGCGCCGACAGCGGCGCGGTCGCGAGCTGCATGAGGACGACCGGCACGAGGAAGGCGACCGTCTCCCACGAGCGCAGCGACAGCGCGATCGCGAGGCAGATGAGGATGAGCCCGAGCACCTGGGGCTTCGTCGCGGCGTGCAGGCGCGTCGCGACATCTCGGAACCGGAGGACGCCGATGGCGGCCGTGAGGCACAGGAGCGCGCCGCCGAGGATCAGGACGATCGCGACGAGGTCGATCCAGGCATCCGGTGCCATCGTCGCGTCGACGGATGCGGAGGTGAGCACGGCGTTCATTGTTCGGTCGTGTCCCTTCTCGCGACGAACCGCGCGATCGAGATCGACCCGAACACGCCCACCGCCGCGATCATGAGCAGCACCGGCAGAGTGCGCGTGTGGTGGTTGATGGCCATCTCGGCGCCGAGCACGCACATCAACTCAGTGAGAAGGACGTCGGATGCGACGGCCCGGTCGAGGATCGACGGGCCGACGACGATGCGCCACAGTGTGAGGAGCGCCGCGACGGCGAACACGACGTAGATGACGATCAGGAGAACGCTCATGCGGGTTTCGCCTCCGTCGGGTTGGCGCGCAGCTTCTCGAACTGCGCCCGGGAGCCGACTGCGCGCACGATCCGCTCCTCCCAGCGCTGAACACCGGCGCGCTGAGCGTCGACGTCGGCCTTCGTCCGGACACCGATCACGTGCAAGTACAGGATCCGCCGATCGCGGTCGGCCTCCACGACGAGCGATCCGGGGATGAGCGACGCGGTGACGCCCGTGTGGGTCATGATCAGGTCGTCGTCGGTGCGCATCGGAACCGCGATGATCGCCGTTCCGGGCTGGCGCCTCGGGTCGATCACGAGCCACGAGACCGACAGGGCGCCGCGCACGACCGCCGCGAGGAAGGTGGCGACGAACACGAGGCCGTACCAGAGGTTCACGCGTCCGGACAGCTCGACGGGCGGCAGTCGGAACACGCGCGTGACGAAGAGCGCCGCGATGAGCCCGGTCGTGAACGAGACGACCGTGATCTGACCCCACAGCAGCATCCACAGCGCGATGAGCCACAGGAAGAACGGCAGCTGCCGCCACACCTGAAGCAGCAGCGCCTTCCCGCGGGCGGGAGTCGCGGCATCCGGCATCGTCGTCATGGCTGCGCCTCCTCCTCCACTTGAACGAGCGAGATGGGTTCGAGCAGAGCCGCGCCGATGCGCGCGCACACGTCGTACAGGGGACCGGCGAACACCGTGAGAGCGACCGTCGCGGCGACCATGCCCGCGGTCGCCGCGGTCATGATGCGGGGGATCACGCGGCGCTCGGTCTGGATGCCGGCGGCCGGTGCCGAGCCGAGGTACTCGATGCGGGCTTCGGTCTCGGCCGAGTCGTCCTCTTCGCGCCAGAACGAGAGGTTCCACGCGCGCATGAGCGCGTACAGCGTGAGCAGGCTCGTGACGATGCCCGCGACGATGAGCACCATCATGAGCGGCGTCCCCACCTCGACAGCGGCGTCGAACAGGGCGAACTTGCCGATGAATCCCGAGAATGGAGGGAGGCCGCCGAGGTTGATCGCCGGGATGAAGTAGAGCACCGCGATCACGGGCGCCGCGCGCATGAGGCCCTTCACGCGCAGGATCGACGTGCTGCCCGCACGGCGCTCGATGAGTCCGACCGCGAGGAACAGCGTCGTCTGCACCACGATGTGGTGGACCATGTAATAGATCGTCGCGCCGATCGCATCCGGTGTCGCTATCGCGAGCCCGAAGATCATGTAGCCGATATGGCTCACGAGCGTGAACGACAGGATCCGTTTCAACTCCGCCTGCGCGACGGCGCCGAGCACGCCGACGATCATCGTGAGAAGCGCGGCGATCAGCAGCACGGTGTTGACGTCGTTGTAGAGGAAGAGCTGCGTCTCGGTGCGGATGATCGCGTAGACGCCGACCTTCGTCAGCAAGCCCGCGAACACCGCGGTCACCGGCGCGGGCGCGGTCGGGTACGAGTCGGGCAACCAGAACGACAGCGGGAACACCGCCGCTTTGATGCTGAACGCCAGCAGCAGCATGAGGTGCAACACGAGCTGCGTCTCTTGTGGAAGCTCGCCGATCCGCTGCGAGAGCTGCACCATGTTCACCGTGCCGAGCGCGCCGTAGATCATCGCGATGGCCGCGAGGAACAGCACCGACGAGACGAGCGAGACGACGATGTAGACGACGCCGGTGCGGATGCGGGACTCGGTGCCCCCGAGCGTGATGAGCACGTATGACGCGACCAGCAGGATCTCGAACCCGACGTAGAGGTTGAAGAGGTCACCCGCGATGAACGCGTTGAAGATGCCCGCCGAAAGGATCAGGTAGGACGGGTGGAAGATCGAGACCGGAGTCTCGTCGTCGCCGTCGGCGGCGCCCTGGCCGACCGAGAAGAGGAGGACCGCGAGCAGCACGATGCTCGACACGACGACCAGCAGCGCGGCGAGCCGGTCGACGTAGAGCACGATGCCGAACGGGATCGGCCAGCCGCCCACCGACACGGCGATCGGCTGGTTGCCCGCGTCGACCGCGTACAGCAGCACGGCGGCGATCGCGCATACGAAGGTGAGCGTCACGATCGAGACGACGACCTGCGTGCGGCGGTGACGGCCGGCGATGAGCGTCGTCGCCGCGCCCAGAAGCGGAAGCGTGACGAGCAGGGGAACGAGGCCGCTCACTCGTCATCACCTTCCTTCGGCGAATTCGGCTTGGCGGGCTTGTCGACGGGCGCGTCGTCGCGGATGCCGGACACGTCGCGGCTCTGCAGCACGACGATCGGCGAGGTCTCGACCCCGACGAAGTCGGTCGTCGCGTCGTCGTCGGTGTCTTCGATCTCGGTCTCCTCGTCCATCGCCTCTTCGGCACCGCGTCCGCGCACGGCGACGTCTTCGGCATCGTCCTCGACGGTGTCGGCCTGGCCGAGCTGCCACGAGCGGTAGATCAGCGCGAGGAGGAACGCCGAGACCGCGAAGGTGATGACGATGGCCGTCAGGGTGAGCGCCTGCGGAAGCGGGTCGGTCATCTCATCGGTGGAGCCCGACCCGAAGAACGGGGCGATCCCCGGCTGACCGGCGACGATGAGCAGCAGCAGGTTGGTCGCGTTGCCGAGCAGGAGGAAGCCGATCAGGACTCGCGTGAGGCTCCGCTCGAGCATCGCGTAGACGCCGCACGCGAACAGCACCGCCATGATGATGATCAGGACGAACGAGACGCTCATGCGGCGACCTCCGTCGAGCGGGTCTCGGCGGCCTGCCGGTCGACTTCCGCGCCGAGGCTGCGCAGCACGTCGAGCACGAGCCCGATGACCACGAGGTAGACGCCGATGTCGAAGATCGTCGACGTGACGAACTCGAGGTGCCCGAGCACGGGCAGCTCGATCTCGAAGAACGCGCTCGTGAGCGGCGCCGCGCCGAAGAAGACCGGCACGATCGCGCACGCGACCGCGATCGTCATTCCCGCGCCGAGGAGCCGGCCGGCGTCGGTGGGTGCCGCGGCACCCAGCTCGTAGCGTCCGCCCGCGACGTACCTCATGACGAGGGCCATGCCCGCGACGAGCCCGCCTGCGAACCCGCCACCGGGGAGATTGTGCCCCGCGAACAGCACGTACAGCGACACGACGATGATCGTGTGGAAGAGGATCCGCACGATGACCTCGAGCATGAGAGAGCGATTCTCGGGTCTCACGCGCTGCCCGCCGACGAGCCACGCCATGCGGCCGCTGCCGCGCACGTCGCCGCGCTGCCGGAGGCCGTCGGAGGTCTCGACGAGCGGACGGAACGAGCGCGCCGCCACCTTCGGCAGGGGTGCGGTGAACGAGAGGGTGTCGGCGCGATGCGTGACGAACACGAGCGAGGCGACGCCCGTCGCCGCGAGGATCAGCACCGACAGCTCGCCCATGGTGTCCCAGCCGCGCAGGTCCACGAGTGCGACGTTGACGACGTTGCGCCCGTGACCCAGCTCGTACGCGAGCTCGGGGAACGCCTCGGAGATCGGCTCCGCCACCCGTGACGCGGTCGCCATGACGGCGACGACCGCCATCATGGCGCCGACCATCGCTCCGAGCACCGCGCGCGCGATCGGCGCGACCGAGGCGTTGTGCTCGCCGAGCCGCGAGGGAAGTCGCCGCAGCACGAGCGCGAAGGCGACGAGCGTCACCGTCTCGACGAGGATCTGCGTGAGCGCGAGGTCGGGTGCACCGCTCGTCGCGAACAGCACGACCATGCCCATGCCCGTCACGGAGACGAGCACGACTCCCGTGTAGCGCTTGCGCGCGCGCACCGCGATGAGCCCCGCCGTGATCATGACCGGCGCGACCGCGAGCTGAACCGGCGTCTGGTACGCGTCGAGCGCCGCCCGCCACTCCTGCCCGGCGAAGAGCGCGGTGCCTTCGGCCGCGATGAACACGACGAAGATGGTGCCGACGTAGACAGGCAGCGAACCGCGTTGCGTGAGGCTCGTCGTGACCACCGACGCGCGCGCGATCGCCCGCAGGACGATGTTGTACACGTCGGGGGCGGTGAACGGCAGCATCCGCTTCGTCCATCCGGTCGCGACCGTGAGCCAGAAGATCCCCGCGCCGACGACGAGAGTCGCGATCGAGATCCAGAGCGCGGGCTCGAGTCCGTGCCACAGCGCGAGGTGGGCCGGATGCTCCGGCACCGCGATCCCCGTCGACGACTCGGGGGCCGTGTCGGCGTACGGCGCGAGCACTTCGTCGACGAACGTGACGGCGAGTCCGGCGATGACCCCGAGCGACGACAGCACGACCGGCGCGGCGAGGAACCCGATCGGCGGGTCGGGCCACTCGGTCTTGGGGAGAGGCGTGCCCGCGGCGTCTTTCTTGGTCCAGAACGCGCCCCACAGGAAGCGGATGCCGTAGGCGGCGGTCAGGGCGGAGCCGAGGGCGATGCCGGTGACCGCGACGAGACCCCACACTGCGCCGTTCTCGGCCTCGTAGAGCAGCGACGCGAGTGCGCCTTCTTTCGCGACGAAGCCGATCGTCGGGATGATGCCCGCCATCGACGCGATCGCCAGGAACGAGAAGGTCGCCATGACGGGCGCCTGGCGCCCGACGCCGCTGAGCTCGCCGATGTCACGGGTCGACAGCTGGCGGTCGATCACACCGACGACGAGGAACAGCGCCGATTTGAACAGCGCGTGTGCGATGAGGAGAGCGAGACCGGCGAGCGCGACATCACGGATGCCGTAGCCGAGCACCACCGTGAGCAGACCGAGCTGGCTCACGGTGCCGAATGCCAGGATGCGCTTGAGGTCGGCTTCGCGAAGGGCCTGGATGCCGCCGAGCAGCATCGTGAAGATGCCGAGCGAGATGACGACCGGACGCCACACCGGGGAGATCGCGAACACCGGGGCGAAGCGCGCGATGAGGTAGATGCCCGCCTTCACCATGGCGGCGGCGTGCAGGTAGGCGCTCACCGGGGTGGGCGCAGCCATGGCGCCGGGCAGCCAGAAGTGGAACGGGAAGATCGCGGACTTGCTCAGCGCGCCGACGAGGATGAGCACGAGCGCCGCATCGACCACGGGACCGGTCGGCGCTTCGGCGAGGATCGTCGAGAGGCTCGACGTGCCGGAGTCGACGACGAGGAGGACGACGCCGATCAGCATGACCAGACCGCCGAGCGTCGTCACGAGGAGCGCCTGCAGGGCCGCGCGTCGGCTCGCGGCGCGTCGGTGGTAGTAGCCGATGAGCAGGTAGGACAGGACGCTCGTGACCTCCCAGAACATCACGAGCACGACGAGGTCGTCGGTGAGCACGAGCCCGTACATCGCGCCGGCGAACGCGAGGAGCACGGCGGAGAACTGCCCGAGGTTCTCGGTCTTGTCGCGGAAGTACCAGCGGCAGTAGAGCATCACGAGCGCGCCGACGCCGGTCACGACGAGCGCCATGACCCAGCCGAGCGTGTCCATCCGCATCGAGAGCTCGATGCCGAGGGGCCGGATCCAGCGATATGCCTCGAACGGAATGTCGCCCGCCATGACCGAAGGCGTCAGGACGACCGCGTGCACGAACGCGGCCGCCGGCACGATCGCCGACACGAAGAACGCCCGGGCGCCGATGCGTGCGACCAGCCACGGCATCGCGAGGGGGAGAAGTGCGAACGCCGCGAGGAAGGCCAGCATCTAGGCCTCCTCGTGAGACAACGCGGCGCGACGGGGAACAGCTGCGCGGGGCGGTCGGGGTGTCTCGAACATTCTACTGGGGCGTCGGAACACCCGATGACTGGGGGAGGAGAGATGGAAGCCGAATTCAGCCGCCCGGCGCCGGCCCCGTGGTGTTGCCCTCGCGGAACTCGCACGTGAACCGGATCGACGCGGCGAGTTCACCACGGATCATGGCGGCGACGGCCGCTCCCGCCGCGCGCCCTTTGTCCGTCGCGGGCTGCACGAGGGTCGTGAGCTCGTACGGAGCGAGCCCGTCGACGACGATCCCGTCGAACCCTGTGACGCTCACGTCCTCCGGAATGCGGAGCCCCGCCTCCTCCGCCGCCCGGATCACGCCCGCGGCGAGCAGGTCGCTCTGCGCGATGACCGCCGTCGGCCGCGCCGACGGATCGGCGAACAGCTCGCGGCCCGCGGCCAGGCCCTCATCGATGAAGCTGCCCGCGGCGGCGAAGGCCGGGGCATCCGGATACACGTCCCGCACCCCCGCCAGCCGGTCGCGCGTGACCTCGATCGTGATGTCGTTCTCGTCGTCGGGCGTGAGCCATCCGCGCGCCGCGCCCGCCCGGGGCGAGAGAGTCACGGTCGCGACGCGCGTGTGGCCGAGCATCCGCAGATGGCTCGCCGCCTGGCGCTGGGCCTCCCGGTTGTCGAGCTCGATGCGGGGGATGCCCTCACCGGCGTCGCCCTCGACGACGACCACCGGGATGCCGCGCGCGCGCACGACGTCGAGCGACTCGCGCAGCAGCCCGCTGCATCCGATGAGCACCGCGGCGTCGAGGGGTGCCGTTGTGAGCGACGGCGCCGCGCCGTCCTTGCTCCACGAATCGCGATCGCGCAGCAGGAGGAGCCCCGCGCCGATCGGCGCGACCGCGTCGGCGAGGCCGTCCATCATGAGGGTCTTGACGGGGTCGAGGAAGGCGGTGCCGAGGTGCTCCTCGAAAACCACGCCGACGATGCCGGAGCGTCCGAGGCGCAGGGACGCGGCCCGCGGGTCGGGTCCGGTGTAGCCGAGGGCGGATGCGGCGGCCAGCACCCGCTTGCGCGTCGCATCCGACACGGGGGTTTTGCCGCTGAACACGACCGAGGCCGTCGACGGCGAGACACCTGCCTCGCGCGCGACGTCGGCGATCGTTGCCCGGCGCGTACTCATCTTCCGTCGATCGTACTCCGCCCGGTGCATCCGGATCGAATCGATTCGGTAGACTCCACGCATGGAGTCGACGCTCACCCGATCGCAGCTCGTCCGCTGGCGCACCGCGATCTTCGCGATCTTCCTCGCGAGCGGTCTGAGCATCGCCACCTGGGCGGCGCGTGTGCCGGCGATCAAAGACGCGGTCGGCGTCGACCGCACGCAGCTCGGCCTCATGCTCTTCATCGGCGGCGTCGCGTCGATCGTGGGCCTCTCGGTGAGCTCCGTCGTGCTCGCCCGCTGGGGAGCCCGGCGCGGAATGCTCGTGATGATGATCGTCTTCGCCGTGGGCGTCGCGACCATCGGGGTCGGCTCCGATGCGCTGCACTCCGCGCCGGTGGTGGTGATCGGCCTCGTCCTGTGGGGATTCGGCAACGGATGCCTCGACGTCATGATGAACGTCGAGGGGGCGGCGATCGAGAAGCACGTCGGCAAGACGATCCTGCCGCTGTTCCACGCGTTCTTCAGCTTCGGCACCGTGATCGGCGCGGGCCTCGGCGTGCTCGCGATCGCGTGGGGTGCCAACGTGCTCGCACACCTCGCGATCGTCGCGGCGCTCATCGTCGTCGTCGCGATCGTGAGCATCGCGAACGTCCCGTCGCGCGAAGCCACGATGGACCCCGAGACCCGCGCCGAGAAGGCCGGGTGGCGCGAGCGGCTGCGCCTCGCGCTGTCGGCGTGGAAGGAGCCGCGCACCTACGCGCTCGGAGTGGTCATGCTGGGCATGGCGTTCGCCGAAGGCGGGGCGAACGACTGGCTCGCGCTCGGAGTCGTCGAGGGCCACGGCGCCGACGAGGCGCTGGGGGCGGCCGCTCTCGCGGTGTTCTCGGTGTGCATGACCGTGGTCCGCGTGTTCGGCGGACCGCTCGTCGACCGATTCGGCCGCGTCGCGACGCTGCGTGTGCTCGCCGTCACCGCCACGGTCGGACTGCTGCTGTTCATCCTCGCGCCGTCGATCCCGCTCATGTTCGCGGGGGCGGCGCTGTGGGGTGCGGGGGTGTCGCTGGGCTTCCCGCTCGGCATGTCCGCCGCGGCGGACGACCCTGCGAAGGCAGCCGCGCGCGTGAGCGCCGCGGCCACGATCGGCTACGTCGCGTTCCTCGCGGGTCCTCCCGCGCTGGGCTTCATCAGCGAGCAGATCGGGCTGCTGAACACGCTCTACATCATCGTGGCGCTCATCGTGGCATCCGGTCTCGCGTCTCCCGCGGCGAAGCCGCTGCCCGGTTCGAAGGTCGGTGCGGGGCACCACTGAACCTGCTTCTGCTACCGTTCTCTGAGCCGTGCAGCAGCGTGAGGAGGTGGTACCCGTGAACGAATCGACGTGGGTGCTCCTCGCAGGAGCCACGGTCGGGCGATAGGTCGTCCGGGAGCGCCGCCTCTTGAGCACTCCCGAAAGGCACGACCGTGCACTTCACCTCTGATCGCCGCAACGGCGACCTCATCGAACGCGAGTTCGTCCTGGGCGAGATCCCGGGCGTCCTGTGGGCTCCCGCCCGCGCGTCCTCACCTGTTCCCCTCATCCTCCTCGGTCATCCCGGCGGACTGAACCGGATGCTGCCGCGGCTCGCCGCGCGCGCCGAAGCCGCCGCAGCACAGGGCTTCGCCTCGGTCGCCATCGAGCTCCCCGGCGCCGGCGATCGCCCCGCGTCGGCCTCGGCCACGCGAGCTCGCGCCGACCTGCAACGGGCGATCGCGGCCGGCGGGCGACCGAGCGAGGAGGTCATCGACCGCCTCGTCCTCCCGCTCGTCGAGCAGGCGGTTCCGGAGTGGCAGGCCACGCTCGACGCGCTCCTCGAGCTGCCCGGATTCGGCGGCCCCGTCGGGTTGTCGGGCGGGGTCGTCGCGATGGGCGTGCGGCTGGCGCTCGTCGACCCGCGCATCGCCGCTGCCGTGCTCTTCGCGGGCAGCTATGTGCCGCGCTCGATCATCGAGGAGGCGCGGCGGGTCACGATCCCGCTGCACGTCCTGCTGCAGTGGGACGACGAAGGCAACGACCGGCAGCTCGCGCTGGACCTGTTCGACGCTTTCGGGTCGACGGAGAAGCAGCTCATCGCCAACATGGGGGGCCACACCGGAGTCCCACGCCACGCGGGGGAAGACGCGAGCGGCTTCTTCGCGCGGCACCTCGTCAGGGCCTGCTGACTCGGGCGGGACGGATCCGACGTCGCCGGACGCGGGTAGGCTCGTCGCGTGCGTCTCGTCATCGCCCGCTGCTCGGTCGACTACACCGGACGCCTCACGGCACACCTCCCGCTCGCGACGCGCCTGCTCGTGCACAAGGGCGACGGAAGCCTGCTCGTCCACTCCGACGGCGGCTCGTACAAGCCCCTGAACTGGATGTCTCCGCCCTGCACACTGACGGTCGAAGAGCCGGATGCGGCATCCGCCGCCGAAGGCGTCATCGAGCAGTGGCGCGTGACCCACGCGAAGACGGGCGACGCACTGCTCGTGCGCATCCACGAGCTCGTGCACGACTCGTCGCACGACCTCGGAGTCGACCCGGGTCTGGTCAAGGACGGCGTCGAAGCCGATCTGCAGCGGCTGCTCGCCGAGCAGGTCGATGTGATCGGCGAGGGGCTCACGCTCGTGCGGCGAGAGTTCCCGACCGCGATCGGCCCGGTCGACCTGCTGTTGCGCGATCCCGCCGGCGGCACGATCGCCGTCGAGGTGAAGCGCCGCGGAGACATCGACGGCGTCGAGCAGCTCACGCGCTATCTCGAACTGCTCGGACGCGATCCGCATCTCGCTCCCGTGAAGGGCGTGTTCGCAGCGCAGGAGATCAAGCCGCAGGCGAAGGTGCTCGCGACCGACCGCGGCATCCGGTGCGTGACCCTCGACTACGAGGGCATGAAGGGGATCGAGTCGGGGGCGCCGCGGCTCTTCTGAGTCTCGCATCTCGCACCCCGGGGGCCGAGTGCACGACTTCGCGTCGAGTGCACGACGTGCCGACGCACGCGACCCGTGCTGTAGACGGGAAGCCGTGCATCCGCCGCTGACGCCTAGGCTGGGGGCATGCCGACCCGACCTCGCTGGACCTGTGTGCTGTGGGATGTCGACGGCACGATCGTCGACGCATCCGAGGGCATTCTGCGCCGGCTCACGGTCACGCTCACGCACTTCGGCAAGCCGACCCCGACCCGCGCGGAGCTCGTGCACTGGATCGGCCCGCCCATGTACGACTCGTTCCAGGTGAACGTCGGGATGACGCCGGCTGAGGCATCCGAAGCCGTCACGTTCTACCGCACACTCGGCGCGTCCGAGGGGTACACCGCCGGCGCTCGGCTCATCGACGGCATCGGAGAGCTCATCGGCGAGCTGGCGGCGAACGGTGTGACGCAGGCGACCGCGAGCTCCAAGCCCGAGCGGCAGGTCGTGGCGCTCATGGAGCACTTCGGTCTCGCGCCGCACTTCGCGACGATCGTGGGTGCGAGCGATGACGAGCGCACCCTGAGCTCGAAGTCCGACGTCATCGGCGAAGCGCTGCGGCGGCTCGAGAAGCTCGGCGTCGACACGAGCCGCGCGGTGCTCGTCGGCGACCGGCACCACGACATCGACGGTGCGGCCGAGCACGACATCCCCGTCGTGTTCGTGCGCTGGGGATTCAGCTGGCCGCACGAGTCCGAGGGCGCGCAGGCCACGGTCGACACGGTCGCCGAGTTGCGCGACCTCCTGCTGGTGGCTGATGCCGATGGGTGAGATCGTCGCGGCTCTGCTGGGGTGGCTCGTCCCGGCACTCGTCGTGTTCGGAGTCACGGCGATCGGCGTCGCGGCGCTGGTGTGGGGCATCCGTCGTGCCCGCCGTTCGCCGCAGGCTCGAGCCGCGGCCGAAGAGGTGCGCGCCCGCGCGGGTGCGGCATTGGTCCGGCTCGACGACGCGGTGAGCGAGCTCGACGTCGAAGTGGGCCTTTCGGGCGCCCTGTACGGGGGCGACGCCCCGACGTCGCTGCGGCGAGCGCGTCTGACCGCCCAGCACGTGCGCGACGAGTCGTTCGAGGAGTTCCAGGAGATCTCGAAGCCGGATGCCTCGCCCGTCGACATCCGTCGTGTGTCGTCGCGCATCGAGCGCCGGGCAGACGAGGCGATGGCGGGCATCGAGCGCGCCCGCACCGACCACCGCGCGTGGATGGCCGCGAATGTGACCGCGGCGTCGCAGGTCGCGAGCGCACAGTCCCGCCTCGAGGCGCTGCGCGCGTCGATGGGCGACCCCGCCGCGCTCGTCGCGGAGCTGTCCGACCGCTTCGCCCAAGACGAGTGGCGCGAGGCGGCGCGAGCCGCGCGCGCGGCGATCGCAGCGGTCGAACAGGCCGAGGGGCTGCTCGCGGAGGCATCCGAGCACGCCGCAGACCCGACCCGTTCGGCGCTTCCCGATCTCGCTCGGGCCGAGCGTGCGCTGCGCACTGCCGAGACCGAGTCGCGAATCCTCGAGGAGAACCACCGTCTCGTGACGCAGGCCGCGCAGGCCCTCGCCGGCGAGTTCGCGTCGGCGCGGTCCGCGCTGCGGCTCGCCTTCGTCACGCGCGACAACCTCGAGCCGCCCGACGCCGAACGACTCGGTCGGGAGTTGAGGGCGATCGAGGAGGAGCTGACGAAGCTCGAACCGGATGCCGCACGCCGCCCCACCCGCACGATCGACGCGATCGCGCGGCTGCGCGACCGGCTCGACCTCGCGCTCGGCGACGCCCGCACCGCCCAACAGCGCCTGCGCGGCGCGCGCACCGCGCTCCCCGGCACGCTCGCCGCCGCACGCGGAGCGATCGCCCAGGCCGAGGCCGCGATCGCACACGCCCACGCCGGAGCCGACGCTCGATCGCGACTTCTGTCGGCGCAGCGGGAGCTCGCCGCGGCGCGTCAGTCGCACGATCCGGTCGAGGCTCTCGACGCCGCGCGCCGCGCGATGCGCGACGCCGAAGACGCCAAGGCGCTCGCCGATTACGCACGTCTGAGTCGCTCGTAAGACACTCCGACGCGAGCGGGGTCTCCCGAGCACGCGACGGGTCTCACCATAATGAGGGGCATGACGGATGCCTCGCCCCGTCCGAGTCGCCTGGTCACGGTGCTTTCCCGACTGCCGGCGACGCTGTCGCTCGTCGCAGCGATCATCGTCGTCGGGATCGTGAGCGCGGGACTCTGGTCGCCGTTCGAAGACAGCCCGGCATGGGAGGTCGTCGCATACGGACTGCCCGCGCTCGACGCCGGACGATGGTGGACGCCGATCACGGGCACCTTCTTCGTCAACCAGCCATGGGTCTACGTGTTCACGATCTCGAGCTTCGCCGGCATGGCGTATCTCGAGTGGCGGCGCGGATGGCGCTCGGCGCTCGGCTACTTCTGGATCGGTCAGCTCTTCGCGGTGTTCGCCAGTGCGCTCGTGCTCTGGCTGCTCGCGTTCCTGCCGTGGGAGTGGGCGCAGACCGAGGCGGCGTCGCTCGACGTCGGGCCCTCCGGCGGGACGATGGCGTGCATCGCGGCGGCCGTCGGCCTCTTCGTTCAGCCGTGGCGTGTGCGGGCGTGGCTGGTGCTCCTCGCGTTCGTGTTCATCGCGATGCTCTTCTGGGGCGAGCTCGCCGACGTCGAGCACCTGCTCGCCGTGCTCCTCGTCCTTGCGGTCGACCGCTCGCTGCGGGTGCGGCGCACGACGATGCGCGAACAGCGGCTCATAGCGTTCGTCTCGATGCTCGTGCTCGGGGCGATCCAGGTCATCGTCGTCCTGGTTCCCACCAACGGACCGTTCGGTCCGACCGCTCCGGTGAGCGGCGGCTTCCTCGACGCCGCGTTCGACGGCCTCGTGATCCTGATCGTCGCGAACGGCCTCCGGCGCGGACGACGCTGGGCGTGGGTCCTGTCGATCATCCTCGCGGGCATCAACATCGCGATCGCGGCGCTCGTCGCGGTGGCGATCGTGCTGTCGAGCGAGGCGCAGGTCGAGGTCGTGATCGACGGCGAGACCGAGCTGGCCCTCGCCGCCGGCATCATGTGGCTGCTCCTGCTCGCCTATCTCATCGCCGTCCGACACGCCTTCCGCGCCCGGCGCCGCTCCGAGCTGGGGCATCAGCCGGCCCCCGACGTCGAAGACGTCAAGGAACTGCTTCGCGCGCACGGCGGCGGAACCCTCTCGTGGATGACGACGTGGGAGGGCAACTCCTATGCCCGCACGACCCACGGCATCGTCGCGTACCAGCGCCGCGCGGGTGTCGCCCTCGCGCTGGCCGATCCGCTCGGACCCGCCGACACCCGGGCGGAGTCCGTGCAGGAGTTCATCCGCATGGCGGAGTCGGCGGGTCTCGTGCCCTGCTTCTTCAGCGCCGACGCGGCGACGCGCGATGCGGTGCCCCCGACGTGGCGCAGCCTCGTCGTCGCGGACGACACGATCGTCGACCTGCCGGGACTCGAGTTCACGGGCAAACGGTGGAACTCCGTGCGATCGTCGCTCAACCGCGCGGGACGCGAGGAGATGACGTTCCGGATGACGCGGCTCGCCGACGAGCCATGGGGCATCCAGGCGCAGCTGCGTGCGATCTCGGAGATGTGGGTGGGCGACAAGGGGCTGCCCGAGATGGGGTTCACACTCGGGACGCTCGTCGAGGCCGAGGACCCCGAGGTGCGACTCGCGCTGGCGATCTCGCCGCACGGCGACGTCGATGGATTCCTGTCGTGGTTGCCGGTCTACGGCGAGGGCGGGGTCGTGCGCGGGTGGACGCTCGACCTCATGCGCCGCCGCGAGGGCGGCTTCGGCCCCGTGATGGAGTTCCTGATCGGGTCATCGGCCCGCGTCTTCTCAGACGAGGGCGCCGAGATCATGTCGCTGTCGGGCGCGCCGCTCGCCCATGACTATCCGCCCGACGCGGGGATGCTGGCGACACTGAGCGACAAGCTCGCCGAAATGCTGGAGCCGGTCTACGGCTTCCGGTCGCTCCACCGCTTCAAGCAGAAGTTCCACCCGCGGTACGAGACGATGTATCTGCTGTTCCGCGACGAGAGCGACCTCACCCGCATCGGCGCGGGTCTCACTCGGGCCTTCCTGCCCGACGCGACGCTGCGTCAGTTCGCCGGCGCGGGCATGGAGCTCGTCCGCGGCGGACGCGACTGAGCCGCGACCCCTGCCGCCGGATGCCGCGCGATGCGCACGGCGAAGGCGGCGGCATCCGCTCACAAGGAATCGGATGCCGCACGCCGGCCCGTCACTCAGATCGGACGGATGTTCTCTGCCTGGAGACCCTTGGGCCCCTGTGCGATCTCGAACTCGACGCGCTGGTTCTCTTCGAGAGAGCGGTAGCCGCTCGCCTGGATCGCGCTGTAGTGCGCGAAGACGTCGGCTCCTCCTTCGTCGGGCGCGATGAAGCCGAATCCCTTCTCGGAGTTGAACCACTTGACGGTGCCCTGCGTGCTCATGAAATGCCGTTCTTTGCTTGCCCGCGCCTCCTGCACGGGTCCGATGCCCACGCTATCGATCGGCAGGGGTGCGTGGGAGGTGCGTGACGGATGGTGACACAAACGTTGCAAGAGCGGGCGAGCGGGGGAGGAACGGATGCCCCGCCGGCGCAAGCGGGCCCATCGTACGCCCGGGCCGAGCGAACTCAAGGCCCGGGCGTCGACGGATCCCCCCGGATAGGCCACGCCCACGCGTGACAGCGTCACTCTACCGATATATCGGCGTAACTGCGAGTTCGGAATGGGTCTGTGGAAAACTCGACCGCGGGTTATGGCACCCGTCTACACTGGTCGCGGCATGCCCGCGTCCCCCGATCCTCGCCAGAACAGCGGCACCGCCCTCGGAGATGAGGTGTACTCGGTGCTCGGTGAGGCGATCCTCGAAGGCCGCCTCGCTCCCGGTGAGCGGTTGCGCGACCACGAGCTCGCCCAGCGACTCGGCGTGTCGCGAACCCCCGTGCGGGAGGCTCTCCAGCGACTCGAGGTGATCGGGCTCGTCGAGGTCTCACCCAACCGGTACACGCGCGTCTCGACGCCGAGCGCCGCATCGCAGCGGTACACGCAGGAGTTCGTCACGCTCCTGATGGGCAACGCCGCGCTGCTCGCGCTCCCGCGCTGCGACGACGGAACGCTGGAGAGCCTGGTGGCGCAGGCCGACGACCTCGTCGAGGCGTCGCACAGCGGCGACCCCGCGCGCATCCTCGCCGCGAGCGCCCATTTCTTCCCGGCTCTCACGCACGCGACCGGCAACCCCGCCTTCATCCGCGTCCTTCGCGAGGCGGAGTTCGCGCTGCGCCGCAACCTCGTCGGCTGGCGCCCACCCATTGCCGACGAGCCGACACGCACCGCCCTGTACAGGGAATTCCGCGACGCGATCGCGGCGCGTGACGGCGCGGCAGCCGAGCTCGTGCTGCGGCGCCTGCATCTGCTCGCTTAGAGACTCTCGCCCTGGGCGGCCCCTCGCCTATCTTGTAGAGCGTGGGCCATATCGAACTGCGCGAAGTGCGCGACGACGACCTCGATGCGATCTTCGAGATGATGCGCGATCCCGAGGCCGTCGCGTTGGCGGCCTTCACGGCAGCCGACCCCGACGATCGCGATGCGTTCGACTCGTGGATGAACCGGAACATGTCGTCGCCCGACACCTCGGTGTTCGTCATCACCGAGAACAGCGGATTCGCCGGCTCGATCTCCGCGTTCACGATCGAGGGTCAGCGCGAGGTCAGCTTCTGGCTCCCGCGCCTCGCGTGGGGCCGTGGCATCGCGACCGAAGCGCTGCGGCAGCTGATCTCGCGCGAGCCGATCCGCCCGCTCTTCGCGCGCGTCGCCGCCCACAACCACGGCTCGATCGCGGTGCTGCGCAAGGCGGGCTTCGCGGAGGTCTCGCGCAACACCGCGTACGCTCCGGGGCTCGGGCGCGAGACCGAGGAGATCGTGTTCGCGCTGATGCCAGCGGTCGACGGGGTCTGACGGGCATTTCCGGTCGCGGGCGGCCGAGATTGCGCGAATCGCTCTGCATCGGCGCCTTCGGCCGTCGTTCGCGCAATCTCGACGGCACTTCGGGGCGTGAGAACGCTGGGTTTCAGCGGAAAAGGTGAAGGCCCCCGGTTTCGGGGGCCTTCACGTTTGCTGTGCGCGAGGGGGGAGTTGAACCCCCACGCCCTTTCGGGCACTGGCACCTGAAGCCAGCGCGTCTGCCTATTCCGCCACTCGCGCGAGTCGCCGCAACGGATGCCGCGAACTCAACTTCCCGAGGATATCACGCAGTGCCGCGCGGGCCGAATGGGGGCGACTCCTCCCCAGGCGATGTCGTGGGAACGTTCTCCCCATTCCACAGGGCTTCAATGGTCAATTCAGCCGGGGCAACTAGCATGTACCCACCGGTCGCCTGCCTGAGGAGACGTGTGGGACTACTTGACAGCTTCGAGAAGGGTCTCGAGCGCGCCGTGAACAGCGCGTTCGCGAAGACCTTCCGCAGCGGCATCCAACCCGTCGAGATCGCATCCGCGCTGCGGAGCGAGCTCGACAAGAAGGCCGCGGTCGTGAGCCGCGACAGAATCCTCGCCCCGAACTCGTTCACGGTGAGGCTCTCGCCGACCGACGACGACCACATGCGCGGGTTCGGCCCCGCGCTCGAGGAAGAGCTCGACGGGATCGTCCAGAAGCACGCGAAGTCGCAGGGCTACTCCTTCGCCGGTCCCGTGACGATCTCGCTCGTGCGCGACGAAGAGCTCTCGACCGGCACGCTCCGCGTGGACTCGTCGACCGCACAGGGCCGTGTGTCGTGGCGCGGTGTCGTCGAGGTCGAGGGCAAGCGGCATCCGCTCGTCAAGGCCCGCACCGTGATCGGCCGCGGCAGCGACGCCGACATCACGATCTCCGACGCCGGCACGAGCCGCAAGCACGTCGAGATCCTGTGGGACGGCGAGCGTGCGATGGTCCGCGACATGAACTCGACGAACGGCACGCAGCTCAACGGCCGCAAGGTGACCGAGGCCGCGCTGCCGCCCGACTCGACGATCCGCATCGGTCGCACCGACATCGTCTTCCGCGTGATCGCGCAGGCGTCGCCCACGGCGCCTCCGCGTCCGCCGCTGCCCGATGACCGCACGCGCGCCTTCGGACTGCCCGACGGAGGCCCCCAGGTATGAGCGAGCTGACCCTCCTGCTGCTGCGCATCGGGTTCCTGCTGCTGCTGTGGTTCTTCGTGTTCGCGGTCGTGTACTCGCTGCGTGCCGATCTCTTCGGCGTCAAGGTGAGACGGATGCCCGAGCCCGCGCCCGCGGCCGCACCGGCTCCTCGCGCCGATGCGAACTCGACCCGCCCGGCCGCGTCCGCCTCCCCGAAGCCGTCGTCGGGTCCGAAGGTTCCCGCCACCACATCCAACGTGTCGCGCATCGTCATCACGAGCGGCCCGAAGGCGGGGCTCGAGCTTCCGCTCGGCAACGAGCCGCTGACCATCGGCCGATCGAGCGAGTCGGGGCTCGTCATCCGCGACGACTACACCTCGAGCCACCACGCGCGGCTCGTGCTGTGGGGCGACCAGTGGATGATCCAGGACCTCGACTCGACCAACGGCACGTGGCACGACGGAACGCGCGTCGCGACGCCCGTGCCGGTTCTCGTGGGCGCTCCGATCAAGGTCGGAGCGACGACCTTCGAGCTGCGGAAGTAGCGGGGAGAACCACGACGCATGGTCTTCGAGGGCTCGAGTGCCGCCATCTCGCACACCGGGAAGGTGCGGTCCAACAACCAGGACTCCGGTTACGCGGGCTCGAACCTCTTCGTCGTCGCCGACGGCATGGGCGGTCACGCGGGCGGTGACGTCGCGTCGAGCATGGCGATCAACCGCCTGGCCGAGCTCGACCGCCCGTTCGAATCGACCGCCGAGGCCGAGCGCGCCCTGCGCGAGGCGATCACCGAGACGGCGGGCGACCTCATCGACACGGTGCGTGCGCGCCCCGAGCTCGCCGGCATGGGCACGACGGTCAGCGCGCTCATCATGGTCGACGACTACGCCGTCATCGCGCACATCGGCGACTCACGCGTATACCTCTACCGCGACGGCGCGCTCACCCAGATCACGACCGACCACACATTCGTGCAGCGCCTCGTCGACTCGGGCCGCATAACGCCCGAAGAGGCCCGGTTCCATCCTCGCCGCTCCGTGCTCATGCGCGTGCTCGGCGACATGGACGCCGACCCCGAGCTCGACACGTTCATCATGCCGACGCAGCCCGGCGACCGGTGGCTCATCTGCTCCGACGGGCTCTCGGGCGTCGTCGACGACATCCACACCGCGCGGGCGCTCGGGCAGGGCATGGCGCCGGGTCGCACGGCCGACAACCTGCTCAAGCAGGCGCTCGACGGGGGCGCTCCCGACAATGTGACGATCGTGATCGTCGACGTCGGCGGGCAGCATCCGATCTTCTCCGGCACACCGACGATCGTCGGATCGGCCTCGAACCCCGAGGGTGTCGAAGTGCCGGCCGCTCGTCCGAGCCGCGGAGGCTGGCTGCATCCGGTACGCCAGGCGGCGAACGAGCCGACGCACTTCGAGCCCGCTCCCGAGTACCTCGAAGAGCTCATCGAAGAGGACCGCCGGCGCGCGCGGCGCCGTCGCATCGGCTGGACGATCGGCCTCGTGCTCGTCCTCCTCATGCTGGCGGGCGCGATGTTCGGGGCGTACCAGTGGACGCAGACCCGGTACTTCGTCGGCGCCGATGAAGACACCGTGGTGATCTACCGCGGAATCCAGCAGGACATCGGGCCGATCAGCCTGTCGACGCCGTACATCGACACGGGCATCTCGCTCGAAGACCTCACACTGTTCGACCGTGTCACCATCGAGAACACGATCACCGCGCGGTCGCTCGCCGACGCCGAGGCGATCGTCGACCGCATCCGAGACAGAGCGGAGGTGAACAGCAGATGACCTCGACGCAGCCCTCGTCGCCGACCGAGGCGATCAACGCCGACACCACCGTGCTGCGCGCACTCCGCCGACTTCGCGTACCGCAGACGCACCGCAACCGCGAGCTGTTCCTCCTGCTGTTCGCTTTCGTGCTGACGGGCGGCGCGATCGCGCTCGTGCAGCTCGGGGCGCGCGGCGCGATCGACATGTCCTTCCTGATGCTGTGCGGCGGGCTGATGGTGCTCGTCATCGTGCTGCACATCGTGCTGCGGCTGCGGGCTCGAGACGCCGATCCGTTCGTCGTCCCCATCGCGACACTGCTCACCGGCATAGGCCTCGCGATGATCTATCGCCTCGACCTCGCCCGCAACCGTGAAGGGTGGGAGGCGTTCTCGATCCGGCAGCTCGTGTGGGCCGCGATCGCGCTCGTGCTCGCGATCGCGGTCGTGATCGCGCTGCGCAACTACCGCGTGCTCTTCCGCTACACGTATGTGTTCGGGTTCCTCGGTGTCGTGCTGCTGATCCTCCCGATCATCCCGGGTCTCGGCACCGACGCCAATGCCGACGTGTGGGTGTCGCTCGGCTTCTTCAGCTTCCAGCCGGGTGAGCTCGCGAAGCTCGCACTGGCCATCTTCTTCGCCGGGTACCTCGTGCGCACGCGCGAGAGCCTCACGTCCGTCGGAACGAGGTTCCTCGGCATCACGTGGCCCCGGGCCCGCGAGCTCGGGCCGCTGCTCGTGTTCTGGCTGCTGTCTCTCGGGATCATCGTGCTGCAGCGCGATCTGGGCACAGGCCTCCTCATCTTCGGCATGTTCGTCGCGATGCTGTACGTCGCCACCGGCAAGACGAGCTGGGTCCTGATCGGTGTCGTGCTCGCGGCAGGCGGTGCGTTCTTCGCGTCGCGCGTGCTGCCGTACGTGGGCGGCCGCTTCACGAACTGGCTCGACGCGTTCAACCCCGACCTCATGGACGGCAGCAGCTACCAGCTCGTCAACGGCATCTTCGGCCTCGCGCAGGGTGGCCTGATCGGCACGGGTCTCGGTCGGGGCCGCCCCGAGCTCACGCCCGTCGCCGAGAGCGACTACATCTTCCCCGCGCTCGGCGAGGAGCTCGGCCTCGTCGGCGTGTTCGCTCTGCTGTGCCTCTACATGGTGTTCGCCAGTCGCGGCATCCGCATCGGCCTCGCCGGCCAGGACGACTTCGGCAAGCTGCTCGCAACCGGCGTGTCGTTCACACTCGCGCTGCAGGTGTTCATCATGGTGGGCGGCGTGACCCGCCTCATCCCTCTCACGGGTCTCACGACGCCGTTCCTCGCGGCGGGCGGTTCGTCGCTCGTCGCGAACTGGATCATCGTCGCCCTCCTGCTGCGCATCTCGGATGCCGTGCGGCAGCAGCCCCGGGTGGTGATCGGATGACGAAGGAACTGCGCCGCCTCAGCATCCTCATGCTCATCATGTTCCTGGCCCTTTTCGCGTCGACGAGCTGGATCCAGGTGGTCGAGGCCGACGCCCTGTCGGCGAACCCGGCGAACCGCCGCGCACTCTACGACTCCTACGAGGTGCAGCGGGGCTCGATCATCGCGAGCGGCATCCCGATCGCGACCTCCGTGCCGTCGGACGACGTCTACTCGTGGCAGCGCCAATATCCCGACGCGCCGATGTGGGCGCACGTCACGGGCTGGATCAACCCGGCGCTCGGCTCTTCGACGGGCGTCGAGCAGGCGATGAACCAGGCGCTCAGCGGCACCTCCGGATCGCAGTTCTTCTCGCGCATCGAGCGCATCATCACGGGTCAGCCCCCGCGGGGTTCGAACGTCGTGCTGTCGCTCGACGCGGACGCTCAGCGCGCTGCGTACGAGGCGCTCGGCAACCTCCAAGGCGCGGTCATCGCGATCGAGCCGGCGACGGGCCGCATCCTCGCGATGGTGTCGAGTCCGTCCTTCGACACGAATGTTCTGGCGCAGCATGATCCGGATGCCGCGCTGGCCGCCTACGACGCGCTCGAGGCGGAGCCGACGCATCCGCTCTACGACCGTTCGATCGGCGGCGACCTGAACCCGCCGGGTTCGACCTTCAAGCTCGTGGTCGCGTCGGCAGCGCTCGCGTCGGGCGAGTACACGCCCGAATCGCAGCTGCCGAACCTCGCGGTGTACCGCCTGCCCCAATCGAGCGCCGTCGTGTACAACGCCGGCGGAGGCACGTGCGGCGGCGGCGCGACGGTGTCGATCGCCGACGCCCTGCGGCTGAGCTGCAACATCCCGTTCGCACAGCTCGCCGTGGAGCTGGGCGACAACGCAATCCGCGAAGAGGCGGAGAAGTACGGATTCAACATGTCGTTCGACGTGCCGATGACCTCGACGCCGTCGAGCTACCCGCGGGCGCTCGACGACCCGCAGACGGCGCTGACCGGATTCGGCCAGGGGCAGGTCACGGCGACTCCCCTGCAGATGGCGATGGTGTCCGCCGGTATCGCGAACCGTGGGATCGTCATGAGCCCGCGGCTGGTCGATCGGGTGATCGGATCCGACCTGTCGGTGCAGGAGACGTTCGACGATGTCGAGTTCGGACGGGCGCTCGAAGACGACCTGGCCGCGGAGATGATCGCGATGATGGTCGCCAATGTCAATGACGGCGCCGCATCGGGTGCAAGAATAGACGGGATCGACGTGGGCGGGAAGACCGGCACCGCGGAGAACGGACCCGGCAGACCCTACACGTTGTGGTTCACCGGGTTCGCGCCTGCGGACAACCCGCGGGTGGCTGTCGCCGTCGTCGTGGAAGACGGCGGAGGACAGGGTCAGTCGGGGAGCGGCAACACGATCGCGGCGCCTATCGCGAAGAGGGTCATGGAGGCGGTGCTGGGCAGATGAGACCGACGCAGGGTGTGACCTTCGGCGGCCGTTACGAGCTGGATTCTCGGATCGCCATCGGCGGGATGGGTGAGGTGTGGGAGGCGACCGACCACGTCATCGGCCGCACCGTCGCCATCAAGATCCTCAAAGACGAGTACATGGGCGACCCGGGCTTCCTGGAGCGCTTCCGCGCCGAGGCCCGCCACGCCGCGCTCGTCAACCACGAGGGCATCGCGAGCGTCTTCGACTACGGCGAGGAGAACGGCTCCGCCTTCCTCGTGATGGAGCTCGTCCCGGGTGAGGCGCTGTCGACGATCCTCGAGCGGGACGGCTCCCTGTCGACCGACAAGACGCTCGACATCGTCGCCCAGACCTCCGCCGCACTCCAGGCCGCACACGCGGCCGGACTCGTGCACCGCGACATCAAGCCCGGAAACCTCCTCATCACACCCGACGGGCGCGTCAAGATCACAGACTTCGGCATCGCGCGCATCGCCGACCAGGTTCCGCTCACCGCGACCGGGCAGGTCATGGGCACGGTGCAGTATCTCTCGCCGGAGCAGGCGTCGGGGCATCCGGCGTCGCCCGCCACCGACATCTACTCGCTGGGAATCGTCGCGTACGAGTGCCTCGCCGGCAAGCGTCCGTTCACGGGCGAGTCGCAGGTCGCGATCGCGATGGCGCAGATCAACGAGCAGCCTCCGCCGCTGCCGCCGACCGTCGCCGCGCCGGTGCAGAAACTCGTGATGGCGATGATCGCGAAGAAGCCGGAAGACCGCCCGGCTTCGGCCGCGGCCGTCGCGCGCGCGGCGACAGCTCTCCGGCGAGGTGATGTCGCCGCAGCGGCCGCCGCCGTGCCGGCGATCGCCGGTGCCGCCGCGGCAGCCGGCTCCGACGACGTGACGATGCTGCTCACGCCCGGCGGCGATCCCGGCTCGACGCAGCTGATGCCCTCCGCCGATCCCGCGCCGGTCGAAGGGGAGGAGGAGCCGCAGAAGAAGAAGCGCAGCCCGTGGACGTGGCCCCTCATCGCGCTCATCATGCTGCTCCTGCTCGTGCTCGGAGGCACCATCTGGGCGCTGTTCGCGAACCAGGGCGGTAACCCCGACCCGACGCCGTCGTCGCCGACGCAGAGCGAAACGCCGACTCCCACGCCCACCGAGACCGAAGACACGCGCGTCAACATCGACGCGCTCGCGCTCTTCGGAATGAACTGCGACGACGCACTGGTCAAGGCGACCGAGGCGGGTCTGCAGCCCACTCGCGCTGCGGGCTCGGCGGCTCCCACCGGCGCGCAGGTCAACACCGTCGAGGCGACCAACCCCGCGGGCGGCAACGTCGACCGGGGGTCGGCGATCAGCGTGATCTGCTTCGGCGAGCAGACGAGCATCCCCGCTCCGCAGGCGGGGCCCACGATCAACAACGGCGCGCAGCCGGTGCAGGGCACCACCGTGCCGGTGACGTGGCAGTCTGCGTCGTGCCCGGCGGGCACGGGCAGCCTGAGCAGCTTCACCGTGACGATCACGGGCGCGACCTTCGTGCAGGGCGGGTCGACGTCGCGCGACTTCGGTCCGACCGAGCTCTCTGCCGACATCGTGGTCGTCAACCAGCCGAACGCCCAGGTCACCGCGACCTACGTGTACACGTGCAGCGGCGGATCGGGCGGCGAGCAGCGGTCGTCGGCGCCGTCGCCGGTGACCAGCACGACCACCCTGCCGACGCCCGACGACGGCGGCGAACCCGAGCCCGAGCCGACCGACGGCTGACGCTTCGATCGACGCGCGGCGGACACCCCGCGGTCGGTTAGGCTGACTCTGTTTCGACCCCAGGGAGTGACCGTGATTGCTGAGACGCGCGTGCTTTCGGGGCGCTACCGCGTCGATGAGCAGATCGGTCGGGGCGGGATGGCGACCGTGTACCGCGGCTACGACCTGACGCTCGGGCGCCAGGTCGCGATCAAGATCCTCGACCGCGAGCTCGCGGGCGACAACGCCTTCCGCACGCGGTTCCGGCTCGAGGCGCAGGCGGCGTCGCGCATGGCGCATCCCACGATCGTGCGCGTGTTCGACGCGGGCGAGGACTCCGAGACGGCGCCGGACGGCAGCATCCGCTCTGTCCCGTACATCGTCATGGAGCTCGTGAACGGGTCGCTCCTCAAAGACATCATCGCGCAGGGTCCCGTGCCGGTCGGCGACGCCGTGCGGTACGTCGACGGCATCCTGGAGGCGCTGGAGTACTCGCACCGCGCGGGTGTCGTCCACCGCGACATCAAGCCGGGCAACGTCATGGTGACGCCGGCCGGACAGGTCAAGGTGATGGACTTCGGCATTGCGCGCGCGGTGTCCGACAGCTCCTCGACCGTCGCCGAGACGACGCAGATCCTCGGGACGGCCGCATACTTCTCACCCGAGCAGGCGAAGGGCGAGCCCGTCGACGCACGCGCCGATCTCTACTCGACCGGCGTCGTGCTGTACGAGCTGCTCACGGGGCGTCCGCCGTTCCGCGGTGAGAGCCCGGTCGCGGTGGCCTACCAGCACGTGAGTGAGGCACCCACCGCGCCGTCCGAGATCAACGAGGCGATTCCGCGCGCGCTCGACGCGGTCGTGGTGCGTGCCCTCGCGAAGGATCCGTTCCAGCGCTATCAGGATGCGGCGACGTTCCGCGAAGCGCTCGACGCGACGATCGGCGGGCGCAATCCGTCGCGCCGCCAGGTCGGCGCGCTGACGAGCGAGCTGTATGGACCGAACCCGCGGCAGGCCGCCGAGACGGCCCGCTCGCTCCGGCAGCTCAGCACCGATTCGACCATGAAACGCACACAGGCCGGCCCGCCGGTCGCGTGGATCTGGGCGGGTGTCGCCGTCCTCGCGGTGCTGCTCATCTCGGTGCTCTTCTGGGTGCTCACGATCCGCCCGGGCGGAGACATCCCGGCATCCGCGCGCATCGTGCCCGACGTGACCGGCATGACCTACGAACGCGCCACCGTCGAACTCGGCGAGGCAGACCTCATCGCACGACGAATCGACGAGCCGAGCACCGAGGTCGCCGCGGGCATCGTCATCCGCACGGATCCCGAGGCGGATGTGTCGGTCGCCGTGGGCCAGGAGATCCGCGTCTACGTGTCGAGCGGGCAGGAGACCACGACCGTGCCGGTGCTCGAAGGGCTCGCTCGTGACGCGGCGAGCGACGCGCTCACCGCGGCCGGGCTCACCCTCGGCACCGTCACGACCCGGAATGATCCCGATCTCGCCCAGGGCATGGTGATCTCGTCGGATCCCGCGACGGGCGCCGAAGTGGCGAAGGGCTCCGCCGTGAACCTCGTCGTCGCATCGGGCCAGGTCACGATCCTCGACTATCGCGGTTACACCGTCGAAGCAGCCCGGACAGCCCTCGAGGCGCCCGACATCAGGCTCACGGTCGAGACGATCGAAGACCCGACGTGTCCCGCCGTCGATCCGCCGATCGTGTCGCAGCAGTCCCTCGCGCCGGGCGATGTGCCGGTCCATTCGACGATCACGATCACGTACTGCACGGGAGCAGCAGGCGGAGAGCCGGACGAGTAGCGCGTCCAGCGGGCGCGGCGCGCTGCGCCGTACGCGCCGCGAGGGGTCAGCGACGCGGATGCAGCACGGCGCCGCGGGCGGCGGCATCCGAGAATCCGACCGACGCCAGCCAATTGCCGAGCAGTCGGTACCCGCCTTCGGTGAGCACGCTCTCGGGGTGGAACTGCACGCCCTCGATCGGAGCGTCGCGGTGCCGCACCCCCATGATGACCCCGCTGTCGGTGCTGCTGGTGACCTCGAGCTCGTCGGGAAGGGTCTCGGGCACGATCGCCAGTGAGTGGTAGCGCGTCGCGACGAACGGATCGGGCAGGCCGCCGTACAGCGGGTCGCCCCCGTGGTGCACGAGTGACGTCATGCCGTGCATGAGCTCGGGGGCGTGGTCGACACGGGCGCCGAACGCCTCGCCGATCGCCTGATGCCCGAGGCACACGCCGAGCAGCGGCACGCCGCGAGAAGCCGCTTCGCTCACGACGGCGATCGAGGCGCCGGCGCGTGCAGGCGTTCCCGGTCCGGGTGAGACGAGCACCGCGCGGTATCCGTCGATCGCAGCCGCCGCTTCATCCGCGCGGATCGCGTCGGCCTCGATGAGGTCCGTCTCGGCACCGAGCTCGTGCAGGTAGCCCACGAGCGTGTGGACGAAGCTGTCGTGGTTGTCGACGACGAGCACACGCCCGCCGCGCCGACCCTCGCTCATTCGACGGTGACTTCCTGCGGGATGATGAACTGACTCACCCACGGGAAGACGTAGTAGAAGAGTCCGTACAGCACGGCGGCGAGCAGGACCAGCAGGATGATCACCCGAACCCACGCGGGACCGGGGAGGATGCGCCACAGGGCCGCGTACATCAGGCCGCTCCTTCGGTGAGCGAGGCGGGCGGGCCGGCCGAGCGCGGCGTGAACGACTCGAACACGCTGTACGCGACGATCCGCTCGGCGAGCCCGAACATGGGACTGCAGCTCGTCATGGTCATGTACGCCGTCGTCGCCTGCACGATGTCGGGCCTCTGCGGCACCGGTAGGAGCACGTCGACCTCATCGGGTCGCACGTACTCGAGCGTGCGGAAGCGGTACGTGTACCAGCCGTCGGGGGTCTCGATGACGATCGCGTCGCCCACGCGCAGCTCCGCGATGCGGTTGAACGGCTTGCCCCACGTCGTGCGGTGGGCCGCGACGGCGAAGTTGCCCGGCTCTCCCGGCATCTGCGTTCCGGGGTAGTGCCCGATGCCGATCGTGTCGAGCGTGCGCGCTCGGCTCACGCCGCCGGCCATCTCGACGGCGTAGTCGGGCCCGAAGCGCGGCACGCGCATGACCGCGAAGACCTCGGCGTCGGCGGGCTCGGGAAGGATGATCGGATCGGCGGTCGGGGTCTCGCCCGAGGCATCCGGTTCCGTGGTCGGCAGAGGATCGGGGTCGGACGCTTCGTAGCTCTCCTGCCACTCGACAGACCGCTCCTGACCGGCGGCGTTGCGCTCGGCGCCGAAGATCCAGTCGCCGATCCACATCTGCCATGCGACGTACAGCAGCACGACGACGCCGATCGTGATGAGGATCTCGCCGAGGACCCCGATGACGGATGCGCGGGGCCGATCGGGACGGCGACGATCGGCCGCACGTGCACGCTGCGCGTCGGCCGACTCGACGGGTGCGTCGTCGTCCACAGGTGGATTCTATTGATCAGTGCTGGAGCCGCGCTGACAGTAGACTGTCGGCATGGCACGTGCAGGCAAAGACGACGACGCCCTCGTCGAACGCGGCGGAGGCGACGCCGCCCCCAACCCGGTGTGGTTCAAGCCCATCATGATCGGGCTCATGCTCGTCGGGCTCGTCTGGGTGCTGGTCTTCTACCTGAGCGGCAACAATTACCCCATCCCGGGCATCGAGGGCTGGAACCTCGTGATCGGCTTCGGCATCGCCTTCATCGGCTTCCTCATGACGACCCGCTGGCGTTAGCCGCGGCATCCGACTCTTCGAAAGCACCGCCTTCGGGCGGTGCTTTCCTTATCCACCGATGTGTCCACATGTGGGTAATTACACGCGTGTGATTCATCCCCACGTGTGGATGAACCTGTGGATAACTATGCGCGTGAACGCATCAGAGGTAGAAGACGGCCGGAATCACAAGCAGTGCGAGAAGCACGACGGTGAGCCCGACGAGCAGTCCGATCTGGAGCGGGCGCTGGCGCAGCCGCCGCGTGCGCGCGTAGATGAATCCCACGAGCGCGCCGGCGACGAGTCCGCCGAGGTGCGCCTGCCACGAGATGCGGATCGCGCTCAGCGCCATCGCGAACGAACCGCTGCCGATCGCGCCGATGAGCGCGAACACGAACGGCAGCGCGAGATTGATGCCGATGATGATCGCGATGCCGCGCATGTTGGCGCCGATGTGGCGCCCGATCACGAGCAGCGCGCCGAACAGGCCGAAGACGGCACCGGATGCGCCGACCACCCACGTGAAGGGGGCGAGCAGCGCCACAGCGACCGACCCGCCGAGACCGCTGATGAGGTAGAGCGCCAGGAAGCGCCATCGACCCACGAGCGGTTCGAGACTGCGGCCGATCATCCACAGCGCGAGCATGTTGAGCCCGACGTGCCAGAACCCGTCGTGCACGAGCAGCACCGTGAAGAGCCGCCACGGCTGGAACGGCACGCCGCTGGCGGGCAGCACGAACGCGCTGTTGAAAGCGAGCCAGCCCTCGGCGTTCAGCCCCGGGATGAGGGTGACGATGTACGCGATCAGCGTGATCCCGATGATCGCGTACGTCACGAGCGGCCGCGTGTCGAGCGGCGCCGCGACGGGGCGAGCGGTCGACCAGCGACGCTCGGCCTTGCGCTGCGCGGGGCTCTGCGCTCCCTGCTGCTCGCGGAGGCACTCCGGGCAGATCACACCCACCGGGGCCTGCGTCTGGCATTCGGGGCAGATCGTGCGCAGACACCGCTGGCAGAGCACGAAGCTCTGCCGGTCGGGGTGCCGGTAGCAGTAGTCGTCGCTGTTGCGAGGCTCGGCCGAGGTCACGGGTGGTCGCGGGTGGTCTCAGGCGTCGGTCAGACCGCGACGACGTCGATCGAGGAGATGACGACCGGCTCGACCGGGCGGTCACCCGCGGCGGTGGGGACGCGGCTGATCTCGTCGACGACGGCGCGCGAGTCGTCGTCGGCGACCTCGCCGAAGATCGTGTGCTTGCCCTGCAGCCACGGGGTCGGGTCGGTGGTGATGAAGAACTGCGAGCCGTTGGTGCCCTCGACCGCGCCCGTGATCGCGTTGCGGCGCAGACCGGCGTTCGCCATCGCGAGCAGGTAGGGCTTATGGAAGGTGAGCTCGGGGTGGATCTCGTCGTTGAACGTGTAACCCGGACCGCCGACGCCCTGACCGAGCGGGTCACCGCCCTGGATCATGAAGCCGGGGATGATGCGGTGGAAGATGACGTCTTGATAGAGCGGGCCCTCGCCCTTCTGCCCCGTCGCCGGGTGCGTCCACTCCTGCGAGCCGTCGGCGAGACCGATGAAGTTCTGCACGGTGCGCGGTGCGTGGTCTCCGTAGAGATTGACGACGATGTCGCCGTGGTTGGTGTGAATGGTGGCGACGGCGGTGTGCTGAGGCATGCGTACATTCTCTCAGAGTTCTCCGCAAGCCCTTCCGCCTCGATCCAGGTCTGGCAAGATGGGAGACCGACACGCCCATGCGTAGGGAGGGCCCCGTGAGCAAGAGCCGCAAGCGCAAGAAGGAACTCCGCAGACTCCAGAGCCAGGCGAACAACCTGTGGGAGTCGCAGCAGGTGCTGTTGGCCGAGGCGGCCTCTGTGGCGAAGGAAGCCGGCCGCCAGCTCGGCAACTACGGCCGCGACGAGCTCGTGCCGACGGTGAAGCAGAAGTACGACCGCTACGCCGCGCCTTATGTCGACAAGGGCATGAAGTTCTCGAAGACCGTGCTGACCGACAAGGTGGTCCCCACCGCCGGTGCCGTGGTGGGTGCCGGACTCTCGGTGTGGGACGCCGCCAACGACACACGCGCGCGCCTCGCGGCAGGACGCGGGTTCGGCGGACTCGATGCCAAGAAGTACGCCAAGAAGGCCGACGCGTACGGCAAGAGCGCGACCAAGGCCCTCGCCGCGAAGCTCGCGCCCGAACCCCCCAAGAAGAGCGGACTCGGTGCGAGCGGGATCATCGCGATCCTGCTCGGTGTGGCCGCCGCGATCGGAGTGTTCTATGCCGCGTGGCAGACGCTCCGTGCCGACGATGAGCTCTGGGTCGCGGACGACCCGCTTCGCGCTCCGGACGCGTGAGTCAGGACGCCGCCGATCCGCTCGAGCGGGTGAGGGCCGCGGCATCCGCTCTCGGCCTTGATGTCGAGTTCCGCGAGCGTCCCGTCGCGCGAAGCCTGCCCGAAGCGGCCGAGCTCTTGGGCATCACGCCGGCGGGAATCGTGAAGACGCTGGTCGTGAAGCGCAGCGACGACACGTACCTGTTCGCGCTCGTGCCGGGCGACCGCGCGATCTCGTGGCCCAAGCTGCGTGCGGTCGTCGGCGTGAACCGCCTGCAGCTGCCGGATGCCGAGCGCGCACTCGAAGCCACAGGATACGAGCGAGGCACCATCGTTCCGATCGGCAGCACGCATGCGTGGCCGGTGTACGCCGATGAGCGCATCACCGGTCAGCGGATCGCGATGGGCGCCGGCGCGCACGGGTACAGCATGTTCGTCGACGCGGATGCGCTCATCGAGGCGCTCGGCGCGACCGTCGCCGACATCTCGCAGGTCGCGGGGGAGCCGGCCGCCTAGGCGAGCCCGGCCATGCCGAGCGCGACGTCCACGACCTCGACGCGCTTGAGCTCAGGGATCGTTCCGAGCGGGAACCACTCGGCGCGGTCGGTCGAGCCGTCGAGCTCGAAACGCAGATCGCCACTGACGACCGACGCCCGGTACACGATGCGAAGTGCGTGGAGCGGACCGACAGCGCCCGCCGAGATGCGCCGCGCCGCGGGGATCACGCGTGAGTGGATGCCGAGCAGCGCGTCGACGCGCACGGAGTAGCCGGTCTCTTCGAGCACTTCTCGCAAGACGGCGTCCGCCGGGTCCTCGCCGGGATCGAGGCCCCCGCCGGGGAGAGTCCACGCCGCGTGTCTCGGATCGTTCCAGTGCGCGAGCAGCACACGCCGGTCGTCATCGGTGATGACGGCGTACGCGGCGACACGCAGATCCACGCGACTCACCCTACTCACCGGACTCGCGACGACGGCGGAGCCCCGACCCTTCGCGGATGGCTAGAGTGCGGTTCAGGAAGGACGTGTCGAATGCGCGTGCCAGGGGACGCCGACGACAGGGCGGATGCGCGGGCCGGTGCCCTCCGCCCGACGCTTGGCGGGCTCGCGTGGCTCGGCATCCTCCTCGCGATCGCCGTCGTGCAGCTCGCGCGCGGACAGTGGGGGGACGCCGCGATCTTCGCGGTCGCCGGCGTGCTCCTCATCGCGGAGTCCACTGGCCTGCTGTCCATGCTCGAGCGGATCGCGCGACCGGGCATCGATGTCGTGGTCGTCGGAGCGGCCGTGGCGGCCCTCGCCCTGACGCTCGCCCCGCGCCACTCGGTCACCGCGGGTGCTGCGATGATCGGTGTCGGCGTCGCCGCCCTGACCGCCGCATGGCCGCCTTCGCGTTCGACGGAACGGGCGCCGATCGCATGGCCGTCCGCTGTCCGCCGCCTCGCGTGGAGCTGGACCGTCGTGTGGCTCGTCGCGTGCTTCTGGGAGGTCGCGCAGGTGACGCTCGGCGGGTCGACGCCGGGCGGACGCGCCGCACACCCCGCGCTGAGCGACATCGTGAATCCGCTGCTCGACCTTCCGCTCGGCAAGGTGGTGTTCGTCGTCGCGTGGGTGGCGCTCGGGGTGTTCCTCGTCCGGCGCGGCAACGTCCGCCGCGGATCGCAGCAGAGGGAGCGCGAGCCGTGATAACGAGCCTCGTCGTCTTCGCCGCATGCGGCATCGCACTCATCGTGAGCGCATGGTGGGCGCGACGCTCCGACCCGGATGCGACGGTGACCGAGCTCTTCGACCTCATGATGACCGACCGCACGGTGCGCCTCGCGGTCATCGTGTGCTGGTGGTGGCTCGGCTGGCACTTCCTCGTCGGCCAGACCGCCGACCCCGGATTCGGCGAGTAGCGCGGTGCCACCCGGGAACGAAGAAGACGGATGCCGCAGCATCCGTCTTCTGAACGTGGTGGAGCCTAGCGGATTCGAACCGCTGACATCCTGCTTGCAAAGCAGGCGCTCTACCAACTGAGCTAAGGCCCCGGGGCGATGCGTGTCGCGGGCTTCGCCCGCTCCACAGGACTCAATCGACTCGGCAGTGAATGCAAGCATTCGCTGCGCTCGCCTCAATCGCCTGTGGGGCTACCAGGACTTGAACCTGGGACCTCTTCATTATCAGTGAAGCGCTCTAACCGCCTGAGCTATAGCCCCGTTTGGAACGCGACGCGTGCGTCGCAACCTCCAAGACTTTACCCGACCCGAGTCGAATTTCCGAATCGGAGCGGGTGCAGCCTCAGTTCGACGTGAAGCCGACGAGCAGCCCGCCGGTGATCTTCACGGCGAGGTTGTAGATGCCGGCGATCACGGCACCCATCACCGTCACGACGACGAGGTTCAGGATCGCGACGATCGACGCGAACGCCATGACCTGCGGCAGGCCGATGAAGCTCGTGAGCGACACACCCCCGTCGGACAGGCTCTGGAAGAACTCGTCCACCGTCGAGATGAGGCCCGTCGTCTGGACGACGAGGAACATCAGGAAGAACGCCACGACCGTGACGATCGCGATGGCGACGGCGGCGAGGAAGGAGAGCTTCACCGCTGACCAGAAGTCGATGTAGACGAGGCGCAGGCGCACCTGCTTGGCCGTCGTCTTGTGACTGGACTTGCGTGCGAGCTTGTCGGCGACAGTGGTCATGCTTCAGGACTCTCTTCGGGGGTCTCGGGGGAAGACCCTTCACGGGATTCGGGAGCCGGGTTCGCGTCGGCGTCCGCGGGGGCGGTGGTGGTGGCATCCGCCGTCTCGGTGAGTCCGCGTTCGCCGTTGCGCGCGATCGCGATGATGCGGTCGTCGTCGTCAGGGCGGGCGAACACGACACCCATGGTGTCACGGCCCTTGGCAGGCACCTCGGCCACGGCAGAGCGTACCACCTTGCCGCTGGCAAGAACCACCAAGACCTCGTCGTCCTCGCTGACGATGAGGCCGCCCGCGAGATCGCCTCGGTCCTCGTTCAGCTTGGCGACCTTGATGCCCAGACCGCCGCGCCCCTGGGGCCGATACTGCTCGACCGCGGTGCGCTTCGCGTATCCGCCTTCGGTGACGACGAACACGTAGCCGTCGTCGGACACGACGGATGCCGACAGCAGGCTGTCGCCGTCGCGGAACGACATCCCCTTCACGCCACCGGTCGCGCGGCCCATCGGGCGCAGCGTCTCGTCGGTCGCGGCGAAGCGCAGCGACATGCCGTGGCGGCTGATCAGGAGGATCTCGTCGTCCTCGTTCACGAGCATCGCGCTCACGACCTCGTCGCCGTTCGGCTCATCGCCCGCCTCTTCGTCGTCTTCGCCGACGTCGCCCGCGCCACCGCGCAGCTTGATCGCGATGACGCCGCCCTGGCGGTTCGTGTCGTACTCGGTGAGGCGCGTCTTCTTGACGAGCCCGTTGCGGGTGGCGAGCACGAGGTACGTCGCGACGTTGTAGTCGCGGATGTCGAGGATCTGAGCGATCTCCTCACCCGGCTGCAGCGCGAGCAGGTTCGCGACGTGCTGGCCCTTCGCGTCGCGGCCGGCCTCCGGCACCTCGTACGCCTTCGCGCGGTACACGCGGCCCTTCGTCGTGAAGAAGAGGAGCCAGTGGTGCGTCGTGGTGACGAAGAAGTGCTCGACGACGTCATCGGCGCGAAGCTGTGCACCCTTGACGCCCTTGCCACCTCGGTGCTGCGACCGGTAGTTGTCGCTGCGCGTGCGCTTGATGTAGCCCTCGCGCGTGACGGTGACGACCATCTCCTCTTCGGGGATGAGGTCTTCGATCGACATGTCGCCGTCGTAACCGGGGAGGATCTGCGTGCGGCGCTCGTCGCCGTACTTGTCGACGATCTCGCTCAGCTCGTCGCGGATGATCGAGCGCTGGCGGATCGGGTCGGCGAGGATCGCCTGGAAGTCGGCGATCTGCGCCTCGAGCTCGGTGGCCTCGTCGACGATCTTCTGGCGTTCGAGAGCAGCGAGGCGACGCAGCTGCATCTGCAGGATCGCGTCGGCCTGGATGTCGTCGATGTCGAGGAGCTGCTTCAGGCCCTCACGCGCGTCGTCGACCGTGGGAGAGCGGCGGATGAGCGCGATGACCTCGTCGAGCGCATCGAGCGCCTTGAGGTAGCCGCGCAGGATGTGCATGCGCTCCTCCGCCTTGCGCAGGCGGAAGCGCGTGCGGCGCACGATGACCTCGATCTGGTGGTCGATCCAGTGCGTCACGAAGCCGTCGAGCGCCAGCGTGCGCGGCACGCCGTCGACGATCGCGAGCATGTTCGCGCCGAAGTTCTCCTGCAGCTGCGTGTGCTTGTACAGGTTGTTCAGCACGACCTTCGCGACCGCGTCGCGCTTGAGCACGATCACAAGGCGCTGACCCGTGCGGTCACTCGTCTCATCGCGGATGTCGGCGATGCCGGTGATGCGGCCGTCGCGTGCGAGGTCGCGGATCTTGACCGCGACGTTGTCGGGGTTCACCTGGTACGGCAGCTCGGTGACGACGAGGCACGTGCGGCCCTGGATCTCCTCGACGTTGACGACGGCGCGCATCGTGATCGATCCGCGGCCGGTGCGGTAGGCATCGCGGATGCCTCGGGTGCCGAGGATCTGCGCCGCGGTCGGGAAGTCGGGGCCGTGGATGCGCGACATGAGAGCCTCGAGGAGCTCTTCGCGTGTGGCATCCGGATGCTCCAGGGCCCACAGCGCACCGTCGGCGACCTCGCGAAGGTTGTGCGGCGGGATGTTCGTCGCCATGCCGACCGCGATGCCGACCGAGCCGTTCACCAGCAGGTTCGGGAAGCGGGCCGGCAGGACCGTCGGCTCCTGCGTGTGGCCGTCGTAGTTGTCCTCGAAGTCGACGGTCTCCTCGTCGATGTCGCGGACCATCTCCATCGCGAGCGGCGCCATCTTGGTCTCGGTGTACCGCGGCGCGGCGGCGCCCTGGTTGCCGGGCGAGCCGAAGTTGCCCTGACCGGCGGCGAGCGGGTAGCGCATCGACCACGGCTGCACGAGACGGACGAGCGCATCGTAGATCGCGGCGTCGCCGTGCGGGTGGTACTGACCCATGACCTCGCCCACGACGCGCGCGCACTTCGAGAACGCCTTGTCGGGGCGGTACCCGCCGTCGTACATGCCGTAGATCACGCGGCGGTGCACGGGCTTGAGCCCATCGCGCACGTCGGGCAGGGCGCGCCCGACGATCACGCTCATCGCGTAGTCGAGGTAGCTGCGCTGCATCTCCAGCTGCAGATCGACCTGGTCGATGTTGCCGTGATTGTGACCGGATGCCTCGGCCGGCCCGGTCGTGATGTCGTCAGTCATTCGCTCTCAGTTCCGTATCGTTCGCGCCCGACTCAGATGTCGAGGAAGCGGACGTCCTTCGCGTTGCGCTGGATGAAGCCGCGGCGCGATTCGACGTCTTCGCCCATGAGGATCGAGAAGATCTCGTCCGCGGCGGCGGCGTCGTCGATCGTGACCTGCAGGAGCGTGCGGGTCTCGGGGTCCATCGTGGTCTCCCACAGCTCCTTCGGGTTCATCTCTCCGAGACCCTTGTAGCGCTGGATGCCGTTGTCCTTCGGGATGCGCTTGCCTGCGGCGATGCCCGCCTCGAGCAGCGCGTCACGTTCGCGGTCGCTGTACACGTACTCGTGCTCGGCATTCGACCACTTGAGCCGGTAGAGGGGTGGCTGCGCGAGGTACACGTAGCCCGCTTCGATGAGTCCGCGCATGTAGCGGAACAGGAGGGTGAGCAACAGCGTCGTGATGTGCTGGCCGTCGACATCGGCATCCGCCATCAGGACGATCTTGTGGTATCGCGCCTTCGAGACGTCGAAGTCCTCGCCAATGCCGGTGCCGAACGCGGAGATCATCGCCTGGATCTCGTTGTTGCCCAGGGCGCGGTCGAGTCGCGCCTTCTCGACGTTGAGGATCTTGCCGCGAAGCGACAGGATCGCCTGCGTCTCGGGGTTGCGTCCGCGCACGGCCGAGCCGCCGGCCGAGTCGCCCTCCACGAGGAAGATCTCGCTGATCGAGGGGTCCTTGCTCGTGCAGTCCTTCAGCTTGTCCGGCATCGACGCCGATTCGAAGACGCTCTTGCGGCGGGCTGTCTCACGCGCCTTGCGCGCCGCCAGGCGGGCGTTCGCGGCGTCGATCGCCTTGCGCACGACATTCTTGGCCTGCTGCGGGTTGCGGTCGAACCAGTCGCCGAGCCTGTCGCCGACGACCTTCTGCACGAACGCCTTCGCCTCGGTGTTGCCGAGTTTCGTCTTCGTCTGACCCTCGAACTGCGGCTCGGAGAGCTTGACCGAGATGACGGCGGTGAGGCCTTCGCGCACGTCCTCGCCGGAGAGGTTCTCGTCCTTGTCCTTCAGCAGGCCCTGCGCGCGGGCGTATCGGTTGACCAGCGCGGTGAGCGCGGCACGGAAGCCCTCTTCGTGCGTCCCACCCTCGTGCGTGTTGATCGTGTTCGCGAAGGTGTAGACGTTCTCGGTGTAGCTCGTCGTCCACTGCATCGCGATCTCCATCGCGATCTTGCGCTCGGTGTCCTCCGACTCGAAGTCGATGATGTCGTTCACCGTCTCGGCCTTGCGCACCTTGTTGATGTATTCGACGTAGTCGACGAGACCGCGCTCGTAGAGGTAGCTGTCGGCGGGCTGACGCTCGGCCTCTTCGCCGTCGTTGTCGACGGCATACGCCGACTCGGGCCGCTCGTCGCTCAGGCTGATGCGCAGGCCCTTGTTGAGGAACGCCATCTGCTGGAAGCGCGTGCGGAGGGTGTCGTAGTCGAACGACACGCTCTCGAAGATCTCCGGGTCGGGCCAGAACGTGATGATCGTGCCGGTCTCGTCGCTCTCCTCGCCGCGCTCGAGCGGCGCGAGCGGCACGCCGCCGTCGCGGAACGACTGCCGCCACACGTAGCCCTGTCGCCGGACCTCGACCTCGAGCCGCTTCGACAGCGCGTTCACGACGGACGAGCCGACGCCGTGCAGACCGCCCGACACGGCGTATCCGCCGCCGCCGAACTTGCCGCCGGCGTGCAGCACGGTCAGCACGACCTCGACCGTCGACTTGCCTTCGGTCGGGTGCATGTCGACCGGGATGCCGCGGCCGTTGTCGAAGACGCGGATGCCGCCGTCGGCGAGGATCGTGACCTCGATCGTGTCGCAGAAGCCGGCAAGGGCCTCATCGACCGCATTGTCGACGATCTCGTACACGAGGTGGTGCAGACCGCGTTCACCGGTCGAGCCGATGTACATGCCGGGGCGCTTGCGGACGGCCTCGAGTCCTTCGAGAACCTGGATGGCGTCTGCCCCGTAGTCGCCGGGAGCCTTGTGTGCGGGTCGCGAACGCGGTTCCTCGGGCACGCTATCGGGGGTCGCTGACGTCATAGGTTTCGAGGCTCCGCATCTGTTCCGGGGGACTACTCCATCCTACCCTGTGGAACCTTGCCGACAGGCTTATACGCCCCTGTGCGGCCCGGAAATCGCCCAGAACGGTATCGGACCTGTCTCAACCGTAGGTATCGCGCGGGCCGCGCCCTGGAACCGTTCTGGAGCCCCATTTCCAGGAGGGGACGTCCGGTCCGATGAAGCGGATGCTCTCCACCCCGGCTTCGGGATAGCGCCGGACGATCTCCGTCATGATGTGCGCACGCATGAGCTGGAGCTGTTTCGCCCACGCCGTGGAGTCCGCCTGAACCGTCAAGGTGCCCTCTGTGAACGCCACCGGCCGCGTGTGCCGCGCCGTGTCCTCGCCGGCGACCTCGTGCCATGTGCGGACGACGTCCTCACGCGCGAGCAGCGGGTCCCAGCCGGCCTCGCGCGTGAGCGCGGCGAGCACATCGCCGACCCCGCGCGGATCGCGCCCGGGAGTGAACGGCTGGTTCTCGTCGTCCTCATAGCGGCGGCGGCGACGACGCACCGCACGAGCCGACGGCTCAAGCCCGCGCAGGCGCAGGTACGTCGCGATCGTCTCGGGCACGCCGTCGGAAGCGCCGGCGGTCGACCGGATCTCTCCGGTTCCTGAGCCTGTCGATGGGTCAGGCATCCGCATTCTCCAGAATCCTGCCCGCCTCGACGCGCACGATCCGCGCGCGGAGGGTGTCGGGAACGTCCTGCTCGACGGCCGCGGTCACGACGACCTGCTCGAAGTCGCCCGCGAGGGATGCCAGACGCGTGCGGCGTTCGGCATCGAGCTCGGCGAACACGTCGTCGAGGATGAGGATCGGGTCGCCGAGCTGCGACTCGGCGCGCAGCAGCTCTGCGGATGCGAGGCGCAGCGCGAGCGCGACCGACCACGATTCGCCGTGCGACGCGTACCCCCGCACGGGCAGTCCGCGCACGCGGAGGATGAGGTCGTCGCGGTGCGGCCCGACGAGGGTGAGGCCTCGTTCGAGCTCGGACGTCCGGCGGGCGGCGAGCGCGGTGCGGAACTGATCGGCGACGCCGGCAGGTGCGGCATCCGTCGTCATCGTGTCCTCGTCGCCGTCCGCGTCTTCGGCGTCGACGCCTCGGACGGTGAGCGCCCACTCCAGTTCGGGCCGGTGGTCGGCGCCCGCGATCTGCGTGTAGGCGCGCGCCAACGGGCCGGCGAGCTCATCGGCGAGCGCGAGCCGCGCCTCGATGACCTGACTGCCGAGGGCGACGAGCTTGTCGTCCCACACGTCGAGTGTCGAGAGCGCGTCCCCGCGGATGCCGCGCGCCCGCGCCGTCTTGAGGAGAGTCGTGCGCTGCTTCAGGACGCGGTCGTAGTCGGCGAGCACGCCGGCCATGCGCGGACGCCGCTGGATGAGCAGCTGATCCGCGAAGCGCCGACGGGCGGACGGGTCGCCGCGCACGATCTGCAGGTCTTCGGGGGCGAACAGCACGACCTGCGCATACCGCGGAAGCTCGGCGGTGCGCACGGGAGACCCGTTCACACGCGCCTTGTTCGAGCCCTGCTTGTTGAGCTGCACCTCGAGCTGCACGCGACGCTCGCCGTGGGCGAGTCGCGCCCGCACGATCGCGGCGTCGGATCCGTGGCGGACCATCGGGGCATCCGTCGACACCCGATGCGAGCCGAGCGTCGCGAAGAATGCGATCGCCTCTGCCAGGTTCGTCTTTCCCTGACCGTTGCGGCCGACGAAGACGTTGGGACCCGGATGCAGCGCGACATCGGCTTCCGCGTAATTGCGGAAGTCCACGAGGCTGAGCTGCTCGACGATCACCCTGTCACCCTATTCCGCCCGTGTGACAGCGAGCCGGGAGAGCCGCCTCAGCGCAGCAGCAGGTTCGGCTGCAGCAGGTACTTGAACGTGTCCTCGCCCGCCTTGTCGACCGAGGTCTGCGGCGTGATGAGCACGGGGCTCAGCTTGTTCGCGTTCTCGCTCGAGGTGAACGTGATGCGCGTGAACTCGCTGCGCACCGCCGCAAGAGCCTCGAGCAGGTACTGCGGGTTGAGTCCGAGGGTCACGTCCTCGCCGACGAGGTTCGCATCGACGGACTCGGACGCACGCGCCTGCTCGGTGCCCGATGCGTCCATCGACACGCTGTCGGACGTGAACGTGAAGCGCAGCGGAGCCGAACGATCGAGCACGAGCGACACACGGCGCACAGCCTCGCTGAGATCGGCGGTGTTCACGACGGCGTGGTGGTCGGTCTGCTCGGGAAAGAGCCGGCGCACAGGAGGGAAGTTGCCCTTGATGAGCAGAGACGTCACGGTCTTGTTGCCCGCTGTGAACGCGATGATCTCGCGGTCGCCTGAGCCCGAGAACGAGATCGAGATGTCGCCGCCGTGCGCGAAAGTCTTGCCGACCTCGGTGAGGGTGCGCGCCGGGACGAGGGCGGTGGTCTGCTCGTCGGATGCGACGGTGCCGCCGTCCCACGGGATCTCGCGCAGCGCGACGCGGTAACGGTCGGTCGCGACGAGGCTCAGCTGTGTGCCCGACACCTCGAGCTGCACACCGGTGAGGACGGGGGTGACGTCATCGCGGGATGCCGCGAAAGCGACCTGCGAGATTGCGGTGGCGAAGTCCTCGGACGGAACCAGGCCCGACTCGCCGCTCACCTCGGGGATCGCCGGATACTCCTGCACCGGCATCGACGCGAGCGTGAAGCGGGCCGAGCCGCACGTGAGGACGATGCCGTCCTCGTCGAGCTCGATCTGGATCGGCGCGTTCGGGAGTCGGCTCGCGATCTCGGAAAGCAGCCTGCCGTGGACGAGGATCGTGCCGGGCTCGTCGACGGTGGCCTCGATGGTCGTGCGGGCGGACGCCTCGTAGTCGAATGCCGAGAGCGACAGACCTGCGTCGGATGCCTCGATGAGCACACCGGCCAGGATCGGCTGCGGATTGCGCTGCGGCAGGAGCTTCACGACGAACGACACGGCTTCGCTGAACACATCGCGATTGACGTGGAACTTCACGGACGCTCCCTCGACATCGGGCTGGGCTACCCATGCTAGTGCCAGGCACGAGCCCCGCCAGTGGTTTGTCACCGTCGACGCCGTGGCGCGGCTCCGTTCACGTCGAGGTGATCGAATGAATCTTCATCAAGGAGATTCTTGTCATGGTGTTAACCGCTGTGGAAAGTGTGGATAACTCGCGACTTGTCAGTCAGCGCCTGGGAACTACACGCGTGTGACTTGTGGAACGGCTGCGGAGAGCTGTGGGACCGCGGAATCACGCGGATGCGTGCCGAGCGGTCCTCGTCCACAGGGAGGCCTCCTGTGTGCACAGCCTTTCCGCAGTCGTCCCGAGTTATCCACAGGTTTTCCACACTGTGTAGAACGCGAATAATGGCCCCGTCGTCCACAGGTGTCAAGCATCCGTTGGGGCATATTGCGCGATGCCGTGGGCGAGCAGGACGGACCCGATGAGGCATCCGCTTCGGCGAGCCGCGAAACGACGGGAACGCACAGGAATACTCACCGTGTCATCCCGACCGAGGCCGGTGCGTCGTCAGCGGCCGTTGCGGCCGAGCTGCGCGGTGATCTCCGTCACCTGGTTGTAGATCGAGCGGCGCTCCTTCATGAGGTCGCTGATCTTCTTGTAGGCGTACATCACCGTCGTGTGGTCGCGGTTGCCGAAGAGCTGCCCGATCTTGGGCAGCGACAGACTCGTGCGCTCGCGGCACAGATACATCGCGATCTGTCGTGCGGTCGCCACCGCCTGCGAGCGGCTCGACCCGTACAGATCGTCGACCGACAGTTTGAAGTAGTGCGCGGTCGCATTGATGATGTCGGTCGGCGAGACGACGTTCGCGTCGTCTTGATCGACGATGTCGCGCAACACGGTCTGGGCGAGCGACATGTCGAGCGTCGAGCGATTGAGGCTCGCGAACGCCGACACGCGGATGAGCGCGCCCTCGAGCTCGCGGATGTTCGACGACACGACCGTCGCGATGTACTCGAGCACCTCGTCGGGCACCTGCAGCCGCTCGTTCTGCGCCTTCTTGCGCAGGATCGCGATGCGGGTCTCGAGGTCGGGCGCCTGGACGTCGGTGATGAGGCCCCACTCGAACCGGCTGCGCATGCGGTCCTCGAAGCCGGTGAGCTGGCGCGGCGGCACATCGCTCGTGATCACGACCTGCTTGTCGTGGTCGTGGAGCGTGTTGAAGGTGTGGAAGAACGCCTCCTGCGTCTCGGCGCGACCCTGCAGGAACTGGATGTCGTCGATGAGGAGGATGTCGACCTCGCGGTACCGGGCCTGGAAGGCCGACCCGCGGTTGTTCGCGATCGAGTTGATGAAGTCGTTCGTGAACTCCTCGCTGGAGACGTAGCGAACACGGATGCCGGCATAGAGGCTCAGCGCGTAGTCGCCGATCGCGTGCAGCAGGTGCGTCTTGCCGAGACCCGAGTCGCCGTAGATGAACAGCGGGTTGTACGCCTTGGCGGGAGCCTCGGCGACAGCGACAGCGGCCGCGTGCGCGAAGCGGTTCGACTGGCCGATGACGAAATTGTCGAACGTGTACTTCGGGTTGAGCCGCGTGTCGTAGCGAGAACCGGCGGATGCCGCGTCCGTCGTCTCCGGGATTCCGGCTCGCGCACCGGCCGTCGGCTGCGACGGCGCGATCGGCTCGGACGGCATCGGGGTCTGCACCGGGATCGGCGCTGTCAGATGCTGGTCGGCCAGATCGGGATTGACGACGACGCGGAACGTCGCGACCTCATCGTCGCCCACGCGCGAGATCGCCTCGAGGATGGGCGCCCGCATGCGCTTGTTGAGCTGCGCGGCCGTGAGGTCGTTCGGCACATCGAGGTAGAGCGTGCCGCCCATCACTCCTTGGGCGACGGCGAGATTGAGGAAGCCCCACAGCTGGGGTGTGATGCGATCGTCCGCGGTGAGTTCGTCGAGCACGGCTGACCAGACTGGTACGTCTGGAACTTGGTGCGATGACATGGCCCCCCCGGGTGTGATGATGCGCCTCAGGCCCGCGTCGTGGTCACGCGAGCCTGTGGATAACTGCCGAAGCCACGGTAGGTCAGAGCCCGTGCCGGGGGCAAACTCCACTGTAGGACTCGGCCGCGTGTCATTGCGACACTCGGGCTCCGGATTGGGGATAATGTCGCGGTTCGGCTCGGTTTGAGTTATCAGGAGTCTCGACGTAGCCTTAATCGGTTGACTTATGCCCTCGTGGCAGTCCCCTGTACGCCGTCTCCGGTCTCCATAGGGCCAGTCTGTCGCTGGCTTCCCCGCCCGGTGACACCTGATCCGGAAGAGATCTCATGAGCAAGCGCACGTTCCAGCCCAACAACCGCCGCCGCGCCAAGAAGCACGGTTTCCGCGCCCGCATGCGCACCCGCGCCGGCCGCGCGATCCTCTCGGCGCGCCGCGCCAAGGGGCGCACCGAGCTCTCGGCCTGAGTCCGGCCCGAAGACCCGGTGCTTGCGAGGCCGAACCGACTCACCCGCGGAGCGGACTACAAGGCCGTCGTCCGTCGGGGCCGTCGCTGTGCCGCCGCGCACACCGTGAGCTATGTGTCCGCCCGCGCTGAAGCGGCCACGGCGCCGCCGCGCTTCGGCTTCATCGTAAGCAAGCAGGTCGGCACGGCCGTCGTGCGCAACACCGTCCGCCGGCGGCTGAAGGCTGTGTGTGCGGAGGCGCTCGACTCCGTACGTCCGGGAACGGATGTCGTCATCCGCGCCCTGCCGAGCTCGGCGACCGCCGCGTACAGCGAGCTCCGTGCCGAGATCTCGCGATGCCTCGCCCGGAGTGCTGCATGAGCGTCCTTCCTGCTTACGCGCTCGGCGAGGCCCGGTTCGAGGCATCCGGACTTCTCTCGGCGATCCCGCTGCTGCCGCGCAACGCATTGCTCGCGTTGCTGCACGGCTATCGCGCCACCATCTCGCACACGTACGGTGACGTGTGCAAGTACTACCCGTCGTGCTCGGCGTACGCCGTCGGCGCGGTGCAGCAGCACGGCGCCGTCGTCGGGACCGCGCTCACCGCGGCCCGCCTCGTGCGCTGCCACCCGTGGGCGAAGGGCGGCGTCGATGACGTGCCGCTTCGCAAGAACTTCCGGTACGCACTGACCCCGCGCGGGTTCGTCGTACCCACCCCTTCCGGAAAGGACTGATCCTCCGCATGGATCTCTTGCTGGCCTCCACCCCCGCCCCCGAAACGGCGAGCGGGGGCTTCGATCTGATCGGGACCATCCTGTGGCCCCTCAAGTGGCTCGTCGAGCTTGTGCTCGTCGCATGGCACTGGCTGTTCACCGCGATCGGCCTGCCGCCAGCCGACGGCATCACATGGGTGCTCGCGATCGTGGGCCTCGTGGTCGTCGTGCGCGCGGCCCTCATCCCCCTCTTCGTGCGTCAGATCAAGAGCCAGCGCAAGATGATGGAAATCGCTCCTGAACTGCGGAAAATTCAGGAGAAGTACCGCGGCAAGCGCGACCAGCTCTCTCGCGAGGCGATGAGCCGCGAGACGATGGCGCTGTACAAGAAGCACGGCACGACACCGGTGTCGAGCTGCCTTCCGCTGCTTGTGCAGATGCCGATCTTCTTCGCGCTGTTCAGCGTGCTGAACGACGTCCAGAAGATCGCGACCAACCCGAACTTCAGCGGTGTCGGCCTTCTCAGCAACGAACTGACGCAGCAGTTCTACGACGCGAAGCTCCTCGGCGTCGCGTCGCTCCACGAGAACCTCATCACGGCGATCGAGACCGGCAACACGACGTCGATCATCATCCTGCTGATCCTGGTCGTCCTGATGATCGCGTCGCAGTTCTTCACGCAGCTGCAGATCATCTCGAAGAACCTGTCCCCCGAGGCCAAGACCGGCCAGGCGTACCAGATGCAGAAGATCATGCTGTACGTCCTGCCGTTCGCGTTCGTCTTCTCGGGTGTCTTCTTCCCGCTCGGTGTCGTCATCTACTGGTTCGTGTCGAACCTGTGGACGATGGGCCAGCAGTTCCTCGTCATCCGCGAGATGCCGACCCCGGGCTCCGAGGCGGCGAAGGCCCGCGAGGAGCGCCTCGCACGCAAGGGCAAGGCGATCGATTCGAACGGCAAGGTCGTGCCGATCGAGAAGTACGAGGCCGAGCAGCGCCGTCTCCTCGAAGAGGCCGAGCGCGCGAAGGCGGCGGCGCCCAAGCGCCAGCAGCCGGTGAGCAAGCAGAGGGCGAAGAAGCAGGCGCAGAAGCGCGGCGGTCAGTCGCCTTCGGCGCAGGCCGGCTCCTGACTCCGCGTCTCCGGACGCCCCGACCGCAATTGAGCGAAGGACTGTCATGACGACAAGCAGCCCCACCCCCGTCGAGTCCGGGGCCATCGGCCGTGAGCCCGCGAGCGTCGAGCAGCTCGAACAGGAGGGCGACCTCGCCGCGGACTTCATCGAGGAGCTTCTCGACATCGCCGACATCGACGGCGATCTCGCGCTCGACGTGCGCGCCGGCCGCGCGTACGTGTCGGTCGAGGCGGATGATCCCGGCGCACTGCGGTTGCTGTCGGATCACGACACCGTGCAGGCGCTGCAAGAGCTGACGCGCATCGCCGTGCAGAACCGCACCGGCCGCTTCTCGCGTCTGATCCTCGATGTGGGCGGTTCGCGCGATTCGCGGACGCAGGAGCTCGCCCGGCTCGTCGACACGGCGGTCGCCCGCCTCGACGCCGGAGCCTCGCAAGCGTCGCTGCCCCCGATGACGAGCTACGAGCGCAAGATCGTGCATGACCTCGTCGCCGAACGCGGCCTCGTATCGGAGTCGTACGGCGAGGGCGCCGACCGCCACACGGTGATCCGCCGCCGCTGAGTTCGTCACCCGAGCGCCGGTGTTCCGCGGTTCGAGCGGAGGCCGGCGCTCAGCGTTTCACGTGAAACAGAGCGGGTCCAGCGGGATATGCATCCCAGGAGCCCTGACATGATTGGCGCAGCGCGGGCTTGTGCCGGGATCATTGTTCTCCGCAGACCACGCCGCGGACGGATCGCCGTCGCGGTTCGAACCCTCACCAACGGAGCACGGATGATCGAGTCTGAACCCGACGCCGCCGTCACGATCTTCGGCGACCGCATCGATGTCGCCCGGGCGTTCGCCGAGGCGCTGGCCGTGCACGGCGAGGAGCGCGGGCTCATCGGACCACTCGAGGCCCCCCGACTGTGGTCGCGGCACATTCTGAACTGCGCGGTCGCTGCGCCGTTGTTCTCGGGTCGGGTCGGTGACGTCGGGTCGGGGGCAGGTCTGCCCGGGTTGGTGCTCGCGATCGCAAGGCCCGATGTCGAGTGGGTGCTGATCGAGCCGATGGAACGCCGTGTCGCCTGGCTCGAGGAGCAGGCGTCGCAACTCGGTCTCGACAACGTCGAGGTGGTCCGGGCCCGTGCCGAAGACTGGGCGTGGGGCCGGTCACTCGACGCGGTGACGGCGCGTGCGGTGAGCGCGCTGCGGACGCTGATCCCGCTCACCGCGCCTCTCGTGCGCGAAGGCGGTGAGCTGGTCCTGTTGAAGGGGGCCGGCGCACCCAACGAGATCACCGCCGCTGAAAAGCAGATCCGACGGTTCAAACTGAGCGACGTGCACGTCGAGGTGATCGGGGAGGGCTTGCTGGAGGAACCCACGCGCGTGGTGCGGGCCACCGTCAACTAGCCGCTCCTTCGACGGCGTTCCGGCGGCTTGTTTCACGTGAAACACCGAGGGACCTGGGGCCGACCGGTCTGATTCTGAGCGGTTGTCTCGGATTTTGGGGTCTCGCGCCTCGTCACCATCGGTCGCCGACGATCCGAGCTCGTTCTTGGCGCCTTGCGCCCGGGGAACGCGACCTGCCGCGATCGCCGGGAGGCGGTGGACTCGCTGGCGTTATCTCGTGCCGAGGAATCCGGGGCGATACCACCGGCGGTGAGCTCGCTGGATCGTGTGCACCTCCGCTGCGCCAGACCGGCGATGACGGGAGATTCCGAACGCTTGTGGGCGGACGGGCGCGGGGCGCATCGGCCGGTCAGCTCAAAGCCTTCTCAGCGACCTGCATCGGCGGAACGTCCGGCCGCTTCTCCTTCCATTGTCGCGGCAGCGGCTACAGCGGGCGGGGAGCTCGCTGTGACGGGGCGAAACGCACCGTATCTGGCCGCAGCGGGTCGATCGGGGCTTCGATCGCTGCGGGCTTGGCGACGCGGTGTCCCCGCCCCCTGGGCCTTTCCCACAGGCCGCGCATGCGGCACGAGTTGCATGGAGCCCGCGCCCGGACAGGGCGTCGGCGGTGGATTCCGCTCGGCGCCTCTCTCGCGAGGCACGGATCGGAGCAACACGGGGCCCACTGCATTCTCGAATGTGCCGATGGTCGCGCACCGCGGGTGTGTTCCCGACGCCGCCAGGCCGGCCGTGTTGAAGGGGTGCCACTGCTTGCGCACGCCGAGCGGGACGGTGCCGACGCCTCCACAGTGTGGCGATAGGCGTGACGTGGGAGCCCCACCCAATCGCACGCCGCTCCCCGCAGCCACATTGATCTTCCGATGCTCGCGCACGCGGAGGCGGACGCGTCCGCGCGCGGAGTGTCCTCTCGTGCGCCTGGAGAGGTGCATCGCGCGGCACGTCGCGCGCCATGTCGCGCCCGGGGGAGTCCATGTTGAGCAGTGCAGGGTGTGTGAAGCAGGACCTCTTCGGCGGTCCTCCTGGGACGCAACGACAGGGTGCTCACCTCGACAGTTTCACGTGAAACACCGCGATCCTCGGGCGTGGGAGTGCTCGCACCCAGTTGACATCGCACTACGGGATGCCAGCGCAGTGGACCAAGCCGAGACGAGGCATCTCCTTTAGACGGCAGCCCGACTCCGTGAAGGAGCGCGTGCCGCGGCGCCAAGCAGGCAAGGACAAGTGTCGGGGAGGTGGTCGGCTCTCGGTGCTTTGCCGGGACGATCAGTGGTCATGTCCCGGTGGTCTCCGGAGGAGGGAACCTCACTCCCGACCGGTGCCGTAGCACCGCGCGTTGTCGCATAGCGTCCCCACCAAATCCTCGCCAGCCTCGCCCGGCGCGTTGCACCCGAACGGGGTGTTTCACGTGAAACACCGGTGTGCGCGGCGGCTACGCCCTCACGCCGGCCCGTGGCGAAAGGGCGTGCGTGGCAGGTGCCCCGGGAGTCTGCGGTCGAAGGCACTCCCCATGCTCCGCCCGGGCACGCCAAGCACCGCCGGAGGAAGCGCACTTGGCGTTTCCTCGAAGGTATTCCCAGCCTGATTCGCGCAGGATCTTCTCGCGGAGCGGACGGGAGGCCGTGAGGGACGCGTGCCCACCCCCGATCGGCCTCGTGGTGCGGCGTCCACCCAAGATTGGACCGGGCCGCGGGTGTTTGGCCTTCTCGGCGCACGGACACCCGGCCGGCGGGGCTCGGACGTCGACGCGCGCGGTGCCCATGGGCGAGGGTTCGCGTGCTCGGAGCGTTTGCCGCAGCGACGCTGGAAGGGACTGAGAATCCGCACAGGTCGGACCGAGACGGGACGGTCAAGTCCTGGGACGTGGTGTATCGGTGATCGTGTGATCCTTCGTGTCGTGGTCAGGCTGTGAGGGCCCGGAGGTCGGGTTCGATCACCTCCTCGGTGTTGGGTTCGCCGACGCGGCGTGCGGCGGCGAGGGCGTCG
>NZ_DATMFG010000006.1:0-54621 GCF_035556355.1 Microbacterium sp.
CCTATGAATCTGAATCCCAACGCGAAGCCACCTACGCCGACTGGCTCCATCACTACAATCACCACCGACCCCACACCGGCCTCGGCGGCTCAACACCCGCAGAACGCGTTCACAACCTCACGGGGAAGAACAGCTAGCGCGCCTCGCGGCTGTCCCGCCCCGCGGCTGTCCCGCCCCGCGGCTGTCCGGCCCCGCGGCTGTCCGGCCCCGCGAAACGAGGGCATCACGCCGGACGAGGGCGCGCGGGGTTGAGTTCTCCTCGCTCCGCGAGATCCCCTCGTTTCGGGAGGTGAACCGACCGATGCGGCGGCGACACCACGCCGGTCGCTGAGCGAGCGCAGCGAAGCGAAGCGGTGCTCCGTGGCGGTGCTCCGGCTCGCCGTTGCGCGCCTCGCGCAGCATCCGCAACCCCGCCCCTGGCAAAGAGAGCGGCCCGACGCAACCCCCTCTCGGTTTCCGGCCGCCTGCGTTGGGGTGGAACAGAACCCCGAGGAGGCGCCATGAAGGCGATGACGTACCGCGGACCGTACAAGCTCCGCGTCGAGAGCAAGCCCGAACCGGTGATCGCGCATCCGAACGACGCGATCGTGCGGGTCGAGCTCGCGGCGATCTGCGGTTCGGACCTGCACCTGTACCACGGCATGATGCCCGACACCCGGATCGGGCACACGTTCGGACATGAGTTCATCGGGACGGTCGAAGAGGTCGGCCCGACGGTGCAGAACGTGAAGGTGGGCGACCGCGTGATGGTGCCGTTCAACATCTTCTGCGGCTCGTGCTTCTTCTGCGCACGCGGACTGTTCTCGAACTGCCACAACGTCAACGCGAACGCGACGGCCGTGGGCGGCATCTACGGCTATTCGCACACCGCCGGCGGCTACGACGGCGGTCAGGCCGAGTACGTGCGGGTGCCGTTCGCGGATGTCGGACCGGCGGTGATCCCCGACGACATCCCCGACGAGGACGCCCTCATGCTGACGGATGCGTTCTCGACCGGTTACTTCGGCGCGCAGCTCGCCGACATCGAGCAGGGCGACACCGCGGTGGTGTTCGGCGCGGGTCCTGTGGGGCTCGCGGCCGCCCGCTCGTGCTGGCTCATGGGCGCGGGGCGCGTCATCGTGGTCGACCACCTCGACTACCGCCTGCGGAAGGCTGAGGAGTTCGCGTTCGCCGAGACGATCAACTTCGGCCAGGTGTCCGACATCGTGCTGGAGCTGAAGAAGGCGACGGGCGGACTCGGGGCGGATGTCGTGGTCGAGGCCGTCGGCGCGGAGGCGGACGGGCACGTGCTCCAGCACGTGACATCCGCGAAGCTCAAGATGCAGGGCGGGTCGCCGGTCGCGCTCAACTGGGCGATCGACGCGGTGCGAAAAGGCGGCGTCATCTCGGTCATCGGTGCGTACGGACCGCTGTTCAGCGCCGTGAAGTTCGGCGATGCCCTGAACAAGGGCGTCACACTCCGGATGAACCAGGCGCCCGTGAAGCGCCAGTGGCCGCGACTGTTCGAGCACATCCGCGCCGGGTACGTGAAGCCGAGCGAGCTCATCACCTACCGCTTCCCCCTCGACGAGATCGCCGAGGGCTACCACATCTTCTCGTCGAAGCTCGACGACATCGTCAAGCCCGTCATCACCGTCGCGTGACGCCAGCGAAGGAGGACGACATGCCCTACACCTCTTGGAAGCCCGGAAACCAGCCAGACCCCGAGGAGCTGCGCGCCCGCATCCCCGGGTGGGGCGCCGATCTCGACCCCGCCGACCGTCCCGCGTTCCCGCGCGAGCAGCCCGGGATCGCGACGGGCGCGCATTGGGAGATTCCCGAGCAGCAGCCGACACGCGGAGGTGAGCGCGAGAGGTCGGTCGAGCACGAGCGCCTGACGCCGGTGTTCGGCACGGCTCAGCCGCTGCACGGTCTCAGCGGGCGCATCCGCAAGTACGCCTACGACCGCTACAGCGAGGGGCAGGCGGCCCACTGGCTGCTGCTCGTCGTCGGCGACCGCGTCGATTCTGCGGGTGCGCACGTGAAGTCGCTGTTCAGCAAGACACCGGATGACCCGATCACGCAGTCCGGCGTGTTGGGGGAGCGCGGTCGGCGGCCGATCTCATCGCGGCTTCAGCCCGGTCGCATCGACATGAAGCACACGTGGCTCGACCCGATCCTCGTGGTCGGGCCGTGGGTGCTCGCGGGAGTGCTGCTGTTCCGGCTCGGGCGCGCGATCGTGCTCCCGGCCCGCAAGCGGCGCTGAGTCACCCCGAGCGCTGAGCGAACCCAACGCCCTGAGACGAAGCGCGCTCCGCGCCTACGGTGCGGATGCGGCGGGCCGCCCGCATCCGCCGCGCCGCCCGCATCCGCCGCGCCCACCGCTTCGGCGGAAAGTCCCGCGGCCAGTGCACGATCACCGTCCGGAACCCCATCGCGATCCGGCGCGCGAACGAGCGTGCGTCGCCGAAAGGGCGCATCGAGATCCCCATCCCGGCGCGCGGCAGATACCGGATGCGCCCGACGTCGCCCATGTGGAAGGCGAGGTCGATGTCGTCGTGCACCTCGGGGTCGTCCTGGTGCACCGCATCGCGAACCGCTCGCCACGTCGACGCGCGCATGGCGAGGTTCGAGCCGAACAGCGGCGCGTGGCCGAGTGTCGGGACCATCACCAGGCCGAAGAACCCGAGGTACATCGCCGCGAGCACCGTCCGAAGCACGCGAGGCCCGTCGACGAACCGCGCGTGTCCGGTGAACGCGTCGACGTCGGGGCGGCGGTCGAACGCATCCGTCATCGTGTCGACCCACGTCGACGCCGGCACGCAGTCCGCGTCGAGTCGCAGGATCACGTCACCGGATGCCGCGTCGTATCCGGTCGCGCTCGCGGCGGGGATGCCCGGCCGTTCGCACCGCACCACGCGGGCGCCGGCGTCTCGGGCGACCAGGGCCGAGGCATCCGACGATCCGTTGTCGACGACGATGATCTCGTCGGCAGTCCGCGTCTGCTTCGCGAGCATGTCGAGGCACCGGCGCAGCGCACGGTCGTCGTCCTTCACGGGGATGACCACCGACACGGTCGACGCGCCGGTTCGCGGGGCTGCGGGGTGGGTCACGGCGTCTCCTCGGCTCGCGATCGCCACGTTAGCGGCGCCGCTCCGCCGGGCGCCTCACCGTTGACAGCGGCCCGCGGCCTGCGTTAGCGCCGGCTCGATCCCGGAGAAACGCGGATGCCGCGACCCGCAGAGGGGCGCGGCATCCGCCCGGCGTTCGCGAAGAGGGGTTATGCCGATGCGCTGGTCTCCGACCGCTTGGGAAGCACCCAGTTCGGCCGCGGGAAGTGGCACGTGTACCCGTTGGGGATGCGCACCAGGTAGTCCTGGTGCTCGGGCTCGGCCTCCCAGAACGGGCCGGCGGGCTCGATCGTGGTCACGGCCTTGCCGGGCCACAGGCCGGACGCGTCGACGTCGGCGATCGTCTCGCGGGCGATGCGCTCCTGCTCGGCGTCCAGCGGGAAGATCGCGGAGCGGTAGCTCGTGCCGACGTCGTTGCCCTGGCGGTTCAGGGTTGTCGGGTCGTGGATCTGGAAGAAGAACGCGAGGATGTCGCGGTACGTCGTCTTCGTCGGGTCGAACACGATCTCGACCGCCTCGGCGTGGCCGGGGTGGTTGTAGTACGTCGCGTGCGCGTTCTGGCCGCCGGTGTAGCCCACGCGCGTGTCGATCACGCCGGGCTGGCGGCGGATGAGGTCCTCGACGCCCCAGAAGCAGCCGCCCGCGAGGACGGCGGTCTCCATGCCGGGGACGCGGGTGATCTCGCCGGTGTCCATGGGTCCGCTGGTCATGATGCTGTCTCCTGCTCGTTGGTGGTCTCGAAGAGGTGTCGGTACTCGCCGTAGCCCTGGCTCTCGAGCTCGGCGGCGGGCACGAAGCGCAGCGCGGCCGAGTTCATGCAGTATCTCAGGCCTCCGGCGTCGCGAGGGCCGTCGTCGAAGACGTGGCCCAGGTGGCTGTCGGCTCCGGACGACCGCACCTCGGTGCGCGTCATCCACAGCGAGCTGTCGGTCCGCGTCGTGACGGCGTCGGGCTCGATCGGCTTGGTGAAGCTCGGCCAACCGGTGCCGCTGTCGTACTTGTCGGTCGACGAGAACAGCGGCTGCCCCGACACGACGTCGACGTAGATGCCGGGCTCGTGGTTGTTCCAGTACTCGTTGCGGAACGGCGGCTCCGTGCCGTCCTCCTGCGTGACGGCGTACTGCGCGTCGGTGAGGCGGCTCAGCGCCTCGGGGGTCTTGCGATAGTCGTGGGGACTCACGTTTCCTCCTCGGTGGCGTCGCTGGCTGCGGCGCCATAGAGAAGAACGGATGCCCCGGCGGTTTTGGTCCCGCGAAGCTGGGAGCGGGCCGTGAGTTTGTTCGCCGGCTCCTCGGTAGATTCGTGAAAGGGAGGACGGATGCCTCGCACGCACGCGTCCCATCACGGCCGCGCGGCACCCGCCCTCCCGAAACCCGCCTCCCCAGAAGGCGGCACCGCCATCCCAGTCGGCGGTGTCGTAGTCATCATGGCGGCGGGTTCGGACATCCGCAACGACGAATTCATCAACTGTGGATAACTCGGCCTGGCGGACGCCGATATCGTCGCCCGGATGCCGATTTTCGTCGCCCGGACGCCGCTTTCGTCGCCCGGATCAGGACATCTGGCGTAATCAGGCTGATCCGGCCACGAACGTCCTGCCCTCGCCAGATGTCCTGATTCCGGCGGATGGCAGGCGGTCCGACGAGAGGGCCGAGAGTGCCGGGCCCCGCCGGCATGGCACGGCGGGGCTACGGGCTCGCGGGGTAGTCGCCCACGGGGCGCTTCACCACCGTGAGCAGCACCGCGGAGTCCTCCAGCGCGTCGAGACGATGGCGCTGCGGGGGAATGGCGAGGTGATCACCGGATGCCCCGTCCCACGACCGGTCGCCGGCGACGATCCGCACGCGGCCGACGAGCACCTGCAGGGTCGCCTCGCCGGGGCTCTCGTGCTCGCCCAGCTGCTCCCCGCCGCGCAGCGCGATGACCGTCTCACGCAGTGCGTGCTCGTGGTCGCCGGTGATGGTGCGCGCCGCGCGACCGCTCGAGGCGATGCGGGCGGTCTGCATGAGCTCCGCAACCAGGTCGGTCAAGTTGTCGTCGACAGCGCGCATCGGGCTCCCCGTTCATCGTCGAGTGGGTCCTGCGCTCAGGCTACGCCGTCGCGGGCGGTTCGACGATCTTCCAGTACGAGTCCTTTCGCACGACGAGTCCGTCGCGGACCGTGTAGAAGTCGCATCCGCGCACCTCTTTGCGCTCACCCGAGACCGTCGTGCCGGTGAGCAGCCATGTGGTCATGCCCGTCTGCCGGTCGTCGTCGACGAAGTGCTCCTCCTCGCCGTAGTGCACATCGGGCAGCCCGGCGAACCGGCCCGCGAGCGCTGCGCGCACCGCCGCCTTGCCTTCGAAGCGTGACCCCCACGGCTCGGGTCCGCGCGGCATCTCGAGCACGCAGTCGTCGGCGAAGAGCGCCATGATCCGGTCGAGATCGTGCGCGTTGAACGCGTCGCACAGCTCGATCAGCGCCGACCGGATGTCCATGTCTGCACGGTACGCCTGCCGCGTACCCTGGGGAACATGGAACGGATCTTCCGGATGCCTTTCGCCAAGGTCTACCCGATGTACATCCAGAAGGCCGAGCGGAAGGGTCGGACGAAGGCCGAGGTCGACGAGGTCATCGAGTGGCTCACCGGCTTCGATGACGCGACGGTCCAGCGGCATCTCGCCGACGGCACGACCTTCGAGGACTTCTTCGCGGATGCGAACCTCAACCCGAACGCCGACCTCATCACGGGCGTCGTGTGCGGGGTGCGCGTCGAGCAGATCGAGGACCCGCTCATGCAGAAGATCCGCTACCTCGACAAGCTCGTCGATGAGCTCGCGAAGGGCAAGGCGATGGAGAAGATCCTCCGTCAGCCGAGCACGCCGGCCGCGGCGAAGCGATGACGACGCGCCTGCTGCTCATCTCCGACACCCACATCCCCGGGCGCGCGAAGCGCCTCCCCGAGACCGTATTGAGGGCAGCGGATGCCGCGGACCTCGTGATCCACGCGGGGGATTGGGTCGCGGCATCCGTGCTCGATGAGCTCGAGCAGCACGGCGAGGTGCTGGGGGTTTACGGGAACAACGACGGCCCGGACCTGCGCGAGCGGCTGCCCGAGGTCGCGCGCCGCACGATCGAGGGCGTGCGATTCGCAGTCGTGCACGAGACGGGAGCGGCGCAGCGGCGCGAGGTGCGCATGGACGAGGCGTTCCCCGACACGGACGTGCTCGTGTTCGGGCACAGCCACATCCCGTGGCACACGGTGTCGCCGCGCGGCATGCGGCTGCTCAACCCGGGCTCGCCCACGGATCGCCGCCGCCAGCCGGTGCACACGATGATGACCGCGATCGTCGACGACGGCGAGCTGCGCGAGCTCGACCTCATCTCGCTCTGAGCGCGGTCAGCGGAGTGCTTCGGCCTTCTCGCGCAGCACGCGCTGCTGCACCTCGTTCGCTGTGAGGCCGGCGGCAGTCAGCAGCTCGGACCTCGCTTCGTCGTAGCGTCCGAGCTGCGCGAGCAGCTCACCGCGCACGCTCGGCACGAGGTACGAGCCGCGGAGCGCGCCGGAGCCTTCGAGCTCGTCGACGATGCGCAGGGCGTCGGCAGCACCGGATGCCTTCGACACCGCCACCGCTCGATTGAGCTCGACCACGGGGCTCGGCGCGATGCGTCCGAGCACCTCGTACAGCAGCACGATCCGGTTCCAGTCCGTCTCGTCCACGCTGGGAGCGACGGCGTGGCACTGCGCGATCGCGGCTTGCAGAGCGTACGGGCCGCGCCCGGTTCCGCGTGCGGCGGCCAGGGCATCCGCTTTCTTGAGCAGTTCGATCGCGCGCGCGATCTGCCCGTGGTCCCACCGCGAGCGGTCTTGGTCGGCGAGCAGCACCGGCTGACCCGAGCGCGTCTCGCGCGCCGCGAACCGCGACCGCTGGAACTCCATGAGCGCGACGAGCGCGAGCGGCTCGGGCTCGCGCGGAAGCAGCCCCGCAACCATGCGTCCGAGACGGATCGCTTCGTCGGCGAGGTCGGGGCGCACCCACCGGTCGCCCGCGGTCGCCGCGTAGCCCTCGGTGAAGACGAGGTACACGACGCCGAGCACGCCCGCGAGCCGGGAGGTCCACTCCGACGGGTCAGGCGTCTCGAACGGCACGCGTGCGGCGGCGAGCGACTTCTTCGCCCGCGTGATGCGCGCCTGCACCGTGGGGACACTGGTCAGCAGCATCCGCGCGATCTCTTCGGTCGACAGTCCCGCGACGATCCGAAGCGTGAGCGCCACCTGCGATTCGCGCGACAGCGCCGGGTGGCACGCCGTGAAGATGAGGCGCAGCACGTCGTCGTCGATGGGCTCCCACGAATCGTCGGATGCCTCGTCGAGCGTGTGCGCGATCGCCGCGTATCGCTCGTCGAGTCCGTCGCGTCGTCGCCACGCGTCGATCGCGCGTCGCTTCGCGACCGCCGTGAGCCACGCACCCGGGTTGTTGGGGACGCCGTGCTCGGGCCACGAGCGGAGCGCCTCGACGACCGCCTCTTGAGCGACATCCTCGGCGAGGCCGAGGTCGCCGGTCATCTTGGCGACGGATGCCACGATCCGCAGCCCTTCGATGCGCCAGACGGCCTCGACCGTACGCCGGGTGTCGTTCATCGTCGTCGTCTCGGGGTGGAGGATCACGCCGTGCCGAGCTCGGCCCGCCACTCCTTCTGCTTCTGGATGTACTCGTTGTCGGCGAAGTCGGCGAAGTCGGACTCGTCGGTGACGCGCCGCACCTCGAGCTTGTTGCCGGGACCCAGCGGGCACCGCTTCGCCCACTCGAGCGCTTCTTCGACGGTGCTCGTCTGGATGATCCAGAACCCGTTGAACAGTTCGTGCACTTCGCCGTAGGGGCCGTCGCTCACGATCGGCGTCTCGCCCGAGAAGTCGACCACGTAGCCCGGCTCGGGCGCCAGGCCGTCGCCCGCGACCAGCACGCCGGCCTTCATCATGGACTCGTTGTAGGCGCCCATCGCGTTGATGACGGCCTCGAAGTCCATGTTCTCGTAAGCCTCAACGGCCTCCTGGGTCGCCCGCATGATCAGCATGTGCTTCATCGTTTCGTTCCTTCGTTCGGTTCCGTATGGGAGGCCGTTCGCCTCCTCTCACTATCGCGTCGAACGGCGACATCCGGAATCGACATCGGCTCTGAAGAATTTTCGGATGCCGCCTGCCCCGGTCGCTGAGCGAGCCGCAGGCGAGACGAAGCGCGCACGGAAGGGCCCTTCGTCTCGCTGCGCTCGCTCAGGATCCGGCGGTTGTCACACGCGCTGAACCGCCCGCCACAGCGCCGCCCACTGCTCCGGCCGCAGGTCGCGCGGCAGACGGCATCCGTCGATTCGCGCCTCACGCACCGCCGCTCGCGCTTGCGCCCGCGTCATACGAGCACTGTGCTGCACGAGCGAGACGATGTCGCCGCCCCTGCCCGTGAACATGTCGCGTACGAACAGCTCGTACGCGGCGCGATCCCGAGGATCGACGAGCGGTGACCCGCGCCGCGTGATGCCGATGATGCCGCCGTCGACGCTCGGCACCGGACGGAAGTGCCGAGCCGGCACCCGCCCGTGCAGTCGGAACTCGAACCACGGGGCGGCCTGCGCGCTCATCATGGTGCCGCCGCCGACGCCGGCGCGCTTGCGCGCGACCTCCCACTGCGTGAGGAGGATCGCGTGGCGCCAGGACCGGCGCGCCAGCATCCGTCTCATGATCGGCGTCGTGAGGTGGAACGGCACATTGCCGACGACGACGGGTTGATCGAGCGGATGTCGCAGCGCGTCGGCATGCTGCACGCGAACGTTCGGCAACCGACGCCGCAGCGTGCGCACGCGGTGCTCGTCGACGTCGATCGCGACGAGGGGTCGCCCGAGGCGGGAGAGCGGTGTCGTGAGGGCGCCGTCGCCGGCGCCGATCTCGAGGATCGTGCCGTCGGTGGACGCGACGAGGTCGACGATCGCATGGATCGTCGGGCGGTGGATGAGGAAGTTCTGGCCGAGCTCGTGTCGGCCGCCGTGCACGGAACGGCGTGGGTGGGTTCGCATCGAGCGCTCCAAGGAGAAGGGTTGGAGCACCCCGGATGCGGGCGTCAGCCGAGAACCGGCGGAGGTGGGACGCGCGCCCGGGGTGCGAGGACTCCCGGAAGACGGCGCTTACGCGAAGATCAGCGAGGGCGCCGTCAGGCGCCGCGCTCGCGGATGTAGAAGCTGCACGCCGTCATCGGCGCGCTCTTCGTCATTCCCATTCCCACGAGGGTCCATGGTACCCGCGGTCGCCGAGCCTGTCGAAGCGTCGCCGAGCCGAACCCGGTCGCTGAGCCCGTCGAAGCGTCGCCCCGCCCGCACCTTCCGCCCGCGCACACCGCTCACTACACTGACGCGCCATGAGCGGTGCCGACTCCGACCCGCCCGTCGAGCGCGCGGCGACCGGGGCGATGGGCTCCGGGTACGCCCAGCACTCCGGGGTGCAGCATTCCGCGGAGAGCTACGCCATGCCGATGCTCGGTCGCGCGGTGGACGCGGTCGTGCTGCCCGCATCCGGTTCGCCGTTCCGCGTCGCGGATCTGGGCGCCGCGGCCGGCACGAACTCCCTGCAGCCGATGCGCACCGTGGTCGACGGGGTGCGACCACGTGCCGGCGAGCGCGTCCCGGTGACCGTCGTCCACACCGACATCCTCGCGAACGACTTCGACGTGCTGCTGGCGAACGTCATGTCGACGCCCGGCTCGTACGCGACCGAACCCGACGTGTTCGCCTTCGCGGAGGCCCGCTCGTTCTACGAGCGGCTGTTCCCGGCGTGCGACCTGCACCTGGCGTGGAGTGCGATCGCGGTGCACTGGGTGTCGCGCGTGCCCGAGCCCATCCCCGACCACATCTTCAGCACGCGAGCGCACGGGCGCGTGCGGGAGGCGCTCGAGCAGCAGGCGCGCCGCGACTGGGTCGCGTTCCTCACCCACCGGGCGGACGAGCTCGCGCCGGGCGGCCAGCTTGTCGTGGTCGGGGGTGCGGCTGAGGATGACGGATCGAGCGGCGCGGAAGGGCTGATGGACTCCGCCAACGGGGTGCTCACGGAAATGGTGTCGGACGGGCGACTCGACGCGGCCGAGTACGCGCGCATGACGATCCCCACGTGGAACCGCACGCAGGCCGAGTTCCTGGCGCCCCTGCAGGGCGGCCCTCTCGCGCAGGCGTGGACCCTGGATGAGCACGAGCTGCTGCGCGCACCCGACACGCTGCTGGAGGAGTACGAGCGGTCCGGCGATGCGGGTGCGTTCGCGGATGCGGTCGTCAAGTTCTACGAAGCCGCGTTCATGCCGTCGCTGCTCAGTGCTCTCGACTCGGCGCGCTCGCCCGAACGGGTGGACGCGTTCGTGTCCGAGTTCAAGAGGCGGTTCGCCGAACGGATCGCATCCGATCCGCCCTCAGTGGAGACGCACTGGCACGTCCTGCTGTTGCGGCTCACCCGCCGCCCCGGTCGCTGAGCCCGTCGAAGCGTTGCCCTGCTCGGCCGCCCTTCGACACGGCGCTTCGCGCCTGCTCAGGGACCGGGTTCTGCGGCCGCTGAGCCCGTCGAAGCGTCGCCCCGCTCGGCCGCCCTTCGACACGGCGCTCCGCGCCTGCTCAGGGACCGGGTTCTGCGGCCGCTGAGCCCGTCGAAGCGTGACGAAGCGCGCGGCCCCTCAGGCTGAAGCCCCACCCGAGGAACCGCGCGCTTGCCGCACGTCGCCGGCGCCCGCTCAGAGCGCGTGCGCCGCCGCGAACATGTCGTTCGGGTCGAAGCGACGCTTGAGGTCGCGAAGCCGCTCCACGGCGACCCCGAACCCGGCCTCGCGATCCGCGCCACCGCCGTCGATGAATGTGAGCGCGAGGTTCTCGGCCGCCCAGGGCGCGAACGCGGCGATTCCGGTTCGCACCGCGGCATCCGCCCCCACCATCGCCTCGGCGACCGGCACCATCGCGACCGTGTGCGCGAGGTACGCACCGTCGATCGAGCCCACGGCTCCCGCGTGCGCGGGTCGCCGCCCGAGCGCCCCGCCGAGATGGCGCAGCTCCGTCATGAAGAGGCCCGGAACCCTTGCGGCCGCGACGAACGCGTCGACCGCGTCGTCGGGCAGCTCGGTCAGCACGCAGTGCGTCGTGACGGCGGGCGTCGGCCCGGGCGGGTCCATGTGGACGGCCACCAGTCCGGCCGCCGGAATGCGCGAGAACGTGTCGACCTCGGGCGCGAGGGCACGGAGCGGTTCGAGAAGGGCGGATGCCGCGGCATCCGTCTCGAGGATCGCCCCGTCGATCACGACGACCGACCGGCCCGACAGGAACGGCGGAAGGTCGGGCAGCGGCGGGAAGTTCAGCACGCGAAGCGTCGTCGTGGCGGACTCTGGCGCGGTGGCGGTCCATGTCGCCCACGCGCGTGCGACGTCGGCGGCGCGGCTCGCATCCCACAGCAGCATGCCCGCGAACACGTTGGCGTACGGCACCAGGTCGATCTCGAGCGAGACGACGACCCCGAACGTGCCCGAGCCGCCGCGCACCGCCCAGAAGAGGTCGGGATTCTCGTCGGCGCTCGCGCGCACGATGCTGCCGTCGGCGATGGCGATCTGCATCGAGCGCACGGTGTTCACCGCGAGCCCGTGAGCGCGGCCGTAGAACGACAGACCGCCGCTCAGCGCGTAGCCGGCCACCGAAACGTCGCCTGCGCTGCCGTGCAGGGCGGTGAGGCCGTGCGGTGCCGCCGCTTCGAGCACGTCGTTCCAGAGCGATCCGCCGAGCACGCGCGCGGTGCGCGTAGTGGGGTCGACCGTCGCGCCGCGCAGCCCCGAGAGCGAGACGAGCACGACATCGGAGAGGTCGGTGTCGGCGAGTGCTGCGGCGGCGTGTCCGGTCGACTGCGGTGCGACACGAAGGCCGGATGCCGCGGCCGCGCGCACGGCCTGGACGACCTCTTCGGCGGTCTCGGGCCGCACGACGGCGAAGGGACGCTGATCGACGGCGACGTTCCAGGGCACGCGGGCCTCGTCATAGCCGGGGTCGCCGGCGATGAGGACCCGGTCGCCGAGGGCGCGCTTGAGCTCCGCGGCGCGTTCGTCCGTCGTGAGGGTGATGTCGGGAATGGTCATGGGTTCTCCTGGTTCTCCGTGACTGGACCACCGCAACTCTCGCGACCGCCGGCGTGTGCGGTCCATCCCAGATGGTGAGGGAATTCCGGTCCCCCAGATTCCTGGGATGGCGGCGACCCGCGGTGGGGGAGCACACTGTGTTCCATGGCCTCGGCTCTGGCGATCGGTCGCGCGCGCAGCGACATCGACGTGATCTCGCGCGCCGGTCTTCCGTTGCACAGCTTCGTGGACGAGGCCGCCGCGACGCTTCACACCGTCGTGCCGTTCGTCGCCGCGTGCGTCTCCACGCTCGATCCGGCGACGACGATGGTCTCGAGCTCGCGCAAGCTCGGCGATCTCGACGGCCGCAACGAGCAGGACCTGATGTGGTCGCAGATCGAGTATGGCAGCGACGATCCGACGTCGATCACCGAGATGGTGGCCGCCGGTCAGATCGCGGTCGGCGTGCAGCACGTCACGCACGGCGTGCTCGACCGCTCCATCCGCATGTCGGAGCTGCTCGTGCCGCACTTCGACTACCGCGACGAGGCGCGTGTCGTGTTCACCGACCGCAACGGCGCGTGGGGCCACATCTCGCTGTTCCGCGGCGACGACGACCCGACGTTCGGGGTGGAGGAGCTCGAGCTGCTGGCGTCACTGTCGCCGGCGTTCACGCGCGGCATCCGCACCGGCCTGCTCGCTCAACTGAGCCGAACGGATGCCGCGACCCACACCGGCCCCGCGGTGATCATCTTCGACGCGCACGACCGCATCGTGCAGTCGACGCCGGGAGCGCAGGCGCATCTCGCGCAGATGTCGTCCGTGCCGGGGATGGGCGATCCGCTGACGTCGGTGCAGGCACTCGTGAGCGGTGCGCGTCGCTTCGCTCGCGGAGAGATCGAACGGATGCCGCGCATCCGCGCCCGCACGTACGACGGCGTGTGGGTCGTGCTCCACGCCTCGCCGCTTGGCGGCGCAGGCGACCGCGCCGGGGATGTCGTCGTGACGATCGAGGAGGCGCGTCCGCAGGAGGTGATCGACATCGTGGCGGCCGCGTTCGGGCTCACGGCGCGCGAACGCGAAGTCGTCGCGAGCGTGCTGCGAGGTGCCGACACGCGCGAGATCGCGTCCGAGCTGCACCTGTCGCCCTACACGGTGCAGGACCACCTCAAGTCGATCTTCGAGAAGGCCGGCGTCGCGAGTCGGCGCGAACTCGTCTCGCGCGTGTACTTCGACCAGTACGTGCCCCGCATGGGCGAGGGGATCGGGCCGAGTGGGTGGTTCGCGGGCAGCGTCGAACTGTCACCCGGTCGCTGAGCGAGCGAAGCGAGACGAAGCGCCCACCCGAAACCCCGCCCCCACGGCATGATGAACGGATGCTCCGTGATCTGATCCACCCGATCCGCGACGGCATGATGGTCTACCCCGGTGATCCCGGGGTGTCGATCGGTGTGGGTCTGTCACTCGCGAAGGATGGCGTGGAGGTCGCGCGAATCGAGATGGGCTCCCACACGGGCACCCACGTCGACGCGCCTGCGACACCGTGCCGGATGGGCGGCGGACTACGGCGGATGTCTCTCTCGATGAGCCCGTGGGCGAGGCTCTCGTGCTGCGCGTTGCTTCGGCGGGTGCCGGCGCGGCGTATGGGCTCGAGGAGTCGTCGTTTCGACGGCGGTGCCGTGCCGGACGCGCTGCCGCGGATCGTTATCGTCGACGCTGGGAGGGCGCAGTGGTTCGGGTCGGAGCGGGCGTTGCGGCATCCGTTCATGTCTGCATCGGCGGCGCGGGAGTTGTCGGGGCGCGAAATGCGCGTGCTTGCTCTTGACACGTTGAGTCCGGATGCCACCGGGGAGAGGAGTTCCCCGTGCACGAGGTCGTGCTCGGTGGGGATGGGGCGATCGTCGAGAACGTGTGCGGGCTCGAAGGGCTGCCGGGGGCGGGTTGAGGTGGGGTTCTTCCCGTTGCGGTTGTCGGGGGATGGGGCGTCGGTGCGGGCGATCGCGTTTGGGAAAGGCTGAGCCGCGTTCTCAACGCACGTTGAGTGTCAATGCACGCGCCGTCGAAAGCCGGGCGCACTGGGCCCTTATGATCGCCCATTCAAGCGTTCTGTTCCAGCCCAAAGAACCAGGCCGGGTCACAAGGCTACTTGGCGGCGATGACCTGGTCCACAGCTTGCTTGAATTGCGCTTCGTCAAGTACGCCCTGATCTCGAAGCGCCACTAGCCGTTCGATCTCCTGGACTCGATTACTGATCGTGATTGGAGCCGAGGCAAGGAAGGGCTTGGACAGATTTGGAAAGTGCTCCGGGGCGAGCACGGACTTGATGAAGGCGAAGGGGTCCCCCGCGCGAACTCCGCTGTTGACCGCAACCTCGAAAGGTATGAAGTTCGCCGGGTTGTTATCCCGGAACTCGCGAACGACTGCGCCACTGAGCACCAGGGCATCGCCCGTCTTGCGTACCTTGGCGTGCACCTCGTGGTGAGTCTGCGGGGCGACAAGCACAGCACCACCGAAATACGGTGCGACGAACAGTGTCGCGTCCTCCCACACGGCGTTGCTGCCGTCGCCCATAAAGTTCGTGAGGCGAATCTGTCCAGACGAGGCCGAGGCACTCGCCTTTACACTCCACAGACCGCGGGCCTTGGCGAGCAGATCTGCCAGATCGAAGCCGTTCGCGTTATGCCCCGCAGGCGCGGTGAGGATGCCGGCCGACCAGGCGGCCGAAGCCATGATCCATTCGGCCCCGCCTCCGAAAAGGAACCGCATGCCGCGGTCGGATGGATTGGCGGCGGTGAGAAGCGAAGCGAACGCAAATTCCACCTCGCGCCTCACCGTCTTGTTCGCAAGGAGGTGCTCACGCAGTCTGTCGAACTCGCTGTTTCCTGACCCCGCCAACACTTGCCCCCTTGTCGATCGGCGATATTGCCGACAGAAACGATATCCGAGCAAGGGGGAACATGTTGCTTGCGTAGAGAAGCCGCGTGTCGTGCTCACCCCGCAGGACCCAACGGTCGAGTGCTCGGACGAGGTCCTCGGGATGCTTGACGTTCTGGTTCTCGCGGCCCGCGTTAAGTTTGACGACGAGATTCCTCGCCTCGGAGTCCCGGAGTGCGGCGATCAGACAGCGGTTAATTGCGAAGTCAGGCACAGGCGTCGACATGAGCACACGGCGTGGAAGGGTGACACCGCCGTCGAGAGCTCGCCACCACAGGTATGGCAGGGAGGAGTTCAGGACAAGAGCAGCACGATCTCGAGCCTCTTCGTCGGCAAAGAAGAGCGTCGCCTTTGACGCTCGGTCCAACCTTCGGTACGTTGCCGAGATGTAGTAGCGCGGCGTTAGCCCGACGTCCAGCGCCCAGGGCGTTTCTCTGTTCACGACGAGGTCCGCCACAACCGTCTCGGCTCGCTGCAAAGAGTCCCAGACTGCTTCCATCCCAGGGCCGAGCTTGGCCCACTCTCCGTGGGGGCCGATACGTCGCGGTGCAAGCAACAGATGGCATTCCGAAAACATCGCCTCGCGCTCTGCGGCCTGCCATCGGATGATCGGCGTGATTTTCCACGACGTGTGGGCCGGCGCGCATACTGTGACTGCAGCGCGCACAAAGTTGGTCTTTGAAGTGTTCTTCGAGCCGAACTTGTACCCGCGGAACAACGTGTCGGGCACGTTGTCGAATGCGAAAACGTGGCCTCCGCCGTAGATGCGATCGATGACATCCCGCAGAGGCTGAAACTTAGACGCTGCGAGGTATGAGGCGGGTGTGACCGCAATGAACCCGCGGGAAGTCAAAGCCACCCGTTCGAGGAAGTACGCAAAAAGGTCGCGCGTCCGTCCCGTCTCTAGATCGCTACGCTCTTTCGCACGCGCGTACGGCGGATTGACGATGACATAGTCGTGGGCTGGCACCCTCGCGCTCGACAAGAAGTCGCGCTGCTGCGAACGTGCGCTGAGAGAGCGAAGGGCATCCTGGTCACCGGCGTCGGCCCAGTCGCTGCCGATGAGCACAATCGCGGTGCGTAGTGCGGCATCGTCGAGGTCAACAAGCGTCAATCGATCTCGTACAAACGCGCCAGGATCGACCTGAACACTGGTCAGGTGCCAAGACAAGTTTCCAACCCCGCAGCACGGATCCAGCCAATGGCCCTCGTCAAAGTCCAGCGACTGCTTTGCCATGAACTGGGCCGCATCATCGGGCGTGAAGAACTGCCCCGATGATCTTCGGTCGTCGCGGTGCATGAGGGCGAGCAGTGCCTCATAGCACACACCCACCTCGCCGATAGTCAACCCCTTGAGGTAGTCCTCCCCGACGGGCCCGACGCCGAGGATCTCTCGGATCGATTCAGACAAGTCCGGGCGGGACGCCGTTGTACGGACGGCGACCGCTTCGAGCCAGCGTCGACGGACATCTCGCTCGCTCGGGTGGTCTCCGATTAGGGCGCGGATGACCTGACTTACCTTCGACGCTGAGAATGAGACGCGTCGCGCGTCTCGAGCATCCACGCCCGTTCTCTGAACCAGCCCATCTAGCGTCATGCAACCGACCTCCGTACGTAATAGCTAACAGCCGATCCCGTTAGAATCGTTCGCTCGGACAGGCGGGTCGCGCCGTGTCGCCGGGCAGAACATCAATCTCGAGACAGTAGGTGCAGCCTAGGTCCAGGCTTCGACATCGCTGCCCCCGCGTCCCGACGATAACGACGGTCGCGGTCCCGCCCTCCCCCCGGGGCGCCGCCGGGGCGTTGCGCATCTGAGAACAGCAACCCTACGGCGCGCCGATCGACGGTGCTCCGGTGCGTAGGGCGACGCCGTTTCGTGGATGAACGCATTGCGGCACGTCCCTCCCTCGAGTTGCATCTAGTCCGTCCCATCCCACGCGTCACCGCGACATCCCCGGTGACGGCTCCTACATTCGCCCGATTGCCTCTCTCTTTCTCGTCGGAGTCGCGACATCCGCGCTGCTGAGCTCGCCACTCGCGCTGCGCCGCCTATCACCGCATCCATTTCGGTATCACTGCAGGGGCCGCGATGCTCCCATTGCCGGCGACGACCGTCGCGTTGCTCTGGCTACCGTGAGCCGTACTAGCCATCACAGATCGGTCCGGAGGAGTTCCAGCACGGCGGTCGAGGTCGTAGCGACAATTCGGCCTGGACGGCGGCCCTGGGACTCGGGGCTGCGCTAATGTTCGCCCATGCTGCGCAAACAAGAACTTGCAAAGTCAGTTGGTGATCTCCTAGGAGTACGTGAACGAGAAGAGTGGTTCTCGGGAGGCTCAAAGGTCACCGCGGACTTCCAACGAGATATCGGCCCGAAGGTGGGAGTCGCGAAGTACGGCCCAACCAAAGTGCAACACATGCGGGCCATTCTTGAAAGCGTCGGCGTGCCGTGGAGAGCCGACAGGCATTCATCCGAGGAGACGGAGAACCCCGGTGGGAACGTAACCAGGGAGGCGTACGAGGACCTCCTGGAAGCGCTGAAGGCGGCCGACTCTGAACCAGCAGTGGTGGCCGGGGGAATGATGTCTTCGGGCGACGGGCCTCGTGACGTGTTCGTGCAGAGAGCGATCCGACTTCGGCGTGGTCAAGCCCAGTTCCGTGCGCAACTGATGAAAGCCTATGACGGTGCGTGCGCTGTTACTGGTTCCACCGCACACGCAGTCTTGGAAGCGGCTCATATCGTTCCCTTCGCTGAAGGCGGTCCGACAGACCCGTCAAACGGGCTTCTGCTTCGCTCGGATATTCATACCCTGTTCGATTTGCGCTTAATTTCAATCGATACCCGAGACTGGAGCCTGCTCGTTCATGCTTCGCTTACTCGCACGGAGTATTGGGCCATGCGTGGTGCGGCCGTCGCGCGGCCCCGACGGAACCAAGCAGCGCCCGATGAGCGTCTCGTCGATGCCCATCGCAAGCGGAGCGGCCTGTAAGTCAGGTGTGCGCTGATCCTTCGCGTGCATGTGGTTGTCTGGCCGGGCGCGGACGTCGCCGCAACTCATTGGGTGTGGCTCGCCCTTGGCAACGCACGTACGCGGCGTGCTCGTCGCACCTAGCTCCGCGGCCACCTGGCCAACGCTGCCTGGGCGAGAATGATGGTCCGTTTGTCGATGTCCCCGGGCGTCCACTTATTCAGCGCCTTGAACGAGTCGTGGAGCTTGAGTGACGCCGTCTGGGCAAGAAGCTGCTTCTTTTGACCGAAGGGCCTCTTGCCATTCTTCTTGTTATCGAACCCGGTGACAGCGGTGAGGTTTCCGAGAACGTATCTTCGGGCGTCCATGTCGTCCTTCTTCACCTTCCACTTGTGAAGGTCCTCGATCCAAAGTGGGCCGATGTTTGTCGTCTGGGGATAGATGTGCTCGATCGTGAATTGATGCTGCTGACTGCCGTACGGCAATGGGTGTGCGCTGCCACCGGGACCCGAAAGGTGGTACTCGATACCCCGAAGGATGGGGAACACTGCGCTTCGGAGACTCTTCGTGTCGACAGTGTTCACTACGGCGAGTACTTCGGCGTCCGTTTTCCATCCCGCGTTTTGGAGGGCAGTTCGCAACCCGGCAATGGTGAGGGTCTCGGGCAGCATCCTTGCGACAGCCGCGAAGGTTGAGCGCAACAGGTTGAGACCCTCGCCAGCGAGTACGTGTCGCACCATATAAGACTGCAGATCCAAGAGAATGGTGAGCAGCTCCTGGTTGTCCAGGCTTCCCGTCTCCCTGCCGTGCAGTGCCTTCAAAATCAGAGGAACGGCAGGTCCTCCCGACATCGCCATGACTTCGGCGATCCGGGCATGTTGTTCATTGGAGACCGCGATTACTCTCCCGCCCGGGATGCTCACTGACTGTCTGTTGCCGACCGCGATGGGGTATAGCCAGGCATTCTCGACAAGTGGTTTCGCATACTTCGCCTCGAACTCCGCCTCCGTCGCGGGGGTGATTTGGTACCCGAGGTCACCGATCACCCGGTTCAGCCATCGCCGGTGGAGAGTCGCTTTGTTGACCTTGTCCTCACCGACGCTAATCAAGTACTCATAGAGAAATTGCTCGGGTCCGCTATCACGCTTTGACGAGTAAGTGACGCTTGCGAGGACCCCCTCGACCGGCTCAAACTCCTTTGCGTAGAACTCATCTTTGAGGTTAGGCATCCGGACGAACATCGAGTTACGAACCAGATCAAACTGTGCGAGTGGCGTGTTCTTTGCGTTCATTGTCTCAAAGATAACCCCTGCCTCTTCGTCAGTTGAGTCGATCTGCAGCTCCAACAGCGTCAACTCATTCGTGACGATTGCATCGAGCCGAGGTAGGTCAAATGCTGCAGAGCCCGAGGCTGTTTGACCCCACGGAGCGAAGGACCCGCGCGGAGGTGCATTCTTATCGTTAGCCGGCTTGGGCGGTGTCGACGCTCCAGATTTCGAGGTCGCGGTTTCACCGAGCCAAAGTTGGTATCGGAAGAACCGGTAGGCCTGGACGAGTCGGTGGCCAAAAAGGACTTCCGAGATCTCCGTTACAAAGGCGCCGGTCAAGATGGCGTCGAGGGCCTTCTCGTCCTGCTTCTTCGGAACCACGCGCTTAACCGGTGACGCAAACTTCGGTTTGACAAAGGCGAGCTCGTCATCGGGGGCGACGCGGTCCCCCTTCGAATACGCGATCTGGTCTCGGATGGCTGACAGCACGACCAGGAGGGTGAGCAGCCGCTGTTGTCCGTCAATCACATTGAACGCTGTCACGCCGCTTGGCACGTTCGCGAGGCTCGGCTCAACAATTAGGGCACCCATGAAATGACGCTTGACCGCGCCAGCCTGCGGCCTTCGGTACTGGCTCATGACGTCCCGCCATAGATCGGCATAGCGGTCCGAGTCCCAACTGTACGGGCGTTGATACTCCGGGATGTGGAGCTGCAATGTTTCCTGCAAGTAGTGCCCGGTCGCATACTCAGCTGGCTTCACAGAGAGTCCTCCTCATGACGAACTCGAGCCTATCGGCTGCTAGCGCATGGGAGGAGCTTTGCAATGGTCACTATCACCTGGATTCACTCGACGGTAGTGCGAGTTGGCGAGATCGGTACGCCGCTCTTTCGCCGGGTTCGCGAAAGGCCCACCGTCCGCCAGAAGGTCCAGGGTCGCACTACCGTCGAGGGAATGACGTCCCCCGCGTTCACCGGCCACATCCCCGGCGACCGCGCATACCGCCGCCTGATCGCCGGGCTCTTCTTCGCCGGAGTCGCGACGTTCGCGCAGCTGTACTCGCCGCAGGCGGTGCTGCCGCTGATCGCATCCGAATTCGACGTCGAACCGGCGACGGCGGCGCTCGCGGTCTCGGCAACGACCCTCGGCCTGGCCGCCACCGTCATCCCGTGGTCGGCCGTCGCCGACCGGGTCGGCCGTGTCCCCGCGATGGCCGTCGGCATCGTCGCCGCCACCGTGTTCGGACTCCTCGCCCCGCTCAGCTCCGACCTCGAGATCCTCCTCGCGCTGCGGCTCCTCGAAGGCGTCGGCCTCGGAGCCGTGCCCGCGATCGCGCTCGCATACCTGAGCGAAGAGGTCGACGCCGCGCACACCGCCGCAGCGGCCGGCAGCTACATCGCCGGCACGACGATCGGCGGACTCTCCGGACGCCTCATGGCCGGCCCCATCGGAGACATCGCGGACTGGCGCATCGGCGTCCTCGCCGTGGCCGTCGTGTGCGTGGCATCCGCTGTTCTGTTCCTCGTTCTCGTGCCAAGAGCACGGGGATTCGTCCCGCTCCGCCTCCGGGTCACGCGCGGCCCATCACTCCCAGAACGACTCGCCGAGAACCTCCGCTCGCGTCGGCAGCTCGCCCTCTATGCGCAGGGCTTCCTGCTCATGGGCGGCTTCGTCGCGCTGTACAACTACCTCGGCTTCCGCCTCACCGAGCCGCCGTACTCGCTCCCGCACACCGTCGTCGGGCTGCTCTTCCTCGCGTACCTCGCCGGCACGGTCGCCTCACCCGTCGCCGGCACCCTCGCGTCGCGGTTCGGGCGCCTGCCGATGCTCCTCGTCTCGAGCGCGGTCATGGCGGCGGGCACCGCACTGACGCTCGTCCCGGTGATCGTCGCGATCCTCGCGGGACTCCTCGTGCTCACGGCCGGCTTCTTCGCCGCACACGCGGTCGCGTCAGGGTGGGCGCCGGCGGCGAGCGAACCGGATGCGCGAGCCCAGGCATCCGCCCTCTACTACCTCGGCTACTACGCCGGGTCGAGCCTGTTCGGCTGGTCGCTCGGCTTCGTGTTCGCGTGGGCCGGGTGGGACGGCGTCGCCCTCGCCGTGCTCGCCCTGATCGCGACATCCGCTGTTCTTGCGGGGGCGGCGCTACGTCATCGTCGGGCGCGCGAGGTGCGAGGGGCTGGGTCTGGTCCGTGAACCGTCGAGGTCCCGTCATCGAGCGAGGTGCGCGAGCACACTGCTAAGAGCCGCTAGGTCTACGTCGGGTCGCTTCGCACCCTCGTCGCACTCAGTCAGTGCGTAGTAGTCCCCTCCACTGGCTGGGTTCAAGGACCAATGCTTGATAGACGAGCGGACCTACGTGTCTATGCACCTGGGGCGGCTTCGACCCATTCAGGTCTATGCCGGCGACCACGATCAGCTCGTACGAGCTGGCATTCGCAAGCGAAAACAGGCGCTCACCCTCGCTGAGCCAGAACAGGGGCTCTGCGGATTGCGTCCCCTTGACTCCGACGTAGAGGTGCGGATCTTGCGCCTCCCCAACACGGATATCGAAGCCTGGATTGTTCGGCGGTAGGTCCACCACTGGTCTGTCCGGGTGCTCGGCACGCAGGAGGTCGAGAGCGAACTGGACGGCGTATCGCTTGGCGTTCAAGCGGACTTCAGGTGTCGCGTTTGCGGTCTGCACCTCGTTCTTAGCGAGCGGCGCCGCGTCCGCCGCAGCGACGATGCGTTCAAAAGAAGACTCGGTAAGGGATCGGACTCCCTGCGCCCAGTACACATTCGCCTTGCCAGCTTCGCGATCGACTTCGAAGTACTCGCCGTCCGGGTCCTTCAGTGGAACAGGGGGATCGAATGGCTGCCAATCCAGAATCTCGCAGACGCTCCGGCCTGGGTTGCGCGACGGCACCACCCGGCCTATGACGCCCGTGCCCGTATAGAACCGCGGTTGGTGGTATACGAACCGTTCCCCCTCGAGTACACGGCTGAGGTAGCTGTCGGGAAACTCATATGACACGCCAGTTCTGTCGTCGTACACGTAGCCATCGCGCGATGGGCCGTCGCCGCTGTAAAGGATTAGTGGCATTGCGTCTCCCTGAGGGCCGTGGGATGGCTTCGCGCCTCCCATTCTGATAGTCGCCGCAAAGAGGATCTTCGGGACAGGCTGTCGAAAGCGTGCTTTCTCTACATACCAGACGGCGTCGCCCTCGCGGTGCTCGCGCTGATCGCGGCATCCGCTGCCCTCGCCGCCGGAGCGCTGCGCGACCGCGCCCGCCCGGTCAACGACCGTCGCACCCGCTGACTACGCTCGGACGCATGCTTCCGAAGACCCTGCCCGACGGCGCGATCCTGCGCGAAGCGCGGCCCGGTGACGAGGCGGGGCTGCTCGCCTGCATCCGTGGGCTAGCTGAATACGAGCGCGAACCGGATGCCGTCGAGAACACCGTCGACGCCCTCACGCGCACGCTCTTCGGTGAGACGCCGCACGCGTTCGCGCACGTGGTCGAGCGCGACGGCGAGATCGTCGGCATCGCGATCTGGTTCCTCACCTACTCGACCTGGACGGGCACGCACGGCATCTGGCTCGAAGACCTCTTCGTCGACGACGCGCAGCGCGGGCGCGGCTACGGCAAGGCCCTCATGGCGTCGCTCGCGGCGGTGTGCGTCGAGCGCGGGTACGCGCGCTTCGAGTGGAGCGTCCTCGACTGGAACGAGCCGTCCATCGCGTTCTACCGCTCGATCGGCGCGGTCCCGATGGACGAATGGACCACCCAACGACTCACCGGCGTCCACCTCGAGGAGCTCGCGCGCGAACTCTGAATCGACGGATGCCGCCACCGCGGCCCCTCGCCGAGTCACGCGCTCCGCGCGAACCGCTCCACCAGCCGCAGCACCGTCGGCAGCCCGCGCGCCGACGCGCGCGTGCCGGTGATCCGCTCGATCGTCGGAGTCGCGTGGCCCTCGCCCTCCACCTTGTTGCGCACGAGCGCCCACCCCGGACCCGTGTCGACCAGCTCGCAGCGGTTGCGGTCTGCTTCGGCCGCGGCATCCGGATCGTTCATGTCGATCGTCCCGCCGCCGTGGAGCGCGAACTCGAACGTTCGCGGATCGCGCGCGGCGCCATGCTTCGAAGCGACCTCGATGAGCGTGTCGAGCGGAGTCCAGAGGATCTCGCGCTCGTGACCCGAGCGGGCGGCGATCGACTGCTCGGCGGTCGCGACGACGTCGGCGGGGGCATCCGACTCGAACACGATCGTGCCGTTGGCCTGGAACAGCGCCGCGTCGGGGCATCCGGCGTCGGTGAAGCCCGCGCGGATGTCGTCGGTCGACGGGTGTCCGCGTTGGCCTTGGTTGACGTTCCGCATGAACGCGACGCAGCGCATGCCTCCGAGAGTAGGGGAGGGCATGCGCTGCGTCGGTGTGTCGCTCACGCCTGCTCGGGCGGCGTCACCCACTGCACGAGCTGGTAGACGATGCCGTTGGGGTCGGCCATCTGGAAGTAGCGCTCGCCCCACGGCTCGGTCTCGATCGGCGTGATGATCTCGACGCCGTCCTGGCGCAGGCGCGCGTAGTCAGCGTCGATGTCGTCCACCGTGAAGACGACGAGCAGCCCGTCGGCGTGGCCGGCCGCCGACGCGGGCTTGAATGTCGACAGCCCGGTGCGCAGGTAGATGAGGTTGAAACCGGCATCCGGATGCGCCAGCGAGCAGAACCCGTCAGCCTCCATCGCGACCTCGAAGCCCAGATATTTGCGCGCCCACTCGGACGACGCGTCGACATCGGCGACATTGAGCGAGATGGCGGAATCGGTGATGGTCAAGAAGCGCCTCCTTGTTTCGTACAACGTACAATGTATACCGTACGGCGAAAGGGTGCAAGGATTAGTTCATGACCTTGAATCGCACGGGTGCCGGCTCGCCGAGCACGACTCTGGCGCTGCTGTGGGGGCTGTCCGACGAGGCGCCGCGCCGCAAGGGGCCGGCGCGTTCGGTCACCGTGGCGCAGGTCGTCGAGGCCGCGCTCACGCTCGCCGACGAGCAGGGGCTCGCCGCACTCACGATGCGCGCGGTCGCCGAGCGCGTCGGCATCTCGACGATGTCGGTCTACACGTACGTCCCCGGCAAACCCGAACTCCTCGACCTCATGGTCGACGCCCTGTACGCGCGCATGGAGCGCGGCGCCTTCGATGGCGAGTCGTGGCGTGAGCGGGTTTCGACGGTGGCGGAAGAGAACCGGATGCTGCTCCTCCAGCATCCGTGGATGACAGAAGTCGCCGCCCTCAGCCGGCCACCCCTCGGCCCGGGCTTGATGGCGAAGTACGAGCACGAGCTCGCCGCTTTCGACGACACGGGTTTGTCGGATGTCGATATGGATGCGGCTCTGACGTGGGTGCTGGGATTCGTGCAGGCGCATTGTCGCGCGGTGCACGACGCGCGGAGGGCGACGACCGACACGGCGATGAGCGACGCCGAGTGGTGGCGGGCGAATCAGCCGATTCTCGCGCGGGCGTTCGATCCGGAGAAGTATCCGCGCGCGGTGCGCGTCGGCGCGGCGGCGGGCGAGGCGCAGGGGAGTGCGTGGAACGAGGAGCCCGCGTGGGAGTTCGGGCTCGCGCGGACGCTGGATGGGCTGGCGGCGCTGATCGACGGGCGGTCGCTTACCTGAACCGTTCCTCCTCAAGCCGGGCACCGAGCGAGTTCTCCACGATGACCTCGGCGCGCCTCGCAATGTCGTACGTATGTTCTAAAGTCGGGGTATGTCGATCGCAGCCGAGGGCGCTTCCGGTTCTCCGGTGTCGGATGCGATGGACCGTGTCCGGGAGACCGGTGACGTGGTGACGATGTTCGCCGCGGAGTACTTCGTCACCGTGGACCGTGCCCGCCGCGAGGCGCTCGAAGACGCGGCCCGGTTTGGGCGTGAGCTGACCGGGGTGGTGGAGCGGGGCATCCGGTTGGAGTTGGCGGCGGGGATGCGGATCACCGAGCACGCCGCCGGCGACCTGATCCGGCGAGCGGAGGCGCTGGTGCACCGGTACCCGGACGCGTTGGAGTCGCTGAGTCGGGCGCGTATGACGGTGGCGCACGCGGAGTACCTCGTGGACCGGCTCGACGAGCTGGAGCCTGCTGTGCGTGACGGGTTGGTCGCGGAGGCGGTCGCGCTCGCCGAGGAGCTCCCGGTGGGTGCGTTCCGGCGTGCGCTGCGCAAGCTGATCGAGGTGCACCGGTCGGTGACCCTTGCCGAGCGGCATGAGGCCGCGGTGGTGCGGCGTCGGGTGGTGGTGGAGCATGTGGATGACGGGATGGCGTGGCTGAGCGCGTACATCCCGGCGGTGGAGGCGCACGCGATCTACGGGCGGCTCACCGCCATCGCTAAGGCGATCAAGGCGCACGACGAGGCAGCGGCGACGCCTCGGCAGGACGCCACGAGCCGCGACTGCGACGCGGCGCCGCCGGATGAGGATCGCACGATCGACCAACTCCGGGCGGACGTTCTCTCCGATCTGCTGATCGAGGGTGACACGATCGTGCATCCGGTCGAGGCGCGCGGTATCCGCGCGACGGTGGCGGTGACGGTGCCGGCGCTCGCGCTGCTCGCCGAGAGCGACTCCGCCCGTGCCGCGCAGGGTCTTGCTCCTGCGGTCGTGGAGGGTGTCGGTCCGATCCCGCTCGACCGTGCCCGAGAGCTGTGCGGGAGTGCGGACGGGTGGATGCGGATCCTCACCCACCCCGAGACCGGAATGGTGCTCTCCGTGGGCCGCTCGCAGTACCGGCCGCCGCCGATGTTGCGGAAGCTGGTCAGGTGGCGCGCCGACCGGTGCATGGCTCCCGGATGCGGCATCCCCGCGTCCCGATGCGAACTCGACCACACCGTCGCGTGGGAGCACGGCGGCGAAACCTCGCTCGACAACCTCGCACCCCTGTGCAAGGGGCATCACACCGTGAAACACCACGGCGGCTGGCGGGTGCGACAACTCCCCGACACCGGCGGAGCGCTGGAATGGACCTCACCCGCCGGGCGACGATACGTGGTGCAGCCCGAACGGCGGGTGCCGGTGTTCCGCCCCGCCGACGCTGCAGACGCACCCTTCTGACGCGGCCTTCGGAGCAGGGTCGGCGGAGCTCGCCGCCAGGCGAGAGGATCCGCCGTGCCCATTCGCCACTACTTGCACTCACTACCACTCTTGCAGACACCCCCGCCCTCGAGATCACGCCCACAGACCGTGCTTGACACCGCAAACGAGATACTTCTACTCTTTATTCACGCCTAAACAAAGGAGTGAAGTGGTCGCAACGCCGCGGAACCAGGCCGACGTCAATCGCACGGCGATCCTCGCGCACCTCGGTGCCCAGGGGCCGGCGTCGCGAGCAGACCTCGCCCGCGCTCTTGACGTCTCTCCGGCGCTCATCACTCAGCTCACTCGCGACCTCCTCGCGGAAGGCCTCATCGAAGAGCTCGAAGCCGCCAGCAGCGGCGGCCGCCCCGCCCGCATGCTCGGACTCGTCTCGCGCGACATCGCGGCGATCGGCGTGAAGGTCGCCCCCGACCACGTCGCGCTGGTCGAGGTCGCGATCGACGGCGCCGTCCGCCGCTCGGGGACCCACGCCTTCGACGCCGTCTCACCGCTCGCCGCATCGAACCTCATCGAACTCGTCCAGCGCTTCATCTCCGAGGGCGAGTCGAACAACATCCTCGGCGTCGGAGTCGGACTCCCCGGAACCGTCGCCCAGCAGGGGATCGGCGTCGTCGACTCGACTCAGCTCGGCTGGAACCAGGTCCCCCTCGGCGAGCAGCTCCGCCGCGCGCTCGACCTCCCCGTCGTCGTTGAGAACAACGTCAACGCGCTGAGCGTCGCCGAGCAGCTCTTCGGCCAGGGCCGCGACTTCGACAACGTCCTCGTCGTCACGGTCGGAAACGGCGTCGGCGCGGGCCTCATTGCCGACGGCGCCATCGTGCGGGGTCGCGCGGGCGGCGCCGGCGACCTCGGCCACGTGCCGGTCCGCGAAGACGGCCCGCTCTGCCAATGCGGAAACCGCGGATGCCTCGAAGCGATCATCGGCCAGTCGGCACTCGTCAACGACGCCCGATCGATCCGCCTGCTCGGACCCGACGAGGGCATCGACGATCTGCGAGCACTCGCGGATGCCGGCAACGAAGGCGCTCGCGAGATCTTCTCCCACGCCGGACACCAGCTCGGACGCGCCCTCGCGGGAGCCGTCAACCTGATCGACCCCGAGATCGTCGTGCTCTCCGGCGAAGGCGTCGAGGCGTGGGCGCACTGGTCGTCCTCGTTCGAGCACGCCCTTCGCAGCGCGCTCGTTCCCGGCAAGCGCGGCATCCCGGTCGCGGTCGAGCGCTGGCAGGACGACCGCTGGGCGCAGGGCGCCGCCGCCCTCGTGCTCGCCACCCCGTTCGACGCGCAGGGTGTCGCCGGCGACCAGGGCCGCCTCGTGCGCGAACGCCTCGTCGCCTCGATCGAGGCCAAGGCGTAAGCGAGCAGGTCGAGCAAGGACAGCACCCCCGTGAGCACCATCACCCTCCGCGCAGCGGCGGCCGAGGCATCCGTCTCAGCCCCACCGCCAGCCGCCGCGCGCCGCAAGGCGCCGAAGGGCAAGCGCCTCAAGTACGCGCTGACCATCGCGGTCTTCCTGCTGCCGAGCCTCATTCCGCTCGTGATGTTCGTGCTGGGCCCGATGGTCTCGGCGGCGTGGACGAGCCTCCACTCGTGGAATCTCATCGGCCCCATGCAGTGGGTCGGGCTCGGCAACTACGCCTTCCTGCTGACCGACCCCGCGACGCACCAGGCGTTCCTGCACACGGTGTATTACATCGTCGGATACCTGCCGCTCGTGTACGTCGGCGGCCTCGCCCTCGCCCTCGCCCTCAACACGGCGCTCAAGGGGCGGGCGTTCCTGCGCGGCGTGTACTTCCTGCCGGTCATCACGAGCTGGGTCGTCGTCGCGCTCGTGTGGCGGTGGCTGCTCAACCCGAGCACGGGCGTCGTCAACACCGTGCTCGCGTGGTTCGGCATCGAAGGACCCGGCTGGTGGGCCGACCCCGCATGGGCGATGCCGTCGATCATCCTCGCGTCGGCGTGGAAGGACCTGGGCTTCGTCATGGTCCTGCTGCTCGCGGGCCTCCAGGCGATCAACCCCGACCTCTACGAAGCCGCCGAGCTCGACGGGGCCGGCTGGTGGCGACGCCTGTTCAGCATCACGCTTCCGATGCTCTCGCCGTCGACGTTCTTCGTGATCGTCCTGTCGCTCATCAACGGCTTCCAGGTGTTCGACCAGGTCTACGTCATGACCGGCGGCGGACCCAACAACGCGAGTCAGGTCGTCGTGCAGCAGGTGTACGACCTCACGTTCCGCTACGGACAGGCGGGCATGGCATCCGCCCTGTCGTGGCTGCTGTTCTTCGTCATCCTGATCGTCACGCTCATCCAGTTCTACGGCCAGCGCAGGTGGGTGAACTATGACTAGCACCGCGCTCAAGAACAGCACCCTGCGCAGAACCGCCCTCTACGTCGTCCTCATCGCGGGCGCGCTGATCATGGTGTTCCCGTTCGTCTGGACGGTCGTCACGAGCATCACGCCCGGTGCGACGCTCACGACGACGCCGAAGATCATCCCGGATGACCCATCCCTCGCCCCCTACTTCGAGCTGTTCGATCGCGTGCCGTTCGCGCGCGTCATCATGAACTCGCTCCTCATCGCGGGCGCGAGCACGATCCTGCAGGTCGTCACGAGCGCGATGGCCGCGTACGTGTTCGCACGCCTGCCGTTCCCCGGCCGGGGAGCGATCTTCGTCGTGTACCTCGCGACGATGATGATCCCGTTCCAGGTGCTCATCGTGCCGCTGTTCGCCGAGATGAAGACCCTCGGCCTCATCAACACCTACTGGGGCGCGATCCTCCCCACGATCGCCTCCGCCTTCGGGGTCTTCCTGCTGCGGCAGGCGATGAGCACCGTGCCTTACGACCTCGATCAGGCGGCGACCCTCGACGGCGCGGGACATTTCCGGATCTTCTTCCAGATCATGCTCCCGCTCATCCGTCCCGCGCTCGCGACCCTCACGGTGTTCGCGTTCCTCAACACCTGGAACAGCTTCCTGTGGCCGCTCATCATCCTGCGCGACCCGCTCATGCAGACGCTGCCCGTCGCGCTGTCGAGCCTGCAGGGGCAGTTCTCGACCCAGTGGGACGTGCTCATGGCGGGCTCCGTCATCAGCATCATCCCGATGTTCGCCCTCTACGTCTTCGCCCAGAAGTACATCGTCCAGGGCGTCGCCGGCACCGGCCTCAAATGACCCGCATCCGATACCCGCACCGAACGAACCAACCCACCGATCCGCACCGATAAAACATCGAAGGAGATGGCAACTCACATGAGAACCACGAAGACACTCATCACGGCGACGTCGCTCGCGGCCCTCACGGGCCTCGTCCTGACCGGATGCTCCACCGCGAGCAGCTCCGACTCGGGTGGTGACAGCGGCGAGAAGGTCACGATCACCTACTCCAACTTCATCTCGAACGGCGGCAATGAGGAGAACCTCCAGAAGATCGTCGACGCGTTCGAGGAGGAGAACCCCGACATCACCGTCGAGGTGCAGACCGCGCCCTACTCGGACTACTTCACGCAGCTGCAGACCGACCTCGCCGCCGGCACGCAGGCCGACGTGTTCGACGTCGACGCGGGCAGCTTCCCGAACATCGCCGCCAACGGCGTGCTCGCACCGCTCGAGGGCGTCGACGCGTCGGCATACCGCGAGTCGGTGCTCGACGTCTACAGCGTGGACGGCGTGCAGTACGGCCTGCCGACCTCGTTCTCGGACGTCGTGCTCTTCTACAACAAGGAGCTCTTCGACGCGGCCGGCGTCGACTACCCGACGTCCGACTGGACGTGGGCCGACGAGAAGGCGGCGGCCGAGAAGCTGACGGATGCCGCATCCGGCGTCTGGGGCGACTACCAGCCCATTTCGTACTACGAGTACTACAAGGCGGTCGACCAGGCCGGCGGCTCGTTCCTCAACGAGGACGGCACCGCGGCCGCGTTCGACTCCGAGGCGGGCCTCGCCGCGGCCGAGTGGCTCGCCGGCAAGTCGGGCACCGTCATGCCGACGGCCGCCGACGGCGCGGGCACGCCCGACTTCGACACGAACCTGTTCAAGGACGGCAAGCTCGCGATGTGGCACACGGGCATCTGGATGATCAGCCTCGTCGGCGACCTGCCGTTCGAGTGGGACATCGCGGTCGAGCCGGGTGACGTGCAGCAGGCGAGCGCGACGTTCTCGAACGCGGTCGTCGTGTCGGAGAGCTCGGAGCACAAGGAGGCCGCGCAGAAGTGGGCGGAGTTCCTCACCAGCTCGAAGACGATGGTCGACGTGCGCCTCGAGGCGGGCTGGGAGCTCCCGGCGATCAGCGACGAGTCGCTCCTGCAGCCGTACCTCGAGCAGACCCCGCCGGCGAACCGCCAGGCCGTGTTCGACTCGCTCGACAACATCGCGGTCGCCCCTGACCTCGGCCCGAACGCGACCCAGATCCAGGACGCCGTCACGAACGCCCTCGGCGAGATCGCCGCAGGACGCGCCGAGGCGGATGCCGCGATCGCCGCGCTCGCCGAGCAGGTGAACTCGCTCCTCGAGCAGTAACCGCGCCCGTCCCACCACTCGTCCGCTCACAACGAAGGACCGTTCGTGTCATACGACCCTGCGCTCGCGGCGCTCGCCGAGAGAAGCATCCGCCTCATCACCGAACTGCAGACCCCCGAAGGGGCCTATCCGGCGAGCCCCACGTTCTCGGCGTACGTCGGCTACAGCTGGCTGCGCGACGGAGCGTTCATCGCCGACGGCGCATCGGCGGCGGGGCAGGTCGCGTCGGCGAGCCGGTTCTTCGACTGGTGCGCCGCGGTGACGGTGCGCCGGGCGGAGAAGATCCGGTGGATCGTGGAAGAGTCCCGGGCGGGCCGACCGCCGGGGCCGGAGCACATGCTCCCCGCGCGCTTCACGTTCGCGGGCGACGACGGGGCGGACGAGTGGTGGGACTTCCAGCTCGACGGGTACGGCACGTGGCTGTGGGCGCTCGTCGAGCACCTCGAGCGGCACGGCCTCGACGGCTCGCGCTACCGCGAGGCCGCGCAGCTCACCGCCGAGTACCTGCTCGTCTCGTGGGAGCGCCCCTGCTACGACTGGTGGGAGGAGCACTCGCAGCACGTCCACGTGTCGACGCTCGCGTGCATCGCGGCCGGCCTCGAAGCCGTCGCCCGTGCCGGCCTCGTCGACGACGCCACGGTGCGCGCCATCGGCGACGAGACGGCCAGACTCCGTCGCCTCGTCGCCGAGCGCGGCACGAAGGACGGCCACCTCATCAAGTGGCTCGGCAGCACCGCGGTGGACGGCAGCCTCGCGGCCGCGATCGCTCCGCTGGGCTTCACGGATGCCGCATCCGACGTCGCCCGTCGAACAATCGACGTCCTCGAAGCGCACCTCTTCGTCGACGGGGGAGTGCACCGCTACCTCGGCGACACGTTCTTCGGAGGCGGCCAGTGGCCGCTGCTGACGTGCTTCCTCGGGCTCGCGCATCTCGCGGCGGGCGACCGCGAGCGGGCCGAGGAGCTCTTGCAGTACGCCGCAGCGACGGCGACGCCCGAGCTCGACCTGCCCGAGCAGGTGCCCGGGCACCTCATCGCACCGGGAATGCGGCAGGAGTGGATCGACCGCTGGGGTCCGGTCGCGACGCCGCTCCTGTGGAGCCACGCGATGTTCCTGCGCCTCGGCATCGCGCTCGATCGCATCGACCCCGCCGCCCTCGCCGCACCGCAGACCGCTGCTCAGGAGGAGACCCTCGCATGATCCGTCACCGACCCGCAGGATCGGGACACCCGTACTCCGTCGACACCGAGCAGCGCTGGCCGGTCGTGCCCGAGGCGGGCTCGACCGCCACCCTGGGGTTGCGCGCCGACGCCGGCGTCGTCGCCGTGGCGTGCACGCTCGAGTGGCGGCCCGACGAAGACACGGGCGCGTCGCCGGAGACCGTCGAGCTGAGCCTCGAGCGCGTCGCGACGACCTCGCGCGGACGCGTGACCGACGGCGGCCACCTCGCCTCCGCGGCTGCTCGCCTCGCCCGGTCGACGGGCGGTTGGCAGACCCGCACGCCCGAGCTCCGCTATGGAGGCACATACCGCTACCGGTTCACCGCGACACGCGGCGATGGTGACGGTGGTCGCACCGAGCGCACGCGCTGGTTCGAGTTCCGCGCGGCGCAGTGGCGACCCGACACCGACGCACATCCGCGAGTCATCCCGGGCACGACCGAGGTGCTGCACGACGGCCGCCGCGCCTGGCGCGTGCGCTTCGCGCTGCCGCTCGCGCAGGGGGAGCACGTCACGGGGTTCGGCGAACGCTACGACGCCGTCGACCAGACCGGACAGCTGCTCGACGCCGTCGTGTTCGAGCAGTACAAGAGCCAGGGCGCGGAGCGCAAGACGTACCTGCCCATGCCGTTCGCGCACGTCGTCGGCGGCGACGGATGGGGGTTCCACGTCGACACGACGCGGCGCGTGTGGTTCGACATCGGAGCATCCGACTCTTCACGGATCGTGATCGAAGCCGAGACGGATGCCGCGGGCACCGTGCCCCTGCGCATCTTCGACGGCTCGCCGACCGAGGTGCTCGGGCAGTTCCGCGACGGCGTCGGTCGCGCGACCGAGCTGCCGTCGTGGGTCTTCCGCCTGTGGGCGAGCGGCAACGAGTGGAACACGCAGGCCGAGGTCATGCGGCAGATGGACCTGCACCGCGAGCACGACATCCCGGTCGGGTCGGTCGTCATCGAGGCGTGGAGCGACGAGTCGACGTTCACCGCCTTCCGTGACGCGCAATACGAGGTATCGGCCGACGGCGCCCCGCACCGACTCTCCGACTTCACGTTCCCCGGAGACGGCGCGTGGCCCGACCCGAAGGGCATGGCCGACGAGTTGCATGAGCGGGGCATCCGCCTCCACTTGTGGCAGATCCCGCTCATCAAGATGCGTCCGCACCCGACCGGTCAGGTGGCGGCCGATGCGCAGGCGGCGATCCGCGAGGACGTGCTCATCCGCGAGCCCGATCCGCGCGGCGGGTTGCGCCCGTACCGCAACCGCGGCTGGTGGTTCCCGCTCGCGCTCATGCCCGACCTCACCGATGAGCGCGCCGCGCGCTGGTGGACCGAGAAGCGCCGGTACCTCGTCGAGGAGATCGGCGTCGACGGGTTCAAGACCGACGGCGGCGAGCACGCGTGGGGCTCCGAGCTCGTCTACCTCGACGGCCGACGCGGCGACGAGAAGAACAACACGTTCCCGGTGGCGTACGCGAAGGCGTACGGAGACCTGCTGCGGTCCGCGGGCAAGGCGCCCGTGACGTTCAGTCGCGCGGGATTCACCGGCTCACAGGCGCACGGCGCCTTCTGGGCCGGTGACGAGAACTCGACGTGGGAGGCGTTCCGCTGGTCGATGAACGCGGGGCTGACCGCCGCGGCATCCGGGATCGTCTACTGGGGGTGGGATATCGCCGGCTTCTCGGGCGAGATTCCGACCGGCGAGCTGTACATCCGCGCGACGCAGGCGTCGGCGTTCGTGCCGATCATGCAGTACCACTCGGAGTTCAACCACCACCGCACGCCGTCGCGCGACCGAACCCCGTGGAACATCGCCGAGCGAACCGGCGACGAGCGCGTGCTGCCGCTCTTCCGCCGGTACGCCACGCTGCGCGAGCGGCTCGTGCCGTACCTCGAGCGCTCGGCCGCGGCGGCGATCGCGACCGACCGCCCGCTCATGCGTCCGCTGTTCTTCGAGTGGCCGCACGACGCGGCGGTGTGGAGCGCGCCGACCGAGTGGCTGCTCGGCGACGACATCCTCGTGGCGCCCGTGCTCGAAGAGGGTGCGACCGAGTGGTCGGTCTACCTCCCCGAGCTTCCCGAGAGTGAGCGGACGAACGGGTGGACGGATGCCTGGACCGGCGAACGCATCACGGGCGGCCGCACGGTGACGGTGCCCACGCCGATCGACCGGATCCCGGTGTTCTTGCGGGGCGAGTCGGTCGACGAGCTGCTCGAGGCCTTCCGCGAGTAGGTGCCAGGCGGGGTCAGTACCAGCCCACGGACTGCGAGTGACCCCACGCGTTGCACGGGGTGCCGTAGCGGCCGGAGATGTAGCCGAGGCCCCACGCGATCTGCGTGCGCGCGCTCGTCTGCCAGTCGGCGCCGGCGGAGGCCATCTTGCTGCCCGGGAGCGCCTGCGGAATGCCGAACGCGCCGCTCGAGGCGTTGTACGCCTGGTAGTTCCACCCCGACTCGCGCTGCCACAGGTTGTAGAGGCAGCCGAACTGGTCGTCGCCCCAGCCGTAGCTGCCCAGCATGCCGCGAGCGGTCGCCTGCGCGCCGGCCGGGCTGTTGTCACCCGAACCGCCGCCGACGGGCACCGAAGGCACCCAGCCGCCACCGCCCGAGCCGGACGACTGCTGCTGACGCGCGCGCTCCGCGGCTTCGGCAGCCTGGCGAGCCTTCTCCTCGGCTTCGCGGCGCGCCTTCTCCTCAGCCTCCTTCTTGGCCTGGACCGCCGCGTCGAGGCGGCCGCGCAGACCCGAGACCTGCTCCTGCACCGAAGCCACGAGCGCGGTCACGTCCTCAGTCACGCTCGGAAGAAGCGACTCGGGAAGGCTCTCGATGCTGAGCTCGAGGCGGTCCGCGGTCTCTTCGAGCTGCGTCGTGTCGACGGTGGTCGTCGCCACGCCGATGTCGAGCCCGGACGCCTCGATGTCGGCGGCGACCTTCGCCGCGCTCGCGACAGCGGCGTCGGCCGCCTCGACGGCGGCCTTCGCCTCGATCGTCGCCGTGTCCGCGGCGGAGACGGCGAGTTCGGCGTCCGCGGAAAGCGGAGCCGGCGTCGAGTACGACGCGAGCATCATGTACGGCGTGGCAGGTGCGGAATCGACGGATGCCTCGGCCGACGAGAGCGGCATCGCACCGGCACACCCGACGATCGTCGCCACCGCGAGACCGAGGCCGGTCGCGAAGAGGAGGGGCCGGCGGCGCGCGCGGCGCTCGGCGAGGCGGCGGTTGCGGCGGGCGGGAGCGGAGTGCTCGGCAACGGGCGTGGACGACGTGGAAGACGTGGCAGTACTGGAGCGCATGAAGATTCGGGTTTCGTGTCGGGTTGTCAGCGCCGGCGAGAGACGCAACGCGCGGCCGCTTCGCGGACACACAAAGCCCCGATCCTTGCCGCCTTTTCTGGGCGTTACCTGACCGTTACCTGGCCGCGACCTCAGTCGTCGCTCGAATGGAGGCCTCGACGCGAGGCCAGAAGGGTGACTTCCGGATGCTCCTCCGCGAGCATCCGTTCGGCCCGTTCGAGCACGTCCCGGACATGCCGCGCATCCCTTGCGACGACCGACATCCCGATGGATGTGCGCCGGTGCAGATCGTTCGCGCCGACCTCGGCGACGGCCGCCTCGGTGCGCCGGCTCAGGTCAGCCAGCAGCGGGCGCACGATGCTGCGCTTCTCTTTCAGCGAATGCACGTCGCCGAGCAGGATGTCGAACTCGATCCAGCCGATCCACATGTCGTCTGCGAGCGTAGCCTGAACGGGTGCCCGCCGAACCCGCCGCCGAACCGCCCGCAGAGTCGACCGCAGAATCGACCCTGCAGAACGCCCGAGCCCAGCTCGCCGCGCTCGCGCAGGCGAACCACGCGTCCTCCCGAGCGCACGCGCCGGGGGAGGCCCGCCCCGCCGCCGTGCTGATCCTGTTCGGTGTGCTCGACAGGCTCCCGAGCGAGCACGAGGCGCAGGCGGCCGCCGTGCCGCGCGACCTCGACCTGCTCCTGCTGGAGCGCGCGACCACACTGCGCTCGCACCCCGGTCAGGTGGCATTTCCTGGCGGACGCCTCGATCCGCGCGACGATGGCCCGGTCGCGGCCGCCCTGCGCGAGGCGCACGAGGAGACGGGCCTCGACCCGGCCGGCGTGGAGGTGCTCGGAACCCTGGAGAACATCTGGCTCGAGTACTCGCAGCACCTCGTGACTCCCGTGCTCGCGTGGTGGCGGCATCCGTCACCGGTCCGCGTCGTCGACGAGCGCGAGTCCGCCGCGGTCTTCCGCGCGCCCGTCGCCGACCTGCTCGACCCCGCCAATCGCGGCGTGACGGTCATCCGCCGCGACGGCCAGGAGTGGCGCGGACCAGGGTTCCTCGTGCACGGCGAACACGGCGATCACCTCGTGTGGGGCTTCACCGGACTCGTGCTCGAGGGCCTCTTCGACCGCCTCGGCTGGACCGAGCCGTGGGACGACACGCGCGAGCTGCCGCTCGAGCTGCCCGACATCGAGCCGGAGGTTTGAGCGGCCCGAGGTTCAGCTCACTTCTTGGGCGTGCGGTTCTCGGCGCTCACCATCCACGACAGCTGCTCGATCTTCTCGAGGATCGCGTGCAGGAGGTCGGCGCTCGTGGGGTCCTCTTCGTCGACGTCGTCGTGCACCTCGCGGCACGTCGAAGCGACGGCGTCGAGGCGCTCGGTCATGAGGTCGATGACGTCCGTGGTGGCGATCTCACCCTGCGGGAACTCGGGGAGCGTCGTCGTCTGCGCCACGACGTCGCTGCGACCGTCGGGCAGGGCGTGGAGCGCCCGCATCCGCTCGGCGACGTCGTCGCTGAACCCTCGGGCGGCCTCGATGATCTCGTCGAGCTGAAGGTGCGTGTCGCGGAAGTTGCGGCCGACGACGTTCCAATGCGCCTGCTTGCCCTGAAGGGAGAGCTCGATGAGGTCGACGAGCACCTTCTGAAGGTTGTCGCTGAGCGTCTCGGATGCCTGGAATCCGCGCTCCGCGTTCTGCTCGCGCGTCAGCTCGGCGCCCTTGCGCGCGGGCCGGCGCTTGCTGCCGGCCGTCGAGCTCTTGCTGGTCTTGGTCGCGGTCGTTGTAGCCACGGTGAATCTCCATCCGTCAGGAACACGCCCGACCGTACTCGGCAGACCTTGCGCGTCCGCGGGGATTGAGAGCGCGGCCGGGCAGTGCTAGGGGTTCCGCGTATCCGCGTCGAGTCGCGCCAGCAGGTCGACGGCCGCACGCGTGTACTCGCTGATCCACCGATCGTGGATGCGCTTGATCGGCAGCGGCGCGAGCGACAGGCGCCGCTCCCGCCCGACCCGGCGGCCGGTCACGAGCTCGGCCGCCTCGAGCACGCGCAGATGCTGCAGCGCCGTCGTGCGGTCGATCTCGGGAAACGCGTCGCACAGGGCGCCCGTGGAGAGGGGCGACTCCTTCAGCAGGTCGAGCATGCGACGACGGATGGGGGAGGCGAGGGCCTTGAAGACGCGGTCGTCGTCATCGAGGTGGGTCTTGTGCCCGGCATCCGACATGTTATAAAAATACAACATGTCTACCGAACTCACCGAACTCCACTTCACCGTGTCGGGGCGCATCGCGCGACCCGTCGCCGAGGTCTACGAGGCCGTCGCCGATCCCGCGCAGTTGTCGCAGTACTTCACGACGGGCGGCGCGCGCGGGCGACTCGAACCGGGCGCCGAGGTGACGTGGGACTTCGCCGACTTCCCGGGCCGGTTCCCCGTGAACGTCGTCGAGGCCGACCCGCCGCGCCGCATCGTGATCCGGTGGGAGGGGATCGCGGCCGCATCCGACGACGGCATGACGACCACGACCTTCGAGTTCGAGCCCATCGACGAGGGCACCCGCACCCTCGTCACGATCACCGAGTCGTCGTGGCAGGCCACGGCCGACGGCGCGAAGAGCGCGTTCGGCAACTGCGAGGGCTGGACGGGCATGCTCGCCGCGCTCAAGATGTGGGTCGAGCACGGGATCAATCTGCGCGAAGGCTTCTACCGCTGACCGCTCCTGGGGGAGGGGCGGGGCAGACTGGCCGGATGCTGGCGATCGTCTCCGCACCAAGCAACCTCGGCCTGCGGCCTCCCGAGCCCGGCGCGGTTCCAGGCACGGCGAAAGCGCCCGAAGCGCTGCGCGAGGCGGGCCTCTACTCCCGCCTCGCCGAACTCGGAGCACGGGACGCCGGCACCGTCCTGCCCGCACGATACGTCGACGACGACGCGACCCGCCCCGCCGGACACGTGCGCAACGAAGCGGCTCTCGTCGATCACGCGCTGCGTCTTGCCGAGCGGCTCGACCGCGTGTGGACGGCGGGCGCGACGCCGCTCGTGATCGGGGGCGACTGCAGCCTCGTCATCGCCGCGGGGCTGGCGGATGCCGCCCCCAAGGGTCGCGGGCTCGTCCACGTCGACGGGCACACGGACTTCCGGCATCCGGCGATCAGCGACGAGTGCGCGAGCGTCGCGGGGGAGGACCTCGCCGCCGCAATCGGACTGCATTGGCCGGCGATCGCCGACATCGACGGGCGCGGACCGTACTTCGACCCCGAGCGGACGGTGCACATCGGATGCCGCGACGACGACTCCGAGCTCGACCTCGTACGCGCGACCATCGGCGCGGTCGCACCCGCGAGCGAGGTCATCCTGCATGGCGGCGCTCGCGCGGCGGCACGCGTGCGCGACGTCGCAGACCAGGGGGCGGGTTACTGGCTTCAGGTCGACGTCGATGTTCTCGACCCCGAGGTCATGCCGGCCGTCGACAGCCCCGACCCCGGGGGACTGCGGCCCGACGAGCTCACCGCCCTGCTCCAGGGGCTCGCGCCGCGCGCGATCGGCGCCTCGATCACGGTCTTCGACCCCGACCTCGACCCCGACGGACGGTATGCCGCGCTTCTCGCCGACATCCTCGCCGGCGGGCTCGCGGCGCTGGGCAGTGAGCTCTAGACCTCGTCCCTGAGCCCCACCCGGTCGGGGATCTCGAACGGCAGGTGCGGCAGCCACGACGCGGGGTCGGGCCACGGCCGCGACGCGGGCAGCGCCTTCAACAGTCGTCGGATCGCCGCGTCTCGTGGTCCTTCCGGTGCCCGCGACGCGAGCACGCGCTGCGGAGCGTGATGTCCGAGAGCCCCGAGCCACCAGTGGCGCCACGTGTCGGGCGCCTCCTGCGGATCGAGGACGATGTAATAGTCGGGCATGAGCGCCGAACCCTCCTCGAAGCGGGCGATGGCCGCCTCGACCTCGAGTTCGAGCACGCCGAGGGTCGAGCGCTCTTCGAAGAGCTCGACCCACGCCGCTGCGACGTGCTCGAGCGGGTCGGCGTCGTGGATGATCCAGGGAGTGCTTGCGGCCGCGATGCGCCGTGTCGCCAGGCCGGGGTCGCTGCCCTGCAGCGCGAGGATCTCGACCCCGGGGATGCCGTCGAAGGTCGCGAGGGCGTCTTCAGACTGCTCCCCGACGATCGCGACGATCGTGCCGGTCGGTGTCATGTGCGCCATGCTCGATATTAAGTCGATCACGCCGCAAGAGGACGGAACGCGCCGCGAGTCCGATCGCCGCCACGACCACCGCCGCGATGATCGGACGAAAGGCCAGTTGGGGTGTGAACGCCGCCATCTCGAACACCCGCAGCGCGTAGTCCGCCATCTCGCTCACCCGGCCCCCGAACACGCGCATCCCGGCGGCGGCCGTCACCGCGGTGATCGCCGCGGGCGCGAGCCACACCATCGCGATGCTCACGAGCGCCGCGATGACGCGACCCGCCGTTCCCACACCGGTCCACGCGATCGCGACGCCGACGAGCACGGGCGCCACCCACTGGACCAGGCCGACGATCTCGTACGGGGTCTCGACGCCCATGAACCCCGTGAGCCACGATTGCGTCGCGATCGCCCCGATCGTCAGGCCGATGAGCGCGCCTCCGCGCGGCGCGCGTGCGATGAGGAACACGACGAGAACCCCGACGAGAAGCGACAAGACGCTCGCGACGACGAGCGCCCCGAGATACAGAGCGGACTCCGTGCCGCCGCGAAGCCCGCCGCCGACGGCCACCGCCGACTGGGTGATCGCGATGATCTGGATCACGACGAGACCGCTCGCGATGAGCGGGAAGCCGCCGCGCGGCATCCGGGGCCGCAGCGCCCGCGCCGTGATGCCCGCGGCTGCGGCGCCGACGACGAGCAGCGCGAAGATGAGGCTCAGCGAGTACTGACTGAACGGCAGCATCGCGACGGGCATCGCCTCGGGAGGCGCGTCCACCGCCCACAGGTTCTGCAGCGGCAGCCGCATGCCGGTCACGAGCCACGGCACCAGTCCGACGAACGCCGCCGCGACGCCGATCACCGCGCACAGCCACGGTGCGACAGGCCGCGCGGAGCGCGTGGGCTCCGCGGCATCCGTCGATTCGGTGTCCTGGTCGACCGCCTCGCTCACGAGACGCCGCCCACCGAAGCGAGGGCACGATGAACGGATGCCACGGCGCTCGACCCCTCGCCGACAGCCGCCGCCACGCGCTTCATCGATCCGCGGCGCACGTCACCTGCGGCGAACACCCGCGGGAGCGACGTCTCGAACGGCAGTGGTTCGCGTCCGAGCCGCCGCCAGTCCTCGCCGAGCGCGTCGAGCGGGATGTCGACACCCGTCCGGAGGAATCCCTCGGGGTCGCGGTCGACCCCGTTGAGCCACGACGTCGCGGGCTCGGCGCCGATGAAGCAGAAGAGCCCGCGCGCCTCGACCTCGCCGACGCGGTCGATGTGCACGCGCCGCAGGTACCGGTCGCCGTCGAGGCCGACGACGTGCGAGCGGGTGAGCACCTCGACGCGCGGGTCTTCGAGCAGCCGCGTCACGAGGTACGACGACATCCGCCGGCTGAGGTCGTCGCCGCGGACGACGAGGCGCACGGGGCATCCGTTCGATGCCAGGTAGAGCGCCGCCTGGCCGGCAGAATTCGCACCGCCGACCACCACGACGGGCGATTCCATCACCTGGCGCAGCTCGAGCGGCGTCGCGGCGTAGAAGATGCCCGAGCCCTCGAAGTCGTTCCAGCGGTCGAGGTCGAGCGTGCGGTACGCGGCGCCCGACGTGACGATCGCGCTGCGCGTGTGGATCGTGCGTCCGTCGCGGAGGGTGACCTCGAGGCCTTCGTCGATCGTGGTGAGGCTCACTGCCTCGCACGGTGCGTAGACGCGAACGCCGAACTTGAGCGCCTGCAGCGATGCCTGGCCGATGAGCGCGCGCCCGGTGACGCCGAACGGGAACCCGAGGAAGTTCTCGATGCGCGAGGTCGCTGCGGCCTGTCCGCCGGGAGCGACCGCGTCGAGGAGGACGGTGCGCAGACCCTCGGATGCCCCGTAGATCGCCGCCGCGAGGCCGGCCGGCCCCCCGCCGATGACGGTCAGGTCGACGAAGTCGTCGGTGCTGGCCTGGTAGCTCAGTCCGAGGCGGTCGGCGACGAGCCCGGGAGTCGCGCGCAGGATCGGCTCGCCCTGAACGTACGCGATCGGGAGGTCGGCTTTCGTGAAGCCGCGCTCCTCGAGGTAGTCGGCGTGATGCGTCTTGTCGACGACGTCTTCGAGGTCGATCGCCGTGTGCACGAGGTCGGTGCGCTCGGCGAACCGACGCAGGGCGAGGAACTCGCTCGACGCCTTGGAGCCGACCAGTTTGAGCGTGAGCGCGGCGGGGCCGCTGCGCAGAGCCTCGCGCCGTGCCCACAGGGCGTGCAGCAGGATGTCGCACAGCTCGTCGTCTTCGGCCATGAGCCTCCGCAGGTTCTCCTCGCTCACGCGGTACGCGATGCCGGGCTCGGTGACGCGGGCCGACAGGAACGCGGCCTGGCCGTTCAGGATGCCGAGCTCGCCGAGGAACGAGCGCGGACCGATCGTGGTGATGACGACCTCGCCGACCCATCCGAGCGGCTCGCGCACGATCTCGACCTGCCCGCTCTCGATGAGCATGAGGTTGTAGTCGCGCTGGCCGGTGCGGAAGAGGTAGTCGCCGGGCTCGATCTCCTCGGGCTCGCCGAACTCGAGCAGCCGTGCCCACTGGTCATCGGTCAGACGGGGCGACTGGACGGGGTCGTGCGCCGGTTCGGGCGCGGCCCCGGCGGATGCCGCAGGCAGGGTTTCGTCTTTCTCGGGGGGCATGCTCCGACGCTACTCGGGGCGCGGCGCACTGTCATCGGGCGGTTTCTCGGCTTGAGCCGGGCAGCATCCCGTCCACCAGCGCGGCCAGGCCCACGCGGAAGGTGTCCCGGGCCGCGAGCTCCGGCCAGCGCGCGCCGATCGCGGCGAGCTGCGGCATACGCGGGTCGGCGAAGGTCTCCCGGGCCCAGTCCGCGCGGCGCTCCGCGTTTTGGCTGAGCTCGCCGGACCGCGCGCGGACGAGGAGCTCGCCGACGGTGAGGTACCAGGCGGTCCGGAACAGGTCGACCGCCTGCTCCTGCGTGCACCCCAGCTCGACCGCAGCGGACAGGACTGCCTCGACCACCCGGAGGGCCGGCTCGCCCAGGCGGGGGAGGAAGCCGTCGACGGTGAGCACCTCGGCCGCCCACGGCGTCTCGGCCAGTGCGTCGTGCACCGCGACCATCGCGGTGATGATGCGCTCGCGGGGTTTCTCGGGCAGCTCGACTTCGGCCAGGCTCTGCGCGGCGTCCTCGTTGAGGAGCTGGATGAGCAGATCCTCACGGTCGCGCACGTGGTGATAGAGCGTCGTCGTGCCCACATCGAGCTCGGCGGCCAGTCGGCGCAGGGTGAGACGTCGCCACCCCTCGCGATCGATGATCCGACGCGCGGCGGCGAGGATCCGGGCCCGCGACGTCACCGCGGGCCGGCCGCGGCGCGGGGTGGGGGTGGCCTCGGTCATGTCACTCATCCTGCCCTCTCCGGGCCCTCCGGTTTGACTCCCGAACCGCGCTCTCCTTATTTTAGGAACATGTTCCGAAAAGATGAGACCGCCGCTCGGCCGGGGTTGACGCTCGCGGCCGTGGGAGTGGTGCAGTTCTTGGTCTCCCTGGATCTGTCGGTGGTGAATCTCGGCCTGCCCGAGATCGCGTCGGGCCTCGGATTCGGGGGCGTCGACGTCACGTGGGTCATCCACGCGTACGCGCTCGCCTTCGGCGGGCTGCTGCTCCTCGGGGGCAAGCTCGCCGATCGCCACGGCCGTCGGCGGGTCCTCCTCGGTGGGCTCGGCCTCTTCGCGCTCGCGTCGTTGCTCGGCGGCTTCGCCCAGGAACAGGGCCAGCTCATCGCCGCTCGTGCCGCGCAGGGGATCGGCGCGGCCGCCCTCGCGCCCGCCGCGCTGGCGATCCTCACCGTGTCCTTCCCGAGCGGTCGCGCCCGTGCGCAGGCGTTCGGCGTGTGGAGCGCGATGAACGCCGCCGGCGGCGCTCTCGGTGTCCTCGTCGGCGGCGTGCTCACCGAGTACGCCGGCTGGCGCTGGGTCATGTGGGTCAACGTCCCCATGGCCGTGCTCGCCGTGGCGCTGGCGTGGTGGGGCGTGGCGGCCGACCGACCCGTGGCGCGCCACGCACGGCCCGACGTCCTCGGCGCCGTTCTCGGCACGGCGGGGATGACCGCTCTCGTGTACGGGATCGTCGGCACGGACCAGCACGGCTGGGCGTCGCCGGTCACCCTCGGCTCGCTCGTGGCGGCATCCGTCCTTCTCGTCGCGTTCGTGCTCGTCCAACGGGCGACCACGCGTGACGCCGTGCTTCCGCTCGCGCTGTTCCGGCTGCGCACCGTGTCGGGGGCGAATGCCTACAACCTCCTGCTCGGCGCCGCGATGGCCTCCGCGTTCTACTTCATGTCGCTGTACCTCCAGGACGTCCTCGGCCACGGTCCCGCGCTCGCGGGGCTGATGTTCCTGCCCTTCGCGCTGGGCGTCGTCGCCGGTTCGTTCCTCGCGATCAGGCTCGGCTCGCGGATGCCGCCCCGCTCGCTGCTCATCTGGGGCGGGCTGCTGACCGCGGCCGGGTTCGCCTGGTTCGGCCGGATCGGCGCCGACGGAACGTTCCTCGCCGACGTCCTCGGCCCGTCGCTGGTGACGAGCATCGGCTTCGGCCTGTGCTTGGGGCCGGTCGTCGCCACCGCCACCGTCGGCGTCGAGGAGCGGCACAGCGGCGTCGCCTCGGGGGTGCTGAACACCTCCCGGCAACTGGGAGCCTCGCTCGGTCTCGCCGCGCTGGGCACCGCCGCTGCGGCCCGCGCGGGCGGCTCCACCAACGGCTCCATCGACGTGGAGGCGCTCACCGGCGGCTACGCGCTCGGGTTCAACCTCGGGGCGGTCCTGCTCGGCGTGGCCGTCCTCGTCGCCGCCCTCGTCCTTCCGCGGCCCACCGGCCGCACGACCTCACGAAGCACGACCTCACGAAGCACGACCTCACGAAAGGAGTACCACCACCGTGACCGCTCGAACCCCTGACACCCGCACCCCCGACACCAGCCTCCGGGGCCCGGTCCTGGCCAGCCTGTACGCCGGGTTGATCCTCACGGTCCTGTCCGTCGCCTTCGTCTACGTCGACCGAGCCGGCACCGGCCTGCTCGCCGCGCACCTGAAGGCGAGCTACCCGTCATACGGCCCCACCCGGATCGAAGAGGCGGTGACCCTGTGGACCATCGTGCTGACGGTCGTCGGCGCCCTCGGTGCCGTCGGCTGGATCCTGGCGATCTGGGCGACCCGACGCGGATTCCGGTGGGCGGACTGGCTGATGGGCACGCTGTTCGCGGTCGGGACCGTCCTGGCGCTGTACCTGCTCACCGTCCGCGACACGTCAGGCGACACCGGGCTGCCGATCGAGCTCGGGCTGATCGGGCTGCTGCCGTCCGCTGCCGGGCTGGCCGCGGTGCTGCTGATGTGGAGAGCCCGGAAGTCGGTGACCCGCGGCGTACCCGCCTGAAACACTGGTCACCGTGCTCGGAAAGCTGAAGCGCCGGCTGTACGGCTCGGACCGGCACCGGCCGGGCGCGTTCATGCGGGCCTTCAACCGGGCAGACGCCGCACTGTTCTCTCGCGGCCTCGGGCCACGGCAGGCGGTCACCCTCGAAGTCACCGGGCGCAGATCCGGTCGCACCATCGAGGTGCCGCTGGCCGTGGCCGAGGTCGGCGGGGATCGCTACCTCGTGTCGATGCTCGGCGATGACGTCGGCTGGGTGCGCAACGTGCGCGCCGCCGGCGGGCGGGCGGTCCTGCGGCGGCGACGCCGCGAGGAGGTCCTGCTCGAGGAGGTTCCCGTCGCGGAGCGGGCGCCGATCATCAAGGCGTACCTCAAGGTGGCACCGGGTGCGCGGCCGCATATCCCGGTGCGTCCCGATGCGCCGCTGCAGGAGTTCGAGGCGGTGGCGGATCGGCATCCGGTCTTCCGCGTCGGTCGGCGCCGCTAGCCTGACTGTCATGCGAATCCGTCCCGCAGTCGCTTCGGATGCCCCGCGAATCGCCGAGGTCTGGGAGGCGGGCTGGCGGGATGGCCACCTGGGGCACGTCCCCGAGGAGCTCGTGCGGCACCGCACGCCGGAATCGTTCGCGCGTCGCGCGGCCGCGATGATCGACCGCACGTTCGTCGCGGAGGTGGACGGCAGCGTCGTCGGATTCGTGACGCTCAAGGGGGACGAGCTCGAGCAGCTGTTCGTCGACGCGGACGCGCGGGGCACGGGGGTCGCGAAGGCGCTCCTCGACGAGGGGGCGCGCCGGCTCATCGAGGCGGGGCACGAGCAGCCGTGGCTCGCCGTCGTCGCCGGCAACGCACGCGCCCGCCGCTTCTACGAGCGCGAAGGGTGGCGCGACGCGGGCCCCCTCGCGTATGAGGCGCCGGTCGACGGCGGTTCGGTCACGGTCGACGGACGCCGGTACGAGCTCGTGCGATAGGGATCACGGACCGTGACGCACACCCTCACCCGCGAGCAGGCGCGCCGAATCATCGTGCGAGCCCAGCTGCTCGACGCGGAGCGCCCGGGTGACGTCGTCGAAGTCGCCGAGCAACTCGGCCAGATCAAGATCGACCCGACGGCGGTCATCGCGCCGTGCGAGCACACGATCATGTGGTCGCGCATCGGCTGGTCGTACGAGCCGGGCCAGCTGCGGAAGGCCGTCGAGGAGGACCGGCTGCTCTTCGAACTCGGCGGCATGTTCCATCCGATGAGCCTGCTGCCGCTCATGATGCCGGGCATGCGTACGTGGCCGCGCCGCAAGAGCACGCGCGAGTGGCTCGAGGCCAACGATCGGTTCCGCAAGGACGTGCTCGCGCGGCTGCGCGCCGACGGTCCCCTCCTCGCGAGCGACATCCCCGACACCGCGCAAGTCAGCCGCCCTCCCGACGGCTGGTCGGGCTCGAACCAGGTGCCGATCATGCTCGACTTCCTCTCCCGGCAGGGCGTCGTCGCGATCACGCGACGCGAGGGCCGGCACCGCGTGTGGGATCTCGCGGAGCGCGTCTACCCCCAGGATCTTCCCGAGATCGACCCCGAAGAGGCCAAGCGGATGCTCCACGAGCGCACCCTGCAGGCGACAGGCATCGGACGATCGCACTGGTGGTGGTCGCCCGTCGGCGATGCCGGCGAGCCGGCCACCGTCGAAGGCAGCACCTGGAAGTTCCGCGTCGACCCAGAGGCGCTCGCCGCCCTCGACGAGGACCGGGGCGGCCGTGTCGCATTCCTGAACCCATACGACGGTCTGCTGTTCGACCGCGGGAGGCTCGAGGAGGTCTTCGAGTTCAAATACGTGCTCGAGCAGTTCAAGCCGAAGGCGCAGCGCGTGTACGGCTACTTCGCGCATCCGATCCTGCTCGGCGACCGGTTCGTCGGCATGCTCGACGCCGAGGTCGACCGCAAGGCGGAGGTGCTGCGCGTCAACGCCATCCACGAGTTCCTGCCGTTCGAGCCCGAGGAGATGGACATGGTGCGCGCCGAGATCATGGACCTCGGAGAGTGGCTGGGGGTGCCGGTGACGGGGATCGGGTGAGTAGGCTCGCCCGCATGTCCATCAAGCTCGAGAACGTCGGCGTCGCCGTTCGAGACCTCGAAGAGGCGATCGCGTTCTTCACCGACCTCGGCCTGACCGTGCTCGGCCGCGACGAGATCAGCGGCGAGTGGGCCGACACCGCCGTGGGTCTCGACGGCAACCACGCGCGCATTGCGGTGCTGCAGACCCCGGACGGCACGGGTCAACTCGAGTTCTTCGAGTACATCCACCCCGACGCGATCGAACGCGACCCCATCCTGCCGAACGAGATCGGCATGCATCGGGTCGCGTTCTCGGTCGACGACCTCGACGAGGCGCTCGCGATCGCGGCGAGGCACGGATACCACCCGCTGCGCGGCGTCGCCAACTACCAGGGCGTGTACAAGCTCACTTACCTGCGCGGCCCCAGCGACATCCTCGTGATGCTTGCGCAGGACCTCACGAAGGCCTGACTCCGAACGTCCAGGCGACGGCGGAAGAAGGAGTGTGGCGGAGGATGGGGGATTCGAACCCCCGAGGGCTTGCACCCAACACGCTTTCCAAGCGTGCGCCATAGGCCACTAGGCGAATCCTCCAGGAGGCCCCGGAGGGCCACAGGCCATCCTACCGTGCCCTCCACCGCGCTCCCGACCGCCGCCCGACCCCGCTCAAGCCCCGCCGAGATTGCGCGAACGGCTGCGGATGCCGGCATCCGGCGGTGATTCGCGCAATCTCGGCCGCCCTAGGGGCGAGCCCGCAGGCGCGCCCCGACCCGCGCCCCCGCACCGGCGTAGAGGCTGCCCGGGCGGATGACGAGAGACCGCGGCGCGAGGATCGCGAGGATCCGACGCGGAAGTTCGACCTCCGCGAGCATCGCACGCGACGCCGACACCGCCGCGTTCGCGATCGCCTCACCCTGCCAGAACCCGTGCTTTCCGCCGGGCGCGTAGCTCGCGCGCTCGATCGCGCTGATGAGGAGGCTCATGTCCGACGGAGGAGCGCCGTGCTGCTCGACGAGCCGGGCGCCGAGACTGCGCGCGCTCTCGGACGCCGGAACGCTCACGCCGAGGTCGATCGCGACGTCTTGGACGATGGTCCAGGCGGATGCCGCATCGCCCGTGCGCGCCGCCGCGAGAAGCTGCCGGCGCCGCATCTCGCGCACGAGCCCAGGAATCGCGAGGGCGAACAGGATCCCGAGGACCACCGTGGCCGCGGGCGTGAGGTCGAGCGGACCGGTGGCCGAGGCATCCGAAGATCCCGAATCGTTCGGTCCGCCGTCGTCGGGGGTGAGCCCGGGAGCGGACGAAGGAGCCGTGCTCGGCAGAGGAGTCGCCGGATTCGCAGGGTCGTTCGGACCGCCCTGTGACGCCGCGGGCGAGAACGCGGTCGGCGTGCCGAGGCTGTTCGTCGGCTCGAACTGCACCCAGCCGATGCCGTCGAAGTAGACCTCGGGCCACGCGTGCAGGCGTCCGCTCGTGACCGTGTACACGGTCTGACGGTCGATCGCGTCGGTCGTCGCCTCGCCCGGCAGGTACCCGACGACGATGCGCGACGGCATGCCGAGCGTGCGCGCCATGAGCGCGAACGCCGATGCGAAGTGCACGCAGTACCCGGCGCGGGCCTCGAGGAACCGCGCGACGGCCTCGGCGCCCGTCCCGTCGAACCCGTCCTCGACGGGCGCCTCGAGCGAGTACTGGAACTCGCTCGAGCGGAACCACGACTGCAGCGCGATGAGGCGGTCGTAATCGGTCGCCGCGTCGGCGGTCACCTCCTGTGCGAGCTCGGCGACGATGGGCGGCAGATCTGTCGGGATCTGCGTCGTCTCGTCGCGCTGCTCGTTGGCGCGCGACGGCCGCGCGCGGATCTGCTCGAGCGTGGGCCGCGGCACGTGGCTGACCACCTCGTACACCTGCCCCTGCGTCGAGCCCGAGCGCGCCGTGACCGTGCGGTTGTACGGCACCGCCGCCCACTGACCCGTCAATCCGGTGACTTCGACCGCCGGATACGACACCGGCAGCCACGGCGACGACAGATTCAGCACCACGACGTTGGTGCGGTACTCGGCGACGTCGATGTTCGGTGCGACGCTGATCTCACTGAGCCCCTCGGGGCCGTCGAGCGGAACGCTGCGCACACGGTCGGGGTTCCACACCGCGCCGTCGAACCCGGTGAGCGTCGCGACGCGCAGATACGGCGGCGTCGGCGCGTTGCTGCGCATGACGAGCACCTCGATCTCGCGCGGCCGCCGCAGGTCGTCGCCCAGCTCGAGCGTCACGTCGATCCCGGTGCCGGGGCCCAGCCCGCCGGCCCCCGCGCGCACGGTCGGCTGCGGGAGCAGCGGCGACGCCACGACGGCGACGACGACCGCGATCGCCCCGATGCCGAGCGCCGTCGCGGGGACGCCGGCGGTCCGCTCCGCGTCGCGCTCCTTCTGCCGTTCGCGCGCACGCGTGTCGGCGCGCATGAGGAAGAGGATCGCCGCCGCGAGGAGCACGAACGCCATGACATCCAGGTCGCTGGGCACCGCGATCGCGGGGATGAGCGAGACGGCGATGAGTCCGATGGCGGCGAGAAGCGGCATCCGCGCGGTCAGCACGACGTGATCGATGACGATCGTGAGCAGGCCCGTCGTCGCGACGATGAGGAACGACAGCGCGACGCCGGCTTCCAGCGGGGCCGCTCCCAGAGCGATCTCCTCGGATGCCACGCCGACGAGCCGCGGAACCTGACGTGTGATCGTCTCAGGTGTCGGGATCATCCACAGCAAGGCGGTGTCGCGCAGGAACACGAGCGACACGAACACGACCCACACGGCTGCTTCGATGAGGGACACCGCGATCGCCGCGAGCCGGTATCGGCGAGCGACGTAACCCGAGGCGAGGATGCCCGTTGTGAGGATGACCGCGCCGAGCAGCCATCCGCTCGGGCGCACGACGCGCATGAGCGGCAGGAGCGCCGCGAGCACCGCGACGAGCACGCCCGCTGTGAGCGTCAGGTCGGCGCCGCGGCGGCCGGCCCGGACGTCGTCGATGATCCCGGTGGGATCGCGGTCACTGGAGGACATTCGCCGCCGCCCTGTCCACCGCGTTGACCCACGCCGGAGCGATCTCCGCCTCGTCGCCGATGCGCCCGACCCGCCAGCCGAGATCCGCCGCACGCTCGAGCGACCCCGCCGACGGCGAGACCGTCAGCAGCACCGGGAGCGTCGAGTGATGCACGATCGGCGCGAGGGCGGAGGCATCCGCCGTGTCGAATCGACCCGTGATGACGACCACCGGACCGGTCATGACGCCCGAGAAGACGCGCGACAGCTGCTGGAGGTGGTCGTCGCGCCGCGCCATGAGCTTCGCGAAGCCGTTGATCACCAGCTCGACCTCGATCATGTCGCCGCCGTCGATGCGCTCGGCCAGCTGCGTGCCGTCGGAGTCGATCACCTCGACCGCGTACCCGTCGTGCGCGAGACGGGCGATGACGGATGCCGCCGCCGACACCGCGATCTCGAAGCCGGGGTCCGCGCCGGGAGCCTGCATCGCTTCGCCCGCCCAGCGCAGCACGCCCCGGTCGAGCACGACCGTGGCCTCGGGCGTCGACTCCTGCTCCTCCTGCCGCACCATGAGCTCGTCGCGGTGCGCCGTCGCCCGCCAGTGGATGCGCCGCATCGAGTCACCGGGCACGTACGGCCGCGCGATGAGGTTGTCGGCGCCCTGACCGAGCTGCGTCGTCGTCGTGTGCAGCATGCCGCCCGCCTCGCCGGCGAAGTTGCGAAGCGCCGGAAGGTCGACGACGGCCGGTGCGATCGTGATGTGGGTCTTCTCGCCGAAGATGTTGCGGCGCCGCGCGAGACCGAACGGGTCGGTCGAGCGCACCGAGAGCGGGCCGATCGGATGCACCCCGCGCCGCGTGCCCGTCACGGTATACGTCAGCTCGACGATGCGGTCTGATCCGCGCAGCCCCGACCCGAGGGCGGGGAACACACCGCGCGCGTCGCCCGCGACACCCTTCGGCAGGGTGTCCTGCCACGCGCCCGGGGGAGTGGGGAACGCCGTCCGCACACCCACCCGCACCGTGACGCGCGCGTCGCGTCCGACGGATGCCACATCCGGCATGAACGACCGCGCCACCGTGTCGGCCCGCCGCGTGAGGTACAGCGACGCGATGCTCGCGCCCAGCACCGCGAGGAGGAGCACACCGAAGTACATGAGCTCGGGGATCCCCACCTCGTTCGCGATGATGAAGCACGCGATCGCGAGCACCAGCGCGCCCGTGCCCCGTGCGGTGAGAGGCCAAAGGCGGTTCATGATGGATGCCTCACAGACCGGTCACTGGCGGGTCGCGAGCGGCACCCGCACGCTCGCCGCGATGCGGTCGAGGATCGTCGCGATCGCATCGGCGGTCGACCGGGCGCGTGCGCCGCCCGCCGACCGGGTCGGGATGAGCCGATGCGTGAAGACGGAATGCAGGAGCGCGGTCACGTCGTCGGGGATGACGAATCCGCGTCCGTCGAGCGCCGCCCACACCTTGGCGGCGCGCACGAGCTGGAGCGTCGCGCGCGGGCTCGCGCCCAGACGCAGGTCGGGGTGCGAGCGGGTGGCGGCCGCGAGGGCGACCGCGTACTCCTCGATGGCCGGCGCGACGTGCACGGCGCGTGCCCACGCGATGAGTTCGGCGACGCGCGTGCTCGAGACGACCGGGGCGATCGAGTCGAGGGGGTTCACGGTGTCGCGCTGCCGCAGCATGAGCGCCTCGGAGCTCGCGTCGGGATACCCCATCGAGATGCGCATCATGAAGCGGTCGCGCTGCGCCTCGGGGAGGGCGTACGTGCCCTCCATCTCGAGCGGGTTCTGGGTCGCGACGACGAGGAACGGGTCGGGCAGGGGGTAGGTCTGTCCGTCGACGGTGACCTGGCCCTCCTCCATCGCCTCGAGGAGCGCGGACTGGGTCTTGGGGGAGGAGCGGTTGATCTCGTCCGCGATGACGATGTTCGCGAAGATCGCGCCCGGCTTGAACTCGAACTCGCGATCGACCGGGTTGAAGACGCTCACGCCCGTCACGTCGCCGGGGAGCAGGTCGGGAGTGAACTGGATGCGGCGAACGGTCGCGTCGACGGATGCCGCGAGGGCGCGAGCGAGCATCGTCTTGCCGACACCGGGCACGTCCTCGATGAGCAGGTGTCCCTCGGCCAGCAGGCACACGAGTGCGGAGCGCACGGCATCCGGCTTGCCGTCGATCACGCGCGCCACCGAATCGAGGATGGCGGTCGTCGCGCGCGCGAAGTCCGTAGCGGTCTCTGTCGCGGTCTCTGTCATGCGACTCCCCTCGCCGTCCGAGGAAACGGCCCCTAGAGCGGGCGACTCTGCCCGATCTGTCGATCGTAACAATCCGGGAGGCGCGGCGGCCTGTGAGATCGGCACGAGTCCCTGCGGCGCAACGGGCCGCGGAACCGGCATGATGTGGCCATGACGGATGCCGGAACGGGTGCTCCCGAGGACGCCTCGAACAAGTCGCTGAAGAAGGCGCGCTGGCCGCTCATCGCCCTCATGGCGGGGGTCGCGGTGGTCGTCGTGGTCGCGCTCATCGCGGTGTTCGCGCGCGGCGGCCCCGTCGAGTACGCGGAGGACACCCCTGAGGGGGTCGTGCAGCGCTACTCGCAGGCGGTCATCGACGGCGACACGCAGACCGCGCTCCGGTATCTCGCGCCCGATCTCGCTGACGACTGCGAGCGGCAGCAGCCGGGTACGGACGACCTCCGGGTGACGCTGGTCGAGACGACCGAGCGCGAGGACTCCGCGCGGGTCGAGGTGATCGTCGCGACCGTGTACGAGTCCGGACCGTTCGGCACGAACGAGTACCGCAGCGAGGAGGCGTTCGACCTCGTGCGCGTCGGCGGGCAGTGGTACGTCGACGCGGCGCCGTGGCAGCTCACGATCTGCTTCGACAGCGGGCTGTGATGATGGCCACCACCGCGACCGGCCGGGCGCAGACCGTCGTGCGCCGCATCATCGTCTTCGTCCTCCTGCTCACGCTCGTCGTGATCGCCGCGATCGGTCTCGCCGGTCTGATCGAGCGGATCATCGGCGCAGGCGCCACGCTCGCCGGCGACGACGCAGGACTCGCGAGATCGCTCGCGTTCGCCGTCATCGGCGCGCCCCTCGCCGGGGTGCTGTGGTGGTGGGAGCGCCGCCGCCTGGTGTCCGACGTGTCGGAGCGGGCGTCGCTCGTGTGGACGCTCTACCTCACGGTCGCGACCCTCACGGCGCTCGTCACTTCCGCATCGGCGCTCGCGATCACCGTGAACGCCGCCCTCGACGGGCGGTGGCAGCCCGCGGACGCGGCAGCCGCGATCGTGTGGGCGGGCATCTGGGTGTGGCACCGGCACATGCGCCGCAGCTCGGCGACCGCGCCCACGCGGCTGCCGCTGCTGCCCGTGCAGCTCTCGGCGCTGTACGGGCTCGCGGTCGCGGCATCCGGCGCCATCAGCGCGATCGCCGCACTCGTGTCGGAGGCGCTCGCCGGCGTGGCGCCCGTGCTGGCCGACTCGCGCACGTGGTTCGTCCCGGTGCTCCAGGCGCTCGTGTGGCTCGCGGTCGGAGCGGTGGTCTGGTGGTGGCACCGGTTCCGCGAAGGGGCGCGCGACGAGCGCGGCGGCTTCGCGACCGTCGTGCTGGTCGTCATCATCGGCGCGTCCGCCGCGACCGCTCTCTTCGGGCTCGGAACCGTGCTCTTCGTCGTCCTGCGGCTGCTGTTCGACGCGGATGCCGCCGCCGAAGTGCTCTCGCCGCTCGGCCCCGCGATCGGAGCGGCGCTCGTCGGTGCGATCGTGTGGGACTACCACCGTCAGGTGATGGCCGCGCGCTCGGAGCGTGCGCGCCGCGCCGCCCGCCTCGTCACCTCGGGCGTCGCGCTCATCGGGGCCGCGAGCGGCTTCGGCGTCGTGATCAACGCGCTGCTCGCGACCCTCGGTCCGACGCTGGTGGACTCGAACCCGCGCACACTCCTGCTCGGCGGACTCAGCGCCCTCGTCGTCGGCGCGCCCGTGTGGTGGATCGCGTGGCGTCCCGACCGGGCGGTGAGCGAGACGGATGCGGGCGACCCCGCCCGCCGCGTGTACCTCATCGTCGTGTTCGGCGCGAGTGCGATCGTCGCCCTCGTCGCGCTTCTGGTGATCGCGTACCGCGTGCTCGAGGTGCTCATCGTCGGAGGAGCGGGCGGGCTCATCGAGCACATCCGCGCCCCGTTCGGACTCCTGTGCGCGACGGCCGTCGTCTTCGCCTACCACCTCGTGATCTGGCGGCGCGATCGCCGCGTCGCACCGACCGCGACGACCCCCGAGCGGCCCGCGCTCGCGAGGGTCGTCCTCGTCGCCGGCGGCGACACGGATCTTCTCGCGACCCGGCTGCGCACCGAGCTCGGCGTGCCCGTCACGGTGTGGCGGACGACAGGCGACGGCGGGGCGCTCGGCGACG
>NZ_DATMFG010000007.1:0-40974 GCF_035556355.1 Microbacterium sp.
CACCATCGCCCGCACACCCTTGGCCGCCGCGGCTGCGGCCGCGGCATCCGCCATCGCCTCCGCCTCAGCCACCGTGTTCGCCAACGGCTTCTCGCACAGCACATGCTTGCCCGCCCCCAGCGCCGCGATCGCGATCTCGGCGTGCGAATCACCCGGCGTCACGATGTCGACCACATCGATGTCGTCACGGGCGACCACCTCACGCCAGTCGTTCGCAGCCTCCCCCCAGCCCCACTTCTCGGCCGCTGCGGCCGTCGCCTCGACGTCACGACCCACCACGACCGCCATATGCGGCCGCACCGGAAGATCGAACACGGCAGGCGCCTGCCGCCAACCGACCGAGTGGGCCGCTCCCATGAAACCGTGCCCGATCATGGCCACCCGAAGACCGGATGCCTCGGGGTCGCGGTGCTCTGCAGTCACGCGGGGTCCTTTCCCTCAGACGTCGTCGGTGGTGCACGCGGAGCGCCCGCCCTGAAGACGGGCGCCCCGCGGCGGTATCAGGATGCGAACGCGAGGTCGATGAATTCCTGCACGTTGTCCTTCGTGACCACCGGCGCATCGAGCACGATGCGGTTCGGAACGCTCGGCGTGATGAGGTCGCTCATCGTCTTGCCCTGGGCGATGAGGCGCGCGAGCGCGATGCCGTCGGCGGCCTGCGTCGACGGGTAGATGACCGTCGCCTTGAGCACCGTGTCGTCGGCTTCGATGGCCTCCATCGCGTTGCGGCTTCCCGCGCCGCCCATCATGAAGAACTCGTCGCGCCCGGCCGCCTCGATCGCGGCGAGCACGCCGACGCCCTGGTCGTCGTCATGGTTCCAGATGGCGTCGATCTGCGGGTTCGCCGCCAGAAGCTGCGACGCCGCGGCCTCGCCGCCTGCGACGGTGAAGTCCGCCGCGACGCGGGCGTTCACCTCGAGCCCGCAGTCCGACAGCGCGTCGGCGAAGCCGCGCGAGCGGTCCTGCGTGAGCGGCAGCGAGTCGATGCCGGCGATCTCGGCCACGAAGCCCTCGCCGCCGAGCTGCTCGCAGATGTAAGTGCCGGCACTCACACCCATGCCGTAGTTGTCACCGAGGATCGTGGTGCGTGCGGCGAACGGGCTGGAGAACTCGCGGTCGACGTTGATGACGGGGATACCCGCCTGCATCGCCTTGATCGCGACCTCGGTGAGAGCCGCGCCGTCGGTCGGCAGCAGCACGATCGCGTCGACGCCCTCGTTGATGAAGGTCTCGACCGCGGCGATCTGCGCGTTCGCGTCGTTCGTGCCCTCCGCGACCCGCAGTTCGACGTCTTCGAAGCTGTCGGCGGCCGCCTGGGCGCCGGAGTTGATCGCGCCGAGCCAGCCGTGGTCGGCAGCCGGTCCCGAGAACCCGATGACGACCGTCTCGCCCGTCGCCTGGTTCTCTTCGCTCGTCGTGCCCTGGTCGACCACGTCGTCGTCCCCACCGCCGGCGGTGCAGCCGACGAGCAGTCCGATCGTGGTGAGCGCGGCCGCACCCGCGACGAGCGCGCGCAGCCCCATAGTGCGCTTGGGACGCATTCCGTTCCTCCTTGAATGTGATGCAGATCCGCCCGGCGTGGCCGTGGGCTGAAGCCCACACTCAAGCTGTCCACGCTGACCAGGGCCACCGTAGCAGAAGTGGCCGACACCGCAACACCTTTTGTGCGCGCCTCGTCAAAAGCGTCGGAACGTGCTGGAGTCCCGGGAATGAGCCGAGACATCCGACTCTCGGTGACGCCCAGGATCGTCGAAAACCGTCTCGATCCGGACTTCGCGAGCATGTTATGGTCTCGCTGTGATCAAAGACGACCACTCTTCGTCATTACCGGAGGATGCGCCGACGCTGCTCGAGGTGCGCGGCGCCACCAAGCACTTCGCCGGGGTGTACGCACTCCGCGGCGTCGACCTCGATGTGCGCGCGGGTGAGGTGCACTGCATCCTGGGGCAGAACGGTGCGGGCAAGTCGACGCTCATCAAGACGCTCGCCGGCGTCCACCAGCTCGACGAGGGCACGATCACGTGGCTCGGCGACGAAGTCACGATCCCCGACCCCCAGGCGGCGCTCTCGCTCGGCATCGCGACGATGTACCAGGAGCTCGACGTCGTCGACGGGCTCACGGTCGCCGAGAACATCTTCCTCGGACACGAGTTCGATCGCGGCGGTTTCACGCGCCGCGGCGAGGCGACGCGTCGCGCTCGCGAGCTGCTCCGCCGTCTCGGCCACGGCTCGCTCTCGCCCAACATCGAGGTCGGTCAGCTCAGCGCCGCCAACAAGCAGATCGTGAGCATGGCTCGCGCGCTGTCGCACGACATCAAGCTCATCATCATGGACGAGCCCTCGGCCGTCCTCGACACCGAGGAGGTTAAGAACCTCTTCAACGTCGTGCGCGAGCTCACCGCCGAGGGCATCGCCGTGGTCTACATCACCCACCGCCTCGAGGAGATCCGCCAGATCGGCGACCGCATCACGGTCCTCAAGGACGGACGCAGCATGGCGAGCGGCCTCTCGGTCAAAGACACGCCGACGAGCGACCTCATCCGGCTCATGACCGGTCGGACGGTGGAGAACGTCTTCCCGCCGCCCGTGCCGATTGCGCCCGACGCACCGATCGTGCTCGAGGTAGATGGGCTCGGTCTGTCAGGCGTCTTCGAAGACGTGTCGTTCGCGGCGCGCGCGGGCGAGGTCATCGGGCTCGCGGGGCTGGTCGGATCCGGGCGCTCCGAGATCCTCGAGACCGTGTTCGGCGCGCGACGCGCGACCGCGGGGTCGGTCCGCGTCGCCGGCGTCGAGCTCAAGCGCGGCTCCGTGCCGCATGCGGTGCGCGCCGGCATCGGGCTGTCACCCGAGGAGCGCAAGAGCCAGGGACTCGTCCTCGACGAGCCGGTCTTCGTCAACGTCACGCTGTCGTCGTTCGAACGATTCGCGAAGGCCGGATTCCTCGACCAGCGCGCCGAGCGCTCCGTCGCGCGCGAGCAGGCCGACGCGCTCGACCTGCGGCCCGCCGACCCCGACCGCCCGGCTGCGACGCTGTCCGGCGGCAACCAGCAGAAGATCCTCCTCGCCCGATGGCTGGTGCATGGCACGCGCGTGCTGCTGCTCGACGAGCCGACGCGCGGCGTCGACGTCGGCGCCCGCACCGAGATCTACGCCCTCATCAGGCGCCTGGCCGCGGCGGGCAACGCGGTCGTGATCGTCTCGAGCGAGATCGAGGAGGTGCTCGGCCTCGCCGACACGGTCCTCGTCATCGCCGACGGCCGCGTGCTGACCACCGTGCCCGCCTCCGACATCGACGAGCACGGCGTGCTCGACCTCGTCATGAAAGGAACCGCCGCGTGAGCGAATCCACCACCCCGCGCGCCGACGTCATCGACGCGCAGGCTGCGCCGCCGACGCAGCCGACTCCCGAGAAGACGCCGCGCACCGGCATCCGCCGCATCTTCAGCGGCTCGTTCGGCCGCAACCTCGGCCTCATCCTCGCGCTGCTGCTCATCGTGGCCGTCGGCGCGATCACGGCGGCCGACACGTTCATGAGCCTCAACAACATGCTCGTGATCCTGCGGCAGGCATCGATCATCGGCGTCATCAGCATCGGCATGACGTTCGTGATCATCTCGGGGGGCATCGACCTGTCGGTCGGCTCGGTCATGGGCCTCGCGTCGGTCGTCGCGACGATCGACGTCATGCAGAACACGGCCGACGACACGCACTGGGTGATCATGGTGGTCGTGGCGCTCGCCGTCGGCCTCGCGGCCGGCGTCATCAACGGCGTCGTCATCGCGTACGGCAAGGTCGTCGCGTTCATGGCGACGCTTGCGATGCTCGTCGCGGCCCGCGGTCTCGCAGAGATCATCGCCGAGCGACGCACGCTCGTGATCCGCGAGCGCGGGTTCATCACGTTCTTCAACGAGGACTTCCTCGGCATCGACGTGCTGATCTGGATGTTCATCATCGTCGCCGCCGCCGGGTGGGTCCTCCTCAACCGCACGACGTTCGGCCGCCGCACGGTCGCGATCGGCGGCAACCGCGAGGCGGCGCGTCTCGCGGGCATCAACGTCAAGCGCCACACGGTCTGGCTGTACGCGATCGCCGGCCTCACGGCCGGTATCGCCGCCATCATGATCCTCGGTCGCACGACGGCGGGAACGTCGACCCACGGTCAGCTCTACGAGCTCGATGCGATCGCCGCCGTCGTCGTGGGCGGCACGCTCCTCATCGGCGGTCGCGGCACCATCACGGGCACCGTACTCGGTGTTCTGATCTTCGCGACGCTGTCGAACGTGTTCGTCCAGAACAACCTGTCGTCGTCGGTTCAGGCGGTCGCGAAGGGCATCATCATCGTCATCGCGGTGCTGCTGCAGCAACGGTTCGCGAAGCCGGCGGGCGCGAGATCGACATAAGCGCAGGGGGCTTCTGCCGGGGCATCCGCACCATGTCGGCTGTTTCGGCAGAAGTACCCGCGAGTTCTGACGGCAACCCCCGCATGATTGACTGAACTGTGGTCTCCATAACCTCCGAAACCTCGTCCGGTGGGACTGGCGCGAGCGAACTCTTCCAGCTATTGCGCGACGGAGTGCCACGCACGCGAGCCGAGCTCGCGAACTCGACCGGCCTCGCCCGTTCGACGATCGCCGCGCGGGTCGACGAGCTCATGCGCATGGGCCTCATCGCGCCGCTCGCCGAGTCGACCTCGACGGGCGGACGCCCGCCGTCGCGGTTCGCGCTCAAGCCGAGCGCGCGCGTCGTGCTCGCCGCCGACATCGGTGCGTCGCACGCGACCGTGGCGGTCGCCGACCTCGCCGGCACGATCCTCGCCGAGCACACCGAGCCGATGTCGGTGACCCTCGGCCCCGTGCCCGTGCTCACGTGGATGCTCGAGACGGCCGCGACGCTGCTCAAGCAGACCGGCCGCGATCGCAACGAGCTCGTGGCGATCGGGATCGGTGTGCCGGGACCCGTCGAGCACTCCACCGGGCAGCCGGTCAATCCGCCGATCATGCCCGGGTGGGACCGCTTCGACGTCCCGGGATGGGTGCGCCAGCACCTCGAGGTCCCCGTGCTCGTCGACAACGACGTCAACATCATGGCCCTCGGCGAGCGAGCGATGGCGTGGCCGACGACCGAGGACCTCGTGTTCGTGAAGGTCGCCACCGGCATCGGCGCGGGCGTCATCTCGGGTGGCATGCTGCTGCGCGGGGCGCAGGGCGTCGCCGGCGACATCGGCCACGTGCACATCGCGCGAGGCGCCGGGGTGCCGTGTCATTGCGGAAACACCGGATGCCTCGAAGCCCTCGCCTCCGGACCCGCCATCGCCCGCGCGCTGCGCGACCGGGGCGTCAACGCCGAGAACGGCGACGACGTCGTGACGCTCGTCAAGAGCGGCAACGTCGAGGCGATCCAGGCCGTGCGGCAGGCGGGGCGCGACATCGGCGAGGTGCTCACGGCGTGCGTGAGCCTGCTCAATCCGTCCGTGATCGCGCTCGGCGGATCGATGGCGCGCGTCGGCGAGCACCTCATCGCCGGCGTGCGCGAGGTCGTCTACACGAGGTCGATGCCCCTCGCGACCGGACACCTGTCGATCGTGCAGTCGACCGCCGCCGAGAAGGCCGGCGTCATCGGCGCGAGCATGCTCGCGCTCGACCACGCGCTGTCGCCCGGCGCCTTCCACTCGCTCGTGGGGCGCTGAGCGGCCGGACGTCGCGCGACCGCCGCATCCGCCTGATTCCGCCGGTTCGGAGGTTCACACCCCACCAGATCAGGACATCTGGCGGAGGCAGGACGATTGCGCCGGAAAGCTCCTGTACCGGCCAGATGTCCTGATCTGCGCTGGGGTGGGGGAGGGCGAAGCCCCGGCGGATCCGTGACGCCTCCGTTTGCGGATGGATCCGGTTCCGCCTCGCGGGGGAGGCGCGGCGGCCGCGGCACCCGTAGCGTCGGGGCATGAGCGAGACTTCCTTCAGTCCCGGCGATGACGTGTTCACGCCCAGCGGCCGCGGCACCGTCATCGATGTGCGGGCCACCCCGTCCGGCAAGTGGGTGTTCGGCGTCGAAGACTCTGATGGTGCGGTGGGCTATTTCACCGGCCGAGGCATCCGCCACGCCGAAGGCTGACGCTAGACCAGCCGCAGCTCGCGCTCGATCGCGGCCGTCGTCTCGAGCAACCGCGGGAGGTACGCCTCGCGCACATGCTCGACGGTGTCGCGCGTCGCGCTCGTCGAGACGTTGACCGCGGCCACGACCGACCCGTCCCGCCCGTGGACGGGAGCCGCGACCGACCGCAGCCCCGATTCCAGCTCACCGTCGACGAGCGCCCAGCCCTGCCCGCGGACGCGCGCGAGCTCGTCGCGCAGCGCTCCGACGTCGGTCTTCGTGAGCGGGGTGAGCGCCCGCCGCGCGGAGGCTTCGAGCGCGGCATCCGCTTCGTCGTCGGGCAGTCCCGCCAGCAGCACGCGGCCCATGCTCGTCGCGTACGCCGGGAAACGCGTGCCGATCGTGATGCGCACGCTCATGATGCGCCGCGTCGGCACGCGCGCGACGTAGACGATGTCGGTGCCGTCCAGCACCGCCGCCGAGACGCTCTCGTCGACGGCGCGGGAAAGGGTCTCGAGGTGCGGCTGCACGAGCTCGGGGAGTGTGAGCGCGGAGAGGTAGCTGAAGCCGAGCTCGAGCACGTGCGGGGTGAGGGCGAACGAGCGCGCGGTGCCGTCGCCGTTCGCGCGGACGTATCCGAGCGTCTCGAGCGTGCGCAGGAACCGCCGTGCCGCCGCCCGCGGAATGCCGGCGCGACGCGCGACGTCGCTCAGCGACAGCTCGGGGTGCTCGGCGTCGAACGCTCGGATGACCGCGAGCCCCCGCGCGAGGGATTGGACGAAATCGCCGGATGCCTCGGGCGCCTCGGTCATCGCCGCATCCGTCCTGCGATCACCGCTCCAGCACGACGGCCATGCCCTGACCGACGCCGATGCAGATCGCGGCGACCGCGACGCCGCCTCCGCGGCGAGCCAGCTCGTGCGCGGCGTGGCCGATGATGCGGCCGCCGGAGGCACCGAGCGGATGCCCGATCGCGAGCGCCCCGCCGTGGATGTTCATGTTGTCGGGGTCGAAATCGGGCCAGCCCTTCAGGCACGCGAGCGACTGCGACGCGAACGCCTCGTTCAGCTCGACGAAGTCGACGTCCGCCCACGTGCGTCCGGCCCGCGCGAGAGCCTTGTTCGCGGCCTCGATCGGCGCGATCGGGAAGACGTCGGGGTCGACACCGTGCACGGCGCGCGCCGTGATGCGCGCGAGCGGCTCGCCCTCGAGGGCGCCTTCGCGGGCGAGGAGCACCGCCGAGGCGCCGTCGTTGATCGGCGACGAGTTGCCCGCCGTGACCGAACCCTGGCCGTCGTCGGCGAAGAGGGCCTTCAGACCGGCGAGCTTCTCGACCGACGTGTCGTCGCGGATGCCTTCGTCGCGAGCGAGTTCGGCGCCCGGCACCTGCACCACTTCGCCGTCGTAGACGCCCTCGGCCCACGCCGCGGCCGCGCGGCGGTGCGACTGCACCGCGAACTCGTCCTGCGCTTCGCGCGAGATGCCCCATTCGCGGGCGATCTTCTCGGCGGACTGGCCGTTCGAGATGGTCCAGTGCTTGGGCAGGTTCGGGTTCACCATGCGCCAGCCGATCGACGTGTTCCACATCGTCTGGTTGCCGACCGACGGCCACGGCCGCGGCGACTTCTCGACGATGAACGGCGCACGGCTCATCGACTCGACGCCGCCGGCCAGCACCACGTCGACGTCGCCCGCGTCGATCGCGCGCGATCCCTGCACGACGGCTTCGACCGACGATGCGCACAGGCGATTGACGGTCACACCGGTCACCGAGGTCGGGAAGCCCGCGAGCAGCGCGCCCATGCGGGCGACGTTGCGGTTGTCTTCGCCCGCCTGGTTGGCGTCGCCGAAGATGACGTCGTCGATGCGCGCGGGATCGAGACCGGTCCGGTCGATCGTCGCCTTCATGACGATCGCGGCGAGGTCGTCGGGTCGTGTGCCCGACAGCGCGCCGCCGGCGCGGCCGAACGGCGTGCGGACGGCGTCATAGATGTAGGTGGCCATGGTCAGGCTCCTTTCAATGCCAGTCCGGTCAGCTCGGACAGGCTCTCGACGGTGTTGTCTCCGAACGTCTCGCGCACGACGAATCCTTCGTCGGTGACGTCGAACACGGCGTGGTCGGTGTAGACGCGCGTGACGCAGCCGACGCCCGTGAGGGGGTAGGTGCATTCGGCGACGAGTTTCGACTCGCCCTTCTTGGTGAGCAGATCGGTCATGACGTAGACGGACTTCGCGCCGATCGCGAGGTCCATCGCTCCGCCGACCGCGGGGATCGCACCCGGCGCGCCGGTCGACCAGTTCGCGAGGTCGCCGGTCTGCGAGACCTGGAAGGCGCCGAGCACGCACACGTCGAGATGCCCGCCGCGCATCATCGCGAACGAGTCGGCGTGGTGGAAGTACGCGGCTCCGGGGAGCGCGGTGACCGCCTGCTTGCCGGCGTTGATGAGGTCGGGGTCGACGTGCGCGGCATCCGGAGCCGGCCCCATGCCCAGCAGGCCGTTCTCGGTGTGCAGGATGATCTCCTGGTCGTCGGGCAGGTAGTTCGCGACGAGGGTCGGCGCGCCGATGCCGAGGTTCACATACGAACCCTCGGGGATGTCGGCGGCGATGCGCTTCGCGAGGTCGTCGCGCGTGATCGTCGTGGTCACTGGTCCACCTCCTTCTCATCGGTCCCTGAGCCCGCCGAAGGGTCGGTCGGCCGGCCCTCGAGATCGACGCCGCCGATGAACTCTCCGTCGCGCAGCCACGCGCGCTCGCCGACCTCGACGACGCGCTGCACGAAGATGCCGGGCGTCACGACGGCCTCGGGGTCGAGCGAGCCGAGCGGAACGATCTCGTCGACCTGCACGATCGACGTCGTCGCGGCGGTCGCCATGATGGGACCGAAGTTGCGCGCGGTCTCGCGATAGACGACGTTGCCCCAGCGGTCGGCTTTGAGGCCCGACACGAGGGCGTAGTCCGCCTTGATCGGGTACTCGAGCACGTACTGGCGGCCGTCGATCTCGCGCGCCTCCTTGCCCTCGGCGAGCTGCGTTCCGACGCCGGTCGGACTGAAGAACGCCCCGATGCCGGCTCCGGCCGCGCGGATGCGCTCGGCGAGGTTGCCCTGCGGCACGAGCTCGAGCTCGATCTTGCCTTCTCGGTACAGTCCGTCGAACACCCAGGAGTCGTGCTGGCGCGGGAACGAGCAGATGATCTTGCGCACGCGGCCGGCGGCGAGCAGCGCCGCGAGGCCGGTGTCGCCGTTGCCGGCGTTGTTGTTCACGATCGTGAGATCGGATGCCCCGTGGGCGATGAGTGCGTCGATGAGCTCGACCGGCTGACCGGCGCGGCCGAACCCGCCGATCATGATCGTGGACCCGTCGGGGATGTCGGCGACGGCGGTCGCGGCATCCGCAACCGTCTTGTCGATCACAGGGCCTCCTCGGTGTCGTGGCGAGTGTTCACTGTGCGAACGCATGTGCGTATCTCGAACGAGCATACCGCGGGCCACTTCATCGCGCGAGCGGCCGGATCGCTCAGCGGGAGCCCAGCCGAAGGCGTCACACGCCGGCGGCGACGTACGCTCCCAGTGCGCGCGTGAAGTCGGGATGCTCGGGCTCCCAGCCGAGCTCCGCGCGCGCCTTCGCGTTCGACACGCGCATCGACGTGTCGAGCACCATCGTCGCGAGATACGGCGCGGCGAGCCGCAGTGCCCACCCCGGCACGGCGAACGGCGCGGGCGCGCCGATGGCCTCGGCGAGCGTGGAGTACAGTCGCGCCCATGACGTCGGGCTGTCGTCGACGACGTTGTACGCACCGGGGCGGCCGCGCTCGAGTGCGGCGAGCGTCGCCGACGCCGCATCCTCGATGTGCACCCAGGACAGCGGATGCGTCGCGCCCCGAGCCACGGGGATGGACCGGCGCTCGAGCATCCGGCGCACCGTCTGCACGTCCGCGCCGTAGAAGAGCCCGTAGCGCAAGGCGATCCCTTCGACACTCGGATCCTCGAGAACGAGCCGCTCGTTCGCGACCATCGCCTCGATGTGCCGATCGGATGGGCCGCCCCGCCGCCGCCCGAACGGGCTCGCCTCGGTCAGCGGTTCGTCGCCGTGGTCGACATAGCCGTAGCCGAACACCATGCTCTGAGTCACGAAGCGCGTCGCGCCGGTCTCGTGCGCGACCGCGAGGAGGTTGCGAGTACCCGACGTGCGCAGTTGATTCGTCGCGGCCATGCCGCCGTGGCCCGCGGGAGGCTTGCGCAGGGCGGTCAGCTCGTGGATGACCGCGTCCAGCCGCAGACCGCGAGTGGCGCGCAGGAGAGCATCACGGTCGAGTGCGTCCGCGACGATCGGCTCGACGTCCAGATCCACCAGCGCACGCGACTGATCGCCGCCCCGTGAGAGTGCGACGACCTGGTGGCCCGCATCGTGCAGCATCCGCGTGAGGGGTCGCCCGATCGCGCCCGTCGCGCCGGCCAGCAGAACCTTCATGATCCTCCCTTCTTGGCAAGTGATCACTTGCCAAGACAGACGATACGCGCGGAAGGACCGGATGGCAAGTGATCACTTGCTAAGCTCCGAGCATGACCACTCGACGTGAGATCCTGCTGCGCGAGGGCATGCGGCTCTTCGGCGAACAGGGATACGCGGCCACATCGATCGCGCAGATCGAAGAGGCCGCTGGTCTCTCCCCCGGCTCAGGCAGCTTCTACAAGCACTTCGCGTCGAAGCAGCAGATGCTCGAAGCGGGTCTCGACAAGCTGCTGTCGTCGACGGTCGTGCCCCCGCCGGCATCCGAAGTCGCGGATCGGCCGCGCGACGTACTGGAACTCGCCGCGAAGGGCGGGTTCGCGCGCATGGAGGAGGATCGCGACCTCAGCCGCGTCGTGTTCCGCGGGCTCCAAGCCTTTCCCGAACTGCTCAAGCGGTTCGGCAACGAGGAGATCGCGCGACGCCACGCCGAGATCACGCGGCTGCTCGCGGACCTGAGCGGCGACGCGTCGGCCGACTGGGAGGCGATCGCCGTCGTCCTGCAGGGGGCTACCGCGCACTACTGGCTGCTGGCCGATGTCTTCGGCGAGCATCCGACGGGGGTGTCGCAGGAACGCGTCGTCCGCGCGCTCGCCGATCTCGCGACACTCGCGGTCGGCATGGGACCGCACCCCGGGGGCGAGGGCGACGGGCGTGCCGCCGCCGAGTCATCCGGAGCTTCGCGCGCCGGCTAGAACTCGTCGGCCAGCGCCTCACTGGCGATGCGGAACGCCGTGTTCGCGGCGGGCACGCCCGAGTACACAGCCGACTGGATGATGACTTCCTTGATCTCCTCGACGGTGAGGCCGTTGCGCAGCGCTGCGCGGCAGTGCATCGCGAGCTCCTCGTGGTGACCGTGCGCGATGAGCGACGTGATCACGGCGATCGACCGCGAGCGGCGGTCGAGCCCGTGACGCGACCACAGATCGCCCCACGCGACACGCGTGATGAAGTCCTGGAAGTCGGCGGTGAACTCGGTCGTGTTCGCGATCGAGTTGTCGACGTGCTCGTCGCCGAGCACTTGACGGCGAACCGTCATGCCCTGCTCCCAGCGCTCGGCGTCGGAGAGTCCTTCGTTGGTCGTCATTCCGCCTCCTCCTTCTCGTGTGGTCGTGGGTCAGGCTCGCGTGTGCGCGTACTCGTCGAAGAACGACCGCAGCACCTCAGCGGTCGCGGCGGCGTCGTCGGCAGGTGGGAGGTGCGACGCATCCGCGATCCCGACGGCCCGGCCGCGCTGCACGCCATCCGCGATCTCGCGCGCGGACGTCTCGGGCGTCACGCCATCGTGAGCACCCCACACGGCGAGCACCGGCGCGGCGATCTCGCCGAGTCGCTCGCGCACGTCGAAGGCCGCGAGCGCCTCGCACGCGAGCGCGTAGCTCTCGTCATCGGCATCCTGCAGCACGTGCAGCAGGCGACCGGAGATCTCGGGGTTGCGCTCGATCGATCCGGGTGCGAACCATCGCTGCGCCGACCCGATGATGAGCGTCGAGGTGCTCTGCGCGCGCACCTGCGCGGCGCGGTCGTGCCACGCCTCGGGCTCGCCGATCTTCGCCCCGGAGGCGATGATGGCGGCTGCGATGACCTGATCCGGATGCCGCAGCAGCAGCTCGAGGCCCACGGCGCCGCCGAGCGACACCCCCGCGTACAGGAACCGCTCTCCCACCGTGTCGGCGACGGCATCGGCGAGCTCGGCGACCGTGAACGGCGCCGTCGCGCGCGGTGAGGCGCCGTGCCCCGGGAGATCCCATGCGATCACGCGGTACCGGTCGGCGAGGGCGGGGAGGACGTTCTCCCACAGGATCGTCGACGTGCCCAGCGACGGGCCGAGCACGAGCAGCGGCGCGCCGTCGGGCCCTGCGGGCGCGGTCAGCGAGATGGCGGGGACGGTCATGAATCCTCCAGGGGCGGTGGGGACGAGGGATCGTCGTCGGACGCCGCGACCGCGGCGTCCACGAGGTGTGCGGCCAGCCCGGTGTAGTTCGCCGGGTCGAGCAGCGCATCGGCGTCGATGCGCTCGCCCGCACCGCCCGGCTGCAGCTCGGGCAGGGCGCGAACGAGCTCGCGGAGGTCTTCGCCGCGGCCGGCGGCGGCGACGAGCTCCTTCACGCGTGCGGCGCCGATCACGGGACCGAGCACGACCGAGAGGCGCTCCGCGACGATGAGCCCGTGGGTGAGGGCGAGGTTGCGGGCCACGGCGTCGGCGTCGACGCGGAGTCCCGCGACGAGCGAGGCCGCGTTCGCGGAGGCGCCGAGAGCGAGGCGCAGCAGCTCGCGCAGAGCCGGCCACTCGGCGTGCCACGCGCCGTCGGGGCGCTCGTCGACCGCGAGCGCGGCCGCGGTGTGGAGGGTCGCACCGAGCTGCGGCGCACGGATCGCGGCCGAGCGGACGAGCACGGATGCCGCGGGGTTCTGCTTCTGCGGCATCGCCGACGACCCGCCGCCGGATCCCTCGGCGAGCTCTCCGATCTCGGTGCGGCTGAGGGTCGCGACGTCGGCCGCGATCACGCCGAGCGCGTCGAGCGCCTGCACGAGGGCGTCGCCGAGCTCGGTCACCGGCCATCGGGTCGTGTGCCACGGACCGTCGGGCGCTGCGAGGCGCAGTTCCGACGCGAAGGCCGCGGGGAGCGAGGCTGCGCGCGGCATACCCGCGATCTCGACGAACGACGCGAGCGTGCCGCCGGCTCCCCCGAGCTGCGCCGGCAGGCCTCGCACCGCCTCTTCGAGCCGCTCGATCGCGCGTCGCACGCCGCGCAGCCAGTTCGCGGCGCGCAGGCCCACCGTCGTGGGAACCGCGTGCTGCGTGAGCGTGCGGGCCGCGGCGACCACGCCGCGATGGGCGGTCGCGAAGTCGTCGAGCGCCGAATCGACCTCTCGCAACGAGGCGAGCACGCGCCGCGAGGCCCGGTGCGCGAGGAGCATGAGGGCGGAGTCCAGGATGTCCTGGCTCGTCGCGCCGCGGTGGACCCACACGCGCGCCGACTCCGGCACGCGGTCCTTGAGCCGCGCGACGAGCGGGATGACGGGGTTGCCGCCGGCGACGGATGCCGCGGCCAGCTCTCCCACGTCGATCCCGTGCCCGCGGCACAGGGCTCCCGCGCCGGACCACCCGAGCGACGACGAGATCTCGTCGGCGACCTCGGCGGGCACGACCCCCAGGAGTGCGTACCCGCGCGTCAGCGCGACCTCGGCCGTCACGAGGGCGTCGAGGAACGCGGCATCCGTCACCGACTCGTCGTGCCCCACCGTCACCGGCGTGAGCAGTCCTTCGTCGAACGGCGACACACTGGCTCCTATCTCGGCACGAGCCGGCGTGCGCGATCGGCCCCGCGTTTCGTCTCGCTCGCTGCGCTCCTTCGCTCAACGACCGTCATGTCAGGGCAACACCCCGCCTCAGAATTCGAGGAACACCGTCTCGTTCTCGCCCTGCAGGCGGATGTCGTGTCGCAGATACCCGTTCGGCAGGCGAGTTGCGATGAGCGTAGCGCGCTCCTCGGGCGTCAGCGAGGACAGGAACGGATCGGCGTCGAGCTTCTCCTGGTCGTCCGGCAGGTAGATGCGGGTCATCAGCTTGTCGGGAAGACCCCGTGCGAAGACCGCGACCGCATAGAACGGCGCCTCGCCGTTCACCGAGCCGGGGTTGATCGTCCAGAACTCGAAGCGGCCCTCGTCGGTGGTCGCCGAGCGGCCGAATCCCGTGAAGGTGTGGTCGTCGCGACGGCGCGAGCCGCGGCCGCGCGGGATGTTCCCCTCGGCGTCGGCGCTCCAGATCTCGACGAGGGCGTCGGGGATCGGTGCACCGGCGCCGTCGTAAACGGTGCCGCTGAGCACGATCGCGCCGGGCGAGTGCGGGAAGACGACCTCGTGCATCTTGGGGTACACGGTGCCGAACGCGAAGAACGGACCGACGGTCTGGCCGGGCGTGATCTCGAGCTGCTCCTTGCCCTGCAGGTCGGAGCGAAGCGTGCGTGCCATGGTCAGTGCTCTCCCTCGGGCTCGAACCACGTGGAATCCGGTCCGTCCACGACGATGTCCCAGCGGTAGCCCATCGAGAACTCGGGGACCGTCAGGTCGTGGTCGTACTGGCCGATGAGCCGGTCGCGGTCCTTCTGGCTGCGGATCGTGTTGTAGATCGGGTCGAGCGCGAACAGCGGGTCGCCCGGGAAGTACATCTGCGTCACGAGGCGCTGCGTGAAGCCGCTTCCGAAGATCGAGAAGTGGATGTGCGCGGGGCGCCACGCGTTGATGTGGTTCTTCCACGGGTACGGCCCCGGCTTGATGGTCGTGAACTTCCACTCGCCGTTGTCGTTCGTGATCGTGCGGCCCGCGCCCGTGAAGTTCGGGTCGAGCGGCGCCGGGTGCTGGTCGCGCTGGTGGATGTAGCGGCCCGCGGCGTTCGCCTGCCAGATCTCGATGAGCTGGTTCGGGATCGGACGGCCCCACGAGTCGAGCAGGCGGCCCTGCACGGTGATGCGCTCGCCCTGCGGCTCACCCCGGTGCTGGAGCGTGAGGTCGGCCTCGATCGCCGCGACGTCACGCTGTCCGTATGCGGGCGACCACAGCTCGATCGTCTCGGGGTCGACGAGCTTCGGGTTCTTGGTCGGATGGCGCAGGATGCTCGAGCGGTACGGCGGGAAGTCGTACATCGTCGAGCGCAGCTTCTCACCGGCGGCCTCGCGGCGCTCGTACTCGGCGTGGAGATCGGCGATCTCCTTGTTGATCTGCGACTGCGGGGGCATGTCGGCCGACGCGAGCAGCTGCTCGGGTGCGACCGCGGTCTGCTCTGCGATGACCGACGACGAGAAGGCCTCTTCGCCCGTCGGGTCGGATTCGGCGCTGGTCATGACTGTCTCCTTCGACGCGCCTCCGCATCGGAGGCGCAACACGAAAAGAGTGACAGCCGTAGCCTTACATGCCGCTGTGGATTCTCAGTGCATGGGAATCACGCGTCACGCAGTGCCGCGCGCAGGTCTTTCGCCGCCTGCATGACGAGCCCGCTGAGCCGTCGTTCGTCGGCGACCTCGATGTGCACGACGATGCCGATCGCGATCGGGGGCAGCCCCTCGACGCGCGCCAGCGGCGCGGCGACCGACACGTTGCCGAGCGTCATCTCCTCGCGGGTGGTCGCGTAGCCGCGTGCCCGCGTGCGCGCGAGGTCGGCGCGGAGCTCCTCTTCCGACGTGATCGAGAGCGTCGTCTCGCGCTCGAGCGGCACCGAGAAGTAGCGCTGCAGCCACGCCTCGTCGCGCGTCGAGAGCAGCGCCTTGCCGACGCCGGTGGTGTGCAGCGGATGCCGGCCGCCCATGCGGCTCAGGGTCGGGATCGCGCCCTGGCCGGTGAGCCGGCCGACGAAGAGCGCGGTCGCGGTCTCCGGCGTCGGCGCGTCGAGCACCGCGAGGTGGACGTTCTCGCGCGTCGCCTCGTACAGGCGCGACATGTGCGGCAGCGCGGTCTCGCGCAGCCGGAGCGCGAGAGGCGACAGCTCGCCCAGCTCCCACAGCTTCGCGCCGATCGTGTAACGGTGGCCGGGCGTGCGTGTGAGCAGCCCGAACGACGTCAGCTGCGACAGCAGCCGGTGCAACGTCGACGACGGAAGCCCCGTGAGCTCGGCGATGCGCGTCGCCGAGAGCGCCGGCTCGTCGTCGGTGAAGCACTGAAGGACGCGCATCGCGCGTGTGAGCACACCTTCGCCCGGTTCCAAGATTGCCTCCCCGATATATCAGGCTACCTTCCGTTTCGGACGTATGCGGCCTATTTCGGCCGCGGCACTCCGGGATTCCTTCCGTTCGGGGCGGTTTTCCGACTTCGGGGCCGAATCCGTGCGCCCCGAACGCCGGTGATCCGCCCCAACCGGCGGGTTCTGCTCGGTCGTGCGATTCTGGGCGCATGGCCAATTCGCCGTCGGGCGACTCCTCGATCGACCGCATCGTGCGCGTGCTCGAGACGTTCACGATCGATCGCACGGTGCAGACCGCATCCGAGATCGGCCGCCGCGCCGGCCTTCCCTCCTCGACCGCGCACCGGCTGGTCGACGCGCTGGTCGAAGCGGGCCTGCTCGAACGCGACGACGATCACCGCGTGAGCCTCGGCATGCGCCTGTGGGAGCTCGCGCTGCGCGGCTCGCGCGCGCTCCGCCTGCGCCAGGTCGCGCTGCCGCACATGGAGCGGGTGCAGGCCCGCATCCGCGAGCACACGCAGCTCGCGGTACTCGAACAGGACTCCGCGCTTTTCCTCGAGCGCCTGTCGCACCCGGGCGCGGGCGCGAACATCACGCGCATCGCCGGGCGGCTGCCGCTGCACGCGTCGTCGTCGGGGCTCGTGCTGCTCGCCCACGCGCCGGACGACGTGCGCGAGCGGGTACTGGCGGCTCCCCTCCCGCAGGTGGCGAAGGAGACGGTGACGGATGCCGCGGCCCTCCGGCGCCTGCTCGCGCGCGTCCGCCGCGACGGGTATGTCGTGGCGCGCGGCTCGATCGAGGCGGTGTCCACCGGGGTGGCGGTGCCCGTCCGCGATCGCACGGGCGATGTCATCGCCGCGCTCTCGGTCGTGCTGCCGCGGGACGCCCCGACCGAGCAGGCGATCGCCGCGCTGCTGCAGGCGAGCCGCGGCATCCGTTCCGATCTGTCGGAGTACTGACCGATCGAGACCTCGATTCCCGTTGAATGGGCAACCCGTCCCGAACCGTGAGGACCCGGACCACACTGATGGACGCCATCGCCCACCCGTCGAAGGAGACCCCGTGACCGAGACCGTACGCACCCGCGTCGCCATCGTCGGCGCCGGCCCCGCCGGGCTGCTGCTCTCGCACCTGCTCGGCGTCGCCGGCATCGACTCGATCGTGATCGACAGCCGCGAGCGCGAGCAGATCGAGCAGACGATCCGCGCCGGCATCCTCGAGCAGGGCACCGTCGAGGTGCTCGACGAGCTCGGCGAGTTCAGCCGCGCGCGCACCGTCGGACACCGTCACGACGGCATCGAGCTGCGGTTCGCGGGTGAGGGGCACCGCATCGACTTCGCGTCGCTCGTCGGGCGGGGCGTGTGGCTGTACCCGCAGCACGAGGCGCTCAAGGACCTCATCGCGGCACGGCTCGCAGCGGGACAGGACCTGCGGTTCGGGGTCACCGCGCAGCGCGTCGAGGGCGCGGCATCCGACCGTCCCCGCGTCTTCGCGACCAACGGCGACGGACGGGCGCTCGAAATCGACGCCGACTTCGTCGTGGGCGCCGACGGCTCGCACAGCGTCGTCCGCGCGGCGGTGACGGGGTCGCAGACGGGCGGGTACTTCCGCGAGTACCCCTTCGCGTGGTTCGGGATCCTGTGCGAGGCGCCGCCCAGTGCGACGGAGCTCATCTACTCGAACTCCCCCAACGGCTTCGCGCTCATCAGCCAGCGCAGCGCGACGGTGCAGCGCATGTACTTCCAGTGCGACCCCGAGGTCGACCCCGCCTCGTACACCGAGGAGCAGCTGTGGCACGAGCTGCAGTCACGCGTCCCGGGCACGACGCTCAACGAGGGGCCGATCTTCCAGCGCGACGTGCTGCGGTTCCGGAGCTTCGTCGCGCACTCGCTGCGCACCGGCCGCGCCGCGCTCGTCGGCGACGCCGCGCACACCGTGCCGCCCACGGGCGCGAAGGGCATGAACCTCGCGGTCGCCGACGTGCTCGTGCTCGAGCGCGCCCTGCGCGCCCTGCTGCTCGAGAACGACGAGCGGCTCATCGACGAGTACCACGACACCGCGCTGCACCGCATCTGGAAGGCGCAGCACTTCTCGTGGTGGATGACGAACATGCTGCACGTGGCACCGGATGCCACGGACTTCGACCGCCTGCGTCAGCTGGGTGAGCTGCAGACCGTCGTCGAGTCGGAGTCCGGCCGCCGCTACCTCGCGGAGGCATACACGGGCTGGCCTCTCGAGGGGCGCGCCTAGCGCGCCTGGCGCGCTGCGCGACGCTCAGGACTCTGCTGCGGCGGCGCCCGACCGCGCGGCGATCTCGGTCTGCAGCATCCGTGCCGACAGCGTGCCGCACACGAGCAGCACGACGACCGCGACGAGCACGATCACGAGGGGCACGGTCCAGGAGCCGGTGATCTCGTGCAGTCCGCCGAGCGCGAGCGGACCGGCGGCGGAGACCCCGTAGCCGACGGCCTGCACGAGCCCGGAGCGCCCGGCCGTGGTGTGCACGTCGGGGCCGAGCACGCCGAACGCGATGAACACGACCGTGATGCCGGCGCCCTGCGCGACGCCGCCGATGGACGTCCACACGAGCCATCCGGCGGGTGCGAACAGGAACCCGAGCGGCACGACGAGCCACCCGATGCCCGCGGCGAGGAACCCGGCGGCGAGCGACGCGCGCATCGTGAGCACCGGGATGAGGAGGCTTCCCGCGATTCCCGCGACCTGGAAGATCGACGCGATCGCCCCGGCGGCGGCGCCCGAGAACCCCTCGTCCGCGAGCAGCGTCGGAAGCCACGCGGTCACGCCGTAGAACGCGAACGCCTGGCCGGCGAAGGCCGCCGCGAGCAGGAGCGTCGGGCGGTGTCGCCACGCCGACCCGCGAGCGGTGCCCGAGATGGCGGATGCGGCGGGCCGAGGCGCGAACGCCCCGCGCAGCCCCCGCAGGGGGATCCAGCACGCGAGCGCGGCGACGGCGAAGCACGCCCACGACGCGAGCGCCCACCGCCAGCCGATCACGTCGGCCAGCGGCGCGGTCGCGAGGGTCACGGTCATCGTGCCGACGTTGAGCGCCGACGTGTAGATGCCGGTCATCGTGTGCGCGCGCCGCGCGGTGAACTCGCGGCTGATGATCACCGGGATGACGATGTTCCCGACGGTGAGGAACACGCCCATGAGCGCGGTGCCGATGAGGGCGAGCGCGATCCCGCCGGACACCCGCAGGAGGCATCCGGCGATCGTGCCGATGAGCATGACGGTGAGCGCGAAGTCCGCGCCGCCCCGCCGCACGAGCGCGACCGCGGCGGGCGCGAAGAGGGCGAAGCACAGCACCGGGATGCTCGTGAGCAGGCCCACGACCGCGGCGGAGACCCCGAGGTCGATGCCGATCTCGCGCGCGACCGGCGCCACCGCCAGGAACGGCGCGCGCAGCACGGCCGCCGTGAGCGCGATGACCGCCACGAGCAGCACGAAGTACGGGGTGCTGCCGCGGCGGCGCCAGCGGGCGGATCGGTCGGACATCACCGGGCCACGGTACAACCCGTGCGCCGGGATCGCGCACGCGCGTCCCGTTGGGTGACCGCCGCCCGCCGCGTCCCGACGGTGCGCTTCAGCCGCTGGGCGAGACCGCGTGTTGGCGATGGCGGATGCGTCGACTAGGGTCGCCGCTCGTGACCGACACCGCCGCAGAGCGCCGCACCAGCATCGTGCTGCTGATCGCGGCGGTGTGCCTCGTCGCCGCGAACATGCGCCCGACGATCACGGCGCTGGGGCCGCTCATCGACCAGATCGGCGCCGACACCGGAATGTCGGTCGCCGCTCTCGGCGCTCTCGCGGCGGTGCCCCTCGTGGCGTGGGCCCTCTTCTCGCCGATCGCCCACACGCTCAGCCGACGGTACGGGCAGCCGCGCACGCTCTCGTGGTCGCTCGTGGTGCTGCTCGTCGGCACCCTCGTGCGCTCGATCCCCGGGCCGATCGTGAGCCTGTGGCTGGGAACGGCGCTCATCGGCATGGCGCTCGCGATCGTCAACGTGCTCATGCCCGCCGTCGTCAAGCGCGAGTTCCCCGGGCACGTGGCGGCGATGACGTCCGTCTACACGGCTCTGCTGGGCGGGTTCGGCGCGATCGCGTCCGGCGTCGCCGTGCCGATCTCGCTCATCCCGATCGACGGCGACCCCGCGGGCTGGCGCTTCGCCCTGCTCATCTCGGGCGGCGCGCTGCTGCCCTTCGCTATCGTCGCGTGGTGGTGGGCGCACCGCGGCGAGCACCACCGCTACACGCGGTCACCGGAGCACCACGGCCGCACGGGCATCTGGACCGACCGCGTCGCGTGGCTCGTCGCAGCGTTCATGGGCCTGCAGTCGGCGACGTTCTACATGCTCGTCACGTGGTTGGCCGCGATCTCCATGTCGACCGGGCGCTCCGAGGTCGTCGCGGGCATCGACGTCATGGTCTACCAGCTCTTCTCGATCGCAGGATCGCTCCTGCTTCCGTTCGTCTATCGCGGCCGCATCAAGCGCGCGGTGCCGGCGCTCATCCCGATCATCGGGCTCATCGGCGGACTCGGGCTCATGCTCGCTCCGGCCGGCGTGCCCTTCTGGGGCGCGACCCTGGGTCTGTTCGGCGGCGCGTCGCTCGCGATGGCGATGACGCTCGTCGCCCAGCGGGCGCGGGACCACGACGCGTCATCCGCCCTGTCGGGCATGTCGCAGTCGGTGGGCTACCTCGTCGCGGCGTTCGGCCCGGTCGTGTTCGGCGGTCTCCACAGCCTGACGGGCGGCTGGACCGCCCCGCTCGCGCTGCTGCTCGCCGTCATCGCGACACTGTCGGTCGTCGGCATCTTCGCGGGTCGCGAGCGGTTCGTGCTCGAGAAGCGCTGACCCGCTCGCGCGCCGCCGTCCCGTCGCCGCCCCCGCACGTCGCGCTCCCTGCGCCCAACCCCCTGCTTCCTGGTTCGCGCTGTCGAAACCCGCATCCGCGGGCACGCGGAGAGGGCGCGGATGCCGCAAACGACAGCGCGAGCGCAGACAGGGGCGCCGGCACACGGCGCCTGCCCGGGCGGGCGCGGCGCTCAGCCGGCCGACGCGCCGGGAGCGGCGGCCAACGTCCGCAGGATCGTCTTGAGTCGATCGCGGTCCTCGTCGTCGAGCGCGCTGAAGCACTCCGCCTCGGCGCGCTCGGTCGCCTCGCGTGCACCCGCGTAGACCTCGCGGCCCTCGTCGGTCGCGACGACGACGTTCACGCGGCGGTCGCCCGCGTCGGGCTCGCGTCGCACGAGTCCGCGCTTCTCGAGCTCGTCGATGAGTGCGACGATCTGGCTCGGGTCGAGGCGCAGGAACTCGGAGAGCTCGCGCTGGTTCGGGCGCTCGCCGCTCACCGCGAGGGCGAGGACGGAGTACGAGCGCACCTTGAGCCCGAACTCGCCGACGGCGGAGCTCGCGGCCGCGAGCGTGATCGCGTTCGCGCGGGCGAGCAGGAACGCGGTGTCCTCACCGACGGACGTGCCCCACAGACGATCGATGCCTTCTGCCGGGCGCGCGGCCGGTGACGACGGGGACGTGTTCCGCATGGAGGCATGCTAGCCGCCCTTTGGACGAACTCAAACATTGACATTTTCAACGATTCGGGATTTCATGTGAGCGGACGCGAAGGAGCATGCATGTCACTCGAAGGCAAAGTCGCAATCGTGACGGGCTCGGGCCGGGGCCTCGGTCTCGCCTACGCCCGTGAGCTCGCGCGGCAGGGTGCGGCCGTCGTCGTGAACGACGTCGATGAGTCGATCGCCGCCGATGCGGTCGCCGCGATCGAAGCCGACGGCGGGCGTGCCGTCGCCGTCGTCGCGCCGGTCGGGCCCACCGAGACCGCCAAGAAGCTCGTGCAGACCGCGGTCGACACATACGGCCGCCTCGACATCCTCGTCACGAACGCCGGGGTCCTGCGCGACACCGTGCTGTGGAAGATGAGCGACGACGACTTCGACACGGTCATCAACGTGCACCTGCGCGGCACGTTCACGTGCGCGCGCGAGGCCGCGACCTACATGCGCGCGAACGAGATCCCTGGCCGCATCATCTGCATCGGCTCCCCCACCGGCCAGCGCGGCAACTTCGGCCAGACGAACTACGCCGCCGCGAAGGCGGGCATCGTCGGCATGGTCCGCACGTGGGCGCTCGAACTCAAGAAGGCGGGCATCACCGCGAACGCCGTCATCCCCGTCGCCGCGACCGCGATGACCGCGACCGTCCCCTACTTCGCCGCCGCCGTCGAGGCCGATGAGAAGGGCGAGCCGATGCCGGCGTTCTTCCGCCACGACCTCGGGTTCGGCACGGCCGACGATGTTGCCGGGCTCATCGCCTACCTGGGGTCGGATGCCGCGGCATCCGTCACCGGTCAGGCCATCGGCATCGGCGGCGACCGTCTGCAGCTGTGGTCGCACCCCGAGCCCGTCGTCACGGCATACCACGAGGGCGGCTGGTCGTACGCGGACCTCGAGGCCCAGTTCCCCGCGCTCATGGGCGAGAAGCTCCAGAGCGTCGGCGAGAAGTTCCCGCCGCTGCCCGAAGAGCTGCAGCGCTGACACCCCGCGCCGCCATGACCCGCTACGAGCCCGCGATCGACCTCGATGCGATCGACGCGATCGACGTCCACGTGCACATCGAGGTCGACGCCCACGGGCACGCCTCGCTTCCCGACGACCTCGTCGAGGCAGCGTCGAAGTACTTCTCGACCGACGGGCCCCGGCCCGACCTGGACAGCATCGCGGAGTATTACCGCGAGCGCCGCACGGCCGCCGTCGTGTTCACGGTCGACGCCGAGACGCAGCTCGGCCAGCCGCCGCTGAGCAGCAAGGAGATCGCCGAGGGCGCGGCGCGCAACAACGACGTGCTCATCCCGTTCGGGTCGGTCGACCCGCGCCGGGTCGACGCCGTGGACCGCGTGCGACGGCTCGTCGACGACCACGGCGTGCGCGGCTTCAAGTTCCACCCGACCGTGCAGGGCTTCGACCCGAGCGACTCCGCGTACCACCCGCTCTACGAGGCGCTGCAGGAGGCGGGGGTCATCGCGCTGTTCCACACCGGCCAGACCGGCATCGGCGCGGGCCTCCCGGGCGGCCGCGGACTTCGCCTCGGACTGTCGAACCCCATGCTGCTCGACGGCGTCGCCGCCGATTTCCCCGGTCTGCAGATCGTGATGGCGCATCCGTCGGTCCCGTGGCAGGACGAGGCGATCTCGGTCGCGACGCACAAGCACAACACGTGGATCGACCTGTCGGGCTGGAGTCCCAAGTACTTCCCCGAGTCGCTCGTGCGGGCCGCGAACTCCTACCTCAAGAAGCGCGTCCTGTTCGGCTCGGACTTCCCGCTGCTCACGCCCGACCGCTGGCGGCGCGACGCCGACGCGGCCGAGCTCTTCAAGCCCGAGGTCATCCCCGACATCCTCAAGGACAACGCGGCTCGACTCCTCGGCCTCGCCACGTGAGCCGCGGCATCCGCCACCCTCTGAAGAAGGAGAGATCATGACCACCGCCGCCTATGCCGATGCTCCGAGCCTCGCCGGAACCGACCTCGGGTGGTCGGAGTGGCTCGAGGTCACGCAGGAGCGGGTGAACACGTTCGCCGACGCGACCGACGACCACCAGTGGATCCACGTCGACCCCGAGCGCGCGAAGGACGGACCGTTCGGAGCCCCGATCGCGCACGGCTTCCTGTCGCTGTCGCTCACCGTGAAGTTCTGGTCGGAGCTCTTCGACCTCGAGGGCGTGACCACGAAGGTCAACTACGGGCTCGACAAGGTGCGGTTCGTGTCGCCGGTCAAGGTCGGCGACCGCGTGCGCATGAACGCCGTCATCGCCGAGGTCACCGAGGTGCCCGGCGGCTACCAGTTCGCGGTCGACCAGACGATCGAGATCGAGGGCGGCTCCAAGCCCGCCGTCGTGGCGCGCGGCCTCTACCGCTTCTACGCCTGACGCGCGCGCTCGCGCACAAGACCCCGCACCCCGCCCGCACCACCCCCTCGAAGGAGAGGAGACGATGCACAACCACGGACTGGGCTCGTGGATGGCCAAGCGGCGACTGAAGTCGCCCGACAAGACCGCGCTCATCTACGGCGACGGGTCGACCATGACCTACCGGCAGCTCGCCGACGCCGCGGACCGCGTGTCGGCGCTGCTGTGGCATCGCGGCATCCGCAAGGGCGACCGCGTCGCCTACCTGGGTGAGAACTCCCCCGAGTTCCTCCAGGTGCTGTTCGGCGCGGTGCAGCTCGGCGCGGTGTTCGTGCCGGTCAACACACGCCTCGCCCCGCCCGAGATCGCGCACGTGCTCGGCGACTCCGGCTCCCGCGTCCTCATCCACGACGCCGAGCTCGCACCGCGCATCGAGCAGGCTCTCGCCCAGCACGAGGTTCCGCATGTGATCGAGACGGGTGAGGGGACTCCCGAGCGTCCGGGGCTCGCGCACATCGTGCGCACGACGACCGCCGGCCACGCCGACGCCGAGGTCGCGCTGGACGACCCCGCAGCGATCGTCTACACGTCGGGAACGACCGGCCGCGCGAAGGGCGCGATCCTGACCCACGCGAACCTCACATGGGTCTCGCTCAACTGCATCGTCGACTACGACGTCGTCTCGACCGACGTCGCGCTCATGATCTCGCCGCTGTTCCACGTGGCCTCGCTCGGCATGGGCGCGCTGCCCGTCATCCTCAAGGGCGCCACGATCGTGCTCGAGCGGGGATTCGAGCCGGGACGGGCGCTCGAGCTCATCGAGCGCCACGGCGTCACGATGCTCAGCGGCGTTCCGACGACGTACCAGATGATGGCCGACCACCCGAACTGGGCCACGACCGACCTCAGCAGCCTCAAGAAGCTGACGTGCGGCGGGTCGGCTGTGCCGACGCGCATCCTCAACGCCTACGAGGAGCGCGGCATGTCGTTCTCGCAGGGCTACGGCATGACCGAGACCTCCCCCGGCGCGACCGCACTCTCCCCCGACATGACCCGCAAGAAGCAGGGCAGCGTCGGCCTGCCGCACTTCTTCACCGACGTGCGGATCGCCGATGAGCACGGCGCGATGGTGCCGCGCGGCACGGTCGGCGAGATCGAGATCTCGGGGCCCAACGTCTTCGCGGGCTATCACGGGCTCCCGGATGCCACGGCCGAGGCCTTCACGGCCGACGGGTGGTTCCGCTCGGGCGACCTCGGGTACCTCGACCCCGACGGATACCTGTACATCGCCGACCGGCTGAAGGACATGATCATCTCCGGCGGCGAGAACATCTACCCCGCCGAGGTCGAGAACGTGATCAGCGACATCGAGGGCATCACGGGCGTCGCCGTGATCGGTGTGCCCGACGAGCGCTGGGGCGAAGTGCCGTGGGCGATCGTGACTGTGCGGGACGGGGTGACCGTGACGACCGAGCAGGTCCGCGAGTTCCTCGACGGGAAGCTCGCGCGCTACAAGCTCCCCCGCAACGTCGTTGTCGTCGACGAGCTCCCGCGCACCGCATCGGGCAAGGTGCGCAAGGCCGACCTGCGGGCGCGATTCGCACGCTGAGCCGACCGGTCGTGCGCGGCTTCAGGCGACGAGGCTCGCGAAGTCGCGGACGGCCGGGAACGCGAACTCGCGGTGCCGTCGTGTGAACAGCTCGGCGGAGCGGTCGGCCGGCCAGTCGTCGTCCATGTATTGACGCGGAAGCCGCGGATCGGCGCGCAGCAGCGCGAGCCAGTCGGCCACGAGCACGGTGCGCGCCGTGAGGGGAGGCAGATCGGATCCCGCGTCCTCACGCCCCCAGTGGGCGAGGAACTCGTCGTGCGCGCTGCGGATGCGCGGGATATCCCACACCGTGCGGACCGTCTCGTCCATCGGGAATCCGTCGAGCTCCGAGGCGGCGAATGCGTTGACCGAGCCCGGCGGAAGCTCGGGGATGATCGCATCGAGCGCGCTCGCGAGGTCGACCGCGCCGGGCGCGATCCACAGTCCGTCGCGCAGCACCGAGAAGCCCGACCACGTGAGCGCGGCGCGCAGGCGGTGGCGCAGCGTGCGCACGTCCTCGGGAACGGTGAACGTCACGAGCGTCCAGCCGTCGCCCTGCGGATCGAACGGCGACGGCCCGTTCACGCGGCGGGCCGCTTCGCGCAGCACCTCGCTGCCGTGGGCGGTGAGCTGGAACCCGATCTCCCGCCCGAGGCGGTGGCGTTCGAGCAGACCGCTCGCGACCATGCGGTCGAGGTTGGTGCGCACAGCGGATGCCGCGACGCCCGCACCCTCGAGCACCGACAGCAGCACGCTCGCGCGCAGCGGCTCGAAGTAGCGGTCGCACACGTATTCGCCGAAGAACGCGAGCAGCAGCTGGCGCGGCTTGCGCGTCAGGACGGAGTTCTCGGCGACCGTCTCGCCGAGAACCGCCGTCGCCGCCGTCTGGGTCACGCCGCAGTGGCTCCCGGTCGAACGGCCTCGCCGCGCTTGGCCCGCTGGATCTGCTCGTACACGTGCGTGCGCAGCTCTGTGAACCGCGGCAGAGCCCGCGTCACGAGCTGGTCGCGATCGGCGGGCAGATCGATCGAGAGGTCCTCCTGCACCCACGTCGGGGACTTCGAGAGCACCACGACCCGCTCGCCGAGGTAGACCGACTCGTCGATGTCGTGCGTCACGAAGAGGATCGACATACCCCGCTCCCGGTGGAGCGTGCGCACGAGGTCCTCGAGGTCGGCGCGCGTCTGCGCGTCGACGGCCGCGAACGGCTCGTCCATGATGAGCACCTCGGGCTCGTACGCGACGGCGCGCGCGATCGCGACGCGCTGCTGCATGCCGCCGGAGAGCTGCCACGGATAGCTCTTCGCCGCGTGGTCGAGGCCCACCGCGACGAGCGCGTCGTCGATGAGCCGGTCGCGCTCGGCGCGGGAGAGCTTCTTGTGCTTGAGCGGCAGGTCGACATTGCCCCGCACGGTGAGCCACGGGTACAGACTGCGGCCGTACTCCTGGAAGACGAGGGCCATGTTCGGCGGCGGCCCCGTGACGCGCTTGCCCTCGAGCTCGACGACACCCGACGTCGGCCGCAGGAGGCCGGCGATGCACTTGAGGAGCGTCGTCTTGCCGCATCCGGAAGGGCCGACGATGACCACGAGCTCGCCCGCGTTCATCTGGAAGCTGATGTCGCCGATCGCCTCGACGCTGCCCGTCGAGGACTCGTAGACCTTGCGCAGGTGCTCGACAGTGAGAAGCGGCTGCGCCGCGGAACGCGATTCAGGCACGCTCCACCTCCTTGACTCCGTGGTACCAGCGAAGGACACGTCGCTCGACGAATCCGAAGATCACCGCGAGCAGCACGCCGATCAGACCGAGCAGCACGATGCCGCTCCACATCTGGGCGATCAGATAGTTCCGCTGGAAGAACACGATCTGATAGCCCAGGCCCGACGACGAGAAGAACATCTCCGAGATCACCATGAGGATCAGCGCGATCGACAGGCACTGGCGCACGCCGGTCATGATGCGCGGGCTCGCCGCCGGCAGCACGAGGAAGCGGAGGCGCTCGGAGCGCGTGATCGCGAACGACTGCGCGGTCTCGGTCATGACGGAGTCCGTCGAGCGGACACCCTCGATGGTGTTGAGCAGGACTGGCCAGATGGCACCCGTGACCATGACGACGACCTTCATGGTGTCGTTCGCCCCGACGAGCACCGCCACGATCGGGATGAGCACGGGGGGCGGCACCGCCCGGAAGAACTCGAAGATCGGCTCGAGCAGCTCTCGCAGCCACCGCACGAGGCCGATGACCGTGCCGGCCGCGATGCCGAGCACGACCGCGAGGACGATGCTGATCGCGAGGCGCCCCAGGCTCGGCAGCACGTCGTTGACGAACGCCGGCCCGATCCACGTCTCGACGAACGCCTCGGCGATGACGAGCGGACTGGGGAAGAACGGTGCCGGCGAGATCGACGACCAGATGCCCCAGATGACGAGCAGGAGGATGGGCAGCCCGAGCGCGTAGGCGGTGTTCTCGCCGATCTTCGCCCACACGCGCGACGGCTTGCGGGGCGTGACGACGGTGCTCGTGTAGAGGGTCACAGGACCTCCTCCCCTCGCACCGACTGGTGCCACGCGAGCGAGCGGCGCTCGATCGCGCGGAACCCGATGTTCACGAGCAGGCCGAGCACGCCGGTGACGATCACCAGCGCGTAGACGGTGGTCCACTGGCCGGACTCGCGGGCGATCATGATCGCGCGGCCGAGCCCCGGGACCGACATGAACATCTCGGCGGTGATCGCGAGGATCAGCGCGACGGTCGCCGCGAGCCGGAGGCCGGTCATGAGGTACGGCAGCGCGGTCGGGAACACGACGCTCACGACCTGCGCGCCGCGCGAGAGACCGTAGCTGCGTGCGGTGTCGCGCGCCACGGCGTCGACGTCTGCGACGCCGTAGAGCACCTGGATGAACACCTGCCAGAAGCTCGCGAACACGATGATCAGCAGCGCGGCCTGCAGCTGGTAGCCGAACATGAGGATCGCGAGCGGGATGAGCGCGACCGACGGGATCGGGCGCAGGAACTCCACCGTCGTGTGCGTCGCCCGCCGCAGGAACGGCACGAGCCCGATGATCGTACCGAGCACGACGGCGAGCACCGTCGCGATGAGCAGGCCCAGCGCCCACGACGTGAGCGTGCGACCGACGTTGCGCCAGAACTCGAGGTCACGGAACAGCGCGAGCAGCTGCGCGATCGTGTCGGTCGCGGTCGGGAAGTACGCCGCGTTGACGACTCCCAGGGTCGGGAGCAGCTGCCACGTCACGAGGAACCCGGCGATGCCGGCGAGTCCGAGCACGACTTTCCGCAGCGTGCGCAGGCGGCGCTGACGGCGGAAGTTGCTCGAGCCGCGGGGGGTCGCCGGCGTGGCGATGACGGGGGCGTCGGCGGTGGCGGTCACGGTGATCCGATCGGTGGTGCGGGGGCGGGAACGGAAGGGAGGGGCGGATGCCTCGGCCGAGGCATCCGCCCCTCCTCAGGCCGTTCCTACTGCTGCTGGATCAGGCGGCTGTAGTCGGGCTCGCCCTCGATGTACTCGAACTCGACGGCGAGCGCGCCCAGCTCTTCGATGCCGGCACCGGCGAGGTCCCACGTGAACTCGGGCAGCGTGATGCCCGCCGCGGCCTCCTCGGGGATCTCGAGGTTCGTGGCGATCGCGGTGCGCACCGCGGCCTCGTTGTTCGCGGCCCACTCGAGCGCCTCCGACATCGCGGCGGCGTACGCGGCGACGAGGTCGGGGTCGGAGTCGAGGAGCTCCTGCGTCGTGATGTTCGTGAGCACGGTGAGGCCCGGGATGGTCGCCTGGTACGGCGAGACCACCGAGACGCCGCCGCCGCCCACGATCATGGCGCGGAACGGGTCGGGCGCCCACGCGGCGTCCATCGTGCCCGCCTCGAGCTGCGCGGGGACGTCGGGGAACGCGACCTCGACGAACTCGATCGTCGAGGGGTCGCCGCCGTCGTCCTGCACGGCCTTGCGGATCGTGAGGTCGCCGGCCGCGCCGAGCGTGTTGACCGAGACCTTCTTGCCGGCGAGGTCGGCCGGACGCGTGATGCCCGAGTCGCCGAGCGCGACGACCGCGTTCACGTCGGTGCCCTCGGCGAGGCTGTTGGCGTAGTTGCCGACGATCACGACGCCGAGGTCCTGGAGGTCGGCGCGGATCGGGCCGAAGGGCTGGCCGATCGCGAACTGGATGTCGCCGCTGAGCAGCGCCGGGATCGCGTTCGCTCCGCCCTGCGCGGGGACGACCTCGATCTCGAGGCCGTGCGCCTCGAAGATCCCCTCGTCCATCGCGGCCCACAGGGCCCCGGTCTCGGCGATCGGAAGCGCCGCGACGCGGACGGTCGTGAGCTCGCCGCCGGCGGCGTCTTCGGTCGCGGTCGAAGTGGCGGAAGGTGCGGCGGAGTCGGTGCATCCGCTGAGTGTGAGGACGGCCGCCGCGCCGAGCGCGATGGCGGCAAGAGCTTTCTTCATTGACAAGCCTCTCGTGAGCAGTGTGGGCAGGACCGACGGGGGCGACGCCGCGGGCTCGGGCACCCATCGCCTGTTGATCGCACGTCGCTGTGTCGGTGCTCACATCATGGGTCGCGTCGAGAAGGATTGTCAAGATTTTCTTGACGCTCGTCACAGATCAGTTGAATAACGGATCCTTCTCAATCGGATAACGGATGCTCCGCCCGCAGCAGCGGACGCCGATAGGCGAGCACCTCGAGCAGCGAGACGAAGCGCGTCACCTCGTCGGCGCGCAGCGGAGCGAGCAGGTCGCGCTGCACGAGCTCCGCCGCGACCGCGACGCGCTCGACGACCTCACGCGCCTCCGCCGTGAGGTCGATGAGCTTGCGTCTGCGATCGCGCGGATCGGGTCGGGCGGTGACCAGCCCCCGGCGCGCGAGGCGCGCGATGACGTCCGTCGTGCTCGACTTGTCGAGCGAGGCCAACTCGCCGGCCGTGCTCTGGTCGATGTCGTCGTTCCACGCGACGGCCGTCAGGAGGGCGTACTGCGGCGACGTGAGCAGGGAGCCGACGTGCTGCGCCCAGTACACGCCCTGCAGCTGCTCGCTGCGGCGCAGGAGGTGCCCGGGCGCCGTCGCCGGCAGAAGCACGAACGACGCATCCGCATCCTCCGGAACGGCGGGCGGCTCTCCGCGGAATGCGACACGTGCGAGCACCGCCGAGAACCATGCGGACTCGTCGGGCGAGAGCGGCTCCAGGAACCGCCGCTGCACCGCCGCCACGCGCGGCGTGATGTGGCGCAGCGCGGAGCGCGCGGGCGTCGTGAGCGACAGCAGGTAGCGCCTCCGGTCGCCCGCGTCGCGTCGGCGCGCGAGCCACCCGTGGCGCGCGAGCCGCGCGACGACGTCCGCGGCGGTCGACTTGTCGAGCGACGCGCTCTGGCCGGCGGAGCGCTGATCCATCGATCCGGATGCGAGCACGCTCAGCAGTGCGTACTGAGGCCCCGTCACCTCACCGTCGAACTCCTCGGTCCACAGCGCGGTGTGCACCTGGTGCGCGCGCCGGATGAGGTGACCGGGCGAGGTGTGGAGTCGCAGCATCCGCGACCGCGCCTCACCCTGCTCGCGTTCCTCGTCCGTCAGGGACACAGGACGCCCACCCCCTCCATCGCGGTCACCCGACTGCGGCGACTCGGACGGACCCGTCCTGCCCAGTCAGGCCGGATCGCTGCCCGCATTTTCTTGCAGGAATACTGACACGTCTCGCGATCCGAGTCGTCGCGCAGTCCCCCGGGGCGGGAGACGGGAGCGAGAAAACGCGCGGTTCCGCGTATGGTGGCAGTCAACCAGGAGGTGGCGCTGTGCTGTTTGCCTTGTATGCGGTCCTGTTCCTCGGCGGGATGTACCTGTTCGGGCTGTCCTTCAATCTGGAGGCTTTCCAGGGCCTCGTCTTCGTGGCCGGCATCCTGTGCGTGTCGGCGGCCCTCGCGACGCCGATCACGGCGAGCGCGATCCAGAACCAGAGCGGCGTGAGCCGCCGGCGCCGACCGCGCTGATCGGCGCCGGCGCCCACGCGCTCCGGATTCAGGCGCCGCTGCGCGCGAGCCGCTGCGCGCGCCGCCCGGCCGCGCTCTCGGCCCATCCCCTGCGGATGACCCGCACCGCGTCGGCTGCGAGCTCGACGCCGTCGTCGTACGGCGCGCGCCAGATCGCGAGCATGTCGCCCGCGCCGTCGCCGACGAGCGGTCGCGAGAACGCCTCGACGCCCCACCGGCCGGTGTAGCCCTCGTCGAGCGTCTGCTGCACGACCTTGGGGATGTCGACGACGCCGGTGCTGAGCAACCCGCGGCCCGACTGCCCCAGCTCGAGGTACGCGAGGCGCGGAAGCGCGTCGCGGATGGCCGCCGCCATGTCGGCCTCCTCGATCGCCATGTGGTACGTGTCGAGGTGGATCCCGAGGCTGCGCGACCCGCTCAGCTCGACGAACTCGAGCGCCTGCGCGGCGGTGTTGATCGCGGACGTCTCGTAGCGGTTGAGCACCTCGAACGTCATCGTGATGCCGCGATCGGATGCCTCGTCGGCGACCGCGCCCACTTCGCGGGCGGCCCGCTCGAGAGCGTCGCGCGGCGTCGGCGCGCCGGGCGGTCCGAACAGTCCGTACGGCACGCCGTTCAGCTGGTCCGCGCCGAGCGCGGCCGCGAAGTCCACGGCCGCGCGGAGCGCCGCGGCACCCTCGCGGCGCTCCGCCTCATCGGCCGAAGACACATCTGCACCCGGAGCCTGTCCCGTCATCGCGATCGGCGCGATGTCGGCCTCCTCGAACGCACGGCGCAGGGCCGCCGCATCCGTCGCCGCAGGATCCAGCGGCGGCAGGACCGCCCGCCGGTATCCCGCCTCGCGCAGCCGCGGCAGCACCGCGGCGAGCGCCTCGGGCGTCGGGTCGGCGACGACCGCGCTCACATGGAAGGCGATGTCGAGTTGCAGCTCGAGATCGAGGTTCACGGTGCCTCCGATCAGAACACCGGCAGGTCGAGGCGCTGCTTGAACACCGAGTAGCCGTCGTCGACGCTGACCACCGTGCCGTTGATGACGTTGGCCTCGTCCGACGCGAGGAACGCGACGACGTTCGCGATCTCCTCGGGCTCGGTGAGCTTGTTGCGCAGCTGCTCGGCCGCGAAGGTGGCCTTCAGCTCGTCGCTGAACTGGTTGATGATCGGGGTCGCGACGCGGCCGGGTGTGATCGCGACGGCGCGGATGCCGTACTCCGCGAGCTCGTACGCGGCCGAGCGCGTGAACGAGATGACGGCGGCCTTCGCGGCGCTGTACGTGAACGACAGCTCGGCGGCCTGCTCGCCGTAGATCGACGACGTCGAGATGATCACCCCGCCGGTGCCCTGGTCGCGGAACTGACGACCCGCCGCGAGGATGCCGTAGTACACCCCGTGCTGGTCGATGTTGATGATCGGCTCGTAGTCCTTGGCCGGATCGTGCTCGAGCAGCGGACGGCCGCCCGCGATGCCCGCGTTGTTGAAGATGACGTCGAGCTTGCCGAACACCTCGACGGCGCGCGCGACGGCGGCCTCGACCTCGGCGTACTTCGACACGTCGACCCGGACCGCGGCGACGGCGCCCTCGAAGCCCTCACGCGAGATCTCGGATGCGGCGGCCTCCGCCTGCTCGAGGTTGATGTCGGCGATCATGACCTTCGCGCCTTCGCGCACGAACTTCCGAACGGTCGCGAGACCGATTCCGCTCGCGCCTCCCGTGATGAGCGCGACTTTGCCTTCCAGGCGCATGGGTTCCTCTTCTCTCTGCGTTGGGGTGACTGCGTTGATGGGGCGGGGGCGGATGCCGCGGCATCCGCCCCCGCGTGTCGGAGCCCGGTCAGCCGAGCTTGTCCGACGGGGTGATGTCAGCCGCGTTCTCCTTCGTCACGAGCGTGACGTCGACGGCGACGAAGCGCTTCGAGGGCAGCTCGCCGGTCTCGCGGTACCGCTCGACGTCCTCGACGAGCATGTCGAGCACGGTCGGCCACGGCTGCTCGATCGTCGCGAGCATGTTGCCGCCCGCCTCGATCGCCGCGATCGTCTCGGCGAGGGCGTCGACGCCCGTCACGACGGCGGTCGACTCGTCCTCCGCGAGAGCCTGTGCGGCGCCGAGCGCGGCGTCGTCCCAGCCTGCCCACACGGCGTCGAGGCCGCCGGGGTTGGCCGACAGGTAGTCGGCGACGAAGTTGAGCGCCTCGGTGCGACCCGACGCGGGGCTGGTCACCTGCTGGATCTCACCGCCCGCGATGGTCGCGCCCGCCGCCTCGAACGCCTCGATCGCGAGGCGCGAGCGGTAGCGGATGCCGGCGTGCGGGTCGTGCCCGATGACCATGACGGTCTTGCCCTCGAGGCCGCCGATCGCGTCGCCGATGCCCTCGACGGTCTTGTCGACGATCGCCTGCTGGTCGGTCGTGATGTTGGTGACGAACGCGTCCGTCTCCTCGGTGCCCGCGTCCATCGCGAAGATCGGGATCTCGGCGTCCTTCGCCGCGGTGACGATCGAGGCGATCGACGAGACATCCGTGTAGCCGTCGAGGATGACGTCGGCGCCCTGGCCGATCGCGCTCTCGACCGCCGGGTTCATCTTCTGGAAGTCGAAGTCGCCCTGGATCATCGTGAGGTCCCAGCCGAGCTCCTCGGCCTTCTCGGTGACCGCCTTGACCCACCACGCGCCGACCGGCGTCTGGTTGCCCGACGTGAACGCGATGACCTTGAAGGTGCCGTCGTCGTCGCCTCCGCCGGAGCCTCCGGAGCCGCCCGAGCTCGAGCATCCGGTCAGTGCCAGGGCGGCCGCGGCGACGAGAGCCCCCGCGATCTTGAACTTCTTACGCACGTGTCTACTCCTTTGTGATTGCGCTTGCGTTGAGGGATTGGGTGGCCTGCGGGATCGCCGCGCGGCCCGAGGGAGATCGCTATGTCTCCCGCGTCTTGAGCGACGACAGGGTGACCGCCGCGATGATGATGAGACCGGTGACGACCTGCTGCACGTAGGCGTTGACGCCCAGGATGTTCAGGCCGTTGCTCATGACGCCGATGATCGCGACGCCGATCATCGTGCCGACGAGGTTCGCCGCGCCCGAGCGGACCACGGTCATGCCGAGGAACACCGCGGCGACCGAGAACAGCGTGTTGTCGCCGCCCTGCTCGGCGGCGGCGCTGCCGAGGCGTGCCGCGAGCAGGATGCCGCCGATCGCCGAGATGATGCCGGCGAGCGTGAACGCGAGCAGTCGCGCGAACCGCACGTTGACGCCCGAGAGGCGCGCCACCTCGACGTTGCCGCCGATCGCGTACCAGCGACGCCCGACCGTCGTGAACCGCAGTCCCGCCCAGATGAGCACCGAGATCGCGACCGCGAAATACACGGGCAGCGGGATGTTCAGGAACCGGCCCTGGCCGAGCTGGTTGAACTCCGCGGGCATGCCGAACACCGTCGTGCCCCCGGTCACGAGATACCCGAGGCCGATGACCGATGTCATCGTCGCGAGCGTCGCGACGAATGCCGACATCTTGAGATACGCGATCAGGATGCCGTTGACCAGGCCCACGATGAGCCCGACCGCGAGACCCGCGAGGAGAGCCACGCCGAGCCCGTTCTCCTGCAGGAGGAGGACGGATGTGACCGCGCCCGCGAGGCTCGACGTCGCACCCACCGACAGGTCGAAGTCGCCGAGCACCATGACGATCGTCTGCGCGCCCGCGATGATCGCGAGGATCGAGATCTGGTACAGGATGTTGCGCACGTTCACGAACGACAGGAACGTGTCGGGCCGCATCAAGAAGAAGAACAGGATGAGCAGGATCAGTGCGACCACTGTGCCGCCGCTGATGAGCAGGCGGCCTGCCGCCTTCGACTGCTGGACCACGACGGCGGTGGTGGTGGTCGATTCCTTCTGAGTGGTCATGTCACTCCGACCTTCCGTAGGCGTAGGAGAGGAGGATCTCGTCGTCGGCGCCCTCGGCGGCGACCTCCCCTGAGATCGAGCCCTCGTGCATGATGAGGATGCGGTCGCTCATTCCGATGAGCTCGGGCAGCTCGGAGCTGACCGCGATGACGGCTGTGCCCTGTGCCGCGAGCTCGCGGATCAGGCGGTAGATCTCGGCCTTCGTGCCGACGTCGATGCCCCGGGTCGGCTCGTCCATGAGCAGGACCTTGGGTCGGCGAGCGAGCATCTTGGCGAGCACGACCTTCTGCTGGTTGCCGCCCGAGAGCTCGCCGACCGATTGCTTCGGGCCGCGCGCCTTGATCTGCAGGTCGGCCATGCCGCGCTTGGCCATCTGCGCGATCTGCCGACCGGAGACGACCCCGGCACGGCTCACAGCGCCGAGGTTCGCGAGCGCGATGTTGTCCTGGATCGACGTGCCCAGCAGCACACCCTGGCTGCGGCGCTCCTCGGGGACGAGCGCGACGCCCGCGTCGAGCATCCGCCCCACCGCCGAGCGACGCCGCAACGGGACACCGCCCACCGTGATCGTGCCGCCCTTGTGGCCCTGCGCGCCGGCGAGGATCCGCAGCAGCTCGCTGCGCCCCGACCCGGCGAGCCCGCCGATGCCGAGCACCTCGCCCGCGTACGCCTCGAACGAGACGTCCTTGACGCGGCGCCCGTTCAGGTGCTCCACCGTGAGCACGACGTCCTTCGTCGCGGTGCCCCGTTCGGGGTACAGCGAGTCGGCCGAGCGGCCCACCATCGTCGAGATGACCTCGTCGATCGTCGTGTCGGCGACGTTCTTCGTCACGATGGTCTCGCCGTTGCGCATGATCGTGAGCCGGTCGCACAGCTCGAAGACCTCCTCGAGACGGTGCGACACGTAGACGATCGCGACGCCCTCCTCGCGCAGCGCGCGCAGCACGGCGAACACTTCGCGGATCTCGGTCTCGGTGAGCGACGCCGTCGGCTCGTCGAGGATGAGCACGCGGGCATCCGTCGCGAGGGCGCGAGCGACCGCGACCATCGTCTGCTGCACCGGCGAGAGGTCGCCCGCGAGCTTGCGCAGCGGGATCTTCTGCTGCAGGCGCGCGAGCTGCTCGCCCGCCCGGCGGCGCAGCGCGCGACCGTTCACGATGCCGGCGCGACTGGGGAGCTGTTCGCCGAGCAGCACGTTCTCGGCGACCGAGATCGTGGGCACGATCGACAGCTCCTGATACAGCGCGACGACGCCCGCCTGGTGCGCCGCGCGCACGTTGGCGAACTCGACCGTCTCACCGCCGCGGCGGATCTCGCCCGAGTCGGGGCTGTACAGGCCGGTGACGATCTTGATGAGCGTCGACTTTCCCGCGCCGTTCTCGCCGAGCAGCGCGTGGATCTCCCCGGGCTGCACCGACAGCCGTACGCCCTTGAGCGCGTGCACGCCGTCGAAGCTCTTGACGATGTCGACCGCCTCGAGCGCCGGCGGCGCCTGCACCACCACGGGGGGCTCCTCCTCGGTGATCGTCACGACGACACCGCCTCGAGCTCGTTGCACCGGATGACGACCTTCGGATGCGCCCCCGAGACGTGCGCCTCGAACGCCTCGACGGCGTTCTCGAGCGGGAACACCGCGCGCGTCAGCTCGTCGACATCGAGGTGCGGCAGGATCTGCAGCGCCCGCGGGAACGCGTACGGCGACACGAACACGCCCGTGAGCGTGAGCTCCTTGAGGTACAGGTAGTCCGACAGGTTGAGCGGCATCTCGAACGTCTCGGGGTACATCGCCCCGTAGACGACGGTCGCGCCCTTCGCGGCGATGTCGAGGAGACCCCGCACCGCTCGCGGCGAGCCCGACGCGTCGACGACGACGTCGTACCCGCGGCCGCCCGTGATCTCGTCGGCCCGGGCCTGCTGGTCCTCCGCGACGGGGTCGATCACGTGCTCGGCGCCGTGGCGCAGCGCCATCTCGCGGCGATCCGCGATCGGCTCGATGAGGGTGAGCGATGTCGCCCCGTGCATCTTGAGCACCTGCAGCGCGAGCTGGCCGATCGGGCCGCCGCCGCAGATCGCGACGCGGTCGCCGACCTTGATGTTCGTCTTGTCGGCGATGCGCACCGCGACCGACGTCGGCTCGAGCAGGCAGCCCTTCAGGAGCGGCACGTCGTCGGGCAGCTTGTACACCTGCGACTCGTGCCACGTGACGGTCTCGGCCATGCCGGGGCGGTTGTACTCCTGGATGTTCTCGCAGAACTGCTGCTTGCCCTCCTGGCACGGGCGGCACGTGCCGCAGAAGCGCAGGAAGTTGCCCGCGACGCGATCGCCGACCCGCAGGCCGTTGCGCGTCGCGCGCTTGCCGAGCGCCTCGACGACACCCGACAGCTCGTGGCCGAGCCCGATCGGCACGTCCGTGCCGAAGAATCCCTCGGCCAGGTGCGGGTCGGAGCCGCAGATCGCGGCGTAGGCGACGCGGATGCGCACGTCCTCGGGTCCGAGCGGCTGCTCGGGGAAGTCCACGACTCCGATGCGGCCGCGCGTGCTCTCATCGGGATCGCGCAGGCTCCCGATCTTGGTGACAGCGACTGTTCTCATTCGACTCTCCGGTGGAGCGGGCCCGGTCAGGAGGCGGCGAGCACGCGACGCGCGGCCGCGATCGTGTCCTTGAGGCCGTAGCCGTGCTTGTCGCGCAGCTGCTCGTCCTCGCCGAAGCCGGCGTAGACCTGCGGGATGCCCAGGCGCTCGAACGCCTTGAGGCTCACACCCCGGTCGGTGAGCACGTCCGCGATGCGCGAGGCGAGGCCGCCGTACGCGAGGTGGTCCTCCAGCACGACGAACCGGCCGTCGGTCTCCTCCGCGCACCGGAGGATGAGCTCCTCGTCGATGGGCTTCAGCGTGAACATGTCGACGACGCGCACGGACCGGCCGTCCTTCGCGACCTCCTCCGCGGCCTGGAGCGCCTGGGCGACCGTCGTGCCGTGGGTGAAGATCGTGGCATCCGCGCCCTCTCGGGCGACGATGCCCTTGCCGATCCGGACCTCGTGCTGGCCCGGCTCGTAGAGGACCATGTCCTTCTTGCCGACCGCGAGGCGGATGTAGATCGGGCCCTGCATCGTCATCGACTGGCGGATGACCTCACCCACCATGAGCGGGTCGCCGATCGAGGTCACGGTCATGTTCGTCAGGGCGCACATGAGCGCGAGATCCTCGACCGCGTAGTGCGTCGAGCCGCCGTTGCCGACGAGGCCGCCGTGCGTGCCGATGATCTTGACCGGCAGGTTCGGGTAGCAGACGTCGGTGCGGATCTGCTCGAGTGCACGCATCGAGAGGAACGGCAGCATGCCTGAGACGACGGGGATGTTGCCGTCGTAGGCGAGGCCGGCTGCGATGCCGACGCACGCCTGCTCGGCGAGGCCGACGTCGAGGAACCGCTCGGGGTACGTGTCGCGGAACTCCACGAGCGTCGCGCCGATGTCGGGGGTGAGCACCCACAGGTTGTCGTAGTCGGCGCCGAGTTCGGCGAGCGTCGATCCGATGACGGATCGCGCCGAGAGCATCTCTCCGAAAGTGAAGGTCACAGGCATCAGACGTTCTCCTTCTCACGCGAGGCGGCGAGCGCGGCGAGGGCGCGTTCGAGGTCTTCGGCACCGAGCGACCCCGCGTGCCACGCGAGGTTGCGCTCCATGAAGTCGACGCCCTTGCCCTTGACGGTCTCGGCGATCACGACCGTCGGGGTGTCGCTGTGGGGGTCGGGCAGCGCGTCGATCGCGGCGACGAGCTGCGACATGTCGTGGCCGTCGATCTCGACGACGTTCCAGCCGAAGGCGCGCCACTTGTCGGGGTACGGCTCGAAGACGACCCGCTCCTCGGCGAAGCTCGTCATGAGCTGGCGGTTGCGGTCGACGAACGCGACGAGGTTGCCGAGGCGGTTGCTGCGGCCGGCCATGACGGCCTCCCACACCGAGCCCTCACCGGTCTCGCCGTCGCCCAGCAGGCACACGACGCGATGGTCGTCGCCGCGGTGACGCGCGCTCAGCGCCATGCCGACCGCGAGCGGCAGGCCGTGGCCGAGTGAGCCGGTCGAGCACTCGACGCCGGGCAGCTGCACCTTGCAGGGGTGCATGCCGTACGCGCTGTCGAGCTGACCGTACGTCTCGACGATGCCCTCGTAGGAGAAGAACCCGCGCATCGCCATCGCGATGTACATGCACACCGCGGCGTGCCCCTTGCTGAGCACGAAGCGGTCGCGCTCGGGGTTCGCGATGTCACTCGGGTCCACATTGAGCCCGTAGTGGAACAGCGCGGTGAAGATGTCGGCGGCCGACAGATCGCCGCCGATGTGAACCGCGCCCTCGTACGTGCCGCACAGGTGCAGCAGCTTCTGCCGCAGCTCGAAGGCGAGATCCTCGAGCTCTTCCACGCTGTGCCGCTGATCGGTTCCGGCCAGGGGTGTCCGGCCCATCGCTTGCCTCCTCGTCGATGACTCCGATGTCGCCGAGGTCCCCATTCGCCGGGTCCTCGTCGACTCTTCGATCCCAGATCTCCCGCACCTCTGCGGGTGATGTGATCAGGAACGTAGCACTCTCTTCTTTACATGTAAACAGGAACGTACCTAAACTTGTTTACACGCGGCGAGCTTGGGGCGAGCCGCACGACTCACGTCACAGAGAGGTGCATTCGATGTCGCAGACAGTGGACACGGCTACGGCTGTGCGGACCGGCTTGTTCATCGGCGGTCAAGAGCGGTTCACCGACGAAGTGCTCAAGGTCGCAGACCCCGGCAAGCCGGGTGTGATCGTCGGCGAGGCGGCTTCGGCGTCGCCGCAGGACGTGGCGGATGCGGTCGCCGCGGCCAAGGCCGCGTACCCCGCGTGGGCGGCGCTGGGTGCCGAAGGGCGCGCCAAGGCGATGGCCGATGCGATCGCCGGCATCGCCGACGACCGTGACGAGGACGCCCGCATCCTGTCGCAGGAGAACGGCAAGGTCCGCATGGAGGCCTGGGTCGACGCGCTCGTGTTCGAGCTGCGGTGGAACCTCGCCCTCTCGCTCAAGGACGAGGTCGAGACCTCGAAGACGCTCCCGGCCATCCCCGGCGCGATCCCCGTCAACACCGAGGTCGCCTTCCAGCCCCTCGGCGTGGTCACGATCATCGTGCCGTTCAACTGGCCGATCGCGATCCTCGCGGCATCGCTGCCGCACGCGCTCCTCGCGGGCAACACCGCGATCGTGAAGGTTCCGCCGACGACGCCGCTCGCGACCGCGCGCGTCGTGCAGCGCGTCGCC
>NZ_DATMFG010000008.1:0-116647 GCF_035556355.1 Microbacterium sp.
CCTCGCGGACGCCGTGACGACCACCGCGAACCTCGGAGGCCTGGGCGTCGGCCCGGTGATCGCAGGCGTCCTCGCCGCCACCCTGCCGCGCCCCCTCACGACCGTCTACCTGATCTTCCTGGTGCTCCTCGCCCTCGCGGCGATCGCCATCGCGTTCACCCCCGAGACGGTCACACGCCATGAGCGGTCGTATCGACCTCAGCGCGTCGTCGTTCCGCGCGCCGGCCGCGCGCGCTACTTCCTCCTGGCGGTGGGCGCGTTCCTCGCCTTCTCCCTGTTCGGGCTCTTCACATCGCTCTCTCCGAAGATCCTCATCACGACGCTCGGCGTCACCTCCACCGCCGTGACCGGCCTCGTCAGCGGCGTGGTGTTCGCGATCGCGGTGATCGCCCAGCTCGTCGCGACGCACGTGACGGCGGCCCGCCAGCTCGCCATCGGGCTGGTGACTCTCGCCGGGGGGTACGCGCTCCTGCTCGTCACGGGGCTGGGTGGGGGGCTCGCGGTGTTCCTCGCGGGCGCCGCGGTCGGCGGCGCGGGCGCCGGGCTCGTCTTCAAGGCCGCGATGGTCGAAGCCCGATCCCTGGCCGACGCCTCCGCGAGGGGCGAGGTGGTCGCCGGAATGTTCCTCGCCGCCTACCTCGGCATGATCCTCCCCGTCCTCGGCCTCGCGGTCGTCGCGGACATCGCCGGGCTCGCAGCCGGGCTCACCGGACTCAGCCTCGTCGCCCTCGTGGTGATCGCGCTGACCGGGTGGAGACTGTCGCGCACCCCGCGCCGCTAACCTCGGACCAGGGAGGTCACGATGTCCGAACTGCAACTGCCCGACCCGATCCGCGAGTTCGTCGAGGCGACCAATGCCGGCGATTCCGATCGCTTCGTCGCCGCGTTCACCGAAGAACGCGTACCTGAACGACTGGGGCCGCGAATTCCACGGCCACGACGGTGTGCGCAGCTGGGACCGCACCGACAACATCGGCGAGCAGTCCCACTTCGAAGTCGTCGACGTCGCAAAAGGGGGACGGACCGGACGACTGGGTCGTCACGATCGACGTCACCGGGAACGGGTTCAACGGCCGCGGGCCGCTCGCCTTCACGCTCCGCGACGGTCGGATCGCCGAGCTCCGCATCAGTTGAACCCTTGCCCCCGCATCCGCGGATCGAAGGTCGGATCCGGATACATCCGCGGGCACCCGTGCGTGACAGCCTCCGGCCGCAGTTCGTAGTGCCATCGTTCGTTCGCGTAGATCTGGCACAGCCCGAACGCGGCGCCGTGCTGCGAGAGCCAGGACGTCGCATCCGTCTCACCCACATCCACCGCGTCGCCGGTCACGTGCGGTGACGTCTCGGCCGTGGCGACCCATTTCGCCGCCTCCTCGCGCGATCCGTACTCCGCCACGGCTTCGTCGAGCAGTCGATTCTGATACTCCGGTGAGCGCCAGCCGCTGTTGATGAAGAACCGGATGCCGTCGGCCTCCGCCGCCGTCGCCGCGGCGCGCAGCGCCTCCAGCAGCTCCGGCGAGATCCGCGCGACGCCCGCGTATTCGTCGTCGAACACCGTCACGCCGTCGGGGAGAGAGCCGTCCGGGCCCAGCAGCGGGGGAGCGGCGGGTGTGCTCGCAACCGAGTCCGCCGAAGAAGGCACCGTCTGGAGCACGAGGCTCCCGACGAGCGCCGCCCCCGCGATGACGGTGCCGAGAAGGGCGAGGCCGATCGTCCTGCGGACGACGACTTCCGATGACTGTCTTGGCATGACGCCAGCTCAGCAACCGACGTGTTGCGAGGGCGTATGCGGTTCTCCATACGCGGACGATATGCGTCGGTTCCTAGGATCGACCCATGCGCGTACTGGTCGTCGAGGACGAACCCCTCCTCGCCGAGGCGATCCGCGACGGCCTGCGCCTCGAAGCGATCGCCGCCGACATCGCGGGCGACGGGCACACCGCGCTCGAGCTCCTCGCGGTCAACGCGTATGACGTGGCGGTGCTCGATCGCGACATCCCGGGCCCGTCGGGCGATGAGGTGGCCGCGAGCATCGTCGCTTCGGGCAGCGGCACGCCGATCCTCATGCTGACCGCTGCCGACCGCCTCGACGACAAGGCGTCGGGGTTCGAGCTCGGGGCGGATGACTACCTCACCAAGCCGTTCGCGATGCAGGAGCTCGTGCTGAGGCTGCGTGCGCTCGGCCGTCGGCGCGGGCATGCGAGGCCGCCCGTGCTCGAGATCGCGGGCCTGCGGCTGGATCCGTTCCGTCGCGAGGTGTACCGCGATGGCCGGTACGTGCCGCTCACGCGCAAGCAGTTCGCGGTGCTCGAGGTGCTCATGGCCGCGCAGGGCGGCGTCATCAGCGCGGAGGAGCTGCTCGAGCGCGCGTGGGATGAGAACGCGGACCCCTTCACGAACGCCGTGCGCATCACGGTGTCGGCGCTGCGCAAGCGGCTCGGCGAGCCGTGGGTCATCGCGACCGTGCCGGGGGTGGGGTATCGGATCGAGGTGCCCGTCGGCGCCGGCGATGGAGGCGACGATGGCGGATAGAGCTCCGGGCGTCAGCATCCGCCTCAAGCTCACCCTGAGTTACGCGGGGTTCCTCATGGTCGCCGGCGTGTTGCTGCTCGCGGTCGTGTGGCTCTTCCTGCTGCGGTACGTGCCGGCCGGGCCGATCACCGGCCCCGGGCCGTTCGTCCCCAATCGCGGCGACCTCGTGCGCGCGTTCGCGCCGGCCGCGGGGTGGGCGCTTCTCTTCCTGCTCGTCTTCGGGCTGGCAGGCGGCTGGTTCCTCGCGGGACGGATGCTGGCGCCGCTCACGCGCATCACCGCCGCGACGCGCAGAGCGGCCGACGGCTCGCTGTCGCACCGCATCGAGCTCGAAGGGCGCAGCGACGAGTTCCGCGAGCTCGCCGACAGCTTCGACACGATGCTCGCGCAGCTCGAGGCGCACGTGGACGAGCAGCGGCGCTTCGCGGCGAACGCGTCGCACGAGCTGCGCACGCCGCTCACGATCACGCAGGCGCTGCTCGACGTGGCGCGCAAGGATCCGGATCGCGACACCGAGGCGCTCCTCGAGCACCTGCACACCGTCAACGCCCGCGCGATCGAGCTGACCGAGGCCCTCCTCACGCTGAGCCGCGCCGACGGCCGGGCGTTCACCCGTGAAGACGTCGACCTCTCGCTCGTGGCCGAAGAAGCCGCCGAGGCGCTACAGCCGCTCGCCGAAACCCGCGCGGTGTCGATCCGGATGCGGGCGGAGCCCGCCACCGTCTTCGGGTCGAACGCTCTCCTTCTGCAACTGACCACGAACCTCCTCCACAACGCGATCGTCCACAACCTGCCGAGCGGCGGGTCCGTCGACCTGCGCACCCGCGTGGAGGGACTGTCCGCCGTGCTCGAGATCGACAACACCGGCGAGGTGCTCAGCCCGACGCTCGTCGCGACTCTCACCGAGCCGTTCCGGCGCGGAGCCGAGCGCGTCCGCACGGACCACGCCGGGGTCGGCCTGGGCCTCGCCATCGTGGACCGCATCGTGCGCGCGCACGACGGCACGCTCGACGTGCGCCCACGCGAAGGCGGCGGTCTGAGAGTCACGGTTCGTCTGTCCGCTTCCAGAGGCACCACCCCTCTGCCAGACTGACTCGCGTCACCGGCCGTGCGACGGAAGCAGTCACGAATGGACGAACCGACCGAAGCACCCGCCCGCGTTCCGCCCCGGTGGTTCGTGAGCACGGCCCGCGTGGTGGCTCAAGCGGCGGCGACCTCCATCAGTCCGCGCCCGCGCTCGCACGACACCCCCCTTGGTGGTGTTCGAGCCCGCCTAGCATGAGCACGTGACCGACGATTCGATGGTCCGGATCCCGGCGGGCACGTTCCGCATGGGCTCCGACGAGTTCTACCCCGATGAGCAGCCCGTGCACCACCGCGTCGTCGAGGAGTTCCGGATCGACCGCTTCGCCGTCACGAACGAGCAGTTCGCCGAGTTCGTCGCCGACACGAGGTACGTCACGACCGCCGAGCAATCGCTCGATCCGGCGCAGTATCCCGGTGTCGCGCCGGAAGACCTCGCACCCGGCTCGCTCGTCTTCACACCGACCTCCGGTCCCGTGGACCTGAGCGACTGGCGCCAGTGGTGGCGGTGGGAGCCCGGCGCGTCGTGGCGCCACCCGTTCGGACCCGAGTCGTCGCTCGAGGGGCGGTCGCGGCATCCGGTGGTGCATGTGTCCTTCGCGGATGCCTCGGCCTATGCGGACTGGGCGGGCAAGCGCCTTCCGACCGAGACCGAGCACGAGTACGCGGCGCGCGGCGGCGCCGACGCCGAGCGGTTCGCGTGGGGGAGCGAGCCCTTCCCGGACGGCGTCGCGCAGGCGAACTCGTGGATCGGGCGGTTCCCGTACGAGAACCGCGGTCGCTTCGGCGCCGACACCGCACCCGTCGGGTCCTACCCGCCGAACGGCTATGGCGTGTACGACCTCATCGGCAACACATGGGAGTGGACGACCGATTACTACGTGCCGTGGCATATCGTGCCGGGGACGCCGCAGGTCGACGCGGAGGGCCGGGTCGACCTGCCGCGCGCCGCGAGCCCCGAACCCGGGTCGACGATCCCGCGCCGCGTGCTCAAGGGCGGGTCGTACCTGTGCTCGCCCGAGTACTGTCTGCGGTTCCGGCCGGCTGCGCGCTCGCCGCAGGCCGAGGATTCCGCGACGACGCACATCGGTTTCCGGTGTGTCGTCAGCGCGTGATCAGCGCGTGAGGATCACGAGCCGCTGCGTCGCGCGCGTCATCGACACGTAGCGGTCGACGGCGCCCTCGATCCCCTCGCCGAACGACTCGGGATCGACCAGCACGACGAGATCGAACTCGAGACCCTTCGCGGTGACGGGGGTGAGCGACCGGATGCGACGCGACCCCGCGAACGTCGGATCGCCGATCACGGCGGCGACGCCCTCGTCGTGGGTGGCGAGCCACTCGTCGAGGATCGCGTCGCGCTCGTCCGCCGTGCCGTACCGCACCGGCACACCTGTCGAGCGGATCGACGTCGGCACGTTCGCGTCGGGCAGCGCCGCCCGGATGACCGGCGCCGCCTCGGCCATGACCTCCTCGGGCGTGCGGTAGTTGATCGTGAGCGACGACACGCGCACGTCGCGGAACCCGATGCGCGCGAGCCGCTCCTCCCACGACTCTGTGAAGCCGTGGCGGGCTTGCGCGCGGTTGCCGACGATCGTGAAGCTGCGCGACGGGCAGCGGCTCAGCAGCATCCGCCATTGCGCGTCGGTCAGCTCTTGCGCCTCGTCGATCACGATGTGCGCGAACGGGCCCGCGAGCACATCGGGGGTGTAGCTCGGCAGCGCGGCGTCGTCGACGAGCGTGTTCGTGAAATCCTGCCCACGCAGCATCGACATGATGAGCATCTCGCTGTCGTCCGCCTCGATGAGGTGGTCGACGACGCGGGAGCGCTCCTCCTGCTCGGCGGCGAGGTGCGCCTCGCGCTCACGACGGCGCCGACCGGCCTCGGGGTCGCCGATGCGTCGGCGCGCGACGTCGAGGAACGGCAGGTCGGACTCGGTCCACGCGCGTGGATCCGGCCGCTGCAGCATCCGTCGTTCTTCCGCCGTCAACCAGGGCGCGCACACCTTGAGATACGCCGGCACCGACCACAGGTCGGCGACGACTCCTGCGGCGTCGAGGATCGGCCAGGCGCGCGTGAAGGCCGACGTCAGCGCGTCGTTCGCGCGCAGCGCGCGACGGAGGGCCGATTCGGATGCCTCGCCCTCGAGCCTGTCGAGGAGGATCTCCAACAGCGCCTCCCACACGTCGTCGCGCGCGTCGTTGTGCGTCGAAGCGGGGTCGGCGGCATCGAACGCCTCAGCCCAGTCGTCGGGCGTGAGCACGACGTCGATCCACGGGGTCTCGACGAGCATCGGCCGGGCGGGTGGCTCCTCGTGATACCGGACCGCGCGCTCGATGATCCGGTCGACATCGGCGGTCTCCTTGAGGCGGGCGACCGCGGCATCCGTCTCGATCCCGGCTGTCGCACCCTCGGTCACGAGGTCGCGCAGCGTCGCGGTGAGCACGCCCTCCTCGCCGAGGCTGGGAAGCACGTCCGAGACGTACGCGAGGTAGGGCTCGTGCGGGCCCACGAACAGCACGCCGCCGCGCCGATGGCCGAGCCTCGGGTCGGAGTAGAGCAGGTAGGCCGTGCGGTGGAGGGCGACGACGGTCTTGCCCGTGCCGGGGCCGCCGTCGACGACGAGCGCACCGCGGGAGTCGGCGCGGATGATCGCATCCTGATCCGCCTGGATCGTGCTCAGCACATCGCGCATGCGCGGAGACCGGCTCGCGCCGAGGCTTGCGATGAAAGCCGACTCCTCGTCGAGCGCGACCGGCTGCTCGAGGCCATCGGGGGTGAACACCTCGTCCCAGTAGTCGGTGATGCGTCCGTTCGTCCAGCGGTAGCGGCGCCGGCTCACGATTCCCTGCGGGTTCGCGTGGGTCGCCGCGAAGAACGGCTCCGCTGCGGGCGCGCGCCAGTCGATGAGGAGCGGCTCGCCTGTGCGGTCGCTCAGGCCGAGGCGGCCGATGTAGATCGGCTCAGGGTCTCCCTCGCGCACGATGCGTCCGAGGCACAGGTCGAGGCGGAAGCGCCGCAGGGTGCGCAGGCGCGACGTCAGGCGGTGGATCTCGAGGTCGCGGTCGAGCGCGGCTTGGCCCGATCCCGCGGGGGCGAGCCGTTCTGCGTCGAGCCGCGCGGACAAGTCGGCGATCTCGCTGTCGAGGGTCTCGGCCATGAGCGCGAAGTGGCGCTCGTCGTCCGCAACGAGATGCGGATCGGCTTTGGCGGCGAGGTTGTCGGGAAGGTCGAATACGTGTGTGGTCGGTCGAGTCACGTCCTCAGCTCCGTCGGGGAGGGTCAATTGTGCCTCTGACCGGGGGTCTTGCGGCAAGGCCCCACCCCCTCGGTATCCTGGAGATGCAAGGAGGCGCGGTCTTGCGCGCCGCTGGGGGAGACTGGGGCGATGGGATTCACCCGCGCCGAACTGGAGTCGTATCGCGGCCGCGGCATCCCCGATCTCATGCCCGAGCATCCGCGGCTCGTCTTCGTCGGCATCAACCCGGGCCTGTGGACCGCCGCGACCGGTGTGCCGTTCGCGCATCCGGGCAACCGCTTCTATCCCGCGCTCGTCGCGGCGGGCGTCATCCCCCGGGTGCCGCGCATCGACGGTGCCGGCGCGGGGCTCTCACCCGACGACCGACGCATGTTCCTCGACGCCGGCATCGGCATCTCGAACTTCGTGAACCGGGCGACGGTGCGCGCGGATGAGCTCACTCGCGACGAGCTTCGGGCGGGAGCCGAAAGGCTCGAGGCGGATGCCGCGCGCTGGCGCCCGCGCGTCGTCGCGATCGTCGGACTCACCGCCTACCGGACGGGGTTCCGCCGACCGCGTGCGGTCGCCGGCAGGCAGCCCGAGACGCTCGCGGGCGCGGAGCTGTGGGTCGTGCCGAACCCGAGCGGGCTCAACGCGCACGACACGATCGCGTCGCTGGCCGAGGCGTACGCCGCACCCGCACGGGCAGCGGGGGTGCTGAGCTCGCGCGAGTGACGCGTCACGCGGTCGCCGGCGCCTCCCTTGGCGCGTCGGACGCGGGGGAGTCCTCTGCAGCCGCACCGGCCGCCGCCTTCATGAGAAGCCGGTGGAACTCCGCCCGCTCGTCCGGATCGAGAGCCGCGAGCGCCTCCTGCTCGGCGCCCGCGACGAGGGCGCACAGCTCGCCGGCGACCTCCTCGCCGCGTTTCGTGGCGACGATGCGGCGCTGCCGGCGGTCTTCGGCGTTCGGGCGGCGCGTGAGCAGGCCCGCCTCTTCGAGGTCGTCGACGAGGTAGGTCATGACCGTGCGGTCGATGCCGAGCCGTTGCGCGAGGGCGAGCTGACTCGGCTGCGGGCCGTTGACGACGACTTCTGCGAGCGTCTCGTAGCCGCGGGTGCTCTGCGGGAAGTCGGTGAGGATCGGCGCCATGCGATCGCGATACGCGCGCAGGAGCACGCCGAGCGCCCACCCGAAGTCCTGGGTGATCGGCGGATGCCGCGGATCATCGGCTGCCATGCATCAATGGTACGCCAGATCAGTTGTCATGACAGTGATCTGTGGGGAATATCATCTTTCGCCGCGCGTTACAGGAGTCGTGCCGCCTCCGGCGGCTTCGGCTCTCCGCGCACCCGGCGCGGAGCGGGAAGGAACAATGGACATCGAACTCGGCATCGCCGTGCGGGCGACGGACGCACGGCAGGCAGCCGCCGTCACCGAGCTCGCCCGACGGGCGGAAGAGCGTGGGCTCGACCTCGTCGTCGTCGATTCCTCGACGGCGGACGGAGGGATCGACCCGTGGACCCTCGCGACATGGCTCGCCGGCGCCACGAAGAGTATCGGCATCGGCATCGACCGGCCCCTTCCGACGGCTCCCGACCCGACCGACAGCACCGCCGCATACCCCAGCGTGATCGGACGAGCGCGCGAGAGCCTCGAGAGACTGGCGCGCGGACGTGTCATCACGGATGCCGCGGCGTGGGTCGTGGCATCCGCCGACGCAGACGCTGCGACTCTCGCCGCCCTGGCGGAGCGCGACGGCCTGCCGGTCGTCGTGCCCGTGGCGTCGCTCGAGGAAGTCGACCGCGTCACGTCCTTCGTGCCGGAACGCGCCGGGATCACGGGGCGTCGGCGGTCCGCGGCTGCTCGCGCGCGGCGGGTCGCCGGGATCGACTACGACGACGTGCCCGAGTCGCTCACCGAGACCGCCGTCGAGCCGGGCGACGCCGAGTACGCATCGGTCGCGTCGACGTACCTCCGCGGCGGGCGGCCAGGGCTCGTGCTGCGCCCCCGCACCCCGGACGAGGTCGCCGACGCACTCGCGTTCGCGCGCCGGCATCCGGATCTCCCGCTCGGCATCCGCAGCGCCGGCCACGGCATCAGCGGCCGCTCGACGAACGAGGGCGGGATCGTGATCGACGTCGGGGCGATGAACTCGATCGAGGTGCTCGACGTCGAGCGACGCCTCGTGCACGTCGGTCCCGGCGCGACGTGGAAGCGCGTCGCCGCGGCGCTCGCGCCGTACGGCTGGGCGCTCGGCTCGGGCGACTACGGGGGAGTGGGCGTCGGCGGTCTCGCGACCGCGGGCGGCATCGGTCTCCTCTCGCGAAAGCACGGTCTCACGATCGATCACCTCCGTGCGGTCGAGCTCGTCCTGCCCGATGGCCGTCTCGTGCGCGCGACTCCGACCGAGAACGCCGACCTCTTCTGGGGCGTGCGCGGCGCGGGTGCCAACTTCGGCGTCGCCACGGCCTTCGAGTTCGAGGTCTCGGAGGTGGGTGACGTCGGGTGGGCGCAGCTGATGTTCATGACGGACGACCTCGAACGTTCTCTGCGTCGCTACGGTGAGCTGGCGAGCGCGGCGCCTCGCGACACGACCGTGTTCCTCGTGACGGGGCAGCCTCGGCAGGGCGTGGCGCGACTCCAGCTGTACGGCATCGTCGACAACCCGGATCCCGACACCGTCGTCGAGCGGCTCACGCCGTTCCTCGAGCTCGGGGTGCTCGCCGAGCAGCAGGTCGTCATGACGTCGTACGAGTCGGTCATGGCCATGGCGGCCGACGTCGGGGCCGAAGGGCACCACGGGCACGGCGAACCGCACTCGCGCTCGGCGTTCATCGGCGAGCTCACACCCGAGTTCGCGCACGATGCCGCCGAGATGCTCGCCACGGGCGCCGTGTACTTCTTCCAGCTGCGCGCGATGGGCGGCGCGATCGCCGACGTCGAACCGGATGCCACAGCCTTCGCCTTCCGCTCGCCCGCGTTCCACGTGACCGCGATGGGAGCGCGTGACGACCGGCTGGACCGCGCGTGGGCGCCACTGCGTCACCACACGGAGGGGCTGTATCTCAGCTTCGAGACCGAGCGCACGCCGGAGACGCTGCGCGACGCGTTCCCTCCGCGGGTGCTCGACCGCCTGCGCGAGCTCAAGCGCCGATACGATCCCCACAACCTCCTGCGCGACAACTTCAACATCGACCCCGCGGACGAGCCTTCGCTCGCAGCCGCACAGACCCCTTCGGAGGCGATCGCATGACCGACTACGGCCACGACCTGCTCTTCGGCACCTTCGTCACCCCGACGGCCGACAACGCCGAGCACGTGCTCGACATGGCGGTCGCGACCGATCGTGCCGGCCTCGACCTCGTGACGTTCCAGGACCACCCGTACCAGCCGGCGTTCTTCGACACGTCGACGCTGCTCGCCTTCGCCGCCGCCCGCACCGAGAACGTGCACCTGAGCGCCAACGTCGCCAACCTGCCGCTGCGGCCGCCGGCCGTGCTCGCGCGCGCGGCGGCGTCGCTCGACATCCTCAGCGGCGGGCGCTTCGAGCTCGGCATCGGCGCGGGAGGATTCTGGGACGCGATCGCCGCGATGGGTGGACGCAAGCTCACGCCGGGGCAGGGCGTCACCGCGCTCAAGGAGGCGATCCAGATCATCCGCGAGCTGTGGGACGTCGACAACCCCGAGATCGTGCGAGTCGAGGGCACGTACTACACCGCGAAGGGCGCCAAGCGCGGTCCGCGTCCTGCCCACGACATCGGGATCTGGGTGGGCGCATACAAGCCGCGGATGCTGGAGCTCACGGGCGCGATGGGCGACGGCTGGCTCCCGACGCTCGAGTACATCGAGGGCGGTCTTGCCGGCGTGCCCGACGCAAACGCGCGCATCGACGCCGCCGCGGTGGAAGCGGGGCGTGACCCGGCCGACGTGCGTCGGGTGTTCAACTTCATGCGCGTGGGCTTCGCGCCGAGCGAGCGCGGATTGCTCAACGGTCCGCCCGAGGCATGGGTGGACCACATCGCCGACATGGCGCTCAACTACGGCATCAGTGCTTTCGTCATCGGCGGCGACGACATCGCGATGACCGAGCGCTTCGGCGCCGAGGTCGCGCCCGCGGCGCGTGAGCTCGTCGCGCGCGAGCGCGGTCGCTGACCCGAACGCGAAGCGAGGGAGCGCAGCTTCGCTCGCTCAGCGACCGGGGGACGGGCGTCCGGGCGGGTGGTGCCGGTGGCATGCTGTAACGCATGCAGCAACGACCCCTCGGACGCACCGGACGCGACATCTCGGCCATCGGACTGGGCACCTGGCAGCTCGGCGCGGACTGGGGTGCCGTGAGCGAGGATGACGCCAGGGCGGTGCTCGCGGCATCCGTCGATCACGGCGTCACCCTGTTCGACACCGCCGACGTGTACGGCGACGGGCGCAGCGAGTCGATCATCGGCCGATTCCTCGCCGAGCGCCCCGGCCACGGCATCACGGTCGCGACGAAGATGGGCCGCCGCCTGCCGCAGCTGCACGAGAACTACTCGCCCGAGAACTTCCGCGCGTGGACCGAGCGCTCACGCAACAACCTCGGCGTCGACACGCTCGACCTCGTGCAGCTGCACTGCCCGCCGACGTCGGTGATCGAGGCCGACGCCACCTACGACGCCCTCGACGAGCTCGTCGCCGAAGGCGTGATCGCGGCGTACGGTGTGTCGGTCGAAACCTGCGCGCAGGCGCTCGCGGCGATCGCGCGCCCGAACGTCACGAACGTGCAGATCATCTTCAACCCGTTCCGGCTCAAGCCGCTCGACGAAGTGCTTCCCGCCGCCGCCGAGGCGGGCGTCGCGATCTTCGCGCGCGTGCCGCTCGCATCGGGACTCCTCTCGGGCAAGTACACGCGTTCGACGACGTTCGCCGCAGACGATCACCGCACGTACAACCGCCACGGCGAGGCGTTCGACCGGGGCGAGACGTTCTCGGGCGTGGACTACGAAGAGGGGCTGGCCGCGGCATCCGAGCTCGCCGAAGCCCTCCCCGAGGAAGTCTCGCTGCCGGCCGCGACCCTCGCGTGGATCGCGTCGCGTCCCGGCGTCACGAGCGTGATCCCCGGCGCGCGCAACGTGCGTCAGGCGGAGTCGAACGCCGAAGCGGCCGCCCTGCTGGACGGGGGGTTCGACCTCGAAGGGTTCGACCGCGTCGTGCACGAGGTCTACGACCGGCGGCTGCGCGCGTCGATCCACCCGCAGTGGTGAGGTCGCGCGCGGCTCAGGCCGCGAGGGCGCGGGGGAGCCACAGCACGGCGGCGACGACGGCGGACCCGAGCAGCGAGACGCCCATCACGACCCCGATCGGATAGCTCGGCGCGAGCTCGCGCCGCTTCGCGAAGCGCGAGGCGAGCACGGTCAGCACGATCTGGCCGAGTGCGAGCACGACGAGTCCCCAGTCGCCGAGGAGGTACGCGAGGGGGACGAAGTGCAACGCGACGACCACCGCGACCGAGAGCGGGATCGACGCTTCGCGGCCGGTGCGCGCCAGCACGACCCACGTCACGACGGCGACCACGATCGTCGCGGCGAGGACGAGTCCGAAGACCTCCACTCGGCCGTCGAGCATCGACTGCGTGGTCCAGAACCGCCACGTGTAGAAGCCGCCGACGAGCGCGCCGAGCACACTGAGCGCGAGCCCGACACCGAGCCACGGGGCGTGCGCGCCGCGGTGGCGCTTCGGATGCCCACCAGAACCACACCGCGCCCAGAAGGCTGAACCACCCCAGAATGAACACACCGTCACGCAGGTAGTGCACGGGCCCACTCTATTCAGGACGGCGGGTCGGATTCGATGGTGGTCGGAGTGTCAGAGATCGAGGCGCATGACGACACGCCGCTTCGTCGGATGCGACACCTCACGGAACCCCGCGGATGCGAACGCGCCGACGGAGCCGACGCTCATCTCGTCCCAGATGATCTCCTTGCCGCCCGTGAGGAGCGGGTAGCCCTCGATCGCCCGCGCCCCGCGCTCGCGCGCGTATTCGACCGCCGCGGCGACGAGGTCGTACGTGAGGTGTCGGTGGCGGTAGCCCTTCCGCACGACGAGGCACGGGATCGCCCACACGGTGTCGTCGTCCTTGCTCTCGAACGGACGCTCCTTCCACGGCACGGGGGAGCCGCGCACCCGGCCGTACACGCCCCGCCGGTCGACCGCGCACCAGCCCGTGGGCTCACCGTCCAGGTACGCGACCAGACCGATCGTCTCCTTCGCTCGGGGATCCCCGCAGTGCGTCTCCGCACGGAAGATCGCCGCACGCTCCGCGACCGGGAGGTGCCACCAGTCGCGGTCGCCGAGCCGCTGTCGCTCGCACTGGCACCGTCCTGCGGTTCCGGTGAGGATCGCCTGGAGGTCGTCCCACGGCGCCTGGTTCGCGGGGACGATGCGAAGCTCACCCTCGGACACGCCGTTTCGAGCGCGAGCGGCCGCGGCGGGAGCATCCGGCGCATCCGGTACTCTCGCGTCGGGATCCGGCCGCTCCGACCCGCGCATGCGGTCAGCGTAGTCCCGCGTTCCGACACCCGTCCCGCATCCGGACGTGTCTCCCGCCCCGTGCTTTCGGGCAGGAGTATGGTGAGACGGTGCCTCTCCAACTCCGTGTCACGGTGGTCATCCCGTGCCGTAACGATGCGGAGTTCCTCGAGGAGTGCCTGAAAGCGCTCGACGCGCAGACCCGGCGCGCCGATCGCGTGATCGTCGTCGACAACGGCAGCACGGACGGCTCAGCATCCGTCGCCCGCCGTCACGGCGCGGAGGTGATCCGCGAGGAACTCGTCGGCATCTGGCCCGCCGCTGCCCGCGGCTACGACGAAGCCATGGCCGACACCGACATCATCGCGCGGCTCGACGCCGACTCCCGGCCGCACCCGGACTGGATCGCGCGCATCGTCCGCGCGTTCGTCGCCGATCCGTCGCTGGGCGTGCTCAGCGGCGCATCCGAGTTCTACGGCGGCAACCGACTCGTGAATCACATCGGCGACCACTGGTACGTCGGTCTGGGCCACCGTCTGATCCCGAAGTGGCTCGGCGTGCCGCTCGTGTTCGGGTCGAACTTCGCGATGCGCACGCGTGTGTGGGAGCGCGTGCGCGACAAGGTCGACCGCACGAACCCACGAGTGCACGACGACCTCGACCTCACGATCCGTCTGCGGCGATCCGACGGCGTCCGCTACGACCCGCAGCTGCGCATGCCCGTGTCGGCGCGGCCGTTCAAGACGCCCCTCGCCATCGGCAAGCGCGTGTGGAAGGTGTTCCCGACGTTCGCCACGAGTTGGCCCGAGGGTGCGCCCTGGCACCGGCGCGACGACGGCGCGCCCGCGGCGGGCACGTGGTCTCCCGAGACCACCGAGCAGTGGGCGACGGATGCCGACAACTGGACCGACGAAGACGGCTGGGCGCCCGCGGCCGGACGCTGATGGGACGTCAGACGTGTCGGCGGCCGCGACTAGCGTGAAGTCGTGCAGTTCGAGTTCGAGGCCGAGATCTGGCGCTGGCAGGCACGCACCGACGACGGCTGGCTGTTCGTGACCGTTCCTGAAGAACTCAGCGCCGACATCCGCGAAGTACCGCGCATGCCTCGAGGCTTCGGGTCCGTTCGCGTGCGTGTGCGCATCGGCGCCACCGAGTGGATGACCTCGATCTTCCCGAGCGGCGACACCTACGCGCTCCCGCTCAAGAAGGCCGTGCGCAAGGCCGAGGGCCTCGAGCTCGGAGACGTCTGCACGGTGCGGCTCGACACGGTCGACTGACGACGAGGATCTGACGGATGCCCGGATCCAGCGACATCGCACTCGCGCTCGTCGTCGTCGCGCTGCTCTACCTCGCGGTCATCTCGGTCGTGCTCACGGTGATCGATCTGCGCACGCACCGACTGCCGAACCGCATCGTGCTGCCGAGCTACGCCGTGGCGGCCGCACTCCTCACGGCCGCGGCGCTCCTCTCGGGCGACCTTGTCGCCTTGCTCCGCGCGGTCATCGGAATGGCGGCCCTCTACGTCTTCTACTTCACGCTTCGCCTCGTGCGACCGAGCGGCATGGGCGGCGGCGACGTCAAGCTCGCGGGCCTTCTCGGGTTCTATCTCGGCTGGATCGGGTGGGGCGCGTTGGCGGTCGGTGCGTTCGCCGCCTTCCTCCTCGGCGGGCTGTTCGGCGTCGTGCTCCTGCTCGCGAGGCGGGCGGGCCGCAAGACGGCCATTCCGTTCGGGCCGTGGATGATCGCCGGCGCGTGGATCGGTGTGTTCGCCGGCGAGGCCCTCGGCCACTGGTACTCGGGGCTGCTCGTCGGCGCCTGACGACGACCCTCGGGCAGAGGCTCACTCAGACCTCGGCGCGCGAACGCGACGATGGGCTGGACTAGGGTGACCCGTGTGTCGCCGCACCCCGATCGCCTTCCCGAGCGTGCCGACGTCGGCATGGCGTGGGGGATCAAGCGATCCTTCGTCGACTACGTTCGGCGTCTCGACGACGCGCGCTGGGACTTCTCGGGCGGCGCCGCGATGACGACGGGCCGCGAGCTCTACTTCCCGCTCGCGGCGGAGCAGCCGGGTTGGCCATCGGTGGCGTTCGCGGGCGCGGTGACGATCGCCGCCCACTTCGGAGCCCTGCGGATCGCGCTCGATCGGCCGGTCGTGAACATCGAGCCCGGAGGTGTGCTCGCCGCCGAGGGAGCGGATCTGGTGGCGCTGCATCCGTCGCCCCCCGTCCTCGACGGCGACGTCGTGATGTGGCGGATCGACACGGCCCTCGCTCCGGAGGCGGTCCCGCTGTTCAACGGCGCATACGGCGACGGGGAGCCGTTCGACGTCATGACCGTCCGCGTGCCGCGCGATCTCGTTCCCGCGAATCTTGATTTCGTCAATCATTGACCACGGGAACGATACGTGGTTGGGTGGGGGCAAGCACGTAGTGGTGTGACCAATAGGCCACACATTTTGGGCTGACCGATACCCCATATGATGCGCGAGGTAGCGCATCCTCGAAGAAGAAGGCAAGGTGTCAGATGCGTAAGACGTCAGCGGCATTCCTCGCGGCGTGCGGCGCAGCAGCGCTGCTGCTGGCCGGATGCGGCCAGAGTCCGAATGCCCCCGCAGCCGGCAACGGGGCCGAAGACGAGCCCACGGAGCTCGTCTTCGCCGCCGTCCCGAGCGAAGACAGCGAGAGCCTCGAGGCTGCGTTCGCCCCGGTCGTGGCCGCGCTCGAGCACGAGCTCGACATCCCGGTGCGGTTCGAGCCGGTCAGCAGCAACGCCGGCGTCATCGAGGCGCAGGTGGCGGAGCGGGTCGACATCGCGGTGTACGGCGCGTTCAGCTACTACTTGGCCACCGGCGTCGCAGACGTCGTCCCCGTCGCCGTCGACGAGCGCGCACCGGGTGCAGACCCGTCGATCTCGGCCTACGGTCTGGTGCGCGCGGGCGACGGAATCTCCGCGATCTCGGAGGCCGCGGGCCAGAAGGTCTGCTTCACCGATCCCGCATCCTCCACGGGGTACCTCGCTCCGGCGGCAGGCCTCATCGAAGAGGGCGTCGACGCCGAGAACGACATCACACCGGTGTTCGCAGGCGGCCACGACGCATCCGTCCTCGCCCTCCTCTCGGGCGATTGCGATCTCGCCTACGCCGCACAGGCCTTCGTCGACGACATCCTGCCCGCGCAGGGCGCACTCGAGCCCGACGACGTCGAGGTCATCTGGACGTCCGACCCGATCCCCGGTCCGCCGTTCGTCCTCGGCGGCTGGCTCAGCGACGACCTCCAGGAGCGGATCACCGAGGCGCTCCTCAAGTACAACGCGGTGACCGCGGCCGAGGCCGGCTTCTGCGAGGGCGCCGAGATCGACGCGCCCGACTCGTGGGGCGAGCTCGCCGGCGAGCCCGCGTGCATGTGGGGCGGCACCGGCGCCTTCTCCTTCATCCCGACGGATGCGGCCGCCTACGAGCCGATCGCGAAGATCTGCGAGACGACCCAGGCGGACGTCTGCCGCGCCGACAGCTGATGGTCGTGACCACTCACGAGGACGGTGCCCCGCGTGTCGAGCGCGGGGCACCTGCCCCGGCCGCGGCAAGGATCCGGTTCGAGCACGTCGACAAGAGCTTCCACGACAAGCAGGTTCTGCACGACATCTCCTTCACCGCGTCGGCGGGGGAGTTCATCGCCCTGGTCGGTCCGAGCGGGGCCGGCAAGTCGACGCTGCTGCGGCTGATCAACGGCATGCACAAGCCGACGTCGGGGTCCATCACCGTGTTGGACACCTCGCCCGCTGACTGCTCCCGGCGTGAGTTGCAGCGCCTCCGCGCGAGGGTGGGCTTCATCTTCCAGCAGTTCGGCCTCGTCGGACGCGTCACCGCGCTCGAGAACGTGCTGATGGGCGCGCTCAGCCGGCTGCGCGCCCCGCGCTACGGAATCATCAGCTACCCGCGCGCGCTGCGTGAACGTGCCGTCGAGATGCTCGATCGAGTGGGGCTCGCCGATCAGCGGTTCCAGCGGTGCGACACGCTGTCGGGCGGTCAGCAGCAGCGCGTCGCCATCGCACGCACGCTGATGCAGAACGCCGCGATCGTCCTGGCGGATGAGCCCGTCGCCTCACTGGACCCGACCGCGAGCGTCGACGTGCTCGAGATGCTGCGCCGGCTCAGCCAGGAGGACGGGTTCACGGTCGTGTGCAGCCTGCACCAGGTCGACCTCGCCCTCTCGCACTCCGACCGCATCGTCGCCGTGCGAGAGGGGCGGATCATCCTCGACCAGCCGACCGCCGAGACCACCGGGAACGACATCCACTCGGTGTACCGACGCGCGAGCGAGTCAGCGGAATGACGACGTCTCTCACGGCCGAGCCCCTCGAGGCGCCGCCCGCGCCCAAGCGGCCGCGGCGCATCAGCCCCGTGCTGCTGGTGTGCGCCGTGTACATCGCGCTGACGATCTACGGATGCTGGTGGATCGGCGTCTCGCTCGAGGCGGTCATCGCGGGTGCGGCCGACATCGGGCGACTGGTCGAGCGCATGTTCCCGCCGACCTTCGGAAACCCCCTCGAGGTCGCACGGATGCTCCTCGAGACGCTGCTCATCGCGGTGGCGGGCACCGCGATCGCGGCGGTCCTGTCCGTGCCGCTGGGGGCCGCGGCATCCGATCGCTTCACGGGCCCGCGCGTCGTGCAGTGGCTCGCGCGTGCCGTCATCATGGTCACGCGAGCCATCCCGAGCCTCGTCTTCGCGCTCATCCTCGTCCGTGTGTTCGGACTCGGGCCGACGGCGGGCGGCCTGGCGATCGCGCTGCACTCGGTCGGCATGATCGGCAAGATGTTCGCCGACGCGTTCGAAGAGCAGGACCCACTCGCAGCGGACGCGGTCGAGGCGGCCGGCGCGCGCCGGGCGCAGACCTTCATCGCCACGACGCTCACGCGAGCGATGCCGCGCATGGCGGCCATCGTGCTGTACCGGCTCGACATCAACGTGCGCGCCTCGGCGGTCCTCGGCATCGTGGGCGCGGGCGGCATCGGAGTCGCCCTGCAGACCGCCATCGGAACGCTCAACTACCGATACGCCGCGGGCATCATCATCGTCATCGTGGCGCTCCTGCTCGTGCTCGAGGGAGTCTCGGTGCTCGTGCAGCGTCGCCTCGCGGAGCACGCGCACGAGGGCGACGTCGCCATGCTCTTCTCGCCGGGGCGGAACGCGTGGACACCCGGATGGACCCGCCGCCGCGTCATCCGTGCGATCACCGTCTGGGGTCTGATCGCCGTCGTCGCGTGGTCTCTGTGGGTCATCGCCCCCGATCCGGACCGGGCGCTGCGGTCGCTCGAGTCGACGTGGCGCCTTCTGATCGGGATGTTCCCACCGGCGTTCTCGCCGGCCGTGTTCGCGGGGCTGTGGGAGAGCTTCCTCATGGCGATCACCGCCACGACGTTCGGCGTCGTGATCGGCCTGATCCTCGCGATCCTCTCGACGGATCTCGTCGTGCGCGTGCCGGTCGTCTCGACGATCCTGCGGGTCGTCGTGGTGCTCGTGCGCGGAGTGCCGGACCTGGTGTGGGCGCTCCTGTTCGTCGCGGCGCTCGGCCTGGGGCCGTTCCCCGGATTCCTCGCGCTCACGATCTCGTCGACGGCTCTCGCCGCCAAGTTCTTCACCGACTCGCTGCAGAACCTCGACCCGCTGCCGATGCGCGCCCTCGAGTCCGCCGGCGCCGGTCGCCTGCAGGTGTTCGTCGCCGGCGTGTGGCCGCAGTTCATGCCCAGCTTCGTCGGGAACGGCATGTTCACGTCCGATCTCGCGCTGCGCGAGTCCGCCGTGCTCGGCGTGGTCGGAGCGGGAGGCATCGGGTTCCTCCTGCAGGAGTCGACGCGCACGCTGCACTACGAGACGACGAGCGCGATCGTCCTCGGGCTGCTGGTCATCGTGCTGGCGCTCGAGGTTGGTGCGCGGTGGATCCGCCGTGCCATTCTGTAATCCGATCCGAGACTGGTACGGGGCGGGGTGATGGTGTCTTACAGCGGGCGGCCGCTGCCGCGCTTCCAAGGCGGTGCGCGTCCGCAGCGACTGCTCTCGACCCTGCTGGGCGACTACTGGTTCGGGCGCTCCGAGCACCTTCCGTCGGCCGCCCTCGTCGACCTGCTCGGGCACTTCGGCGTGACGGCCGCGGGGGCGCGCGCAGCGATCCAGCGGCTGGCGCACCGGGGCTTCCTCGTCGCGGCCCGTGAGGGCCGGCAGACGGCGTACGCGGTGTCGCCGCGGGTGCTCTCGAAGATCGAGGAGAGCTCGCGGCTCATCTTCGAGCCGCCGTTCCGCACCGAGTGGGACGGGCGGTGGACGGTGGTGGCGTTCACCGTTCCCGAGGTGCAGCAGGCGAGCCGGCGCAGCTTCCGCGACGGCCTGCGCAAGCATGGGTTCGGAAGCCTCTACGACGCGGTGTGGGTGAGTCCGCGCGACCAGGTGCGGGTCGCGCTCGAGCTCGCGGAGGAGGCGGGCGTGACGGACGTCGTGGCGCTGACCACCTCGGAGCTCTCCGGCCTCACGCCCGAGGCCGCGATCCGGTCGCTCTTCGACCTGCCGGCGCTCCGCGGCGAGTACGAGACGTTCCTGCGCGACTGGCCGGAGGAATCGGCGCGGACCCCCGCGGATCAGGCGCTCGTCGCGAGGACGAACATCATGGCCGAGTGGCGTCAGATCGTGCGTCACGACCCCAGCATCCCGCGGCGGCTGCTGCCGGACGGGTGGCCCGCGGTCGAGGCGTACGCGCGATGCGCACTGGTGTACGACTCCCTCGGCGCGGATGCCGAGGCGACGATCCGCGACATCATCCGGCCGCACGATGCCGAGCTCGCGACGCTCATCCGGCGTCACTCGTTCGCGAACTGGCGCGAACTGCTGGATTCCGCGCACGAGGTCGCGGCGCCGGCGGCTCCGGCCACAGCGTCTGCGGGCTACGCGGTCAGCACATCCGATGAGACGTAGTGGCGGGGCTGGTCCTCGTCCGCGAGTCCGAACGGCTCGAGCAGCGCGCGGCAGTGCTCCTCCGCCAGTGGTCCGAGTCGGTCGTATGCCGCGATGAGCAGCGCACCGGCCGCCGGCCGCGCCCAGTCGTCGGGCAGCAGTTCGGACGGAAGCTGCGGATCGGCGTGGTAAAGCGCGCGCCACGTGTCCATGAGGGAGACGCGCCCCACGAATGCCTCTGCGGGGGTGAGCGCGCCGGCCTCGAACTTCTCGAGCAGGGGCGAGAACACCTCCACGAACCGCCGGTATCGGTCACCGAGCTCCTCGAGGGCGGTGGCGGGCTCCGCGCGGCGAGACGCGAGGGACTCGGGGAACTCGAGCTTCGCCCGGAACGCCGAGACGGTGCCTTCGGGTGCGCCGCGCAGCGCGTCGGCGACGGCGGGGGAGAAGGCGCCAGGCGAGATCCACACGCCGTCCTGGAGCGGCGCGAACCCGAGCGCGCGCAGCGACGAGCGCAGCGCGCTGCGCTCGGTGCGCAGGTTGGACGGCAGCGAGAACGTGACGACGGTCCACATGCCGTCCCAGTCCTGCAGCACATCGCCGCGAGCGGCGTCGAAGATCCGATGCACGCCGCTTGCGCCGAGCCGATCGACGTCGTCCGCGAGGCGATAGAGCGTGCCCCGGCCATCGCGCTTGGTGACGAGCACGCCGCGCCCCGAAAGGCGGCTGAGTGCGGACCGGGCGCTCGGCTCGCTCACGCCGAGCAGGCGCAGCATGTCGACGATGGCGGCGGTGGGGAGGAAGACCGGATGCCCCTTCCAGAAGTCGCCCAGGAGCGTGACCGTGAGGTGCTGCGGGTGCCCTCCGGCCTGCGGGCGCGGCAACGACACCGCGCTGTCAGACGTCGCCACGTAGGCTCTCCGATTCCTTTGCAGTCTTCATTGCAGAAGAACGATAAAGTGCATAGTAAGAGCACTCGGCACTCGATAGACAAGGATCCCACGTGAGCGAAGACAGCGTCGACTTCGACCCGACCGGTCTCGACGACGTCGATGCCGTGCGAGCCGAGCACGCTCGACTGCGCGAGGAGGCGCCGCTCGCGCGCAGTTCGGCGTACGGCGGGTTCTGGGCGCTCACAAGGTACGAAGACGTGAAGGCCGCGGCAAGCGATTCGCGCACGTTCATCTCCTCGGTGCAGGCCGTCGTGCCCCACGATCCGCGCGGCCTTCGACGCCCGCCGCTGAACTTCGACGCGCCCGCCCATACGCCGTACCGGCGCGCGCTCGACCGCACGCTGCAGCGCGGACGGCTCGTCCGCCTGGAGCCGATCCTGCGCGAGCGGGCGAAGGCGGCGCTCGCACCGCTTCTCGAAGCGGGCTCGGGCGACATCGCGACCGACTTCGGGGTGCACTTCCCGGCATGGGTGACCACCGAGTGGCTGAACCTCGAGCCCGAGATCGCGCCGGTCCTCGCCGAGACATCGTTCCGGTGGGTCTCGGCGTGGCGCGAGCGCGACGCCGAGACGACCAACGCCATGAGCGCGGTCATGTACGAGATCGCGGCGGATCTGCTGCGGCGCCGCAGGGAGCAGCCGCTCCCGCTCGAGCTCGATCCGGCGAGCTCGCTGTTGAGCGAGCGCGTCGACGGCGAGCCGCTCGCCGAGGAGCACGTGCTGGGCGCGCTCAGGCAGTCCCTCGTCGTCGGCATGGTGGCGCCGCCCATCGTCCTGGGCTCGATCATCAAACACCTCTCCGACGACCGAGCGCTGCAGGATCGCCTTCGCGCGGAGCCCGAACTCATCCCCGCCGCGGTGGAGGAGTTCATCCGCCTCTACTCGCCGTACCGCGGCTTCTCGCGCACCGTGTCGGAGCCCATCGAGATGTACGGTCGCCGCATCGAGCCGGGCGAGCCGGTGACGCTCGTGTACGCGGCGGCGAACCGCGACCCCGAGAAGTTCCCCGATCCCGACGAGTTCATCCTCGATCGCCCGAACATCGCCGAGCACCTCGGCTTCGGGCGTGGCCGTCATCGCTGCGCGGGCATGCCGCTGGCGCGGATGGCGCTCCAGATCGCCCTGCGGGAGCTGCTCACGTCGACGACCGAGTTCACCGCGGTCGGCCCGTTCGAGTACGCACGGATGCCGGAGCTCGGATACACGCGCGTTCCCGTGCGCGTCACCGCCGCCTGACCGACATGAGGATGGCCCGGGGCTCGCCCCGGGCCATCCTCATGTCCGCCGTTCCGGGCCCGGGGCGAGGCCCCGGGCCGGAGGCCGGCTCACCCGCAGGTGAACCCGGCGTAGGCGGTCTCGGTGGTCGAGCTCAGCCCATCGTCGCCTCGGACGGTCGTCGTCACGCCGACCGAGCCGGCGGGGATGGAACCCGACTTCGTGTTGATCTGCACCTTGTGCGTCTTGCCGGGCTTCACGTTGGTGAAGCTCTGGCTGCCGAACGGCGTGTCGACGATGATGTCGGCCCGCACGTTCGCCGTGTTCGTCACCGCGACCCGCAGCTGCACGGACTTGCCCACGCAGCCCGTCGCCGGAGCGACTGCGGCCGTCGGCAGCGCAGTCAGCTCGGTGTCGGCGACGAGCGTTCCGGCCGGAGAGCGCACCTCGAGGGTGTGGCGCCCGGGCTCCAGCGAATCCGGGATCGTCGCGTCGACCTGTGCGCTCCCGTTCACGTCGACCGTCACATCGGCGATCTTGGGTCCGTTCGGCGCGAGCCACAGCTCGTAGGCGCCACCCGTCGTGAACGACTCCAGCGTCACCGTCGCCGCGTCGCCCAGCAGCACCTCGGCGCCCTCGGTCGTCACGGTTGGACCGGCGGGCACGGGGCTCTCGGGGCTGTAGGTGCCCCAGTTGCGCACGTCCCACTCCCGAGCCGGCGTCAGGTCGGCGGGAGACATGAACCGACTGGTGCCGAGGTCGAGCGCCGTCTGCGAGGCGAGCGCGGCCGCGCGGGCGTTCAGGTCGGCGGGTTCCGCAGGGTCGAACTCGTCCGAGTCGATGCGGTCGAGCAGCAGGTCGAACGCCGCGACGCGCTCGGCGTGGGAGAACGCGCAGTGCCCGTTCGCCTTCACGGTGGTCTCGCGCAGCATGTCGGATGCGCCGGCGCGCTCGACCGTGCGACGGTACGCGTCGTCGTCGGCCGTGGTGCCCGCGGTGTCGCCGATCGTGTGGAGCGTGACCACCGGGATCGACAGGTCGCCGTCGAACGTCGCGAGACGCTCGACGTGCTCGACGACGTCCTTGTCCGCCGTGATGCGTGGCGCGGCCTGCAGCGTGTTGAGGTCGGCTTCGAGGTCGGCACCCGCCCGGGCATACGCCGCGCGCACCTCGTCGATGCGGCCCGACGCCAGAAGCTGCTCGCGGTAGTCGACGTCGTTGTTCCACGAGAACCCGCCCCCGACCGTCGCCTCGAATCCGGCGCGGACGCCGATGCCCAGCGCGAACGCCATGGACTGGCCGTACGCGTCGATGCGGTTCTCCAGGCCTTCGATCTCGTCGGCCTGTGCGTCGAGGACCGGGATCTTCGACATCGCGGCCGCTAACACGAGGCGCGCCTGACCCAGCGGCGTCTCACGCGCCGTGTCGACCAGCGCGGTGGCCGCCGCGTTCTCGGCGCTCGCATTCTGGATGCGCGTGATCGTCATGGGCGAGCTCGGGTCGACGAGCGTCTTGAGGACGAACGCGCTGTCGAGCTTGTAATTCCACATGCTGATCGCACCGGCACCGCCGCCGCACATCGGGAGGGCGCCGTCGAGCCAGTCGGGAGCCGCCTGCGCGACGATCCGCGTCGTGAGCCCGCCCTGCGACTGCCCGGATTGGAAGGTCGCCGACGGATAGGCGCCCGCGAGCGTCGACAGCACGTCGTACGACGCGGTCGCGTTGTCGCGATCCCGTGCCAGGTCCCAGTCGCCCGAGAGCTGGTAGCCGACCATGGCGACGCCCTGCTCGGCGAGCCACTGGTAGCTGGCGGATGTGAAGCCGGTCGCACCCGCGAACACTCCTGCCTTGCCGTTCCAGTTCGCCGGGATGAGCGCGCTGTAGCGGGTTCCATCGGGCAGCGTTCCCGTCGTCGACACGGTCTCGCGCGGGTAGTAGGGGCGCGCGAAGTCGTTCACGTCGAGGTCCGCGAAGTCCGCGACTCCGAGGTTCAACGCCGGAGCACCGTCCTGAATCGCCTGCGCACGCGCGTCGAGGGCGGCGGCTGAGGTGTCGGGCCAGGAGCCGCTGTCGATCCGCTCGACGAGCGCGTCGAGCGCTGCGAGCGTCTCGGCGGCGCTGTAACCGCAGTGGCCGGGGCGGTCGACGAACGCCTGACGCAGGAGGTCCGACCTGCCCGCCGCGGCGACCGCGTCGGCGTACGCCTCCGCCTGCGTGACGACGGGTGCCGTGTCGCCGCTCTCGAGGAGCGTCAGCACGGGCTGGGAGATGTTCCCCGTGGGCGTGGCGTTGCGCAGCATGTACTGCACGGCGCTCGCGTCGGCGGTGATGCGCGGCGCGGCGGCGAGCGCCGCCAGGTCCGCGTCGAGGTCGAGGCCCGCCATCTCGTACAGCGCCTCCACCTGGTGGCGCATGCCGGACTTCGTCAGCTGCTCGCTGTAGTCGACCCCGGTGTTCCACGAGAAGTTCCCACCCGCGCGGGCCTCGAGCGGGGTGCGCGGCGAGAAGATGCTGAACATCACCTGCGACGCCTGCTGCGCCTGCTGCGCGACGTAGTCGTCGTCGGCGGGGCGCGGCTGACCGCTCTGCGACCAGCCCGGGATGTTCGCGACAGCCGCTGCGAACGCCACCCGTGCGCGTCCCTCGGGGGTGGCCTGTGCCGCGTCGAGCACGCTGCGCGCGGCCGCGGTGCTGGCGGACTCGTTCGTCAGGTTGACGAGCTCGATGGTGTCGTTCTCGGGTGCGAGGAGCGTCTTGAACACGAAGGCGCCGTCGAGGCCGCTGTTGAGCATGCCCACGCCGCCGGCGACCGAAGCGCACATCGGGAGCGCTCCGTCGATGATCTCGGGGTGGCGCTCCGCGAGGGCGGCGGAGATGAGCCCGCCCATCGAGCTGCCCCACGCGATCGTGGCCACGGGCTCCTGCCCGAGGATCTCGACCGCCTTCTCATAGACCTCGGGCTGCTCTTCGAGGAAGTCCTCGACGGCCCAGCCGTTCGTGGTCGGCTTCATCGAAGCCATCGCGTAGCCCTGCTCGAGGAGCCACGTCCTTGCGGCTCCGCCCGGCCCGCTGGTCGCCTCGCCGCCGGGCGGGCCGCCGATGTAGCCGAGGCTGTTCAGAAGCAGCTTGCCGTTCCAGTCGGCGGGCACATCGACGACGTAGCGCGAACCCGTCGAGAGGTCGCCGCGGTAGACCCCCTCGGGGGCCGGCGCAGCGGCGGCCGGGATTGCTGAGACCTGCAGGAGGCCCGCAACAAGCCCGGCCGTCGTCAGCGCGGCCAGACTCTTGTGTTTCACGTTGATCCCTTCTTCGCGATGAACGCGTTTCCCTGCGCACTATTGCAGAAAAAGGATCACGTGACAATGGTTGTGCTTTTCAATGACCTGCGCCATGGTGCCCCATCGGCCGCGCAGACGGCGCGCGAGCATCGACCGCGCAGAGGGGGCGCGAGCATCGACCGTGCAGAGGGGAGAGGGCCGGCCACCGGCATCCGCGACGGGGGGATGTCGCTCGCGACGGGGGGTTGTCGCTTGCTCGGCGGCCGGCCCCGGTCTGTTGGACGACCGGGGCTGTGCGTCACACGGTGACGCGCAGCACCTCCTCGATCGTCGAGAGGCTCGGGGTCGGCTTCGAGCAGCCGGCTTCACGCAGCGACGCCTTGCTCGCTTCGAGGGCGACGACGTTCGGCTCGAGCGGCGCGCCCGCGCACGTGCGTGCAGATACCTTCACGGCAATCCCCAAATCCCCAGAATCAGGGGATCCCCATCCCCCTCACATGCGATCATACGGGACTGCGCGGACAGCGGCATCCGCGACTCGCCTGTCACGTCAAGCCCCCGCGCATCAACCGTCGCGCTCGATAGCCTCTCAACATGGCCGAGGCAGAGACGACCAGCTCGCGCAGCTTCCTCCAGCGCGTCATCGCGTGGGCCCTGTCGCTCAAGATCGTCCGCGCGGTGCTCCACTACGTCGAGCACCGCGGACCGGCGTGGGCGGACTCCGTCACATACCGCACACTTTTCAGCGTCTTCGCCGGTGTGCTGCTGGGTTTCTCGATCGCCGGCCTGTGGCTCGTGGGCAACCCTGCCGCGTGGCAGGCGCTCATCGACGGGGTCGATGCCGCGGTGCCCGGTCTCGTCGGCGAGGGCGGACTCATCGATCCCGACGACATCCAGGTGCCGGCCGGCCTCACGGTGGCGGGCATCATCTCGCTCGTCGGCCTCGTGGGCGCGGCGATCGGCGCGATCGGCTCGCTCCGGGCGGCGCTCCTCGTGCTCGCCGACAAGGTGGTCGACGATCTCGCGTGGTATTGGGTGATCCTGCGCAACCTCGCCGTGGCGATCGGCTTCGGCGTCGCACTGGGCGTGTCGGCCGCGATCACGTTCTTCGGGACCGCGGGGATCGCGATCGTCGCAGGGTGGTTCGGGCTGCCGCCGGGGCATCCGGTCGTCGAGATCGCCGGACGCGGCGTCGCGGTCCTCGTCGTGTTCGCGCTCGACGCCGTCGTGATCGCGGTGCTGTTCCGCGTGCTGACCGGCGAACGCGTGCCCGCCCGCGTGCTGTGGAGCGGCGCCCTCCTGGGCGCGCTCGGGCTCACGGTCCTGCAGCAGCTGTCGGGACTGTTCATCAGCGGGGCCGGCTCGAACCCGCTGCTCGCTTCGTTCGCGTCGCTCATCGCGCTGCTGCTGTGGTTCAACCTGTCCGCGCAGGTGATCCTCATCGCGAGCGCATACATCATCGTGGGCGCCGCTGAGCGCACCGACCGTGTGCGCGTCAAGTACGGCGCCGAGACGTTCGCGCAACGGCGCCTGCGCCGTGCGGAGGACGCCGTCACCGTCGCGACGGAGGAGCTTCACCTCGCCCGCGCAATGGAGGAGAAGGAACGGAGGGGACGATGACCGAGTGGGTGCCGGTGTACAGCTCGGCGCAGGTGCGCGCCGCCGAGGAGCCTGAACTCGAAAAGGGCGTGCCGCTCATGCTGTGGGCCGCGCGCGCCCTCGCGCAGGTCATCGCAGACGAGCTCGTCGACCCCGGCGTCACGGCGCGCACGGGCGGTCGTGATCTGCCCGGCGAGGCGGGAGCGCCGATCGTCGGGCGACTGCTCGTGCTCGCGGGGAAGGGCAACAACGGCGGAGACGCGCTCTTCGCCGCGGCCGCGCTGCTGCAGTGGCTGCCGCAGCGCGCCGCTGCCGAGAACCCGCCTGGCGACGACCTCGCGATCGACGTGTTCTGCACCTCCGACTCCGCGCACGAGCAGGGCCTCGAGACGGCGCTCGCGGCGGGCGCGCGGCGCGTCGACCTGGAGCAGGTGAAGGCGAATGCCGCGGCTTACGACCTCGTGATCGACGGCATCCTCGGCATCGGCACGACCGGCGCCCCCGCCCTGCGCGGCGCTGCGCGCGAGGTCGTCAGCGCGCTCCTGCCCGCGGTGCGGGCAGGACATCCGCGCACGATCGCGGTGGACCTGCCGAGCGGGCTGCATCCCGACGACGGGACGACCGCGGATGACGTCGTGCTTCCGGCATCCGTCACCGTCACCTTCGGCGCGGTCAAGCCGGGCCTGATTACCGCGCGTGGACCCGAGTTGAGCGGAGCGATCGTGTTCGTCGACTTCGATCTGCCGTTCGCCGAAGCACCGCTCACGAGCGGTCCCGTGGCGTACGCCGTGGCGGGGCGCCCGCGGGATGCGGGTGCGTGAAACCGGCGGGCTGAATCCGGGTTCTCCGTGCGCCTGCCATCCCGCGCGCGCCGTTCAGCCCGGCGTTTTCACCGCGCGTAGAGCTCCACGAAGTTCTGCAGCATCCGGCCGGGGTGCATGACGGGCACGCGCCGCACCGCCGCGAGCACGAGGTCGAGCTCGTCGGGGGCGAAGTACCCGTAGTCCGCGTAGGCGTGGATGCGCGTCTCGATGCCCGGGAGGTCGAGCTCCGGGTGGAACTGCGTCGCGTACACGTTCCTGCCGACGCGGAACATCTGCACCGGCGCCCCCTCCGAGCGGGCCAGCAGTGTCGCGTGCGGGGGAAGGGCGCTGATCGCCTCTTTGTGCCCGACGAACGCCTCGAACCGCTCGGGCACGCCCGCGAGCAGCGGGTCGGTCGCTCCCTCCGACGTCATCTGGACCGTCACGACGCTGATCGGCTCCGAATACGTGCGGTCGATCGCGGCGCCCTGGTGCGCACCGAGCGTGCCGATGCCGTAGCACGCGCCGAGGAACGGGAAGTCGCGCGCGACCACGTCGTCGAGCAGCCGCGCGAATTCCGCTTCGACGCGCCGCTGCACGTCGGACTTGCGCTCGGGAGGGTCGGACGCGTTGAACGGACCGCCCCCGACGAAGATGCCCGACAGGTCGTCGAGGTCTAGTTCAGGCATGGGTCCGGCCTCGAGCCGCACGCGCACGAGGTCGCGCTCATCGAGCCCGGTGGCGCGCAGGAACAGCGCGTACTCCTCGTCGGCGGGCGCATCCTCGGCGCGCGTCGCCAGCAGGACGAACGGCTTCACACCGTCACGTTATCCTCCGCTCGCAGCGCGAGCGAAGCGAGACGAAGCGAGGCGATCATGTTGCGTACGTCACGAGGCCCAGCTCGACGGGCGACACGAGCTGCGGATGCTTCGGCACCACCCGCACGGTGTAGCCGAAGGTGCCCGTGACGTCGAGCGGGAGCGTGCAGCCGAACGTCGTCACGCCGTCGGTCGATTCGCCGGTGGGAGAGAGCGGGTGCAGCGAGTGGTCGTCGGCGATGTCGTCGTCCTCGTCGGTGCGGCCGTACGCGAGCTCGACCTCGACGTCGTCGGGAGTGAGGCGCCCGAGCCGGATGCCGGCGCGCACCTCGAACGTGTCGCCCGCCTGTGCCTGCTGCGGGATGCCGGAACCGTCCACGCTGTCGACACGCACCTCGGACCACGCGTCGCGCACGCGCGCAACGTAGGCCGCGAGCTCGCGTGCGCCCGCGTGCGCGTCCGCGCGCAGGGCCGTGTCGTGCTCGGCCGCGGGCACGTACAGCCGCTGGACGTACTCGCGCACCATGCGGTCGCTCGTCGCCTTCTTGCCGAGGTCTGTCATCGTGTGGCGCACCATGCGCAGCCACTCGCGCGGCACGCCGCCTTCGCGCTCGTAGAACTTCGGCACGAGCTGGTGCTCGATCAGGTCGTAGAGGGCGGATGCCTCGGCGTCGTCGCGCTCCTCGTCGCTCGACGCGGTGTCGGCGGTCGGGATCGCCCAGCCGTTCTCGCCGTCGAACCACTCGTCCCACCAGCCGTCGCGGATCGACAGGTTGAGCGCGCCGTTGAGCGCCGCCTTCATGCCGCTCGTGCCGCACGCCTCGAGGGGGCGGAGCGGGTTGTTGAGCCACACGTCGCAGCCGGGGTAGAGGGTCTTCGCGAGCGTGATGTCGTAGTCCGGCAGGAACACGATGCGGCCGCGCACCTTGGGGTCGCGGCTGAATCGCACGAGCTGCTGGATGAGGATCTTGCCCGAGTCGTCGGCCGGGTGCGACTTGCCGCCGATGACGATCTGCACGGGGCGCTCGGGGTCGGTGAGGATGCGCGTCAACCGCTCGGGGTCGCGCAGCATGAGCGTGAGTCGCTTGTACGTCGGAACGCGCCGCGCGAATCCGATCGTGAGTACCTCGGGGTCGAGGGCGTCCTCGACCCACGCGGGCACGACGTTGCCGCTGCCTTCGACGGCCGCGACGAGTCGGCGCCGAGCCTCGGCGATGAGCTCGGTCTTCATCTCGTGCCGGATGCCCCACAGCTCCTCGTCCGACACCGCCTCCGGATCGCGCCAGTCGTGGTTCGGCACGTGCGCGTCGCCGAACACGCGCTCGCTGAGCCCCTTGAGCGCCGGGTGGAGCCACGTCGGCGCGTGCACGCCGTTCGTGATCGAGGTGATCGGCACCTCGTTCTCGTCGACCCCGGGCCACAGCGAGCCGAACATGCGACGGCTCACCTGTCCGTGGAGGAGGGACACGCCGTTCGCATGCTGGCCCAGGTGCAGTCCGAGCACGGCCATGTTGAACACGCCGGGGTCGCCGCCCGCGTATTCCTCGAGACCGAGCGCGAGAGCGCGTGCCGGGTCGAGCCCCGCGAACAGGCCACTGCGCAGGTACGCCTCGATGAGGTCGCGCGGGAACCGGTCGATGCCCGCGGGGACCGGCGTGTGCGTCGTGAACACGGTGGAGGCGCGCACCTGCACGAGCGCTTCGTCGAAGGTGAGCCCGTCGTGCGTGATGAGCTCCGACATCCGCTCGAGCCCCTGAAAGCCCGCGTGTCCTTCGTTCGTGTGGTAGACGTCCGGCGTCGGATGCCCCGTCAGCCTGCACCACGCCCGCAGGGCGCGCACGCCGCCGACGCCGAGGAGGAGCTCCTGCAGCAGCCGGTGCTCGCCGCCGCCTCCGTACAGGCGATCCGTGACCTTGCGCAGGTCCTCGCTGTTGGAGGGCGTCTCGGAATCGAGCAGCAGAAGGGGCACGCGACCGATGTCCGCGATCCAGACGCGCGCCGCGAGGCGGCGGTCGCCGGGAAGGTCGAGGACGATCTCGACGGGCGCGCCCGATTCGTCGCGGAGCAGCGCGAGACCCAGGCCGTAGGGGTCGAGCAGCGGGTAGCTCTCGCGCTGCCATCCGTCGTCGCCGATCGACTGCCGGAAGTATCCGGCGCGGTAGAAGAGTCCGACGCCCGTGAGGGGGACGCCGAGGTCGGAGGCGCTCTTGAGGTGGTCGCCCGCGAGGATGCCCAGGCCGCCCGAGTACTGCGGCAGCGATCCGTCGACGCCGAACTCGGGGGAGAAGTACGCGATGTGCTGAGGCTTCGGGCCTTCGAGATGCTGATACCAGCGCTCGCCTTCGAGATAGGCGGTCAGGCGCTCGTCCTCGGCTCGGAGGCGTGCGAGGAAGTCCTCGTCGTGGGCGAGCTCGTCGAGCCGCCGCTGCCCGAGCGCGCCGAGCATGCGGGCGGGGTTCTCGCCGATTTCGCGCCACAGGTCGGGGTCCATCGAGGCGAAGAGGGCGTGCGTCGCGCGGCTCCACGACCACCGCCAGTTCGAGGCGAGCCGGTCGAGCGGAGCCAGTGCGTCGGCGAGGGCGGGACGAACGGTGAACGTGCGGATGGCCTTCACCCGACGAGTCTATAGACGGTGCCGCAGGCCTCTTGACCGGCCCCGGGCGCGCTCACGCCGCTCGAGCGGCGGGCGACACCCGCGCGGAAGCACCGGCACGCCGAAGAACGGCGTGATGACCGATGGGGGAGGTGCGGACTAGGCTCGGCACATGGCCATCGCACGACTCCACGGGGGCCCGCTCGACGGGCAGCTGCTTCCGCTCGAACGCCCCGACCTCGACTCGCTCATCGTCCCCTATGGCGAGGGCCAGGTCGTCTATCGACGACAGGGCGATCTCGCCAAGACGGGAACGTCCGACGGGCCGACCGAAGCCGAGTTCTGGTTCATCGAGGCCACCGACGAGATCGGACCCTCCAACGACGACTGACGACTCCCCGCACAACCGGTTGCACGCTGCGGACGCGCCGGAGCGCTCGGTCGAACTCGAGCTGAAGTTCGACGTCGGCGCCGGAACCCCGTTGCCCGATCTGGCGTCGTTGCCGGGGATCGCGGCCGTGTCGGCGCCCGAGCCGCGAGAGCTCGACTCCCGCTACTTCGACTCCGAGGAGTACGCGCTCGGCCGCGCCGGCTACGCCGTCCGCCGTCGCACGGGCGGACCCGACGAGGGCTGGCATATCAAGGGGCCGCGAGACGCCGAGGGCGCACGCGTCGAACTGCACTGGCCGCTGGGTGCGGAAGACGGGATTCCGGATGCCGTGACCGCGGCCGTCGCGCACGTCTCCGTCGCGCGGCTCACGTTCATCGCCCGCATCGTCAACAGCCGCATCGCGTATCACCTGTTCGACGAGCGTGGGGGAGTCGTGGCCGAGTTCGTCGACGATCGCGTCACCGCGACCGACGTCCGCCGCGACCGGAGCGAGTCGTGGCGGGAGTGGGAGTTCGAGCTCGGACCGGCCGCGCCGGCGGACGCCGAGGCGCGGAGAAGCCTCTTGGGCGCTGCGACCGAGGCCGTCGCGGCCGTGGGAGGCCGGGTCGCGGCATCCGATTCGAAGCTCGGGCGCGCCCTCGGGCTCTGACACCTCACGTCGAGGGGGCGGCGCCTGACGGCACCGCCCCCTCGACGTGATCTCGGATCAGAGATTGATCATGTGGCCCACGAGGCCGTGGAAGCCCTCCTGCAGCGCCTCCGACAGCGTCGGGTGCGTATGCACGTTGCGCGCCGCCTCGAGCGCCGTGAGGTCCCACTTCTGGGCGAGCGTGAGCTCGGGGAGCAGCTCCGACACGTCGGGGCCGATGAGGTGGCCGCCGAGCAGCTCGAGGTGCTCGCCGTCGGCGATGAGCTTGACGAAGCCGACGGGCTCGCCGAGGCCGTTCGCCTTTCCGTTCGCCGAGAACGGGAACTTCGCAACCTTGACGTCGTAGCCGGCGTCGCGCGCCTGCTGCTCGGTGAGGCCGAACGACGCGACCTGCGGAGAGCAGAACGTCGCGCGCGGCATCATGCGGTAGTCGCCCAACGGCATCGTCTCGGCCTTGCCGATCGTCTCGGCGGCGACGACTCCCTGCGCCTCAGCCACGTGTGCGAGCTGGAGCTTCGCGGTGACGTCGCCGATCGCGTAGATGTGCGGCACGTTCGTGCGCATGTGATCGTCGATCTCGATCGCGCCGCGGTCGCTGAGCTTGACGCCGGTCGTCTCGAGGCCGAAGCCCTCGACGTTCGGCGCGAAGCCGATCGACATCATGACCTTGTCGGCGTCGATCGAGCCGGCGTTGCCGTCCTTGTCGGTGTAGGTCACCGTGACGCGGTCGCCGTGGTCGGTGACGGTTTCGACCTTCGTCGAGGTGAGGATGTCGACGCCGTACTTCTTGTACTGGCGCGTGATCTCCTTGGAGACCTCCTCGTCCTCGTTCGGCAGCGCGCGGTCGAGGAACTCGACGATCGTCACCTTCACGCCGTAGTTGACCATGACGAACGCGAACTCCATGCCGATCGCGCCGGCGCCGACGATGACGATCGACTTCGGCAGGTCGCGCGCGAGGATCTGCTCCTCGTACGTGACGATGTTGCCGCCGAGCTGCACGCCGGGGAGCAGCCGCACCCTGGAGCCCGTCGCGATGATCGCGTTGTCGAAGGTGACCGTCTCGGTCGAGCCGTCGGCCTTGGTCACGACGATGGTGTTCGCGTCGGTGAACGATCCGCGCCCCTCGTACTCGGTGACCTTGTTCTTCTTCATGAGGAAGTGGATGCCCTTGACGTGCGCCTCGGCCACCTTGCGGCTGCGGTCCCACGCGACGCCGAAGTCGAACTGCACGTCACCCGAGATGCCGAAGAGGTCCGCCTTGTGCAGCACCTGGTGCGCGAGGTCGGCGTTCTTCAGCAGCGCCTTCGAGGGGATGCATCCGACGTTCAGACACACGCCGCCCCAGTACTTCTCTTCGATGATCGCGACCGTGAGGCCGAGTTGGGCGGCGCGGACGGCGGCCACATACCCGCCGGGCCCCGCGCCGAGGATGGCGACGTCGTAGTGAGGCATGACTTCCAGCCTAGTGGTCGGCGGGGTGGTCGGATCGGGGGTCGGCGTCGGCCGACGACGGCGAACCGGATGCCGCGGCCGAGGCATCCGCCGCCGCCTTCTCGCGCCGTGCGCGGCGGCGCCGCGGGCTCGATGCGATGAGGTAGACGACTCCGGCGATCACGAGGAGTCCCAGCACGAGGGGGATGAGCCACGCCAGGAAGGTCACGCTCTCGTCGGCATCGGTGTCCGGATCGTCGGGCACCGGTGTCTCGGTCGGCTCGGCGGTCGCGGGGGGCGTGGTCGGCTCGGTCGTCGCGGTTTCGGTCGGCGAGGGCGCCGGGGGAGCGGTCACCGTGAACGTGTACTCGCCCGAGATCGGGTGGCCGTCGCTCGAGACGACGCGCCACAGCACGCGGATCTCTCCGGATGCGTCGGATGCCGCGTCGAGCGCCTGTGTGACCGTGTTCTCCTCGACGACGGGGTCGCCGTCGGCGAGCGAGGTGCCCGCGCCGTCGACGACGTCGACCGCGGTGGCGCCGGCCTCGGGGGAGAGCACGCCGCTGAACACCAGCCGCACCTCGGCAGGGATGCTCTCGACGCTCTCGCCGGCTGCCGGCGACGCGGAGATGAGCTCGTCGTGGGCCGCCGCGGGCGGTGCGACGAGCGTGAGCGAGCTCAGTGCGAACACGCTCGCGATGACGGTCGCCGCCCATCGTGCGGCCGGAGAGGAACGCCGTTTGTGAACTTCTCGTGACAACACGACTCCGAGCCTAGCCCGGGGGTGTTGCGCGCTCGGACGCGGGCCTACCATTCCGTCAGGCGGGGTGCTCCTGCCCCGCCGAAGCGACGACCGAGACGGAAGCGAGGTGCGGGATGGACGCCATGTCGAAGGACATGATGTCGATGCCGGGCATGCAGGCGATGGACATGTCCCTGGTGCAGGCGTGTCTGGACGCCTGCTCGGCCTGCGAGCAGGCGTGTACGGTGTGCTCGACCCAGATGATGTCGTGCGCGCCCGCGTGCATGAACTGCGCGGACATGTGCAACACGATGATGCGCGCCATGCTGCGGATGCAGGGCATGACGCCCGCGACCATGGTCGCCATGCTCGACGCGTGCATCGCCATGTGCCAGCAGTGCATGGACGAGTGCATGGAGCACGCCGACCACAGCGACGTGTGCCGCATGTGCGCGCAGGCGTGCAAGGCGTGCATGGACGCCTGCAGCAAGCTGCGGGAGTCGATGGTCGCCGCCGCGTGACGAGGACGGCGGCACCCGCCGCCGTCAGCGGAGGACGTTGAACCGCGCCGCGCCGGCGGCGAGGACGTCGTAGCGTGCGTGCAGGGCGACGGGCGTGCCCTCGGAGACCGCGGATGCCGCGCCGGCCCCGCTCCACACGACGATGCGCGTCGCTTCGTCGAGCGTGCGCAGCGTGAGGGTGCCGGCCGTGGCATCCGTCTTCTCGACGATCGCGTCGACCCACTCGGACGGGGTCGCGGCGGCCAGTCGCGCCTGGATGAGGTGCAGCGCGTGCCCGGGGGCGTAGGTCGAGCAGGCTCCGCCGTGGGCGCACATGCACGCCGGACGCTCACGCACCTCGAGGGGCGGAAGGTGGCGGTGCGGGCTCGACACGACGGGTCTCCTGTCAGTAGGTTCGATTACCCCGCCCAGGCTAGGGGGGGACGGGGGCGGCCGGCACCTCGAGCCGACACACGCCGAAACATTGCTCGGCGGTGGCGGAGGACCGCTCACCGGAAAGGCGCGATCCGCTCTTTCGGCGGACGACCTTTCAGATAGGCTTGGACGCCAGAGGAGGAGCACGTGGACGACATTCGCCGACCCGACTCGGGCGAGATCCGACGGGCTGCGGGCGGGGGCGGCGAAGCCGGCTCCGCCGATCGCGCGGCCGACACGACGCAGACATTCGGGCATGACTCGGACCTGTCGTTCGTGCCGTTCGGCAGCGACCTGACCGATGCCGAACTCGACGCGATCGACGCACTGCCCAGCGGCGCCGCGATCCTCATCGTGCGCTCCGGACCCACGGCCGGCGCTCGGTACCTGCTCGACACCGACGTCACCACGATCGGCCGCCACCCCGAAGCCGACATCTTCTTCGATGACGTGACGGTCTCACGCCGTCACGCCGAGGTGACCCGCAGCGGCACCGCCTTCGAGATCGTCGACCAGCGGTCCCTCAACGGCACGTACGTGAACGGCGAGCGCGTCGACCGCGGGCGGCTCACGAACGGCTCCGAGGTGCGGATCGGCAAGTTCCGCCTCAACTTCTTCGTCTCACCGGCCGATCTGGCACAGGCTGCGGACGCGTGATGTCAGGCGCCAACGCCCGCGAGCGCGCTGCGCCCGCGGGCCTGCTGAGCATCGGTCAGGTTCTGGCACGGCTCGGGCCCGAGTTCCCGAACCTGACCTCGAGCAAGCTGCGCTTCCTCGAGGTGCAGGGGATCGTGTCGCCCCTTCGCACCGAGTCCGGCTACCGCAAGTTCTCGCAGGCCGATCTCGAGCGGCTGCGTCTCGCGCTCACGCTCCAGCGCGACCATTACCTGCCGCTGAGCGTCATCCGCGAATACCTCGAAGACCTCGACGCGGGCCGCGACCCCGCGACACCGACGGTGCCTCCGCCGCCGTCGATCGTGCCGGCCCCGCGCCGCTATCGGCGCGAGGAGCTCTTGTCGGCCGCCGGCGCCGCGCCGCAGCTGCTCAACGACGCGATCAGCACGGGCGTGATCCCGGGCGGCGAAACCTACACCGAGCAGTCGCTGGCGATCCTGCGCGCACTCGTCGCGCTCGATCGCCACGGCATCGAGCCCCGCCACCTGCGCACGCTGCGGCAGAGCGCGGAGCGCGACGTCGCTCTCGTCGAGTCGGCACTCGCACCGCTGCTGCGCCGCACCGACCCGTCGTCGCGTGCGCGGGCGAGCGAGCTCGCACCCGAGCTGACGCGCCGACTCGACGAAGTGCGCGCGATCTTCGTCCGCTCCGCGCTGGAGCGCCTGCTTTCGTGAGACGGGCCCGTCCGGGGCGACACGTCGGCGACACACGTCGGATGTCGTTGCCCGAGGCCCCGGGCTGATCTAGCGTTGAACCATCGGGATCCACGAGGGGGGATTGCGTATGACCGCACCGGAAGCGGCTGACGAACCACGTTTCGTCGCTGACCTCCTCTTCACCGACGGCCTCCCGGCGATGGATGACGAGGTGGGCTACCGCGGCGCCGTGGCGGCCCGCGCCGCCGGCATCACGTACCGCCAGCTCGACTACTGGGCCCGAACCGAACTCGTCGAGCCGACTGTGCGCGGTGCGAACGGCTCCGGGTCGCAGCGCCTCTACGGATTCCGCGACATCCTCGTGCTCAAGCTCGTGAAGCGTCTGCTCGACACCGGCATCTCGCTCCAGCAGATCCGCACGGCGGTCGAGCAGCTGCGTGCCGCCGGCATCCGCGATCTCGCCGGAACCACGCTCATGAGCGACGGCGCATCTGTGTACCTGTGCACGTCGAACGACGAGGTCATCGACCTCGTCAGCCGTGGGCAGGGCGTGTTCGGCATCGCCGTCGGCAAGGTGCTGCGGGAGGTCGAGTCGACGCTCGTCGAGTTCGACCCGCAGACGGTCGACGCGGTGGACGAGCTCGCGGCCCGCCGCGCGGCGCGCTCGGCCTGAGCCGGATCACGACCCGGCGCCGACCGCTCGGAGCGGCGTCGGATCAGACGGTCGCGGACGTCTCCGTCACGGCCGCCTCTGCGATCGTCTCCTCCATCGCGCCGCTCACGCCGTCGATCCGCGCGAGCGCCTGATCGAGGTCGGCGATGAGGTCGTCGGGGTCTTCGAGGCCGATCGACAGTCGCACGAGGCCCGCGCCGGGCTTGGCGGCGGCCGCCACCGGTCGGTGGGTGAGCGAAGCCGGATGCTGGATGAGCGAGTCCACGCTGCCGAGCGAGACCGCGTGCGTGAAGATGCGCACGTTCGACGTGAGGGTCACGGCGGCGTCGTAGCCGCCCTCGAGCTCGACCGAGACCATCGCACCCGGGCCGTCCTGTTGCGTGCCGATGAGTCCGTGCGGGTCGGCGCCGGGAAGACCGGGGAAGTGGACGCGCGCGATCTGCGGGTGGCGTGCGAGGTGCTGGGCCACGCGCGCGGCACCCGCCTGCTGGGCGCGAACGCGAATCGGGAGGGTCGACAGCCCGCGGTGCAGCAGATACGCGGCGAGCGGATGCAGGATCGCTCCGGTGATCGCCCGCGTGCGGCGCAGCGCAGCGGCCGTCTTCGCGTCGCACGCGACGACGCCGCCCACGACATCGCCGTGACCGCCGAGGTACTTCGTGGCGCTGTGCAGCGACATGGCGGCGCCGAGGTTGAGCGGGCGCTGCAGCACGGGTGTCGCGAACGTGTTGTCGACGACGACCGGCACGTCGCCCGCGGCCGCGACGACCGCGCGGATGTCGACGAGCTCGAGAGTCGGGTTGGCGGGCGACTCGACGATCACGAGGCCCGTGTCGGGGCGCAGCGCCTCCGCGATCCTGTCCGGGGTCGTGAAGGTCGTCTCGGTTCCGAGCGTCTCGGCGTCGAGGAGGTGGTCGGTGCCGCCGTAGAGCGGGCGCACGGCGACGACATGGCGACGATCGCGGGGAAGGGACAGCAGCACGGCGGTGATCGCCGCCATGCCCGACGAGAAGGCGACGGCCTCTTCGGAGTGCTCGAGCTTCGCGAGGGCGTCCTCGAATCGGCCCACGGTCGGGTTCCACAGACGGGCGTACACGTTCGAGCCGCCGTCGAACGGTCGGCCGCCCGTCGCGAGCACCTCGTACGAGAGCCCGCCGACCTCCACGTCGGGAAGCGGGCTCGTCGACGAGAGGTCGATCGGGGGAGCGTGCACGCCCATCGACGCGAGGTCTTCGCGGCCGGCATGCACGGCAACGGTGTCGGGGTGCAACGTCGTCGGTGCCATGCACCAATCGTCGGTGATCATTCGCAGTTTTGCAATCGACGCCGAACGTTCCACGGTGCACAATTGAGTTCCATGAGGAATCTGCGATCCGGGCCATCTGAATCATGACGCCGCCGAAGAATCCGCACCCCGCCGCGCCGGTCTTGGACGGCACCGACCGGGCCATCCTCGAGGCTCTGTCAGCAGACGGCCGGATGACCAACGCGGCCCTCGCCGCGCGCGTCGGCATCGCCGAGTCCACGTGCGCGAGTCGGGTCAAGGCGCTGCGCGAGTCAGGGGTCATCGCGGGCATCAGCGCGAGGATCGATCCGGCGGCTGTCGGGCGTCCGATCCAGGCCGTCGTACGCGTGCATCTCGCGAGTCACAACCGCGCCCACGTGAACGAGCTGTTCGACCGGCTCGTCGCGATTCCGGGAGCCCTCTCCGTGATCCACGTGGCAGGCGACGACGACTTCGTCCTCCTGGTCGCGGTGCCCAGTCCGCAGCGGCTGCGCGACCTGATCCTCGAGCACATCACGATCCATCCGGCCGTCACGAAGACGGAGACGCAGCTGGTGTTCGAGGTGCGCGACGGAGCGGGCGTGCTCGGCCCGCTGTAAGCGTCGTCACTACTGCGCGCGGACCTCGCCCGGCGTCGCCGGGGTGGGGATGCGGCCCGTTCGCATGACGCGGTCGAGCAGTGCGTCGAAGTCGGCGGCGAGCTCCTGCGCGGAGTCGCCCGGCCAGATGTGCAGCGGCTTCGCCGCGCCCTGCGCCTGCTGGAGTGACGTGCGCTCGGGCAGCTGCGGCGAGAGCACGAGCGGGCCGAACATGTCGCGCAGCTCCTTGATGCGGAACTGGTGCTCGATCGACTGCGGACGCACGCGATTCACCACGAGGCCGAGGGGCTGGAGGCGGGGGGAGAGGCCGCGGCGGATCTCTTCGATGGCTCGCAGGGCACGGTCGGCGGCGGCCACGGAGAACAGGCCCGGCTCGGTGACGACGATGACCCGGTCGCTCGCCGCCCACGCCGTGCGCGTGAGCGCGTTGAGCGAGGGAGCGCAGTCGATCAGGACGAGGTCGTAGTCGGCCTCGATCGTCGCGAGCGCCTCTTCGAGCTTCCACACGTCGCGCACGCTCGGGTGCGGACCGTCGAAGTTGATGGCGGACGGGCTGCCGATCATCACGTCGATCGTGCCGGGATGGACCTTCGCCCACCCGCTGGAGGTGATCGCCTGACGGACGACCTTCTCCTTCGGATTCGCCAGGACATCGGCCACGTTGAGGCGGCCGGCGACCTGGATGTCCATGCCGGTGGAGACGTCGGATTGGGGGTCGAGGTCGACCACGAGCGTGCGCACTCCTCGCGCGAACGCGGCGGAGGCGAGGCCCAGAGTGACGGTCGTCTTGCCGACACCGCCTTTGAGCGAGCTCACGGAGAGTACGTGCACAAGGCACTACGTTACCGTCCCCTAGGCTGTGAGCACACTCAGCCGTACCGGCGGCTGGGTTATCGGCCGGATCCTGCGCGAGGTGCGAATGTTCAAGAAGATCCTTGTTGCCAATCGAGGTGAGATCGCCATCCGGGCTTTCCGCGCGGCTTTCGAGCTCGGCGCGAGGACCGTCGCGGTGTTCCCGTTCGAGGACCGAGGGTCGCTGCACCGGCAGAAAGCAGACGAATCGTACGAGATCGGCGAGCGCGGGCATCCGGTGCGTGCATACCTCGACGTCGACGAGATCATCCGCGTCGCACTCAAGTCCGGGGCCGACGCGATCTATCCCGGCTACGGCTTCCTCTCCGAGAACCCCGAGCTCGCCGCGAAGGCCGCCGAGAACGGCATCACCTTCATCGGACCGCCCGCGAAGGTGCTCGAGATGGCGGGCAACAAGGTGACGGCGAAGGAGCACGCGGTCGCGGCGGGCGTGCCCGTGCTGCGATCGACGGATGCCTCGGACGACGTCGACGCCCTCGTCGCCCAGGCGGAGGGGATCGGCTTCCCCATCTTCGTGAAGGCCGTCGCCGGAGGCGGTGGGCGCGGGATGCGGCGCGTCGAGACCGCCGACGACCTGCCGCCCGCCATCGCCGAGGCGATGCGCGAGGCGGGCGCGGCGTTCGGCGACCCGCGCGTCTTCCTCGAACAGGCGGTCGTGCGTCCGCGGCACATCGAAGTGCAGATCCTGGCGGATGCCACCGGCGAGACGGTCCACCTCTTCGAACGCGACTGCTCGGTGCAGCGCCGCCACCAGAAGGTCATCGAGATCGCGCCCGCGCCGAACCTCGATCCCGCCATCCGCGACGCGCTCCACGCGCACGCCGTGGCGTTCGCGAAGTCGATCGGCTACGTCAACGCGGGCACCGTCGAGTTCCTGCTCGAGACCGCCGGCCCGCGCACGGGCGAGGTCGTCTTCATCGAGATGAACCCGCGCATCCAGGTCGAGCACACCGTCACCGAAGAGGTGACGGACGTCGACCTCGTGCAGTCGCAGATGCGGATCGCGGCCGGCGAGACCCTCGCCGATCTGGGCCTCCACCAGGAGAGCATCCAGCTCCGCGGCGCGGCGCTCCAGTGCCGCATCACGACGGAGGACCCCGCGCAGGGTTTCCGCCCCGACACGGGACGCATCACCACCTATCGCTCGCCCGGCGGCGCCGGCATCCGTCTCGACGGCGGCACGACCGCCGCGGGCTCGCAGATCAGCCCGCACTTCGACTCGATGCTCTCCAAGCTCACGTGCCGGGGCCGCGACTTCCCGGCGGCGGTCGCCCGCGCGAAGCGCGCGCTGGCCGAGTTCCGCATCCGCGGCGTCGCGACGAACATCCCCTTCCTGCGCGCGGTGCTCGACGAGCCCGCCTTCGTCGAGGGAGACGTCAGCACGTCGTTCATCGACGAGCGGCCGCAGCTGCTCACGAGTCATCCGTCCCGCGACCGGGCCACGAAGCTCCTAAACTGGCTGGCCGACGTCACCGTCAACCGGCCGTACGGCGAGAAGCCCATCATGGTGTCGCCGGGCAGCAAGCTGCCCGACATCGACCTCACGACGCCGATCCCCGCCGGCAACCTCGAGCGCCTGCGCGAGCTCGGTCCCGCCGGATTCGCGAAGGCCCTCCGCGACCAGACGGCGCTCGCGGTCACCGAGACGACGTACCGCGACGCGCACCAGTCGCTGCTCGCGACGCGCGTGCGCACGCGTGACCTCGTGCGGGCCGGCGCGCACGTCGCCCGGATGACGCCCGAGCTCTTGTCGATCGAGGCGTGGGGCGGCGCGACCTACGACGTCGCGCTTCGGTTCCTCGCCGAGGATCCGTGGGAGCGCCTCGAGGCGGTGCGGGAGGCGATGCCGAACATCCCGATCCAGATGCTGCTGCGCGGACGCAACACGGTCGGCTACACGCCGCGACCCGTCGAGGTGACGGATGCGTTCGTGAAGGAGGCCGCCCGCACCGGCGTCGACGTCTTCCGCATCTTCGACGCACTCAACGACGTCGACCAGATGCGCCCCGCGATCAGCGCCGTGCTCGAGACGGGCACCGCGGTCGCCGAGGTCGCCGTGTGCTACACCGCCGACCTGCTCGACCCGGCCGAGCGCCTCTACACGCTCGACTACTACCTGCGCCTGGCCGAGCAGATCGTCGAGGCGGGCGCCCACATCCTCGCGATCAAAGACATGGCGGGCCTCCTGCGTCCGGCTGCCGCGGCGAAGCTCGTCACGGCGCTGCGCGAACGATTCGACCTTCCCGTGCACCTGCACACGCACGACACCGCCGGCGGCCAGCTCGCGACCCTGCTCGCGGCGAGCGCCGCGGGAGTCGACGCGGTCGATGCTGCGGCCGCTCCGCTCGCGGGCACGACGAGCCAGCCGTCGCTGTCGGCACTGGTCGCGGCGCTCGCACACACCGAGCGCGACACGGGCGTCAGCCTCCAGGCGGTGAGCGACCTGGAGCCGTACTGGGAGGCGGTGCGCCACCTGTACCGTCCGTTCGAGTCCGGTCTTCCCGGGCCCACCGGTCGCGTCTATCACCACGAGATCCCGGGCGGGCAGCTGTCGAACCTCCGCCAGCAGGCGATCGCGCTCGGTCTCGCCGACGATTTCGAGCTCATCGAGGACATGTACGCGGCGGCCGACCGCATCCTCGGGCGCATTCCGAAGGTCACGCCCTCGTCGAAGGTCGTCGGCGACCTCGCGCTCGCGCTCGTCGCGGCGAAGGCCGACCCGGCCGACTTCGAGCAGAACCCGCAGAACTACGACATCCCCGACTCGGTCGTCGGGTTCATGGCGGGTGAGCTCGGCGATCTGCCGGGCGGCTGGCCCGAGCCCTTCCGCTCGAAGGTGCTCGCCGGCCGCAGCGTCTCGATCGACATCCCGCCGCTGAGCGCCGAGGAGCAGGAAGGTCTCGCGGGCGACGCGGCCGACCGCCGCCGCACGCTCAATCGTCTCCTGTTCCCGGGACCGGCGAGGGAGTTCGAGCACAACCGCGAGACGTACGGCGACCTCTCCGCCCTCGGCACGCCGGACTACTTCTACGGCCTCAAGCCCGGCGAAGAGCACGTCGCCGAGATCGACCCCGGCGTGCAGCTCTACGTGGGTCTGGAAGCGATCGGCGAGCCCGACGACGGCGGCATCCGCACCGTCATGACGACGCTCAACGGCCAGCTGCGCCCCGTCTACGTGCGCGACCGCTCGATCAAGGTCGAGAAGGTGGCAGCCGAGAAGGCCGACACGAGCAAGCCGGGCCAGGTGGCCGCGCCGTTCTCGGGCGTCGTGACGCTCAAGGTCGAGGTCGGCGACAAGGTCACGGCCGGTCAGCCGGTCGCGTCGATCGAGGCCATGAAGATGGAGGCGGCCATCACGGCACCCGTCTCCGGCGTCGTCGAGAGGCTCGCTTTGAGCGGTGCGCAGCAGGTCGAGGCCGGTGACCTTTTGGTCGTGATCCGTCCCGCCCAGTAGCCTGGAGGGCGCGCGATCGTACGCGCGCCTGCCCGACGCCTCCTTGGAGAAGCCCGCATTGACGCCTGAGCGACAAGACCAGACCCCCGACGACGCCGAGAACGGCGTGCTGGCCGACACCGGGAGCATCAACACGACCGGCTTCGACATCCTGGGCGGATCCACCGAGCAGGTCGAGGTGAGCTTCCCGATCGCGTCAGAGGACGACGACCTGGATGACGACGTCGTCGGCGACGAAGTCGTCATCGACGCCGACCTCCTCGGCGCCGACACGGCCGAGGCCGAGATCATCGAGACGGGCGCCGTCGACACGGCGGCGGAGCACGCAGACGAGGGCGACGACGTCATCGACGCCGAGCTCGTCGACACCGGCTCGTTCGACCCGATCACGCCCGGCGGGCACCCGATCGGCGAAACTCCTGTCGGCGAGAGTGTTGCGGATGGGGGCTCGGTCGCACAGGCTGGTGTCGCGGACGAGTTGGCTGACGGGGCCGTCGCTGAGCCGGAGGTCGATGACATGCTTGATCCTGAGATCGCATCGGATGCCGACGCCGAGCGTCCCGGTGATGAGGGACAGCCCGGCGCCGAGGCCGAGGAGAACGGCCCGACGATCGAGACCGCCGATCTGGACGCGCTGATCGCGGGCGCGATCGCGGCGCACCCGCGGGGCGAGCGCGGGCGCGAGACGGGAACGGGAACCGGCGCAACGCCGACTGCGGCGGGCGAGACAGCCGAACCCTCGCGCACGCCCAGCACGCGCGCGACGCCGTCGCCGAGCCCGGCGACCCGCTGGGAGGCGCATCACCCCGGGAATCCCGAGCGTCCCGCACGCGCGGTTGAGCGCACGCCCGCGCGGTCCGACATCTCGCTCACGTCGAAGCGGCTGGGGGAGTTCGAGGCCAACCGTGAGAGCGCCGATCTGCTCACGGCCGATCGCCTGCTCGACCCGCACCAGGTCGTCAAGCCCGAGCCCGAGGGCGTGTGGCAGCACTTCATCTACACGATCTCCGGCAAGCGCATCCACCTCGGCGACAGCAAGCGCGCCCAGGCGCGCAAGGAGCTCGACCGCCGCATCGCGGCGCCGCTTCCGGGAGGAGCGCGCTTCGTGCCCGTCGTGTCGCGCAAGGGCGGCGTCGGCAAGACGACCGTCACGACGCTGCTGGGCATGGCGCTCGCCGACGCGCGCGACGACCGCATCATCGCGGTCGACGCCAACCCCGATCGCGGCACGCTCGCGGACCGCGTCTCGCGCGGGAGCGCCAAGACCGTTCGCGACCTCGTGCGCTCGCGCGGCGAGGTGAGCGGCTACGCCGACATCTCATCGATCGTCGCGCGCGACGAGACGCGCCTCGACGTACTCGCTTCCGACAGCGACCCCCGCGTGTCCGAGGCGTTCAGCGACCGCGATTACCACGACGTCGCGCGCATCGCGGCGCACTACTACTCGATCGTGCTCACCGACACCGGAACCGGCATCGTGCACTCGGTCATGAGCGCGACGCTCGACCGCGCCGACCAGCTCGTGATCGTGGCCGGCCTCAGCGTCGACGAAGCGCGTCTGGCGTCCGAGACGATCACGTGGCTCGAGACGAACGGCTACGCCGAGCGCGTGCGCAACGCCGTGGTCGTCCTGAACCACGCGCGCCCGGGCGCCCCGATCGTGCGCGCCGATGAGCTCGAGGCGCACTTCCGCTCGCGCGTGCGTGCGGTCGTGCAGATTCCGTACGACCCGCACATCGCGGCCGGGAGCGCTATCGCGTTCCGCGACCTGCAGCCGGCCACGCGCCTTGCCGCGCGCGAGCTCGCGGCGACGGTCGTCGAAGGACTCCGCGCCCTCGCGGTCGCCGCCTGATCGATGACGGTCCGGCCCATCCGCCTCTTCGGCGACCCTGTGCTCAAGGCGCCGGCGGCGCCTGTCGACGGCATCGACGAGGGCGTGCGCGCGCTCGTGCAAGATCTGCTCGACACGGTCGAGCTCCCCGGACGCGCGGGTGTCGCGGCGCCCCAGATCGGGGTGGGCACACGCGCCTTCAGCTACAACATCGACGGCGACATCGGCTACGTCCTCAACCCCGTGCTCGTCGAAGTGCGGGGCGAGCCCGAGCTCATGGGCGAGGGCTGCCTCTCGGTGCCGGGACTCTGGCATGAGACACCGCGGCACCCGTACGCGAAGGTCGTCGGCATCGACCTCGACGGCAACGAGGTCGTCATCGAGGGGGAGGGGCTCATGGCGCAGGCGCTGCAGCACGAGACCGACCACCTCGACGGCAAGCTCTACCTCGACCGACTGCCGCCCGAGACGCGGCGCGTCGCGATGCGTCAAGTCCGCGAGAGCGACTGGTTCTGACGCGATACCGGATGCGGCGACGCCGGCTCCACCGCGACATCCGCTCCGACGCGAGAGCGAGAGCGAGGGCCCGAGGCATCCGCCCCGGGTCCTCGCTCTTCGCCGTCTCGACTACTTGAGCGACACGTTCGACGTGTTGACCGGCGCCGCGTAGATCTCCTCGATCTCGTCCGCGAAGTCGGCCAGGATCACGTTGCGCTTGATGCTCATCTTGGGCGTCAGGTGACCGCTCGCCTCAGTCCACTCGGTGGAGAGGATCGTGAACTTGCGGATCGACTCGGCGCGCGAGACGCGCTTGTTCGCCTCGTCGATCGCCCGCTGCACCTCGGCGCGCACGGCGCCGTTCGCAGCGGCCTCGGCCAGCGACATGTCGGCCGGCAGCTGGTTGTTCGCCAGCCACGTCGGCAGCATCTCGGGATCGAGCGTCACGAGCGCCGAGATGAACGGCCTCTGGTCGCCGACCACGACGACCTGCCCGACGATCGGGTTGGCGCGGATCGGGTCTTCCAGCGCGGCCGGGGCGACGTTCTTGCCGCCCGCCGTGACGATGATCTCCTTCTTGCGGCCCGTGATCGTGAGGAAGCCCTCCTCGTCGAACGAGCCGAGGTCACCCGTCTTGAACCAGTCGCCGTCGAACGCGGCGGCCGTCGCCTCGGGGTTGCGCCAGTACTCCTTGAAGACGTTGATGCCGCGCACCTCGATCTCGCCGTCCTCGGCGAGGCGGATGCCGACGCCCGGGAGCACCGGGCCGACCGTGCCGATCTTCGACTTCGTCGGGAGGTTGACCGTCGCCGGAGCCGTCGTCTCGGTGAGGCCGTAGCCCTCGAGGATCACGACGCCGAGGCTGTGGAAGAAGTGGCCGAGGCGCTCGCCGAGCGGGGCCGAGCCCGAGATCGCGTACACGACGTTGCCGCCCATGGCCGTGCGCAGCTTGGAGTACACCAGCTTGTCGAACAGCTTGAACTTGATGCGCGTGCCCAGCGGGACCTTGCGACCCTCCTGCTGCAGCTTCGAGTGCTCGATCGCGGTGTGCGCGGCGGCGCGGAAGATCTTGCCCTTGCCACCAGCCTCGGCCTTCTGCTCGGCCGAGTTGTACACCTTCTCGAACACGCGCGGCACCGCGAGCAGGAACGTCGGCTTGAAGGAGCCGAGCGCCGGCAGGAGCTGCTTCGTGTCGGGTTGGTGGCCCGTCTTGACACCCGCGTGGACGTTCAGGATCGAGATGAACCGTGCGAACACATGGGCCGTCGTGATGAACAGCAGCGTCGACGCACCCGGGTACTCGACGACCTCGCGCAGGGCCTTCGCGGAGTTGCGCGACAGCTCGACGAAGTTGCTGTGCGTGAGGACGCAGCCCTTCGGGCGGCCGGTCGACCCGGACGTGTAGATCAGCGTCGCGATGTCGGAGCCGTTCGCGATGTTGCGGCGCCGCTCGATCTCTTCGTCGGTGACGTCCTTTCCCTGCTCGATGAGCTTGTCGAGGTCGCCGCGGTGCATCTCCCACACGGAGCGGATGAGCGGCACGTCGGCGCGCACCTCGTCGAGGCGCGCCGCATGGTCGGGGGACTCGACGATGCATGCGACGGCACCCGAGTCGGTGAGGATCCACTGGATCTGCGAAGCGGAGCTCGTCTCGTAGATCGGCACCATGACCGCGCCCGCGAAGAAGAGCGCGAAGTCGACGAGCGTCCAGTCGTAGGTCGTGCGCGCGACGAAGCCGACCTTGTCGCCGGGCTCGATGCCCGCCGCGACGAAGCCCTTCGCGAGCGCGATGACCTGGCGGTGGAACTCGGCCGTGGTGATGTCACGCCAGCCCTCGCCTTCGGGGACGGCGAACAGCGCCCGGTCGGGCGTCGCCTTCAGACGTTCGACGAGAAGGTCAGTGACGTTCGCCTGTGGATCGGCGGGAACGATCGCTGGGACTTCGAATTGGACCACGGCAGCTCCTTCGGTACCGGCAATGAAATGTTCGGGTGAATGGGACGAGTTTAGTCGCCCATGCTGTGCACGACATGCGCTTGTGGAAGGTGACATGCGGGGCCGGTTTCGAGCGGCCTCGCGCGGATAGACTTCAAGGCGCCGTCGCGAGCGCGTCGGCTGAAAGGACACTGGTGCTCAACGTCGGGATCGACATCGGCGGGACGAAGATCGCCGGAGGCGTCGTCGACGCCGACGGCGCGATCCTCGAGAAGGTCCGCGTCGAGACGCCCGCCGACACGGGGGCGCTTGCGAGCGCGGTCGCCGACATGGCGAATCACTTCATCGAGCACCACGACGTGTCCGCCGTCGGCGTCGCCGCGGCCGGGTTCATCGACAAGACGCACTCGGTGGTCATCCACGCCCCGAACATCGCGTGGCACGACTACCCGCTGCGCGAGATCCTCCAGCGCGACATCCCGCTTCCCGTCTCGATCGAGAATGACGCGAACGCGGCAGGCTGGGCGGAGTTCCGATTCGGCGCCGGGCGCGACGTCGACGACATGGTCATGCTCACGCTCGGCACGGGAGTGGGCGGCGCCGTCATGGTCGACGGCGAGCTGTTCCGGGGCGGTCACGGCATCGCGGGCGAGCTGGGTCACGTCCGCTTCATCCGCGACGGGCTCCCGTGCGGATGCGGGCAGAACGGATGCCTCGAGCAGTACGCCTCCGGACGCGCACTGCAGCGCGAGGCGAACGCGATCGCCGACGAGGGCAGCGAGCGGGGGAGAGCCCTCGCGGAGCTGCGCGAGCAGAAGGGCACGATCTCGGGCCCCGCGGTCTCACGCCTCGTGCTCGCGGGAGACGAAGGGGCACGCGAGGCTCTGCTGCGGGTCGCGACTGCGCTCGGCGAGGCGTGCGGCGGATTCCAGGCCGTCCTCGACCCTGAGCTGTTCGTGATCGGCGGGGGCGTCGCCCAACTCGGCGAGACGCTGCTCGAGCCCGTGCGCCTCGCGTACGAGACGGCCCTGCCCGGCTACGGCGACCGACCCGTCGCGGAGTTCGCGATCGCGAGGCTCGGCAACGACGCGGGCCTCATCGGGGCGGCGGATCTCGCGGGGCGCGAGGTGTAGCGATGTTCTACTGGCTGATGAAGTACGTGGTGATCGGACCGATCGTCAAGGCGATCTTCCGCCCGTGGATCATCGGTCGCCGCAACATCCCGTCCGAGGGCGCTGCGATCCTCGCGAGCAACCACCTGTCGTTCGTGGACTCGATCTTCCTGCCGCTCATGATCGACCGACCCGTCGCGTTCCTCGCCAAGAGCGACTACTTCACCGGGCGGGGCATCAAAGGCTGGGCCACGCGCATGTTCTTCAAGGCGACGGGCCAGCTGCCGATCGACCGCTCGGGCGGCCAGGCATCCGAGGCCTCGCTCAACACCGGCCTGCAGGTGCTCGGGCGGGGCGACCTGCTGGGCATCTACCCGGAGGGCACGCGCAGCCCCGACGGCAAGCTCTACCGCGGCCGCACGGGCATCGCGCGCATGGCGCTCGAGGCGCACGTGCCGGTCATCCCGGTGGTCATGGTCGACACCGACACGATGATGCCGATCGGCACGCGCATCCCGCGCGTCGTGCGAGTGGGTGTGGTGATCGGCGAACCCCTCGACTTCTCGCGGTTCGCGGGGATGGAGGGCGACCGCTACATCCTGCGGTCGGTCACGGACGAGATCATGGTGGCCCTCCAGCGGCTCGGCGAGCAGGAGTACGAGGACGTCTACGCCTCGACGGTCAAGGACCGGCTCAAGAAGCCGTCGAAGGACGGGTCGAAGGCGGATGCCGCGTCCTGACGCGCAGCACTCCCGCCAGGCGGTGACGGACGGAGCTGGTGCGCACCGCGCGCCGATACAATTGGCGGATGCTCCAGCACCTCGACGCCCTCGACCACTGGCGGACTCTGCCCATCAAGCAGCAGCCCGTGTGGCCCGACGCCGAGGCGGTGGCCGCGGCATCCGCTGAGCTCGCCACCCTCCCGCCCCTCGTCTTCGCGGGCGAGGTCGACCAGCTGCGCGACAAGCTCGCGCGCGCGGCGGCGGGCAAGGCGTTCCTCCTGCAGGGCGGCGACTGCGCCGAGACGTTCGCGGGGGCCACCGCCGACCAGATCCGCAACCGCATCAAGACCGTGCTGCAGATGGCGGTCGTGCTGACGTATGGCGCGTCGATGCCGGTCGTGAAGATGGGGCGCATGGCGGGGCAGTTCGCCAAGCCGCGCTCGAGCGACACCGAGACGCGCGGCGACGTGACGCTTCCCGCGTACCGCGGCGACATCGTCAACGGCTACGACTTCACCGAGAAGTCGCGCGAGGCCGACCCGTCGCGGCTGCTGAAGGGCTACCACACCGCCGCTTCGACCATCAACCTCATCCGCGCCTTCACGCAGGGCGGTTTCGCCGACCTGCGCGAGGTGCACTCGTGGAACAAGGGCTTCGCGCAGAACCCGGCGAACGCGCGGTACGAGCGCCTCGCGAACGAGATCGACCGTGCGATCAAGTTCATGGAGGCGGCAGGTGCCGACTTCGACGAGCTCAAGCGCGTCGAGTTCTACACGGGCCACGAGGGCCTGCTGATGGACTACGAGCGTCCGCTCACGCGCATCGACTCGCGCACGGGCACGCCGTACAACACGTCGGCGCACTTCCTGTGGATCGGCGAGCGCACGCGCGACCTCGACGGCGCGCACGTCGACTACTTCTCGAAGATCCGCAACCCGATCGGCGTGAAGCTCGGCCCCACCACGACGCCCGAGACGGTGCTCGCCCTCATCGACAAGCTCGACCCCGAGCGCGAGCCGGGCCGCCTCACGTTCATCACGCGCATGGGCGCCGGCAAGATCCGCGACGCGCTGCCGCCGCTGCTCCAGGCCGTGAAGGACTCGGGCGCGGAGCCGCTGTGGGTCACCGACCCGATGCACGGCAACGGCATCACGACCCCGACGGGCTACAAGACGCGTCGCTTCGACGACGTCGTCGACGAGGTGCGCGGCTTCTTCGAGGCGCACCGCGCGGTCGGGACGTTCCCGGGCGGCATCCACGTCGAGCTCACCGGCGACGACGTCACCGAGTGTCTCGGCGGCTCCGAGATGATCGACGAAGAGACGCTCGCGACGCGCTACGAGTCGCTGTGCGACCCGCGACTGAACCACATGCAGTCGCTCGAGCTCGCGTTTCTGGTGGCCGAGGAGCTCGAGAACCACAAGCGGTGACCGACGGATGCCTCGGCCGAAGCATCCGTGGCGCCCGTGTCAGCCCGACGCCGTGATCTGCAGGTAGACGCGCGTACCCTTGACGCGCATCTCGCCGGGAGCGGGGTCGGTTCCGGTCACGCGCGTGAGCGAGTTCGGGAACGCCGCCCAGAACACGGCGTAGTCCACCTGGAACCCGGCGCCCTCGAGTGTCGCGATCGCCTCGTCGCGCGTGAGATCCTGCACGTCCGGGATCGGGAACAGCGGCGGGCCCGTCGAGACGACGAGCGTCACGGTGTCGCCGGGACGCAGCCAGCCGCCGTCCTCGCGGCCGAGGACGCGGATGACATCGCCCGCCGCGATCTCCTCGCTCGTCTCGGTCTGGGACTCCTCTGCCACCAGGAGGCGCACACCCTCGAGCGTGCGGCGGGCGGAGTCCTCGCTCTCGCCGACCACGTCGGGAACGGGCCCGAGTGACACCCACAGCGTCGCGCCATCGCCCTCGTGGGCCGTGCAGCCCTCACCGCACGCGTACGGCTCGCCCACGCGCGGATTGAGCATCGTCCCGACGACGGCGCCTTGGGGAGCGCCGGTGAAGAACTCCTCGTTCTCCTCGTCGGGCGTGATCCCGAGATCCTCGAGGATTCTTCGCGCGTCGGTCTCGGTGAGGTCGATGAGCCGTTCCACGGTGACCTCCGCCGGCCCGAGCGACACGATCACGCGGACCTCGGATTCCTTCTCGACGCGCGCCCCCACGGGTGGCTCGCTGCGGATCACGAGTCCAGGGTCGACGTCGAGGCTGTTCTCGCCCTCTTCGATTGCGACGAGCGACTCGGCGGCGAGGAGCTGCTCCGCCTCGGCGAACGTGCGGCCTGTGACGTCGGGCACCGCGACGAGCGATCCGGGGCCCGACCCGAACCACCACCCGGTCGCGCCGGCGAGCCCGGCGAGGAGCAGGACGAGCGCGATGAGCCAGCCGCCCTTCGCGGCGCGGCGCTTGGTGGCACGGCGCAGGCGTGTCGCGTTGTCGACGGTCTCGACGGGGCTGGTCGTGTGCCCGGTCGTCGAGGGGAGCACCGCGGTGAGCTCACCCGAGTCGATGACATCGTCGGCGATCACGCCGGTCGCCGCCGAGCGCGTGGTGGTCTGCGGTGTGATGCCGAGCTCGCGCTCGATCTCGCGCAGCCGGTCGAGCATGACCTGCGCGTCGGTGGGGCGGTCGTCAGGCGTCTTCTCGGTCGCCCACAGCACGAGCTCGTCGAGCTGCTCGGGCACGCCGGGATTCTTGACGCTGGGGCGCGGCACCGAGTCGGTCGCGTGCTGGTACGCGATCTGCATCGGCTGCTCGCCCTTGTACGGCTGCTCGCCGGTGAGCATCTCGTAGAGCATGATGCCGAGCGCGTAGATGTCGCTGCGGGCGTCGGCGGTGCCGCGCGTCACGAGCTCGGGCGCGAGGTAGGCGATCGTGCCGAGCAGCTGCGATCCGGTCGCGGTGTTCGCGGTCGTCGCGCGGGCGAGCCCGAAGTCGCCGATCTTGATGCGGCCGTCCTCCGCGAGAAGCACGTTCTCGGGCTTGACGTCGCGGTGCACGATGCCCGCGCGGTGGGCGGCGGCCAGGCCCGACAGCACCGCGTCCATGACCGAGATCGTCTGGGGCACCGTGAGACGCCGCTGCTCGCGGAGCAGCTCGCGCAGGGTGATGCCCGGCAGGTACTCCATGACGAGGTACGCCATCTCGCCGTCCTGGCCCTGGTCGAACACGTTGACGACGTGCGGATCGGCGAGGCGGGCGGCGGCACGAGCCTCCTGGATGAACCGGCTCTGGAAGACGGTGTCGTCGCTCAGGTGGCTGTGCATGACCTTCAGCGCGACGCGGCGCTCGAGCCGCAGGTCGGTGGCGACGTAGACCGTCGCCATGCCGCCGCGCGCGATGCGCGCGCGAACCCGGTATCGACCGTCGACGAGACGGCCGATCAGCGGGTCCACCTGCTGGCTCGTGCTCACGGGAGAAGTCTACGGACGCCGTGAGAGCAGCCCGGGCAGCGGCGCACCCGCGCGACCGTCAGCCGAGGGCCGCGAGCCAGGCGTGAGCGGGCTGCTCCCACCTCGCATAACGATCCGGATACGCCGATGCCTGCACCGCCTGCGCCGCCTGCGCGAAGCTCATGCCCTCCCACCCGGGGATGTCGAGCAGTCCGCGCGTGCGCGTTCCGTTGGGATCGCCCGGACCGCCGAAGAACGCGCGTGTGGCCCGTGCGGGATCGAGCACCTCCGCTGCGGTGCCCCATCCGGCGCTCGGCCGCTGCTGGAACAGACCGAGCGAGTCCCGGTCGCCCCAGTCGAGATTGCGCAGCCACGACTCCTGCATCGCGGCGCCGAGCGCGATCGCGATGCCGCGGTCGGGCACGCCCAGCTCGCGACCGATCCGGATGATGAGCTGCGCGTTGGCGACCTGCTCCGCATCGAGGCCGGGCACGGCCGGCGCCGCCGTCGGGATCGTGATGATCTGGCCCGGGTAGATGATGCTCGACCAGGTGAGACCGTTGGCCGACAGCACGGATGCCGTCGACACTCCGTGCCGCCGGGCGATCGCCGAGATGGTGTCGCCTGCCTGGATCGTGTACGACGTGCCCGGCCGTGCGGGTGCGGGCGCCGGAGTGGGCGCGGGAGCGGGGGAGGGAGCCGCGGTGGCTGTCGATCCGCCCGCGGGGATCTTCACGACCTGGCCGGGGTAGATGATGCTCGACCAGCTGAGGCCGTTCGCCGCGAGCACCGCGGTCGTCGAGACGCCGTGCCGCCGTGCGATCGCGGAGATCGTGTCGCCCGCGCGAACCGTGTAGGTCGTGCCCGACGGCGCGGGGGCCGGGGCGGGGGCGGATGCCGCGCCCGACGTCAGCCGCAGCACTTGGCCGGGGTAGATGATGCTCGACCAGCCGAGACCGTTGATCGCGAGCACATCCGCCGTCCGCAGGCCGTGGCGCGCCGCGATGGCGCTCACCGTGTCGCCGCGCTGGACGACGTACGTCTCCGGGACCCCGTTCGAGGCGGGAGCGGGAGCGGAAGCGGCGGCTGCGGGAGCCGCGGGCAGGCGCACCGCGGCGGGAGCCGCGACGGCGGTCATGCCCGCGGGCCGTGCAGGACCGAGGCCCCCTGCTTCGACGGGGTCGAGGTGCGGCATCCGCGTCGGCGTCTCCGCCCTCGTCTCGGCGGCCTGCGCGGGCGCGGCCGAGAGCACCATGGCGATGGAGCCCGCTATCGCGGCGCCGCCCGCCGCGGCGCGGCGTCGGCGGAGCGCGGCGCGGCCCTCCGGAAAAGCTGTCGAACCATTCTCCTGTCGCAAGAGATCCCCCCTCTGTCGACTTGGAAAACGCTGTCACGAATGGGAACAGGTGTCAACAGGTGTGCTCTCACGTGACGGTTGTGAACAATGTGACGAATGTGGCAGGAGCAGCCCCGCCACGTGGATGAGATAGTTGCTTCGTGACCGCAGATTCCGTGCCGCGCATCGAGACCGATTGGCTGACGCTTCCCGAACTCGTCGAGGTCCTGGGCGAGCCGCTCGGGCGCGTTCATCGCCTCCTGGACGAATCGCATCTCATCGGCTCGCGCCGTCACGGGCCGCTCAAAGTGCCGTCGGTCTTCATCGTCGACGGTCGTCCGCTCTCGTCGCTGCGGGGAACCGTGATCGTGCTTCACGATGCCGGATTCTCCGACGACGAGGTGATCGACTGGCTCCTCACGAGTGAGGACTCGATCGGGACGGCTCCCATCGAGGCGCTCCGCGCCGGACGCAAGAGCGAGGTGCGGCGGGTCGCGCAGGCTCTCGCGTAATCAGCGCGTACGCACGGTCGCGGCGCGCGCGAGATCGCGCAGCTCGCCGACGGCGGTGTTCCCGAGGCGCGCGCCCGACAGCGCGCGGTCGGCGTCGCGCGCGTAATCCGCGATGAGCTGCTCCACGCGGTCGAGCGCACCGCTGTCGACGATCGTGCGCTGGAGCGACGCGATCTGGTCGTCGTCGAGCCCCGGATCTCCGATGAGCTCGTCGACGATCCTGCGCGCCGACGGCGGAAGCGCCGCGCGCGCGTACGCGATGAGCACGGTGCGCTTGCCCTCGCGCAGGTCGTCGCCGGAGGGCTTGCCCGTCTCGGCACTGTCGCCGAAGACGCCGAGCACATCGTCGCGCAGCTGGAACGCCATGCCGAGCGGATGCCCGAACGCCGCCAGGGCCGCGCGCTGGGCGTCGTCGCCGCCGGCGATCGCCGCCCCGATGACGAGGGGCTGCTGAACGCTGTAGCGCGCGGATTTGAAGGAGGCGACACGCAGGGCGCGGTCGGCGTGACGGTCGTCGGGCTCGCTCGCGTAGGCCGACTCCTCGGCGATGTCGAGGAACTGCCCCATCGTGACGTCACGTCGCATGGTGGCGTACTCCGCGCGGGCGCGGGCGGCACGCGCGGCGTCGAGCTGCGCGAGCGCTTCTTCGAAGAGGTCGTCGCTCCACGCGACGAGCAGATCCCCGAGCAGCACGGCGGCCGAGCGACCGAAGGCCGCGGCGTCGCCGGTCCACCCCGCGTCGCGGTGCGCACGCTCGAGGGCGCGGTGTGCGGACGGGCGCCCTCGGCGCGTGTCGGAGTTGTCGATGAGGTCGTCGTGCACGAGGGCGGCCGCGTGGAAGACCTCGAGGGCGGCCGCAGCGGTCGTCGCGGCATCCGTGATCTCGGACGCCGAGGAAGACGAGACGGATGCCTCCTCCACTGCCCTCCACCCGGCGATGCAGAAGCGCCCGCGGAGCCCTTTTCCGCCTCGCAGGGTCGACGCGGCGACGTCGACGAGGAGGGCCGCTTCGTCGCCCATCCGCGCGGTGCTCGAGCGCTGACCCGTGACGAAGGTGTCGAGTCGCTGGGAAACCGCCTCGACCGGGTCGCTCTGGGGTGACACGGGCCTAGCCTAGTGATCCCAGCGCCGCGTAGAATCGACGCCATAGAGCCCAAAGAGGGGGATGCATGCCACTCTCCGAACAGGAGCAGCGTCTGCTCGACGAGATGGAACGCCATCTCATGCGCAACGACGCCGATGTCGTGAGCGCGCGCGGAGGCGGCCGTTCCCTGAGCTATCGCAACATCGTGCTGGGCACCGTCCTGGTGCTCATCGGCCTCGGCGGCCTCATCGCCGGAGTCTCGGTTCCGCTCGTCATCGTGGGCGTGATCGGATTCGTCGTCATGCTGGGGGGCGTCATCCTCGCGGTGACTCCGACCCGGGGCGGAGGAGCGACCACCGCCACCGCCGGACCGGCCCATGAGCGCAAGCCGAAGTCGTCGTCGTCCTTCATGGACCGGATGAACGACCGCTGGGACCGCCGGCAGGGGGAACGCTGATCCGCAACCGCTGAAACCGCATCCGAGCACCGACCCATGAGGTCGGTGCTTTTTTTGTTCCTCCGCAGGCCTTTTCTCCGCTCCCTCGGCGCGCCGGGGTGCGTGTGGGTTACGAAGTGGAGGGAAGTGGAGTAAAGTGGCGGACAACCTGGTGGGGGCCGGACGTGAGGGGGTGAAGTGTCGATGCTTCTTGGCACGCACACTCCCAAGCTCGACGACAAAGGGCGCGTCATCCTCCCCGCCAAGTTCCGCGACGACCTCGGCTCGGGAGTCGTGGTCACCCGGGGGCAGGAGCGCTGCCTGTACGTGTTCAGCAGCGAGGAGTTCGAGCGGATCCACGAGCGCATCCGCGAGGCCCCGCTCTCGAACAAGCAGGCCCGCGACTTCCTCCGCATGTTCCTCTCGGGCGCGAGCGCCGAGAAGCCCGACAGCCAGAACCGCATAACGATCCCCCCTCCGCTGCGCGCCTACGCAGGCCTCGAGCGCGACCTCGTCGTCACCGGCGTGGGCGCACACGCCGAGATCTGGAACGCCGATGCGTGGAACGCCTACCTCGAAGGCAACGAAGAGACCTACGCCGAGATGGAGCAGGAGGTGATCCCGGGCCTGTTCTGAAGGCCCTCGGTCCTGACTCCCAGCCGCTGCCGCCCTGGCGCACCTTCCCCGGTGCCAGGTCGAAGCGGATGGGGATCAGGGCCGAGGGACGAGGCCGTCCGACATCATGGACCTCCGCGACATCCACACCCCCGTCATGCTCGAGCGCTGCATCGAGCTGCTCGCGCCCGCCCTCGAGGGCCCCGACGCGGTGCTCGTCGACGCCACGCTCGGGATGGGCGGTCACACCGAGGCCTTCCTCGACCGGTTCCCGGCGCTCCACGTCATCGGCCTCGACCGCGACACCGAGGCGCTGCGCATCGCGGGCGATCGCCTGGCCCCCTTCGGCGATCGCGTCACACTCGTGCACACGGTGTACGACGGCATCGCCGACGCGGTCGCCTCGACGGGCCGCAGTGATGTGAACGGCATCCTGTTCGACCTCGGCGTCTCGTCGCTCCAGCTCGACGAGGCGGAGCGGGGCTTCGCCTACGCGCAGGACGCGCCGCTGGACATGCGCATGGACCAGTCGTCCGGGACGACGGCCGCCGACATCCTCGCCACGTACAGCGAGGGTGAGCTGCGGCGCATCTTCGAGCGCTACGGCGAGGAGAAGCTCTCGGCCCGCTACGCGCGAGCCATCGTGGCCGCGCGCGCCGAGGCCCCGATCGAGCGATCGGGGCGACTCGTCGAGATCCTCACGAAGGCGACGCCGTACTCGGCGCAGCGGACGGGGCATCCGGCCAAACGCGTGTTCCAGGCACTGCGCATAGAGGTCAATCGCGAGCTGTCCGTGCTCGAGCGGGCGATCCCGGCGGCGCTGAACATGCTCGCCGTAGGCGGTCGGATCGTCGTGCTCTCGTACCAGTCGCTCGAGGACCGCCTCGTCAAGCGCGCGCTCGCCGAGGCATCCGCGTCGACGGCGCCCCCCGGCCTTCCCGTCGAGCTGCCCGAGCACGCTCCGCGCTTCCGGCTCCTCGTGAGGGGCGCCGAGCAGGCGACAGAAGAGGAGCGGGCGCGCAACCCGCGCGCGACGCCCGTGCGTCTGCGCGCCGCCGAGCGGATCCGACCCGACCACGCGAAGGAGGCGAACGCATGAACGCCGCGCCCAGCGCCGAGATCCTCGGCATGACGCCGGCCGCCGCGGCGGTCGCCGCCGCAGCGCCGCTGCCCGAACGGCAGTCGCCCGGCCGTCGCCTGCACGTCGTCGACACGCCTGCCCGGCGCCGCCGTCGCCCGAAGCTCGTCTACGGCATCGTCGCGGTGATCGGCGCGCTCGCGATCGGCGCCGCCCAGATGGTCCTGTCGATCCTCATGACACAGGGCTCGTACGAGCTGTCGAAGCTCAACGAGGAGCAGCGGGCGCTCACGTACCAGAAGCAGATCCTGGAGGACGACATCGCGGGCCTGAGCTCGCCGCAGTTCCTCGCCGCGAACGCGACGGCGCTCGGCATGGTGATCGACGAAGCGCCGTCCTACCTGCGCCTGAGCGACGGCGCGCTGCTCGGACCGGGACAGGTGTCGTTCGGCAGGTCGTCGATCGACGCGCTCGGGCGCGCCGCCGTGCCGAACGCGCTCGTCGAGGACACACCGCTGGTCACCGACCCGGACGCGACGATCGAAGGACGCACGGTGGTCGAGACGGATGCCGGCACCGACGCCGGCGACGGCGGAGTCGTGAACACCCCGCCCGCGCTGACCGACGGCCTGCCCATCCCGGAGACACACTGAGCACATGACGACGAAAGCCACACGCAGCCCGCGCCGGCGGACCGTCGTCGCACTCGCCGTCGTCCTCGCCGTGCTCGCCGGGTTCATCGTGCGCCTGGTCGACATCCAGGTCGTGAACGCCGACGACCACATCGCCGACTCGATGGACCGCGCGCTCGCAGGCGCGCGCACGCTGTACGGCGAGCGCGGATCGATCGTGGACGCGACGGGACAGCCGCTCGCGGGGAGCATCATGCTCTACGACGCGCAGCTCGACCCGTCGAACGTGCGCACGATCAAGCGAAAGGACGCCGACGGCAACACCGTCGAGATCACGTGGGAGCAGTCCTCCGCGCAGATCGCCGAGATCACGGGGCAGACCCCCGAAGAGGTGCGCAAGGTCGTCGAGGACGCGCTCGCCGAGAACCCGAACTCGCAGTACGCGCGCCTCGCGAAGGGGCTCACGACGGAGCAGTACCGCAAGCTCGCCGACCTCGGCATCCCGTTCCTGTACTTCGACCCGCACCCCGCCCGGGCGTATCCGGACGGCGCCGTCGCCGGCAACCTCGTCGGGTTCGTCGGTCTCGACGGCGACCCGCTCGCGGGCCTCGAGCTCAGCGAGGACGACTGCCTGTCCGCACACGACGGCCGCGTGACGTATCAGCGCGGGGCGGACGGGGTCGTCATCCCCGGCACGGAGAAGCGAGAGGACGCCGTCGACGGCGGGACGCTGCAGCTCACGATCAACCGCGATCTGCAGTGGTTCCTGCAGCAGCTCATCGCCGAGCAGGTGCAGGACATGGGCGCGCAGAGCGGCTCGATCATGGTGGCCGAGGTCGAGACGGGCAAGATCCGCGCGATCGCCGAGTACCCGACGGTCGACCCGAACGACGTCGACGCGTCACCGGAGGCCGACCGCGGCAGCCGCGCATTCGTGAACTGGTTCGAGCCGGGCTCGACGTTCAAGTCGCTCACCGCCGCGACCGTCATCGACGCGGGCGGGCAGTCGCCGCTTTCGACCGTCATCGCGTCGAGCGACGAGCGCTTCCCGAACGGCGCGCGCGTCCGCGACGCGTTCGCGCACCCGGCCTACGAGTACACCCTCGCGGGCGTGCTCATCGACTCGTCGAACGCGGGCATCTCCAAGTTCAGCGAGAAGGTCGACCCGCAGACCCGGTACGAGTACCTGAAGAAGTTCGGCATCGGCGAGGGCAGCGCCGTCGGTTTCGCGGGAGAGCAGCACGGCCTGCTGCGCCCCGCGTCGGAGTGGGACCGGCAGACGGTCTACAACACGTCGTACGGCCAGGGTGTGACGACGACCCTGCCGGAGCTGGTCGGGGCGTACGCGGGGCTGGTGAACGACGGCATCCGGATGCCCCTCTCGATCGTCGAGTCGTGCACGAAGGCCGACGGGACCGTCGTGGAGCCCGAGCTTCCCGCGCCGACGCAGGTCGTGAGCGAGCAGACGTCCGCTCAGATGCGGACGATCCTCGAGAACGTCGCGCTCCAGGCGAACTACGCGAGGCAGGTCGAGATCCCGGGCTACCGGATCGGCGTCAAGACGGGAACGGGTGAGAAGTCCGACGGGAACGGTCGCTACAAGGCGGGCTCGTACTTCACGACGATGATCGGGTTCGCCCCGGCCGACGATCCCCAGTTCGTCGTCGCGGTCACCCTCGACGAGCCCACCAGGATAAAGTCGTCTGGTGCCAACGCCCCCGCTTTCCAGAAGGCGATGACACAGGTGCTGAAGACGTACCGTGTGATGCCGGCGACGGAGGCAGCCGAGGTGCTCCCGAAGTTCGGGTGAGCGTCCGCATCCGGAGAAGACATGATCAGCCTGACCCTCGACGAGCTTGCCCGCGCCGTCTCGGGGACCCTTCGATTCGCCGAAGGCGACACCGCCGAAACCACCGTCTCAGGGACGGTCGACACCGATTCGAGGCTCATCGAGCCCGGCGACATCTTCGTCGCCAAGCCCGGTGAGACCACAGACGGACACCTGTTCGTCGGCGCCGCCGTCGAGCGCGGCGCCGTGCTCGCGATCGTCGAGCACGAGGTCGACGTCCCCGTGTCCCAGGTGATCGTCGCGGACGCCGTGGCGGCGCTCGCCGACCTCGCACGCGAGGTCGTGGCGCGGGTGCGCGCCGGCGGCGACATGCGGGTCGTCGGCATCACCGGCTCGAACGGCAAGACGACGACGAAGAACATGCTCGCGCGCATCCTGCAGGACGAGGGCGAGACCGTCGCGCCGCGAGCGTCGTTCAACAACGAGGTCGGGGCGCCGCTGACGATGCTGCGCGTCACGCACGACACGAAGTTCCTCGTGAACGAGTTCGGTGCGAGCGCGCCCGGTGAGATCGCACGGCTCGCGGGTCTCGTCGAGCCCGATGTCGCGGTCGTGCTGATGGTCGGCCTCGCGCACGCCGGCGGGTTCGGCGGCATCGAGACGACGGTCGAGGCGAAGTCCGAGCTCGTGCGGGCGATGCGCCCGGGCGGTATCGCGGTGCTCAACGCCGACGACGCGCGCGTCGCGGGCATGGCGCCGATCGCAGCCGAGAAAGGCGCGCGCGTGCGCTGGTTCGGCCGCGGCGAGGCCGCCGATGTGCGCGCCCAGGACGTCGAGGTGACGCCCGACGGCACGCGCTCGACCGTCGTGGTCGACGGCGAGCGGCATGAGCTGCGGCTCAAGGTGCTCGGCGAGCACCACGTCATGAACGCGCTCGCCGCGATCGCGACCGCGACGGCGCTCGGGGTCTCGCCGGCCGACAGCGTCGCGCGGCTCGAGACGCTCGAGCTCGCCGAGCGCTGGCGCATGCAGCCGCTCGGCTCGGACCGCGTGCGCATCATCAACGACGCCTACAACGCGAGCCCGGACTCTATGGCGGCGGCCCTGCGCACGCTCGCGCAGATCACGCGACCCGGCGAGCGCATGGTCGCGGTCCTCGGCGCGATGAGCGAGCTGGGCGAGTTCGCAGGGGAGGAGCACGACCGCATCGGCGAGCTCGCCGTGCGGCTGCGGATCCCGCGCATCGTGATCGTCGGTCCAGAGGCGCGGCGCATGTACCTCGCCGCGGTCGGTGAGGGGTCGTGGTCCGACGAGGCCGTCTTCTTCGAGACCGCCGACGAGGCGTACGACTACCTCATGGGCGAGCTGCGCGACGGCGATCGCGTCCTGGTGAAGTCGTCGAACTCGGCGGGCCTCCGGTTCCTGGGCGATCGTCTGGGAGAATCGTTCTCGTGAGATCACTCCTGACAGCGGCGGCGATCTCGCTCGCGTTCACGCTCTTCCTGACGCCCGTGTTCCTGCGGCTGTTCCGCAAGTGGGGCTGGGGCCAGGTCATCCGCACCCCCGAAGACATCCACAACCCGAGCCACGGCGCCAAGCGCGGCACGCCCACCATGGGCGGCACGATCTTCATCGTCGGGACGATCGTCGGATACCTCGTCGGCGGTTACACGGGCAACAACCCGCCCACCATCTCGGGTCTGCTCGTCCTGTGGATGATGGTCGGCTTCGGCGTCGTCGGCTTCATCGACGACTTCATGAAGGTGCGCCGCCAGCGCAGCCTCGGCCTGACCGGCTGGCGCAAGATCGTGGGCCAAGTGCTCGTCGCGGTGCCGTTCGCGGTCACGGCGCTGAACTTCCCGAGCCCGATGGGCCAGACCCCCGCGTCGCCGTACGTGTCGCTGTTCCGCGACATCCCCGTTCTCTCGTTCATGGCCCTCGGCGCCGTCGCCGGTTGGATCCTCTACACGCTGTGGATCACGTTCATCGGCGTCGCCTTCTCGAACGGCGTCAACGTCACCGACGGACTCGACGGCCTCGCCGCGGGCGCGTCGATCTTCGTCGTCGGCGCGTACAGCCTCATCGCGTTCTGGCAGTTCAACCAGGCCTGCTGGGGCGGCGAGACGCTGAACGACGCGGTGCGCGACGCCTGTTACCAGACCCGCGATCCGTTCGACCTCGCGATCGTGTCGGCGTCGTTCGTGGGCGCGATGCTCGGCTTCCTGTGGTGGAACGCTCCGAAGGCCAAGGTCTTCATGGGCGACGTCGGCTCGATGGCGATCGGCGGCGTCATCGCCGCGATGTGCATCCTGACGCGCACCGAGCTGCTCTCGGTGCTCGTCGCCGGCGTCTACGTGATCGCGCCCGGGTCGGTCGTGCTCCAGCGGCTGTACTTCAAGCTGACGCGCGGCAAGCGCCTGTTCCTCATGAGCCCGCTGCATCACCACCTCGAGATGCGCGGATGGCCCGAGATCACGATCGTCGTGCGCATGTGGATCATCGCGGGCATGCTCGCGATCGCCGGTATCGGACTCTTCTACGTCGAATGGCTCACGCGCACATGAGCCGTCTCGACGAGCTCACGAGCTGGCACGCCGATTGGAAGGGCCTCCGCGCCGCCGTGCTCGGGATGTCGGTGACCGGCTTCTCGGTCGCCGACACCCTCGCCGAGCTGGGCGCCGAGGTGCTTGTCGTGTCCGAGTCGGCCGACGAGGAGTACGCGCGGCTGCTGCCCGTCATCGGCGCGCGGTCGTCGATCGGCCCGCTCGACCCCGTGCCGGCCGACCTCATCGACTTCGCCCCCGAGGTGATCGTCGCCTCGCCGGGGTTCGCGCCGCGGCATCCGGTCATCGCCTGGGCGCAGGAGAGGGGCATCGCCCTGTGGGGCGACATCGAGCTGGCGTGGCGCGTGCGCGACAAGGTCGTACGGCCGGACGGCACTCCGGCCGACTGGGTGCTCGTGACCGGCACCAACGGCAAGACGACGACGACCCGGCTGACCGCGACGATGCTCGTGGCGGGCGGACTCCGGGCGGCCCCCGTCGGCAACATCGGCACGCCGGTGCTCGACGCGGTGCGCGACCCGTCGGGCTTCGACGCACTCGTGGTCGAGCTGTCGAGCCACCAGCTGTGGTACCTCGGGCTGCAGAGCGGCCCCGACCCTGTGTCGCCGCACGCGGCGGTGTGCCTCAACCTCGCCGACGACCACCTCGAATGGCACGGCACGTTCGAGTCGTACCGTGACGCGAAGGCGCACGTGTACGACAACACGCGCGTCGCATGCGTCTACAACAAGGCGGACGAGGCGACGCGCCGCATGGTCGAGGACGCCGACGTCGTCGAGGGTGCGCGTGCGATCGGCTTCGACCTCGGGGTTCCCGGCCCGAGCGACATGGGCGTGATCGAGGGGATCCTCGTCGACCGCGCCTTCCTCGAGGACCGCCGCACGAGTGCGCTCGAGCTGACCACGGTCGCGGAACTCGCAGAGGACGGCCTCTCGGCACCGCACGTAGTCGCGAACATCCTCGCGGCGGCCGCCCTGGCCCGTTCGCTCGACGTGCCGCCGTCCGCCGTGCGCGATGCCCTGCGCACGTTCCGCCTCGACCCGCACCGCATCGAGGTGGTCGCGGTGACGGACGGCGTCACGTGGGTCGACGACTCCAAGGCGACCAACCCGCACGCGGCGGCGTCGTCGCTCGCGGCGTACCCGGGGGCGGTGTGGATCGTGGGCGGACTGCTCAAGGGCGTCGACATCTCGGCGCTCGTCGCCGAGCGCGGGGCATCGGTCAAAGCCGCCATCGTGATCGGCGTCGACCGCACCGACGTGGTCTCGGCGTTCGCGCGACACGCGCCCGACGTGCCGGTCATCGAGGTCGACGACACCGAGACTAAGGATGTCATGTCGCGGGTGGTCGAGCTCGCGGCCGAGGTGGCACAGGACGGCGATGTCGTCCTGCTCGCTCCGGCCGCCGCATCGTTCGATCAGTTCGCGTCGTACGCGGACCGAGGACGCCGGTTCGCGGAAGCGGTGAGGACCAGGACCGGAGGGGGCGACGGTGAGCACGACGCAGACCCGCCCCCCGGCGACGACGCCTGAGGCGAAGCCGCGCAAGGGCCTCGCCGCCCGCATCTCGCTCGGCCGCGTGTTCGCGCCGGTGCCGAGCGAGTTCCTGCTCATCTCGTCGACCGCGCTGCTGCTGACGATCTTCGGGCTCGTGATGGTGCTGTCGGCGACGTCGGCGACCTCCGCGGCATCCGGTGCCGAGCCGTACGACGCCGTGCTCAAGCAGCTCATGTTCGCCGCGATCGGCGTGCCGCTCATGTTCGTCGCGAGCCGGTTCCCGATCGCCTTCTGGAAGCGCATCGCGTGGATCGCGCTCATCTTCGCGACCATCTTCCAACTGCTCGTGTTCACGCCGCTGGGCGTCGAGGCGTACGGAAACCGCAACTGGATCCAGATCGCGGGCGTGCAGGCGCAGCCGTCGGAGTTCCTGAAGCTCGCGCTCGCGCTGTGGGTCGGATACGTGCTGTTCCGCAAGAGGACGCTGCTCGGGCTCTGGCGGCACGTGTTCATCCCGCTCGTGCCGGTGGCGATCCTCGTGATCGGCACCGTCATGGCCGGCGACGATCTCGGCACGGCGATGATCCTCGTGCTGATCGTGCTCGGCGCGCTCTTCTTCTCGGGCGTCAAGCTGCGGATCTTCGTGCTGCCCGCGATCGCCGCCGGTCTCGCGGTCGCGTATCTCGCGGTCACGAGCCCCGACCGCGTGCGCCGCTTCATGAGCTTCCTCAACCCGGACTGCCTCGGCGACTACTACAACGACTGCTACCAGCCCCTGCACGGAATCTGGGGGCTCGCCGGCGGCGGCATCTTCGGCCTCGGCCTCGGCAACTCCCGCGAGAAGTACGACTGGCTCCCCGCCGCGGCGAACGATTACATCTTCGCGATCGTGGGCGAGGAGCTCGGGCTCATCGGATGCGCCGTCGTGCTCGCCCTGTTCGCCCTCTACGCGGTCGGCGCGTTCCACGTCATCCGCAAGACCGACGACCCGTTCGTGCGGATCGTCTCGGGCGGAATCACGGTGTGGATCGTCGGCCAGGCGCTCATCAACATCGGCGTCGTGCTGCGGGTCTTCCCGGTGCTCGGCGTTCCGCTGCCGTTCATGTCGCAGGGCGGCACGTCGCTGCTGTCGGTGCTCATCGCGTCCGGCGTGCTGCTCTCGTTCGCGCGGTCGCTCCCGGCCAAGCGAGTCGCGTCGGGCTCGGCAGCGGCGCGTCGCCGTGCACCGCGGTCCGCCGCGCGAGCGTCCGAGATCAGGTGATCCGGCCGGCTCAGGACCTTCGCCCACGCACTTTCCTGACTGCGCCGGATGTCCTGAACCGGTGAAGCGGGAGCCGAGCGCGCGGCGCCGGTGGGGAGAGACGGATGCTCCGGCGACCGCGTCTGGGAGAATCGGACGGATGACCACGTACCTGCTCGCCGGTGGGGGAACCGCCGGACACGTCAATCCGCTGCTCGCCGTCGCGGACGCCCTCCGCGAGCGTGACGCCGAGGCCGACGTGCTCGTGCTCGGCACGCGCGAGGGGCTCGAGGCGCGTCTCGTGCCCGAGCGCGGGTACGAGCTGCTCATCGTCGACAAGGTTCCCTTCCCACGGCGGCCCGACCGCGCGGCGGCGGCGTTCCCGTCCCGCTTCGCGCGCGCGATCGCGCAAGTGCGCCGGCACATCCGCGAGCGCGGCGTCGAGATCGTGGTGGGCTTCGGCGGATATGCGTCGGCCCCGGCCTACGTGGCCGCCCGTCGCGAGGGCGTGCCGTACATCGTGCACGAGGCGAACGCCCGTCCGGGCCTTGCGAACCGGCTCGGCGCGCGCGGGGCCGCGGGGGTGGGCGTCGCGTTCGAGGGCACGCCGCTGAAGGGCGCGCAGGTCGTGGGGATGCCGCTGAGGCGCGAGATCGTCGACCTCGACCGTGCGGCGCTGCGCGACGAGGCGGCCGATCACTTCAGCCTCGATCCCGAGAAGCCGACGCTCCTCGTCTTCGGCGGCTCGCTCGGCGCCCAGCGACTCAACGAGGCATTCGGCGAAGGACACGGCGCAGCGTGGAAGGACGTGCTCGCCGCAGGGTGGCAGCTCCTCCACGTGACGGGCGAGCGCTCCGACCTCGCCGACCCCGGTGTGCCGGGATACTGCGTGCGCCGCTACGTCGACCGCATGGACCTCGCCTTCGCGATGGCCGACCTCATCGTGTCGCGCGCAGGCGCCGCGACCGTGAGCGAGATCAGCGCCCTCGGCATCCCCGCGGTGTACGTGCCGTACGCGGTCGGCAACGGCGAGCAGGTGCTCAACGCGTCCTCGGCGGTGCGCGCCGGCGCGGCGCGGCTCATCCTCGACGTGGAGTTCACGGGCGAGCGCGTGCGGTCCGAGGTCGTGCCGCTGCTCGCGAACGAGGCCGCGCGCGACGCGATGCGGGCGGCCTCGGCATCCGTCGGCACGCGTGCGGGCACCGACAACGTCGTCGCGTTGATCGACGGAGCGCTCGCGCGGCGCCGAGCCTGAGCGGGACCCGGGAGCGGCGTGTGCGGAGGCCGTCCGCACCGGCGCCCAACCTAAGATTGACGGGTCATGATCAGACCCGACCTGAGCCTTCCCATCCCCGAGACGATCGAGTCCGCCCACTTCATCGGGATCGGAGGCTCGGGCATGTCCGGGCTCGCCGGCATGTTCCTCGACCGGGGCATCCGCGTGTCGGGTTCCGACCGCGCCGACAGCGCGGCCCTGCAGGCGCTGGCCGCCCGCGGAGCGCGCGTACACGTGGGGCACGACGCGGCGAATCTCGCCGACGACGTCGACACCGTCGTGCACACGGGTGCGATCTGGCCCGAGAACCCCGAGTACGTGCTCGCGAAGGAGCGCGGACTGCACGTCATCCACCGCTCGCAGGCGCTGTACTGGCTGATCGGCGGACGCCGGCTCGTCTCGGTCGCGGGCGCGCACGGGAAGACGACGTCGACCGGCATGATCGTCGTAGCGCTCGAGGCGCTCGGTGGCGACCCGACGTTCGTGAACGGCGGCGTCATCGCGCAGCTCGGAGTCTCGAGCCGCACGGGCGCCGACGAGCTCTTCGTGATCGAAGCCGACGAGTCCGACGGAACGTTCCTGCTGTACGACACCTCCATCGCGCTCATCACGAACGTCGACCCCGACCACCTCGACCACTACGGAACACGCGACGCGTTCGACGAGGCGTTCGCGCGCTTCGCGAACGAGGCGCGCGAGGCGGTCGTCATCTCGGCAGACGACCCCGGGGCCCGGAGCGTCGCCGCGCGGGTCTCGCACGAGAACGTCGTCACGTTCGGCGAGTCCGAGGGCGCCGATGTGCGGGTCACCGGCATCCGCACCGACGGCCCCGTGTCGTTCACGATCGAGCACGACGGCGTCTCGGTCGACGCGAACCTCGCCATCCCCGGCGCGCACAATGCGATCAACGCGGCCGGAGCGGTTGCGGTGCTCCTCACCCTCGGCCATGAGCTCGAGCCCGCCGTGCGCGCGGTCGAGCGCTTCGAGGGCACGATCCGCCGCTTCGAGCTCCACGGCGTCGAGCGTGGTGTGAGCGTGTACGACGACTACGCGCATCACCCGACCGAGGTCGCTGCGGCGCTCGCGGCCGCGCGCACCGTGATCGGCGACGGACGCATCATCGCGATCCAGCAGCCGCACACGTACTCGCGCACCCAGGAGATGTACCGCGAGTTCGCCGAGGTGCTCGAGACGTACGCCGACCACACCGTGATGCTCGATGTGTACGGAGCGCGCGAGGATCCGGTTCCCGGCGTCACCGGCGAGCTCGTGAGCGGTGCCTTCTCCGACCCGTCGCGCGTGCACTACGTGCCCGACTGGCAGGAGGCCGCCGAGTACACGGCATCCGTCGCGCGCGAGGGCGACTACGTCATCACCCTCGGGTGCGGCAACGTCTACCTGATCATCCCGCAGGTGCTCGAAGCGCTGGCGAAGTCGGGTCCCGCCGAGGGATCAGGGGAGTAGTCCCGGATGCGCCGGCCGACGCCACTGCCGCCTCCGCCGGCCGGAGCGCGGGCGGATGACCCGGCCCGCCGCACGGCAGAGCCCGCCGGTCCCGCGGCGCCCGACGTCACGGACGACCCGGATGCCGTCGCACCGGTCATCCCGCTGACCGCGCGTCCGGGCGAGGCCCCCGACCTGCTGCCGGGGATGGACGGCGCCGCGAAGGATCCGGATGCTCCCGCCGAGCCCGTGGGCCTGCGTGACGTCTGGCGCGCGTCGCGCGCGCGGCGCAAGGCCCTGCGCTCCGAGATCCGGCGCTTCACGGCGCGCCAACGGCGCCGCCGGCTCACATGGCTCGGCGTCGCCGCAGCGCTCGTGCTCCTCGTGCTCGGCACCCTCGGCGCCGCGTACAGCCCTCTGTTCGCGGTCGAGCGGTTCCGGGTCGTCGGTGCCGAGCAGCTCGACGCGGCCGCTGTCGAGCAGGCTCTCGCAGGTCAGCTCGGCACTCCGCTGCCGCTCATCGACGAGAGCGAGGTCAAGGCGGCTCTGGTCGCGTTCCCGCTCGTCGAGTCGTACCGGCTCGAGGCCCGTCCGCCGCATGAGCTCGTCGTGCGGATCGTGGAGCGCACACCCATCGGGCTCATCGAGACGCGCGCGGGGTACACGCTCGTCGACGCGGCGGGGGTCGCGCTGTCGACGACCGAGACGCCGGCGCCCGGTCGTCCGATCCTCGGTGTGCAGGGCGGCGTCCGCTCGGGCGCGTTCGAGTCGGTCGGGCAGGTGATCCGCTCGCTTCCGGACGACATCCGCTCGCTCGTGACGGGTGTCACGGCGTCGACGCCCGACGACGTGACACTGATCCTGGGCGGGACCAACACGCAGGTGGTGTGGGGGAGCGCCGAAGACTCCGCGATGAAGGCGCTCGTGCTGCAGACGATGATGAAGCAGCGTCCGCCCGAGTCGGTGAGCGCGTACGACGTGTCGTCGCCCGGTTCGATCGTCGTCCGCTGAGTCCTCGGTCGGCGCTCGTCCGGCGTCCGCTCGGCCGCGCGTCGGGGAGTTTCGACGCGGGTGCCGCGACACGCCCAAGCGGTTCCGGGTCGGGGCGTGGCCTCCGCTTACCTTCGATCAAAGGAATTGCATACTGGGCAATACTTTATACCTCTACTAGAGGTTGAAGGTTTGGTTCGCACGATTCGGAGGCCGGCATGAGCCAGAACCAGAACTACCTCGCCGTCATAAAGGTGGTCGGCGTCGGTGGCGGAGGCGTCAACGCCGTCAATCGCATGATCGAGCTCGGGCTGCGGGGCGTCGAGTTCATCGCGATCAACACCGACGCGCAGGCGCTGCTGATGAGCGATGCCGACGTCAAGCTCGATGTCGGTCGAGAGCTCACCCGCGGACTCGGCGCGGGCGCCGACCCGGAAGTCGGTCGCCGCGCGGCCGAGGACCACGCCGAGGAGATCGAGGAGTCGCTGCGCGGCGCCGACATGGTCTTCGTCACGGCGGGCGAGGGCGGCGGAACGGGCACGGGCGGTGCTCCCGTCGTCGCGAAGATCGCGAAGTCGATCGGCGCGCTCACGATCGGCGTCGTCACGAAGCCCTTCTCGTTCGAGGGCCGTCGCCGTCAGCAGCAGGCCGAGACGGGCGTCGCGAAGCTGAAGGAAGAGGTCGACACCCTCATCGTCGTGCCGAACGACCGGCTTCTCGAGATCAGCGATCGCGGCATCTCGATGATCGAGGCGTTCGCGACCGCCGACCAGGTGCTCCTCGCCGGTGTCCAGGGCATCACCGACCTCATCACGACGCCGGGTCTCATCAACCTGGACTTCGCCGACGTGAAGTCGGTCATGCAGGGGGCCGGCTCCGCGCTCATGGGCATCGGCTCGGCACGGGGAGCGGATCGCGCGATCAAGGCAGCGGAGCTGGCGGTCGAGTCGCCCCTGCTCGAAGCGTCCATCGAAGGTGCGCACGGCGTGCTGCTGTCGATCCAGGGCGGATCGAACCTCGGCATCTTCGAGATCAACGACGCCGCTCAGCTCGTGAAGGAAGCGGCACACCCCGAGGCGAACATCATCTTCGGAACGGTCATCGACGACACGCTCGGCGACGAAGTGCGCGTCACCGTGATCGCGGCCGGATTCGACGGCGGTGAACCCTCCGCCCGGATCGAACCGATCTCGAGCCTGCGCTCGACGCCCGTGACGGCGACGCCCGTGCTGCCGGACGTCGCGCCCGAGGACGCCGCCAAGGCGCGGGCGAGCGACCAGTCCGAGCCGGTGTCGGTCGGAGCGAGCGTCGCGTCGGAGCCGAGCCACGACTCGTTCGACGACGACCTCGACATCCCCGACTTCCTGAAGTAGCCCTTCGACGGGCTCAGGAACCGACGGTGGATCTCGCCTCTCGCCTCGCCGAGGTCGACGCGCGGATCGCCGACGCCGCCCGGGCCGCAGGACGCGACCCCGCCGAGCTCACGCGCATCGTCGTGACGAAGTTTCATCCGGCCTCCCTCGTGGAACAGCTCTACGACCTCGGCGTGCGCGACGTCGGCGAGAACCGCCAGCAGGAGCTCACCGACAAGCGGGCCCGCGTGCGCGACCTCCCGGGGCTCACCTGGCACTTCATCGGCCAGGCGCAGACGAACAAGGCGAAGGCGATCCGGGCGGCGGCATCCGTCGTCCACTCGGTGGACCGCCCCCGCCTCGCCGACGCCCTCGACGCGGCCGGCGCGGATGGCGCGCCCCCGCTCGACGTCCTCGTGCAGATCAACCTGACCGACGACCCGAAGAGGGGAGGGGTGGCGCCGAGCGACCTTCGATCGCTCGCCGAGCACGTGATCGGATGCCCCACCCTCCGCCTCCGCGGGGTCATGGCCGTCGCCCCCCTCGGCGAGCCCCCCGCGCCCGCGTTCGAGCGGCTGCGCGCGTGCGCAGACCTCGTGCGCGAGCTGGAGCCGTCGGCTACGTGGATGTCCGCCGGGATGACCGGCGACTTCGCCGAAGCGATCGCCGCGGGCGCGACACACCTGCGGATCGGCACAGCAATCACCGGACCGAGGCCGGTGCACGGTTAGCCTCGGAACAGACGAGCAACGCGATGACGGAGGATGCGATGTCCAACCCGCTGAAGAAGACGATGGTGTACCTGGGACTCGCCGATGAGGAAGAGGCCTACGAGGAGCCGACGCCTCAGCCGGCTCAGCGTGCCTCCAAGTCGGTCGAGAAGCCGGCAGCGCCGATCACGCCCATCCATCGGCCCGCGGTCGTGCGGCAGCCGACGGCGAGCGCGATCTCCGAGATCCTGACCGTCCACCCGAAGCAGTACCGCGACGCGCAGGTGATCGCCGAGAACTTCCGCGACGGCATCCCCGTCATCATCAACCTCTCGCAGATGAGCGACGGCGACGCGCGGCGTCTGATCGACTTCGCCAGCGGCCTCTCGCTCGGCCTCTACGGCCGCATCGAGCGCGTCACGAGCAAGGTGTTCCTGCTGTCGCCCGAGAACGTGGCGGTGTCGGGTGACGGGACCGTCGCGCAGGCGGACCCCGACGCGGTGCCGTTCGCGCCGTAACCTGTGTTCGTAATCGAGATCATCGCCGGGATCCTCAACACACTCCTCCTGATCTACGTCCTCATCCTGCTCGTCCGCCTCGTGCTCGACTGGATCCCGTTCTTCAACCGCGAGTGGCGGCCGAGGGGTGCTGGACTCGTCGTCGCCGAGGTCGTCTACACGATCACGGACCCGCCGATCAAGCTGTTCCGTCGGTTCATCCCGCCGCTGCGGGTCGGCTCCGTGGCGATCGATTTCGCGTTCGCGCTGACGATGCTGCTGTGCTTCATCCTCCTGTCGGTCACGCGCGCGATCGCGGGCTGAGCACGACGGACCCCGACACCTTCTCAGTGGGACACACGGGGGTCGCCCCTTCGACACGCCCATGAGCCGCGGCTATGCTGTCTTGGACAGTGGCGCGTCCCCCGCGGCGGGCCAACACCGACATCGGCCAGCGACCAGTGCGCGCGAAAGAGGAAACACCATGGCATTGACTCCCGATGACGTCGTCACGAAGCAGTTCCAGCACGTCCGGTTCAAGGAGGGCTTCGATCCGGACGAGGTCGACGACTTCCTCGACGAGATCGTCGTGGAGTGGCGCAAGACTCTGGCCGAGAACGAGGAGCTGAAGGCGAAGCTCGCCGCGTACGAGTCGGGTGCCGCCGCCCCCGCCGCGCAGGCTGCCGCTTCCGCGCAGGCTCCCTCGGGTGAGGGCGCTCCGCCCGCCGCCGCGAGCGCCGGCATCATCGAGCTTGCCCAGCGCCTGCACGACGAGCACGTCGCCGAGGGCCGTGCCAAGCGCGACCAGCTCATCGCCGAGGCTCAGGCGCAGGCCGCTTCGATCATCGCCGACGCCGAGGCGCGCGGCCGCGACGAGATCGCCCGCCTCGACAAGGAGCGCACGTCGCTCGAGGCCCGCATCGCCGAGCTGCGCACGTTCGAGCGCGACTACCGCGCCCAGCTCCGCGGCTTCATCGAGGGCAAGCTTCGCGACCTCGAGACCTCGGCCACGGCATCCGGGCCCACGCCGGTTTCGAGCATCGGCGGCCTCTAGGCCGATCCTTTGACGAACCGCCGTCCTCTCAGACCTGCGGCGGCCGGTGCCGTCGTCGCGCTGCTCGCGGCGACGGTACTGGCCGCCGATCAGTTCACGAAGTATCTGGCGATCGAGAACCTGCCTCCGGGTGAGCCCGTCCACGTCCTCGGCGACTTCCTGATCTTCATCCTCACGCGCAACCCCGGCGCCGCATTCTCTCTCGGCGAGGGCGTCACGTGGATCTTCACGATCGCGCTGGCCGCGGTCGCCGTGGTCGTCGTGTGGCTCACGATCACGCGCGTGCGCTCGCGCCTGTGGGCGATCGCACTCGGACTGCTGCTCGGGGGTGTGCTGGGCAACCTCACCGACCGCGTGCTGCGTGAGCCGGGCTTCCCCGTCGGGCACGTCGTCGACTTCATCAACACGCCGTGGATGATGCCGGCGATCTACAACGTCGCCGACATCTTCATCGTCTCGATGATGATCGGCGTCGCGCTGCTCGTGCTCGTCGGGCTCCACCTCGACGGCACTCGCGAGCGCCGCGCGGCATCCGACGACGAAGAGACGGACGATGCGGCGCCCGCCGGCGCCTCCGACCGCGAACTGCCCGACCAGCCGACCGCGGGCGACGCCCCGAGGAACTGACATGGAGTCCCGGAGCCTCCCTGTTCCCGACGGACTCGACGGCGTGCGCGTCGACGCCGCGCTCGCCAAGATGCTCGGCTTCTCGCGCACGTTCGCCGCCGAGGTCGCCGAAGCGGGCGGCGTGACGCTCGACGGGCGGCCGCTCTCGAAGTCCGACAAGCTGCGCGGCGGCTCGTGGCTCGAGGTGACCTGGACCCCGAAAGAGGAGCCGCGCGTCGTGCCCGTGGAGGTGCCCGAACTCGGCATCGTGTACGACGACGACGACATCGTGGTGGTCGACAAGCCGCCCGGCGTCGCAGCGCACCCATCCCTCGGGTGGGAGGGGCCTACGGTGCTCGGGGCGCTCGCGGCGGGCGGCTACCGCATCGCGACGACCGGCGCCGCCGAGCGCCAGGGCATCGTCCACCGGCTCGACGTCGGCACGAGCGGGCTCATGGTGGTCGCGAAGTCGGAGCATGCCTACGCGGCGCTCAAGCGCGCGTTCAAGGAGCGCGAGGTCGACAAGATCTACCACGCGGTGGTGCAGGGGCATCCGGACCCGCTCGTCGGCACGATCGACGCACCCATCGGGCGCCATCCCACGCACTCGTGGAAGTTCGCGGTGACCCCCACGGGCAAGGACTCCGTCACGCACTACGAGACGATCGAGGCGTTCCGGGGTGCGGCGCTCCTCGAGATCGACCTCGAGACGGGGCGCACGCACCAGATCCGCGTTCACATGGCGGCGCACCGGCATCCGTGCGTGGGTGATCCGCTGTACGGCGCCGACCCGACGCTGTCGGCGCGTCTCGGCCTCACGCGGCAGTGGCTGCACGCGCGGCGGCTCGCGTTCACCCACCCGACGACGGGGGAGTGGATGGAGTTCACGTCCGAGTACCCGCCCGATCTCGCGCACGCGCTCGAGGTGCTGCGCGAGGACTGACGAGTGTCGGATGCCTCGGGCAAGGTGGTCCCATGGTGATCGATGTGCGTCCGGCCGAGGTGTTCGACGACGTCGCGACGATCCTCGGCCCCAAGAACCCGGATTCGACTGTCTGCTTCTGCTTGAGCTACCGCATCCCGTCGAAGGAGGCGAAGGAGCTGCGCGGGCCGGCGCGCGCCGAGCGGGTCCGTCGTCTGATGGACGAGGAGGGCCCGATCGGCGTGCTCGCGTACGAGGGCGACGAGGTCGTCGGATGGGCAGCGGTCGCCCCGCGCTCGCGCACCCACTTCGCGACGTTCCGCAAGATCCCCCACATCGACGACCGCGACGTGTGGTGCGTGTGGTGCTTCCGCGTTCGACCAGGCCACCGCAAGAAGGGGATCATGCACTCGCTCCTCGAGGGTGCCGTCCGATTCGCGCGCGACCAGGGCGCTCCGGCGATCGAGGGCTACCCGGTCGACAACGGCTACGCGAAGGTCGACCTCACGATGGCGTACGTCGGCACACGGCGCCTCTTCGAGAAGGCGGGGTTCACGAAGGCGGCCGACACCGAGTCGGTGCTCGCCGGGTTCCCGCGCGCACTGATGCGGAAGGACCTGTCATGAGCGAACTCGCCGAGATCCTTCGCCGCCGTCACGCGGCGGCGAACGCGCTCTACCTCGACCTTCTCGACACGCTCACTCCGGATCTGCTGCGGGCACGGCTCCCCGGTGTGCGATCGAGTCCCGTCTCGAACCAGTTCTGGTGTGTCGTCGGCGGTCGCGAGAGCCACGTGCGAGCCGGGCATGCGGGGTCATGGCAGGGTTTCACGTGTTCTCTCGACGACGACGAAGACCCCGCCACGGTGCGGACGGCTCTCGAACGCACCGCCGCCGAGGTCGCCGCGTGGCTCGATGAGATCGGCTCGGACGACGACCCGGCGTGGCGTTTCGCGGTGAGTCTCCTCGAGCACGAGACGCAGCATCAGGGTCAGCTGATCCGGTACTTCTACGCCGTGCCGCTGCGGATTCCGGAGTCATGGATCGATCGGTACGCGCTCGTACCCGAGTGATTTGCGACTTCGGTCCCCGTGCGTGCGGGCTGCCGGCGGAGAGGCTTCCGCCGACAGCCCGCAGCCGTCGCTGACTACAGCCAGTACCCGACGTTGAAGAGGACCTTCTCCGCGGTCGGAAGGATGCCGGCCGCCTCATCGGCGGTCAGCTTGCCGTTCGCCTGGAACGAGATCACCTGGTTGACGAAGCCGTCGAGGACGTCGATCGCCTCGGCGTTCTTGCCCTTCGCGATGAGCTTCAGCGCCTGGTCGAGCTTGACCGTCAGAGCGTTCTTGTTGCCCTTGTTGAGGGTCGTGCTCGCGACTGCATCCTTGAGGTCGCCGAACTCATCGGCCAGGAACGCCTCCGGGTGCCAGAGGTAGTCACGCGCGAAGATCGTGAACAGCTGGTTCCAGGTGTTGAAGTCGTGCGCACCCGAGACCAGGACGTTCTCGACCACCGCGTTGGTCCGCAGCTCGACTTGAGCGGGGTTCGGCCGGCCGAAGTCCCACGCTCCGCCGCCCACCATGATGTACGGCGCGGCCAGGTTGGGGACCGTGTTCGGGAACCCGACGTCCCTGCTCCACGGACCGAAGTAGCCGAACAGAGTCGGGTCATAGGTGATCAGCGCGTTCGTGACCCCCGCGCCCTGCGACAGACCGGCGAACGCGCGGTCGATCGGCCTCGTCGAGACGTTGTAGTTCTCCTCGACGAACGGGATGACGACATCCCGCAGGACGGGGTGCCCCTGGTCGGCCGGGCCGAGGTACGTCGTGTTGGTGGTGACGATGACGGCGGGCTCCGTGAGGCCGTCGGCCAGCAGGTTGTCCATGATCACCGGTGCGTCGCCGATGTTCAGCCAGTCGGACTGGTCCTGCCCGCTGCCGTGCTGGAGGTAGATCGTCTTGTACGGCTCAGCGCGGTCGGCGTCGTACCCCGGAGGCAGGTAGACGCCGATCGTGCGCGTCGTGCCGTTGATGTCGATCGGCACGTAGCCCCACGTCCCCTTGGCGGTGTCGGGGCGCTCGTTCTCGATCTCACGGGCCGCCAGCGGCGCGTAGTTCTGCTTGACCGGGTCGTACGGCACGTACACCTTGTTGAACGCGCGGCGTGCGGTGCCGGTCAGCCCGTCCGGGGCGTAGATCGGCGGGTTCGCCGGGTCGGCCACCCACAGGCTCGTGTTGTCGTTCACGTAGAACCAGTACTGATTGACGCCCGCGGCGAGCGGCACGTCGGTGACCCAGTACCCGTCGCCGACGTCGGTCATCTGGACGTCGTACGCACCGCCGCCGCGCATGAGGCCCGGCCGGTACTGCGAAGGCTGGTACACGGTCGGATCGCTCAGATCCTCCCAGTTGCGCAGCATGATGTCGGCGACGAAGCGGACGCTCGTGGCATCCGGGTCGTAGTACACGAAATGACCCGTGTAGCCGGTGGGCGAGCTCGCGTCCTCGACGACGGTCGGGCCGGGGGTGAGGTCGACCTCGTCCGCGCCGGCGACGGAGGGCGCCATGCCCAGCACCATCGCCGAGGCGAGCGCGACTCCGGCCGCGAGCCGAGGGAGACGAGCCCGCGCGGCATGATCGCCGCCGTCGCCTCCCGTCGCCCTGATGAGTTGACGGACTCTCATAACCATTCCTCCCTGAAGGGTCACGGGGCTGGGGCACCCCTCTCTCTGCGGTCAGGGTATTGGGCATTTACCACGTTGTAAATGATCTCTTTACGACGTTGTAAAGAATCCGCTGGATCGCCGCGAATCCCTCAGGTTCGAGTCGAAGGTGAAGCGAGCTCGGCACGCGAATCGGCGGATGCCGCGTGCGCCGGCCTGTCGTGTCCGAGCCGCTCCATAGACTCGACGACGTGGCATCCGACTCCTTCGTTCACCTCCATGTGCACACCGAGTACTCGATGCTCGACGGCGCCGCGCGCATCGGCCCGCTCATCCAGGAGGCGGTCAAGCAGGGCATGCCGGCGATCGCCGTCACCGACCACGGCCAGACCTTCGCGGCGTTCGAGTTCTACAAGACCGCGAAGGACGCGGGCATCAAGCCGATCATCGGGATCGAGGCGTATGTGACGCCCGGCACGCACCGAGCCGACAAGGCCCGTGTGCGCTGGGGCACCCCCGAGCAGAGCGACGACGACGTGTCGGGGTCGGGCGCGTACACCCACATGACGCTGCTCTCCGAGACGACGGAGGGCATGCACAACCTCTTCCGTCTGTCGTCGCTCGCGAGCATCGAGGGCTATTACTTCAAGCCCCGCATGGACCGCGAGCTGCTGCAGAAGTACTCGAAGGGGCTCATCGCGACGACAGGCTGCCCCTCGGGCGAGGTGCAGACGCGTCTGCGCCTGGGGCAGTACGACGCCGCGCGTGCCGCGGCCGCCGAGTTCCAGGACATCTTCGGCAAGGAGAACTACTTCGCCGAGATCATGGACCACGGGCTCTCCATCGAGCGGCGCGTCATGAGCGATCTGCTCTCGATCGCGAAAGACCTCAAGATCCCGCTCGTCGGCACGAACGACCTGCACTACACGCACCAGCACGACGCGCAGAGCCACGCGGCGCTGCTGTGCGTGCAGTCGGGCTCGACCCTCGACGACCCCAAGCGGTTCAAGTTCGACGGCGACGGCTACTACCTCAAGAGCGCCGCCGAGATGAAGCAGGTGTTCCGCGACCACCCCGAGGCGATCGAGTCGACCCTCCTCATCGCGGAGCGCTGCGACGTCGAGTTCAACACGTCGGCGAACTACATGCCCCGCTTCCCGGTGCCCGAGGGCGAGACCGAGGAGTCCTGGTTCATCAAGGAGGTCGAGCGGGGCCTGCACGAGCGCTACCCGGACGGCATCCCCGACGAAGTGCGCAAGCAGGCCGAGTACGAGACCCAGGTCATCGTGCAGATGGGCTTCCCGGGGTACTTCCTCGTGGTCGCCGACTTCATCAACTGGGCCAAGCGCAACGGCATCCGCGTGGGTCCCGGCCGCGGTTCGGGCGCCGGCTCGATGGCGGCTTACGCGATGAAGATCACCGATCTCGACCCGCTCCAGCACGGTCTCATCTTCGAGCGCTTCCTCAACCCCGACCGCGTCTCGATGCCCGACTTCGACGTCGACTTCGACGACCGTCGCCGCGGCGAGGTCATCCAGTACGTGACCGAGAAGTACGGCGACGAGCGCGTCGCCCAGATCGTCACGTACGGCACCATCAAGGCGAAGCAGGCGCTCAAGGACGCGGGCCGTGTGCTGGGCTTCCCGTTCAGCATGGGGGAGCGGCTCACGAAGGCCATGCCCCCTGCCGTCATGGGCAAGGACATGCCGCTCGACGGCATGTTCGATCCGCAGCATCCGCGCTACAAGGAGGCGTCCGAGTTCCGGGCCCTGATCGAGACGGATCCCGAGGCGAAGACCGTCTACGACACGGCGGTGGGCCTTGAGAACCTCAAGCGCCAGTGGGGTGTGCACGCGGCGGGCGTCATCATGTCGAGCGAGCCGCTGATCGACATCATCCCGATCATGAAGCGCGAGCAGGACGGGCAGATCGTCACGCAGTTCGACTACCCCGCGTGCGAGGCCCTCGGCCTGATCAAGATGGACTTCCTGGGGCTGCGCAACCTCACGATCATCGACGACGCGCTCGACAACATCGAGGCGAACCGCGGCGAACGGCTCGTGCTCGAAGACCTGGGTCTCGACGACAAAGCGGCGTACGACCTGCTGGCGCGCGGCGACACGCTGGGGGTGTTCCAGCTGGACGGCGGGCCCATGCGGTCGCTCCTGCGGCTCATGAAGCCCGACAACTTCGAAGACATCTCGGCCGTCATCGCGCTGTACCGGCCCGGTCCGATGGGCGCGAACTCGCATATCAACTATGCGCTGCGAAAGACGGGCCAGCAGCAGATCACACCGATCCATCCCGAGCTCGAAGAGCCCCTCGCCGACATCCTCGACACCACCTATGGCCTGATCATCTATCAGGAGCAGGTGATGGCGATCGCCCAGAAGGTCGCCGGCTTCACGCTCGGCCAAGCCGACATCATGCGCCGCGCGATGGGCAAGAAGAAGAAGTCCGAGCTCGACAAGCAGTACGAGGGCTTCGAGGCCGGCATGAAGGCCAACGGCTTCAGCGAGGAGGCGATCAAGACCCTGTGGGACATCCTCGTCCCGTTCTCGGACTACGCGTTCAACAAAGCGCACTCGGCCGCCTACGGCCTCATCGCGTATTGGACCGCCTATCTCAAGGCGCACTACCCGGCGGAGTACATGGCCGCGCTCCTGACGAGCGTCGGCGACGCGAAGGACAAGCTCGCGGTCTACCTCAACGAATGCCGCCGCATGGGCATCAAGGTCCTCCCGCCCGACGTGGTCGAGTCGACCCGGTACTTCGCGGCCGTCGGCGACGACATCCGCTTCGGCCTCGGCGCGGTGCGCAACGTCGGCGCGAACGTCGTCGACTCGATCGTCGCAGCGCGTGCAGAGGCCCCCTTCACGTCTTTCCACGACTTCCTCGCGAAGGTGCCCGTCCACGTCGCGAACAAGCGCACGGTCGAATCGCTCATCAAGGCAGGCGCCTTCGACTCGCTGGGGGCGACGCGCCGGGCGCTCATGGAGATCCACGAGGACGCGACCGAGCAGGCCGTGCTCGACAAGCGCCGCGAGGCCAACGGAGAGGTGGGGTTCGACTTCGACTCGCTGTGGGGCGACGACGAGCCGCAGCAGACGCAGAAGGTGCCCGACCGTCCGGAGTGGACGAAGAAGGACAAGCTCGCGTTCGAGCGCGAGATGCTCGGGCTGTACGTCTCCGACCACCCGCTGGCGGGCCTCGAGATCCCGCTCGCGAAGCACGCCTCGATCAACATCCACGACCTGCTCGCGTCCGATGACCTGAGCGACGGCGACCAGGTCACGATCGCCGGCCTCGTCACGAGCGTGCAGCACCGCGTGGCGAAGTCGAGCGGCAATCCCTACGGCATGATCACCGTCGAGGACTTCGACGGCGAGGTCACGGTCATGTTCATGGGCAAGACCTACACCGAGTTCCAGTCGATGCTGCAGCCCGACTCGATCCTGGTCGTGCGCGGCCGCGTATCGCGTCGCGACGACGGTCTCAACCTCCATGCGGTGTCGTGCTTCGCCCCCGATCTCGGGGCCGTCGACGCATCCGGTCCCCTCATCCTGCAGATGCCCGAGCAGCGTGCGACCGAGTCCGTCGTGACAGAGCTCGCGAACGTGCTCGAGCGTCATCGCGGCGACACCGAGGTGACGCTGCGGCTGCACAGAGGCGGCACCGCGAAGGTCTTCGAGGTGCCGCATCCCGTGACGGTGACGGCAGACCTGTACGGCGAGCTGAAGGGTCTTCTCGGGCCGCAGTGCCTGGGCTGACCGACCCTCGCAGACATCGGCGTTGTCTCACGGAGGTCTCATCAGCCGTGAGTAGGATCGCAACCACGCGTCAGGACAGACGTCGTGCGGAAAGGGAAGATCGTGACAGACGAGCGCAGGCTTGACGAACGGAGCGAGACCACCGAGTACGAAGCAGCGGCTCAGGCCGACGCGACAGCCGACGGAACGAGTGCGGCCGAGTCCGAGCCTGTCGTGGGCGACGACGTCGGCGGCGCCGAGCTGCCCCCGCAGTACGGCGTGGGTCCGTTCTCGATCCGTGAGGTCGCGCTGGGCGTGGCTTGGCTGGTCGCCTTCGTGGTCTCGTTCTTCTCGGTCAGCAACCTCCGCTTCGAGTCGGTGTGGACCGCCGGGATCAGCTGGATCCTCACGATCGCGGTCCCGACGGTGGCGGTGTTCCTCATCGTCCTGCGGCGCCTCTCGCCCGAGGGCATCCGGCGTGTCGGCTCGCTCGGGATCGACCAGTTCGCGTCGGTGGCCTTCTCGGTCTCGGCCGTGGTGTGGCTCACGTGGATCTGGGAGACCGTGAGCATCGTGGCCCAGAACGGACCCTGGGTGCGGTCGTGGGTCATGTGGGTGTCGTTCGCAGCGATGCTGGCGGGCGTCGTGTTCACCGTGTTCGCGCCGCTCATCCCTCCGTTCTCGGAGGACTTCCGCGGCCGGCCCGAAATCGTCGCGCACAAGGTGGCGCGACCGACGCGCCCCGTGAGCAAGCGCCCCGCACACGAGCGGCGTCCGGCGGCTGAGGCGTCCCAGCCCGTCGGCGAGTACGCCCCCGCTCAGCCGTTCGGCGAGCCCGACACGTCCACCGCGGCGTACTCAGGCGGTGCGTACGGCCAGGCCGGGTACGGCGAACAGGCCTACGGCGGCGACGCGTACGGCTCGCAGGGCGCGGATGCCGCGCAGGATTGGGCGCCCGCCCAGTCCGCGCAGCAGACGTCGACGGTGCGCTACCAGGCGTTCTGGGCGCTCGTGCCCGAAGAGCGCGACGTCGTCGACGAGCGGGGCGTGCCGCTGTTCCGCATCGGCCCGACCGCGTGGGCGCTCGTGATCGAGGACCGCGGCGACACGTTCGTCGTCCGCCACGAGGACGGCCGCGTCGGCTATCTGCACGACGTCTCGGGTGTCACACGCGGCTGACCCGACACGGCGATCCGTAGGGCGCCCGCCCCGCGGGATCCGGTGCGCGGGAACGTCCAGTCACGCGCGCTAGCCTGGAACGATGCTCCGCACGATCGACCTGCGTGGCCGCACACCGACCCCATCCGAGCTCCTCGCCGTCGTTCCGCGCGCGACGGCGGCGCGCGAGGAGGCCCAGCACGCCGCGGCCGCCCTCGTCGCCGACGTCGGCCGCGAGGGCGAGCGGGCGCTCCGCGCGCAGGCCGAGCGGTTCGACCGAACGGTCGGTCACGACATCCGGGTTCCGCAGGAGCACATCGACGACGCGGTAGCCGCCCTCGACCCGCGCGTGCGTGCGGCGCTCGAAGAGGCCATCGCGCGCGTGCGGACGGCGTCGGCCGCGCAGGTGCCTCCGCCCGCGACGACCGAGCTCGCGCCGGGCGCCCGCGTCATGCAGCGGTGGCAGCCGGTGCGCCGCGTGGGTGTGTACGTGCCGGGCGGCAAGGCGGTGTATCCGTCGAGCGTCGTCATGAACGTCGTCCCCGCGCAGGTCGCCGGGGTCTCGGAGATCGCCCTCGCGACGCCGCCCCAACACGAGCACGGCGGACGCGCACACCCGGTGATCCTCGCCGCCGCGGGACTGCTGGGCGTCACCGAGGTCTACGCCATGGGGGGTGCCGGTGCGATCGGCGCCTTCGCGCACGGTGTGCCGGACATCGGCCTCGAGCGGGTCGACGTCGTCACCGGGCCGGGCAACAACTTCGTGGCGGCCGCCAAGCGCGTCGTCGCAGGACTCGTCGGGACGGATGCCGAGGCCGGCGCCACCGAGATCCTCATCGTCGCCGATGACTCGGCCGATCCGCGTCTCGTGTCGGCAGACCTCATCAGCCAGGCCGAGCACGACGAGCAGGCATCGGCCGTGCTCGTGACGACGTCGCCGGCCCTTGCGGATGCCGTCGCGGCCGACATCGCCGACCGTGCCGCGCGCACGCGCCACGCCGAGCGGATCGCCGCCGCGCTGTCGGGGCCGCAGTCGGCGATCGTCCTCGTGGACGACGTCGCCGCCGCGACGGCCTTCTCCAATGCGTACGCCCCCGAGCACCTCGAGCTGCACCTCGCCGATCCTCGCCCGGAGGAGTTCATCCACGCGGGTGCCGTGTTCGTCGGCCCCGATTCCCCGGTGAGCCTCGGCGACTACCTCGCCGGAAGCAACCACGTGCTCCCCACCGGCGGCCAGGCGCGCTACGCGTCCGGACTCTCGGCGGCGACGTTCCTGCGGCCGCAGCAGGTCATCGAGTACGACCACGACGCCCTCGCGCGCGTGCGCGACGAGATCGTGGTCCTGGCCGACGCCGAGGTCCTTCCCGCGCACGGCGAGGCGATCACCGTCCGCTTCGAGTCCTCCGAATCCGCCGAGCCGTCGGCGTCGGCGGAAGCCGCCGCCGCTCGTCGGGCGTAGTCTGTCGGTGCCATGCACTGCCCCTTCTGCCGCCACCCCGACTCGCGCGTGATCGACTCCCGTACGAGCGACGACGGACTCAGCATCCGTCGTCGCCGTCAGTGCCCGCAGTGCGGTGGGCGCTTCTCGACGATCGAGACCGCGAGCCTCAATGTCATCAAGCGCTCCGGCGTGATCGAGCCGTTCAGCCGCGAGAAGGTGATGTCGGGCGTGCGCAAGGCGTGCCAGGGGCGACCCGTGACCGACGGCGACCTGGCGGTGCTCGCCCAGAAGGTCGAGGAGACGGTGCGCCAGACCGGCGCATCGCAGGTCGACACGAACGAGATCGGCCTCGCGATCCTCGGGCCGCTGCGCGAGCTCGACGAGGTCGCGTACCTGCGCTTCGCGAGCGTGTACCAGGCTTTCGAGTCGCTCGAGGACTTCGAAGCGGCGATCGCGCTGCTGCGCGCCGACCACGCGTACGCCAGCGCCGCGGGCGACGACGAGACCGACTGACCCGCCGAGAGCGGGGGAGCGCGGCCGATAGCCTGGAGGGGATGTATCCCCTCCTCTTCCGCATTGTCCTGTCGCGCCTGGATCCCGAGCGCGCGCACCACTTGGCGATGGCGGTGATCCGGATGCTGGGGCTCCCGCCCGCGAGCTGGATCGCCCGCGCGCTGACGCGCCCCGATCCGTCCCTGCGCACGCAGGCCCTCGGGCTCACCTTCGACTCGCCCTTCGGTGTCGCCGCCGGCTTCGACAAGGACGTCGTCGGCGTGAAGGGGCTGTACGCGCTCGGGTTCGGTCACGTCGAGGTCGGGACCCTCACCGCGATCCCGCAGGAGGGCAATCCGCGTCCGCGGCTGTTCCGGCTGATCCCCGACCGGGCGGTCGTCAACCGCATGGGTTTCAACAATCGCGGAGCCGAGGCGGCCGCGACGCGCCTCGCGAAGCTGCGCCGGCGGGCGAGACGCCCCGTCATCGGCGTGAACATCGGCAAGAGCCGCGTCGTCGACGTGGCGGATGCGACGGCGGACTACGAGCGCAGCGCACGCCTGCTCGCGCCCCTCGCCGACTACCTCGTCGTCAACGTCTCATCGCCGAACACGCCCGGACTGCGAGGCCTCCAGGCCGTCGAGACGCTGCGACCCCTGCTGCAGGCGGTCAAGGACGCCTCCGGCCCGACCCCGCTGCTGGTCAAGATCGCCCCCGACCTGCCCGACGACGAGATCACGGGCATCGCCGCCCTCGCGGTCGACGTCGGGCTCGCCGGCATCATCGCGACGAACACCACGATCTCGCGCGACGGGCTCGCCACCGACCCCGCGGTCGTGGCCGCCGCGGGGGAGGGCGGCCTCTCGGGTGCGCCGCTGAAGAAGCGGTCGATCGAGGTGCTGCGGCTCGTGCGCTCGGCCGTGCCGGACTCGTTCTGCGTCGTGTCGGTCGGCGGAGTGGAGACCGCCGCCGACGTGCGTGAGCGGCTCGACGCGGGGGCCGACCTCGTGCAGGGATACACGGCGTTCCTGTACCGCGGGCCGCTGTGGGCGCGGCAGATCAATCGGGGCCTGACTTCCGCTCGCGCGTGAGGTGACGGATGCGCGGGGCGCGGCATCCGTCGAATCAGGACGGGTACTGACCGCGCGCGACCTGCGCCTTGGGCAGGCGCATGAAGCGCATCTGGATCGTCCGCATCGCGGAGTACCAGCCGAGGCCCTTCTCCAGGCGGTCCGCGCCGAACTTCGCGCGCGCGGCGCGCTTGACGCGGATCGAGGTGACGATCATGTCGCCGACGACGAAGAGGATGAAGATCCACAGGCCGATGAACGCGTAGTACTGGATCGCGGCCACCGGGATGAACGTCGCGACGATGACGAGCACCATCGCCGGCATGACGGCCTCGCCGAGGTGCCAGCCCGCGTCGACGAAGTCCCGCGCGAACTTGCGCTGCGGGCCCTGGTCGCGGGGCGGCAGGTACTTGGGGTCGCCGGCGGCCATGCCCTGACGGGCCTTCTCGCGCTGCGCTGCGAGCTCGGCTCGGGCGCGCGCCTTCGCCTCCTTCGTGTCGGCGACGAGGGGACGCTTGCGGGCGGCCTCGCGCTCGGCGCGCGTCGGGGTCGGGCGGCCCTTGCCCGAGGTTCCGCGCGCGGGCTCCCCATTGAGGACAGTGCCTTCTGAGGCTCCGTCGGATGCGGGTGCGGAAGGGGTTCTGGCCACGGCTGATCCTCGATCGTGCGGAAACGGGTGCCCTTAAGATTACCCGCATGACCTCAGAGAACTCCCGGCCCCAGGCTGTGCGCGAAGCGGCCGAGACGGGCATCCCGTCGGCCCTCGCAGACCTCGGCACGCTCGTGCGCATCCCATCGATCGCCTTCCCCGGGTTCGACCCGGCCGAAGTGCGCCGCAGCGCCGAGACCGTCGCCGGCCTCGCGCGCGACCTCGGGATCTTCGAGACGGTCGACGTGCGGCAGGCGGCGATCCCCGGCACCGACGAGCTCGGCATGCCCGCTGTGATCGCGACGCGGGCAGCGCGCAACGGGCGTCCCACGATCCTCCTGTACGCCCACCACGACGTGCAGCCCGTCGGCGACGAAGCGCTGTGGGACTCGCCCCCGTTCGAGCCGACGCTGCGCGACGGGCGGCTCTACGGCCGCGGCGCCGCCGACGACAAGGCGGGCATCATGGTTCACCTCGGCGCGCTCCGCGCGCTGAAGGAGGCGCTCGGCGACGACTTCGACCTCGGCGTCGCGCTCTTCTTCGAGGGCGAGGAGGAGGCCGGCTCGCGGTCGTTCGCGCAGTTCCTGAGCGACAACGCGGATGCCTTGAAAGCCGACGTCATCGTCGTCGCCGACTCGAGCAACTGGGACGCGAAGACACCCGCGCTCACGGTGTCGCTGCGCGGCAACACGCGCTTCACGATGCGGGTGCGCACGCTCGAGCACGCGTCGCACTCGGGCATGTTCGGGGGAGCGGTCCCCGACGCGATGATGGCGACCGTCAAGCTCCTCGCGACGCTGTGGGACGAGGACGGCGCGGTGGCCGTCGAGGGCCTCACCGAGCGCGATGCGCCCACGCCCGAGTACGGCGAGGACAAACTGCGCGATGAGGCGGGCCTTCCCGACGGGGTGTCGCCGATCGGCCGCGGCACGATCCTCAGCCGCTTGTGGAACAAGCCGTCGATCACCGTCACGGGCATCGACGCGCCGAGCGTCGCGAACGCCTCGAACACCCTCAGCCCCGAGATCTCGGTCGTCATCAGCGCCCGGATCGCACCGGGACAGCGCGCGGCCGACGCGTACGCCGCGATCGAGGCGCACCTGCGCGCGCACGCGCCCTTCGGTGCGCAGCTCGAGTTCACCGACCAGGACTACGGTGACCCGTTCCTCGTCGACACGTCGGGGTGGGCCGTGTCGGACGTCCGCGACGCCTTCCGCGACGCGTACGGCGCCGACCCGGTCGACATGGGCGTGGGCGGCTCGATCCCGTTCATCGCGGACCTCGTGCGCGAGTTCCCGGGTGCGCAGATCCTCGTCACGGGGGTGGAGGACCCGCACGGCAAGGCGCACAGCCCGAACGAGTCCCTGCACCTCGACACGTTCCGCAATGCGCTCGTGGCTGAGGCCCTGCTGCTGGAGAAGCTCGACGCGCGCACCCGTTGAGCGGAGTGCCGCGCGGCGGTTCCAGAGCCCTCTCACGTGCGGCGGGCGTAGAATCGCAGCATCCGCCGCGTCAACGCGGCCCGTCCGGAGGAGTGCCATGACCGACACCGCACTGTCGACCGATCAGATCGCGCGCGAGCACGGTGTGCTGCTCACCGACGCCGCGGCGCAGAAGGTGAAGAGCCTGCTCGAGCAGGAAGGCCGCGACGACCTGCGTCTGCGCGTCGCCGTCCAGCCCGGCGGATGCAGCGGCCTGATCTATCAGCTGTACTTCGACGAGCGGTTCCTCGAGGGCGACAAGACGGTGGACTTCGACGGCGTCGAGGTCATCGTCGACGACATGAGCATCCCGTACCTCGACGGAGCCACGATCGACTTCAAGGACACGATCTCGGAGCAGGGCTTCACGATCGACAATCCCAACGCGGCCGGCAGCTGCGCCTGCGGCGACAGCTTCCACTGAGCGGCTGACTCGAGAGGCCCGCGACCTGGTGTCGGGGCCTCTTCGTCGTGCCGTCGAAACGCCGGATTTCCGGGCATCCGCGACCCGCTGAGCGGGTGGATGCTGGGGACTTGGCCGGAATCGGCTGAGCGGTTGCCCTAGACTGGCCACAGTCACATTTCGCAACTCTGAAAGGTGCGCCCGTGCCGTCGAAACGCCGTCTTCGCTGGGCCCTGGTACCCGTCGGTATCGCCGCGGCCGTCGTGCTCGCTGGCTGCACGCCGACCGAGCTGAACGGCTTCCTTCCGGGCTTCGTCGAAGACGGGACGCCCGCGACCGATCGCACCGAGATGGTGTCCGGCCTGTGGACCAACTCGTGGATCGTGCTGCTCGTCGTCGGTGTGGTCACGTGGGGCCTCATGGGGTGGGCCGCGATCGCGTACCGCCGCCGCAAGGGTCAGGTCGGCCTGCCCGTGCAGCTGCGGTACAACATGCCGATCGAGATCTTCTACACGATCGTGCCGTTCATCCTCGTCATCGGGTTCTTCGCGTTCACCGCGCGTGACCAGACGATCCTCGAGACGCAGTACGACGACCCCGACGTGTCGATCACCGCGATCGGCAAGCAGTGGTCGTGGGACTTCATGTACGACGGCGAGGAGGAGGACAACTCCGACGCCGTCTGGACCATGGGCGTCCAGGCCAAGCCCGCGCCGAACGGCGACATCGACCAGGACTCGCTGCCGACGCTCTACCTGCCGGTCGACCAGACCGTCAAGATCAAGCTCCAGTCGCGCGACGTGATCCACTCGTTCTGGATCATCGACTTCCTCTACAAGAAGGACATGTACATCGGCAAGGACAACTACTGGTCCTTCACGCCGACACGAGAGGGTACGTACGCCGGCAAGTGCGCCGAGCTCTGCGGCGAGTACCACTCGATGATGCTCTTCAACGTCAAGGTCGTCAGCGAGGAAGAGTACGAGGATTACCTCGAGTCGCTCCGCGCCGCGGGGCAGACCGGCGACATCGACGACGCGTACGACCGCCTGCAGAACCTGCCCGGCACCACTGGTGAGGCGTCCGAGCACGAGGGAGACAGCTGATCATGGCCACGACGCTTCCGCTCCAGGAACCGACGCAGGGTCGCCCGACCACCCTGCCGCCGCGCCAGGCGGCGCTGCTCAGCGCCACGCGCGTCGAGCAGAAGGGCAACATCATCGTCAAGTGGATCACCTCCACCGACCACAAGACGATCGGCTACATGTACCTCATCGCGTCGGTGCTGTTCTTCCTGCTCGGCGGGGTGATGGCGCTCATCATCCGCGCCGAGCTCTTCGAGCCGGGCATGCAGATCGTGCCGACGAAGGAGCAGTACAACCAGCTCTTCACGATGCACGGCACGATCATGCTGCTGATGTTCGCGACACCGCTGTTCGCGGGCTTCGCGAACGCGGTGCTGCCGTTGCAGATCGGCGCCCCCGATGTCGCGTTCCCGCGCCTGAACGCCTTCGCCTTCTGGCTGTTCCTGTTCGGCTCGCTCATCGCGGTGTCGGGCTTCCTGACGCCCCAGGGCGCGGCCGCGTTCGGATGGTTCGCGTATCAGCCATTGGCGAATGCGACGTTCTCACCAGGCGCCGGCGGCAATCTCTGGATGCTCGGCCTCGGCATGAGCGGTTTCGGCACGATCCTCGGTGCCGTGAACTTCATCACGACGATCGTCACGATGCGCGCACCGGGCATGACCATGTGGCGCATGCCGATCTTCTCGTGGAACACGCTCGTCACGAGCATCCTGATCCTGATGGCCTTCCCGGTGCTCGCGGCGGCGCTCCTCGCGGCGGCCGCCGACCGCGTGCTCGGCTCGCACATCTATGACCCGGCCAACGGCGGCGTCCTGCTGTGGCAGCACCTCTTCTGGTTCTTCGGCCACCCCGAGGTGTACATCATCGCGCTGCCGTTCTTCGGCATCATCTCCGAGGTGCTGCCGGTGTTCAGCCGCAAGCCGATCTTCGGGTACAAGACGCTCGTCTACGCGACGATCGCGATCGCGGCGCTGTCGGTGGCGGTGTGGGCGCACCACATGTACGTCACCGGCGCGGTGCTGCTGCCGTTCTTCGCGCTGATGACGATGCTCATCGCGGTGCCGACAGGTGTGAAGATCTTCAACTGGATCGGCACGATGTGGAGAGGATCCGTGACCTTCGAGACACCGATGGTCTTCTCCCTGGGCTTCCTCGTGTCGTTCGTGTTCGGCGGTCTGACCGGCGTGATCCTCGCGTCGCCGCCGCTTGACTTCCACCTGTCGGATTCGTATTTCGTGGTCGCGCACTTCCACTACGTCGTCTTCGGCACGGTCGTGTTCGCGATGTTCGCCGGCTTCTACTTCTGGTGGCCGAAGTGGACAGGCCGCATGCTCAACGAGCGTCTCGGCTACGTGCACTTCTGGATGCTGTTCATCGGCTTCCACATGACGTTCCTCATCCAGCACTGGCTGGGCGTCGACGGTATGGTGCGCCGCTACGCGGACTACTCCGAGGCCGACGGCTGGACGTGGCAGAACCAGGTCTCGACCGTCGGTGCCATCATCCTCGGCGCGTCGATGATCCCGTTCCTGTTCAACATCTGGATCACCGCCCGCAAGGCGCCGAAGGTGACCGTGAACGACCCGTGGGGCTACGGCGCGTCGCTCGAGTGGGCGACGAGCTGCCCGCCGCCGCGCCACAACTTCACGTCGATCCCGCGCATCCGCAGCGAGCGTCCGGCGTTCGACCTCAACCACCCCGAGGCGGGTCTGCCGGTCGGCGTCGGGCCTGCGAAGGACGCACCCGCTGCACCCGTTGTCGACGCAGCCGAAGGAGAAGTGAAGTAGATGCGGACCAACGTCGGACTCTGGTGGGTCCTCAGCGCGTTCTTCTTCCTCGTCGCGGTCATCTACACGTGGTGGAACCTGGTCAACAACACCGGCGAGGTCGTCAATCGGATCGAGTGGGTCGGCACGATCGCGCTGCTGTTCACCTCGTTCATGTCGCTGCTCATCGCGTTCTACGTGAGCCGCGTGCACCGCGCACAGGGAGGCGAGCTCCCGGAGGACCGCCTCACGGCGGAGATCGATGACGGCGACCCCGAGCTCGGCGAGTTCAGCCCGTGGTCGTGGTGGCCCATCGTGCTCGCGTTCGCGGCCGCCATCGGAATGATCGGTCTGGCGGTCGGCACGTGGCTGATGCCGATCGGGATCGGCGTCTTCGTGGTCGCCATCGTCGGCTGGGTGTACGAGTACTACCGCGGCTACTTCGCGCGCTGATCACGTGCCGCTGCGGCTGAGCGCTGCCGCGGTGTCGGACGTCGGTCCGCACCGCGCGACGAACCAGGATTCTGCGTTCACCGCGCCCTGGGGCGCCGCTGTGGCGGACGGGGTCGGGGGAGGACCCTCGGGCGACCTCGCGTCGTCCGCCTTCCTGCATCGCCTGGTGGCCGGCGTTCGAGGACCCCTCGTGCTCGACGACTGGCTGCAACGCATCCGGATAGCCAACTGGGACCTGCGGGCGCACGTCGAGCACGACCCTTCGCTCGCCGGCATGGCGACCACGTTCACCGGCCTGCTCACGGCGCCCGATGACACGGTGATCCTCGCGCACACGGGGGACTCGCGCGCCTACCTCCTGCGCGATGGCGGGCTCACCCAGGAGTCGCATGACGACTCGCTCGTGCAGGTGCTGGTGGATCACGGTCTGATCGCCGAATCGGATGCCGCGACCCACCCGCAGCGGAACATCATCACCGCGTCCATGCAGGGGCGCGACGAGGACGTCATCGCGATCGTGTCACGCGTGTCGGACGTCGGAGACCGCTGGCTGCTGTGCAGCGACGGCGTGACGGACTACCTGACGGAGCGCGCACTCGCGCCGGTGCTCGCGACGGGCTCGCCCATGACGGCGGCGCGCTTGCTGGTCGAGCTCGCCATCCGCTCGGGCTCACGCGACAACATCACGGCGGTGGTGTGCGACGTCGTCCCTGACTCACTCGACCCGGGGTCACCGGAGTTCTCCGGAGCGGCCGCTGACCGCTTCCGTGAGGAGCTCGAATCGGCGTAACCGCACTCCTGGGGTCGTCCCGACCCGATACATCGCTCCATGGGGCGTGTGCGGCGTCTCAGAGCACTCGGCCGATCGGCGCGACGAGACTCCTGTGAAGCCCTGCGGTCACTCGGAGGCGACTCGCTCCCGCACGACCATGGTGAGCGGGTCGAACGTGCGGGGGAGCGCACCCTCGTCGTTCTCGGTGGGCTGGCCCTCGCGCACCCAGTACTCGTAGCCGCCGATCATCTCTCGCACGGCGTACCCGAGCTTCGCGAACTCGAGGGCGCCTTTCGTGCCGGCGTTGCACCCGGGGCTCCAGCAGTAGACCACGACGGGCATGTCCGCGGGGATCTCGCGCGGAGCACGCGTCGCAATCTCGCTGTAGTGCATGTGTATGGCGCCGGGGATGCGCCCCCGCGCCCATGCTTCATCGCTGCGCACATCCACCAGGATGAACCTTTCGCCGGCCTTCTGAGCGGCGTAGACGTCGGAGGGGTCCGTCTCGTGGGTGAGCTTGTCGGAGAAGTACGTGAGCGCATCGGTCATAGGGCCAGCCTACGGATGAACCCGTAGCGGCTCGCCGCCCGAGGCGCCACGTGACGCCGGATTCCTGCCGACGATGCTCCGACATGCCCGGAGAATTGGCGGATGCCCCGGCTCCCGCCTGAACAGGGGAGCCGGGGCATCCGGTTCGTGTCAGTTGACTTACTCGTCGCCGTTGTCGTCGCGCTTCTTCGACTTCTTCGGGTTCTCTTCGTCGACCACGATCACGTTCGACGGACGATTGGCCGTTTCGGTGTTGTGACCGTCGTCGATCGGCACGTGGGGAGCGTCGGGAACCCCGGCCCGCTCGTGAGCGGCCTGGATCTCGGCGTCCTCCTCGACCGCGATGTGGTCGAGGGTGTGGTGCTGGTGCTCGACCGCCGCCTCGATTTCGGCCTGCGTGAGCGGGGCGAGGCGGTCCTCGAAGAACCAGCGCGACAGAGCGGCGCGGAGGTTCTGGTGCCACGGGATGCGGCCGCGGGCGTTCGGGCGCACGACGAGAGGCTCTTCGACCTCGTGGCCGATCAGCTTCCACCGCTCGTACTCGTCGACGGGCTGGTGGACCTCGATGTACTCGCCGCCCGGGAGGCGCACGATGCGGCCCGACTCGTAGCCGTGCAGCGCGATCTCGCGGTCCTTCTTCTGGAGCGCGATGCAGATGCGCTTCGTGACGAAGTAGGCGATGATCGGGCCGACGATGAGCAGCGCCTGGAGGGTGTGGATGACGCCCTCCATCGTGAGCCAGAAGTGCGTCGCGATGATGTCGGACGAGGCAGCGGCCCACAGGACCGCGTAGAACGTGACACCTGCCGCACCGATGGCCGTGCGCGTCGCGGCGTTGCGCGGACGCTGCGCGATGTGGTGCTCGCGCTTGTCGCCCGTGATCCACGCCTCGATGAAGGGGTAGATGAGGACGAGCACGATGAACAGACCGAGCACCAGGATCGGCGCGATGATGTTGAACGACCACGTGCGGTCCAGGAAGACGAACTCCCATCCCGGCGGGACCAGACGCAGGGCGCCGTCCGCGAAGCCGATGTACCAGTCGGGCTGGGTTCCGGCGGACACGGGGGAGGGGTCGTACGGTCCGTAGTTCCAGATCGGGTTGATCGTGAACAGCGATGCGATGAGCACGATGACGCCGAACGTGATGAAGAAGAACCCGCCCATCTTCGACATGTAAACGGGCATCATCGGGTAGCCGACGACGTTGCTGTTCGTGCGCGCGGGCCCGGCGAACTGCGTGTGCTTGTTGATGACCATGAGCATCAGGTGCAGCACGAGCAGCGCGACGAGGATCGCAGGCAGTAGCAGGATGTGCAGCGTGTACAAGCGTCCGACGATCGCGGTGCCAGGGAACTCACCGCCGAACAGCAGGAACGACGTCCACGTGCCGATCAGCGGGATGCCCTTGATCATGCCGTCGATGATGCGCAGACCGTTGCCCGAGAGGAGATCGTCGGGCAGCGAGTAGCCGGTGAAGCCCTCGCCCATCGCGAGGATGAACAGGATGAAGCCGATCACCCAGTTCAGCTCGCGCGGCTTGCGGAACGCGCCGGTGAAGAACACGCGGAGCATGTGCACGCCGATGCCGGCCACGAACACCAGAGCCGCCCAGTGGTGGATCTGACGGACGAGCAGGCCGCCGCGGAGGTCGAACGAGATCTTCAGGGTCGAATCGAGAGCGGCCGACATCTCGACGCCGCGCATCGGGATGAAGGCGCCCGTGTAGTGCGTCGGCACCATCGAGGCCTGGAAGAAGAACGTCAGGAACGTGCCCGAGAGCAGGACGACGACGAAGCTCCACAGCGCGATCTCGCCGAGCATGAACGACCAGTGGTCGGGGAAGATCTTGCGGCCGAGCTCCTTGACGAAGCCGGACAGGCTGGTCCGCTCATCGATGTAGTTCGCGGCCGCGCCGACGAAGCGGCCGCCGAGCGGCTTCTCCTTGGTCTCCGCCTGGAACCGGGAGGTTGCGGATGCGGTACTCAATGGCGCTCCCAGAAGCTCGGGCCGACGGGTTCGGTGAAGTCGCTGCGGGCGACGAGGTAGCCCTCATCGTCGACCGTGATGGGCAGCTGCGGCAGGGGGCGTGCCGCCGGTCCGAAGATCACGGCCGCGCCGCGCGTGACATCGAACTGTGACTGGTGGCACGGGCACAGCAGGTGGTGTGTCTGCTGCTCGTACAGGGCGACCGGGCATCCGACGTGCGTGCAGACCTTCGAGTAGGCCACGATGCCGTCGTACGACCAGTCCTTGCGGTCCTCGGCCTCGACGAGCTGCTCGGGCAGCAGGCGCATGAGCAGCACGATCGCCTTGGCCTTCTCTTCGAGGTAGCCCTCCTCGTGGCTGAGCGCCGCGAGCGGTTCGGGGATCACGTGCATCGCCGAGCCGAGCGTGACGTCCGCGGCGCGGATCGGGGTGCCCTCGGGGTCGCGCGCGAGGCGCATGCCCTCTTCCCACATCGTGTGGGAGAGCAGGGCCACCGGGTCGCCGGCGACCGGGTTCGTCGGGCTGTTCTGCGGAGCGAGCCCGCGGAACAGCGCGATGCCGGGGACGATCGAGGCGATGAGCGCCGCGAACAGCGAGTTGCGGATCATCGCACGGCGGCCGAAGCCCGACTCCTCGTTCGCATCGGCGAAGGCCTTGACCGCCGCCTCGCGCGTCGAGTCACGGCCGCGCGTCGCGTGCCGGGGCTCGATGAACTCCTTGTCGGACATGACGGCCTTCGACCAGTGGATCGCGCCGATGCCGAGGGCCAGCAGCGCGAGGGCGATGCCGAGGCCGACGAAGAGGTTGTTGTTGCGGATGTCGGCGATCCGGCCGCTCTCGATCGGGAAGATGATGTAGGCCGCGACGGAGAAGATGCTCGCCGCCACCGACAGGTAGAACAGCGTGTAGATCGTCCGCACGGCGCGCTTCATCGCGGCCGGGTCCTTGTCGGTCATGCGCGCCCGGTGCGGCGGCAGGTCCGGCGTCTTCACGGGGTCGCTGACGGCGACCGCGAGCCCCGGTGAGGGCTTCCAGGAGGCCCTCTCGTGCTCGAGCGGGTCTTCCTCGTGTGCCATTGCTGTGTCCTCTTCGCGTGAGTGTCGTCGTCGATTCAGTTGGACTTCGCCGTGATCCACACGGTGATGGCGATCAGCGCACCGATGCCGAAGATCCAGATGAACAGGCCCTCCGAGACCGGGCCCAGCGAGCCGAGCGTGAAGCCTCCGGCGGACTCCTCGTTCTGCAGGAAGATGAGCGCCGAGATGATGTCGCGCTTGTCTTCGAGCGAGAGGTTCATATCGCCGAACACGGGCATGTTCTGCGGACCCGTCACCATCGCCGCGTACATGTGCAGCGGGCTCGTGGTGTGGAGAGCGGGGGCGTACTTGCCCTCGGTGAGCGCGCCGCCGGCGGCGGCGACGTTGTGGCACATCGCGCAGTTGATGCGGAACAGCTCGGCTCCGCGCGCGATGTCGCCCTCGCCGTCGAGCACCTCCGGGTCGGGGTACGTCGGGCCGGGCGAGGTCGACTGCACGTAGGCGGCGATCGCCTCGATCTGCTCCTGGGTGAACTGCGGCGGCTTCTGCGGAGCCTGCGGCCCCTGCATCTGCAGCGGCATGCGCCCGGTCGCGAGCTGGAACTCGACCGAAAGCTCACCGACGCCGTACAGCGAGGGGCCGTCTTCCGACCCCTCGAGGTTGAGGCCGTGGCAGGTGGCGCAGTTCGCCTGGAACAGCAGCTTGCCGTCTTCGACGGTCAGGGTGCTCGAGGCCGACGGCTCCGCCGTCGCGGCCATCGCCGCCGACGCGCCGGCGTAGACGCCACCGGTGATCAGAAGACCGATACCGATGAGGGCGGCCGCCGCCCAGGGACTCCGGCGCCCGTGCGAGCGGCGCTTGCTCTCTCGTGCCATGTCGGGATTCCGCTCCGCTCTATCTCAGGAAGTAGATGACGATGAACAGCGCGATCCAGACGACGTCCACGAAGTGCCAGTAGTACGACACGACGATGGAGGACGTCATCTCCTTGCGCCCGAAGTTGCGGACCGCGTACGCGCGGCCGATGACGAGCAGGAACGCGATGAGACCGCCGGTCACGTGCAGGGCGTGGAAGCCCGTCGTGAGGTAGAAGGCAGACGCATACGAGTCGGCCTGGATCGGCATGCCCTCGAACACCAGCTGTGCGTACTCCCACACCTGGCCGGACACGAAGACGGCGCCCATGAAGAAGGTGAGGAAGAACCACTCGACCATGCCCCACCGGCGGACGTTCCAGAAGCCGCCCGTACGGTACGGCTGGAACCGCTCAGCGGCGAAGACGCCCATCTGGCAGGTGAAGCTCGAAAGCACCAGGATGAGCGTGTTCACGGCGGCGAAGGGGATGTTCAGCAGCGCGGTGCGGTCCGCCCACAGTTCAGGGGACGTGGCCCGCAGGGTGAAGTAGATCGCGAAGAGTCCCGCGAAGAACATCACCTCGCTGCCGAGCCAAACGATCGTTCCGACAGCGACCGGATCAGGACGCTTGACGGATCGCATGGCCTGGGAATAGGTCGCTGGCGTGCTCGTCACGTCCCCATTATGGCTGATCCTGAGAGACGCTTCATGCACCGCCGATCATCCAGCGGGCTGAAAGAGAACTTCGGGCCACCTAAGAGGGGGCTGACAACCCGCCGGGAGATCGCCAGACGACTGTCGGGCGGCCCGAACCATCCCCATTCGGCGGCTCACTCGGCGATCGGCGTGCCCCTGTCGCGCACTAGGCTTCTGGGTCATGGCGGAGCTGTACTCGTGGCCGGAGATCCTCTCGAGCCTGCTCGACGGCAAGGACCTGAGCGTGTCCGAGTCGACGTGGGCGATGCGTCAGATCATGAGCGGGTCGGCGACGCCGTCCCAGCTGGGCGCGTTCCTGGTGGCTCTGCGCGCGAAGGGCGAGACGGTCGATGAGATCGTCGGATTCCGCGACGCGATCCTCGAGGCAGCGCTTCCGCTTCCCGTGTCTCCCGACGTGCTCGACATCGTCGGCACCGGCGGCGACCGCTTCGGCACGGTGAACGTGTCGACGACGGCGGCGATCGTGGCCGCCGCATCCGGGATCCCCGTCGTCAAGCACGGCAACAAGGCCGCCAGCAGCTCGTCGGGCTCGTCCGACGTGCTCCGCGCGCTCGGCGTCGACCTCGAGCTCTCGCCCGAGGCGGTCGCAGAGACGCTCGACCGGGCCGGACTCACGTTCGTGTTCGCGACCGCCTTCCACCCCGGCTTCCGGCACGCGGGTCCGACGCGCGCCGAGCTCGGCGTCCCGACGGTGTTCAACTTCCTCGGTCCGCTGTGCAACCCGGCCCGCGCCGAGGCGAATGCGGTCGGCGTCGCGCACCTCGACCGCGTGCCGCTCATCACGGGCGTGTTCCGCACGCGCGGTGCGACGGCACTCGTGTTCCGCGGCGACGACGGGCTCGACGAGCTCACGACGACCGGCCACAGCCGCCTGTGGGAGGTGAGTCGCGGCGACATCCACGAGCACGATCTCGATCCGCGCGATCTCGGAATCCCGCTCGCCGACATCGACGACCTCCTCGGTGGCGATCCCGCGCACAACGCCGAGGTCGTGCGACGCGTGCTCGCGGGCGAGAAGGGTCCGGTGCGCGACATCGTGCTGCTCAACGCCGCGGCCGGCATCGTGGCGTATCGCCTGTTCCGCGACGCATCCGAAGTGCAGCGCCCGATCCTCGAGCGCCTCGGCGAGGCGATGGAGCTCGGCGCGGCGGCCATCGACGAGGGCAGGGCGGCGGCGACGCTCGACCGCTGGATCGAGGTCACGACCTCGCTCGCGCCCGCCTGACCGCCCCTTCTCCGCACACGCGCGCAGCGCTCTGGCGGCGTGTCGCCGCCGGACGCTAGGTTTGCCGCAGCATCCGTTCGGGAATTCGAAGAGGAGCTCGCCATGTCAGACGCCGCCGCCCCCGAGGCCCCAGACGCGATCGCCCCGCCCGCCCGCAAGACGGGGGGCGTGAAGGTCGTCGGGATCCTCGGCATCCTCGCGGGCATCGCACTCATCGTCGTCGCGATCGTCGTGTGGATCGTCGTGACGATGCAGCTGCGCGCCGAGAACATCACGATCCCCGACGACGCGATGGCGTTCCAGGGTCAACAGGTGTCGGGCCCCTTCACGGCGTACGTGCAGGCCGACATCATCAACCGCCACGCGCTCGAGGCCTCCGGCGGCCAGACGTACGCCGAGCTTGCGCAGGACGACCCGATCCGCGCCACGATGATGAACGCGTCGTTCCTGCGCGCGTCGCTGTTCACATCCGTCGTCTCGTACGGCGTCGCCGCCTTCGCCGCCGCGGTCGGTGTGCTCTCGATCATGTTCGGATGGGCGCTGCACCGGCTCGCTGTGGCGCCCGTCGTCGTGAAGCGTTCGGCGTTCGCCGCGCCGGGGGAGTGACCCGCCCGGCATGAGCGGCGCGTCCCGCGGAGACCGCGATGCATCCGCGTGATGCCCTCATCGAGATCGCGACGCTCCTCGAGCGCGAGCGGTCGTCACGCTACAAGTCGAAGGCGTTCCGGGCGGCGGCCGACGCGATCGCGGGGCTGAGCGACGAGGACCTGCGCGACGCGGCGTCCCTCCGTCGCCGAAAGGGAATCGGCGAGTCGACGTTCGCGGTCATCCAAGAGGCACTCGCCGGCGGCGTCCCCGCCTACCTGGCGGATCTGCGCGAGCGCGCAGGAGTGCAGCGCGAATCGAATCTGCGTGCTCAGTTGCGCGGCGATCTGCACAGCCACAGCGACTGGTCGGACGGGCTCACCTCGATCGACCTCATGGTCGAGACGGCGCGCATCCTGGGGCACGAATACCTCGCGCTCACCGACCACTCACCGCGTCTGCGGGTCGCCAACGGACTCTCGGCCGAGCGACTGCGCGCGCAGCGCGAGGTCGTCGAGCGCTTCCGCGACGAGAAGTTCACGCTTCTGTGGGGCATCGAGGTCGACATCCTCGATGACGGTGCGCTCGACCAGGAGCCCGAGCTGCTCGACGAGCTCGACGTCGTCGTGGCGTCGGCGCACTCCAAGCTCCGGATGGATTCCGGGCCGATGACGCGCCGCTTCGTCGAGGCGGTGTCGAACCCGCGCACGGATGTGCTCGGGCACGTGACGGGTCGGCTCGTCGAGGGGTCGCGCGGTACACGCCCGCAGTCGACGTTCGACGCGCGCGCGGTGTTCGAGGCGTGCGCGGAGCACGGCGTCGCCGTCGAGATCAACTCGCGGCCGGAGCGTCAGGATCCGCCCGACGAGCTTCTCGCGCTCGCACTCGAGATCGGATGCCTCTTCTCGATCGACTCCGACGCGCACGCGCCCGGCCAGCTCTCGCTCATCGACTACGGCGCCGAGCGCGCCGAGCGTGCGGGCGTGCCCGCCGACCGGATCGTCACGACGTGGCCCCTGGAACGGCTGCGTGAGTGGCTGCGGCGCCCCCGATGAGCCCCCGGATGAACCCTCGCCCGACTCCGCCCGGCAACGGTACGTTCGGATGATGGTGGACTTCACGAGGGACGAGCTGCTCGAGCGCAACGACGAGGAGTTCGAGGCGCTCATCGGGCTGATCGACTCGCTGCCTCCGGAGCGCCTCGACGAGGAGTTCGCCGGCGACGGGCGCGATCGCAACGTGCGAGACGTCGTCGCCCACCTGCACGCGTGGCACATCCTCTTCGAGGGCTGGTACGCCGAGGGGACGACCGGCGGCATCCCCGCGATCCCCGCCGACGGATACTCGTGGTCGCAGCTCGCCGAGCTCAACGAGGATCTGCGTCAGCAGTGGCAGGACACGAGCCTGCACGACCTGCTCGCGCTGCTGAAGGCGTCCCATCAGTCGCTGCAGGCGGATGTCGCGCTGCACTCCGACGCCGAGCTCAGCGACCCCGACATCCACCCCTGGACGCAGGGTTCGCCGCTCGGCGAGTTCGCGCTGGAGTGCGGCGGCAACCATTACCACTGGGCGCGCAACGCGATCGCCACCGGGCTGCGCCTGGAGGCGGCCGCCTAGACTCGTGAGGTGAACGTGCGCCCGGCATCCGACGCGAGAAGCCGGATGCCGTGGCTCGTGATCACGGGCGTGCTCGTCGCGGCGTTGAGCCTGCGCGGACCCATCGTGGCGCCCACCCCCGTGCTGTCGGCCATCGAGCGCGATCTCGACGTCGGGTCGACGGCCGCGGGCCTGCTCACGACGGCTCCCGTGCTCATGTTCGCGCTGCTCACGCCGGTCGCGGCCGTCGTGATCCGACGGGCGGGCGCCGAGACGGCGCTGGTCCTCTCTCTCAGCGGTGTGCTTCTCGGCACGTTCATCCGCGCTCTGCCCGGCTTCGGCTCGATGCTGACCGGGATGGTCGTGATCGGCGCGTCCATCACGATCGGCAACGTCGTCATCCCGGTCATCATCCGCCGGGACGTGCGTCCCGAGCGCGTCGCGATCGTTACCGCGGCGTACGCCGCGATGCTCAACGCCGGATCGCTCATCACGTCGCTGCTCACCGCGCCGCTCGCGTCGGTGCTCGGGTGGCCGGCGGCACTGCTCACGTGGTCGGTCATCACGATCGCCGGCATCATCGTGTGGGCCGCGCACCTGCAGCGCGAGCGGCGAGCCGGCGAGGATCCCGACGAGCAGTACTCCGGGGTCCCGGCGCCGGCGGCGTCCGCACCGACACCTGGGCGAGACGTCGATCCCGAGATCCTCACGGGACCGCTTCCCGTCGTCACCCGACACAGACGGATGCTCCGCCGCCCCGTCACGTGGCTGCTCGTCGCCTCGTTCGCGCTCCAGTGCACGATCTACTACGCGCTGTCGACGTGGTTGCCGACGTTCGCCGCCGATGAGCTGCAGCTCGACGCGGCATCCGCCGGCGCGATCGCGTCCGTCTACCAGGGTGTCGGCATCGCGGGGGCGTTCCTCGTGCCGCTGCTCATGCGCTTCACTCCGCGGATCGTGACGCCCCTCGTGATCTGCGCGTCGTGGCTCGTCGTCACGATCGGCCTCCTCGTCGATCCGGGGCCGCTGTGGGTGTGGCTGTCGATCGGCGCGATCGGGCACGCGGGCGGCTTCGTCGTCATCTTCTCCGCGCTCGTCGCGGTCGCGCGCGACGACGCCGAGGCCGCCGGGCTGTCGGCGCTCGTGCAGGGCGTCGGATACGCGATCGGCGCCCTCGGTGCGCCGGTCGTGGGCGCGCTGCACGAGGCGACGGGGGAGTGGACGTCCGCCCTCGTGCTGCTTGTCGTGCTCGCGATCGGCTACTGCGCGACGCTCCTGGGTGCCATCGCCGCGGCACGGCGCCCCGGGCGCTGAGCCCGGACGCGCCCTCGTCAGTCCGTCTCGACCCGGTCGAGCGCCTCGATGAGCCGCGTCATCGAGCCGCCGAGTCCCCAGTGCTCGGCGAAGGCCGCCGCATCCGTCTTCGCGGAGTCGTGCAGCGGACGCAGACGCGCGTCGACGTCGGGCAGGTCGAGGTCGCGGACGACCCCGACGACTTCGGGCGCGACCGCCAGGTACGGAAGGCCGGCGGTGATCTTGGCGCGAACGCCCGCGCTCATGCCGCCCTCGCCGCTCTCGGCGGCGGCGATGATGCCCGGGAGGTCGCCGTACGCGGCGAGGAGCCCGGCCGCCGACTTCTCGCCGATGCCCGCGACGCCCGGAAGACCGTCGGAGGAGTCCCCGCGCAGCGTCGCGAAGTCGGCGTACTGCTGCGGCAGCACCCCGTACTTCTTGACGACGGTCTCGTCGGTCACGACCTCGAGGTTGCTCATGCCCCGCGCGGTGTAGACGACCCGCACGTCGCGCGCGTCGTCGACGAGCTGGAAGAGATCGCGGTCGCCCGTCACGATGTCGACAGGCTGTGTCGCGCGCGTCGCGAGCGTGCCGATGACGTCGTCGGCCTCGTGCTCGGCGGCTCCGACGATGACGATGCCGACCGCCGCGAGCGCTTCGCGGATGATCGGCACCTGCACCTCGAGCGGATCGGGCACGACCTCGATGTCGGGAGCACCCTCCACGACCTGCGCGACGCGGTGCGTCTTGTACGACGGGATGAGGTCGACGCGCCACTGCGGGCGCCAATCGTCGTCCCAGCACGCGACGAGGTCGGTCGGCGTGTACGTCGTGACGAGTCGCGCGATGATGTCGAGGAACCCGCGCACCGCGTTGACGGGCGTGCCGTCAGGAGCGCGCACCTTGTCGGGCACGCCGTAGAACGCGCGGAAGTAGAGCGAAGCACTGTCGAGCAGCATGAGGCGGCCGGGCATGCGCTCATCCTGTCACGGGTCGGCGACACGGGCCCGGCGACGACGCGAGGTGGCGGATGCCGCGGCATCCGCCACCCGCATCGCGTCAGCGCGCGGCTGCGACCGGCGCGTCGAGCTCCTCGGGAGCGGGCCCCGCCTCGGGCACGGGACGCGTGCGCGCGAGGCGCGCAGCCGCCCACGCGGCGACGAGCGTGACCGCCGACATCACGGCGAGGATGATGCCCGGATGCCACCACGCGAAGTCCGTCGCGCCGCCGAGCGCCGTCGTGAGCAGCGGCACGAAGCCGCTCACCGTCGCCGCGAACGCGTACGAGACCGACAGCGCGGAGTAGCGGAAGTGGTCGGGGAACAGATCGTTCATGAGCCCGCCGAGCGCAGCCCAGGCCATCGTCGGGAGGATGCCGCCGACGATCATGGTGCCGACGAGGATCGGGAACGTCGCGAACTGCAGGAGCCAGTACATCGGGAACGTGACGAGGAGCGTGCCCAGGGCGCCCCACAAGACGACCTGCGCCGATCCGATGCGGTTGGCCCACGCACCGAAGAGGGGGATGGTCACAAGTTGCAGCAGGCCGCCGATCGTCGTCGCGATGAGCAGGTCCTGGAAGCTGAACCCGAGCTCGGTCACGCCGTAGTTCACGGTGTACGTGTTCATGAGCGAGTACGAGCCGATGCCGAGGAGCGCGGCGCCGATCGCGATGAGGATCGCGACGGGGCGCACGCGGAACATCGTCAGGAACGGCACCTTGTCTCGCCGACCCTCCGCGACGACGCCCTCGAACACGGGCGTCTCGGTGATCGTGATGCGCAGGTAGAGCGACACCGCGAGCAGCGGCAGAGCGATGAGGAACGGGATGCGCCAGCCCCACGCCGCGAGTTGGTCGGCGGGCAGTGCGATCGTCATGACGATGAAGAGAGCCGCCGACAGGATCGAGCCGACGGGGGAGCCGAGCTGCGGCACGGCGGCGTAGAACGCGCGCTTGATCGGGTTGGCGTGCTCGGTCGCGAGGAGGATCGATCCTCCCCACTCGCCGCCGAGCGAGAGGCCCTGCGCGATGCGGAGGATCACGAGGAACACCGCACCGAACCAGCCCGCCTGCGCGTACGTCGGCAGCACGCCGATGAGTCCGGTCGCGACGCCCATGATGCCGATCGTCCACAGGAGGGTCGCGCGACGGCCGAGGCGGTCGCCCATGTGGCCGAAGATCACCGCGCCGATCGGGCGCACGACGAACGCGACCGCGACGGTCGAGAACGCGAGGAGCGTGCCGCCGAACTCGCCGAGCGGCTCGAAGAAGAGGGGTCCGACGAAGAAGGCCGAGAAGTACGCGAAGACGTAGAAGTCGAACGACTCGAGGGACGTGCCGACCATCGAGGCCCAGGCCACGCGGCGGACGGAGGAGGAACCGGAGGAACCGGATGCCGCAGGGGCGGCGTCTGCTGTTGTCACGAGCGTCTATCCTGCCACCGCTCGAGGGTTGATGGATCCGATCCAGGAAGTCTGTTACGCGGGCGGCACCGCGGTCGCCGCGATGACGTCGGCGTAGAACTCCGCACTCCGCTTCGGAAGTCGCTCCTGCGTCTGGAAGTCGACCGCGATGATGCCCCACCGCTGTGTGTACCCCTCCGCCCATTCGAAGTTGTCGAGCAATGACCACACGTAATACCCCTCGAGCGGCACCCCGTCGGCGATCGCACGCGATGCCTGCTGGAAGTGCGCGCGGAAGAACTCGAGGCGCTCAGGGTCGTCCACCGTGACCGCGGGCGACCGGTCGGGGATGCCGTTCTCGGTGATCAGCAGCGGGATCGCGGGGTAATCCGTCGCGAGCCGCGTGAGCAGGTCGTGCATCCCCTCCGGCAGCATCTGCTGCCACGGCGCCGCGGACGTCGGGGCCACCTGCGTCTCGCGGCCGTCGGGGCGGACGCCCGTCACGCCGTAGTACTGCACCGCGAGGAAGTCCAGGGGAGCCGCGATCGTCTCGAGGTCCCCGGCCTTCTGCAGTCCGGCGAAGGTCACCGGGTCGGCGGGGAGCTGTCCGGCATCGCCGCCCACGGCGTCATCCGGGTACGTGCCGAGCAGCACGGGGTCGAGGAACAGCCGGTTCTCGCGGGCGTCCACGCGCACCGCCGCCTCCGGTTCGCCGGGGTCGGTCGGGTACGCGGGGATGAGGTTCAACGCGATGCCGATGCGTCCCGCCGCGCCGCTCAGGCGGAACCGCTCGACGGCGCGTCCGTGTGCGAGCAGCTGGTGGTGCACGGCCGCCGCGGCGACGTCGGGTGAGCGCAGACCCGGCGCATGCGCCCCGTACCAATGACCCACGTACGCGTGGGTCTTCGGCTCGTTGAGCGTCATCCAGTCGGCTTCCACGTCGCCGAACGCCTCGAAGCACGCGGCCGCGTACTCGGCGAACAGGTCCGCCGTCTCGCGCTGGACCCACCCGCCGGCGTCCTGCACCCATTGCGGCAGGTCCCAGTGGAACAGCGTGATGGCGGGACGGATGCCGCGCGACACGAGCGCGTCGATCACGCGCCGATAGTGGTCGATGCCGCGCGATTCGATCGTGCCCGTGCTGGTCGGCACGATGCGCGACCACGACAGTGAGAAGCGGTAGGCCGAGAGGCCGAGGCTCGCCATGAGGTCGATGTCCTCTTCGTACCGCCGGTACTGATCCGCTGCCGGCTCGCCGGTCGACCCGTCGCGGATCGTCCCCGCACGGGCGGCGAACGTGTCCCACACCGACGGGGTGCGCCCGTCGGCCGTGAGCGACCCCTCGACCTGGAACGCGCTGGTGGCGGCTCCCCACGTGAAGCCGGTCGGGAAGCCCATCGGCTCGGCGGGCGGGGACCACGGGGTGGGGCTGGGAATCGCGGTCGGGGCGGGGATGGGCGGCGCATCCGCCGTGCAGGCCGCGAGCGCGGCCGCCATCGCGCCGGCGCCTGCGGCCGTCAGCAGCGTGCGGCGCGTGATCACGGGACGGGGGAACGGGGTGTCTGGCATCGTCGCCTCAGCTCGGGGCTGTCAGGGGAAGCCTACGACGATCGTCGAGCCGGTAAGATCGAGGGGAACGACGTCGATCCGGCCATCACCGGGGAGTCTTCGGAAGAACGCGACGGGTCCCCGTGCCCGGCGTCAGTAGAACCGAACGGGTCAGGCCCGTCACAGCCGCAGTGAGAGGGGGCCCGGGTCTCGGGCGAGCGCATCTCGCGCACGAGACCTCGAGGTCAAGCAGGGTGGTACCGCGGTCCGCGAGGGTCGTCCCGGCAGATGAGCATTCGAGCACCTGCTGGAGAGACATGACCTACCCCCGCCCTTCCGCTTTCGGCCCCGCCGCCGATGCGACGCCGTCCGCTGTCGTGCCGAGCCCGCGCTTCCCCGAGATCGAGCTCGAGGTGCTCGACTTCTGGAAGAACGACGACACGTTCCGCGCGTCGATCGCGCAGCGCGAGGGCGCTCCCGAGTGGGTCTTCTACGACGGCCCGCCGTTCGCGAACGGTCTGCCGCACTACGGGCACCTTCTGACCGGCTACGCGAAGGATCTCTTCCCGCGTTTTCAGACGATGCGCGGCCACAAGGTCGACCGCGTGTTCGGGTGGGACACGCACGGTCTTCCCGCCGAGCTCGAGGCGATGAAGCAGCTCGACATCACCGAGAAGCAGCAGATCGAGGAGATGGGCATCGCGGCGTTCAACGCGAAGGCCCGCGAGTCGGTGCTCGAGTACACACGGGAGTGGGAGGACTACGTCACCCGCCAGGCGCGCTGGGTCGACTTCGAACGCGGCTACAAGACGCTCGACACGACCTATATGGAGTCGGTGCTGTGGGCGTTCAAGACGCTCTACGACAAGGGCCTCGCGTACGAGGGCTACCGCGTGCTGCCGTACTGCTGGCGCGACGAGACGCCGCTGTCGAGCCATGAGCTGCGCATGGACGACGACGTGTACAAGATGCGCCAGGACCCGTCCGTGACCGTCACCTTCCCGCTCGTCGGCGCGAAGGCCGAGGCGCTCGGCCTCACCGGTGTGCGGGCGCTCGCGTGGACGACGACCCCGTGGACGCTGCCGACCAACCTCGCGCTGGCCGTCGGTCCCGACATCCGCTATGTCGTCCTTCCCGGCGGCCCGAACGGCGCCTCGGACGTCCCGGCGGGCGATGACCGCGAGAGCGCCGTCGCGCACCGGTACCTCCTCGCGGAGGAACTTCTGGGCGGCTACGCGAAGGACCTCGGCTACGAGTCGCCCGAGGCGGCGCGCGAGGCGGTCGAGCGCGTGGTCCTGGGCTCCGAGCTCGACGGGGTCTCGTACGACCGCCTGTTCGACTATTACGCGGATGCCGAGACCTGGGGCACCCAGAACGCGTGGCGCATCATCGCCGACGACTACGTGACGACCAGCGACGGCACGGGCATCGTGCACCAGGCGCCGGCGTACGGTGAAGACGACCAGCGCGTGGCCGAGGCGGCCGGGATCCCGACGATCCTGTCGCTCGACGACGGAGGGCGCTTCCTGCCGCACGTGACGGATGTCGCGGGCCAGCTGTGGATGGACGCCAACACGCCCCTCGTGCGCCTCCTGCGCCAGAACGGGCGACTGCTGCGCCTCGCGAGCTACGAGCACTCGTACCCGCACTGCTGGCGCTGCCGCAATCCCCTCATCTACAAGGCGGTCTCGAGCTGGTTCGTGCGCGTGACCGCGATCAAGGACCGCATGCTCGAGAACAACGAGCAGATCATGTGGGTGCCCGAGAATGTCAAGCACGGGCAGTTCGGCAAGTGGCTCGAGGGCGCGCGCGACTGGTCGGTGAGCCGCAACCGCTACTGGGGCTCGCCGATCCCGGTGTGGAAGAGCGACGACCCGGAGTACCCGCGCGTCGATGTGTACGGGTCGCTCGAGGAGCTCGAGCGCGACTTCGGCGCGCTGCCGCGCAACGAGGCGGGCGAGATCGACCTGCACCGCCCGTTCATCGACGAGCTTACGCGCCCGAACCCAGACGACCCGACCGGCCGCAGCACGATGCGGCGCATCGAAGACGTGTTCGACGTGTGGTTCGACTCGGGATCGATGCCGTATGCGCAGGTGCACTACCCGTTCGAGAACCGCGAGTGGTTCGAGACGCATTCGCCGGCGGACTTCATCGTCGAGTACATCGGCCAGACGCGCGGCTGGTTCTACGTCATGCACGTGCTGTCGACCGCGCTGTTCGACCGGCCGGCGTTCACGGGCGTGTCGTGCCACGGCATCGTGCTCGGCAGCGACGGGCAGAAGATGTCGAAGTCGCTGCGCAACTACCCCGACGTGAGCGAGGTCTTCGATCGCGACGGCTCCGACGCGATGCGCTGGTTCCTGATGGCGAGCTCGGTGCTGCGCGGCGGCAACCTCATCGTCACGGAGGAGGGCATCCGCGCCGGCGTGCGCGAGTTCCTTCTGCCGCTGTGGAACGCGTGGTACTTCTTCGCGACGTACGCGAACGCGGCCGGCGGCTCAGAGGGCTCGGGCTACGAGGCGTCGTGGCGCACCGACTCCACCGACGTGCTCGACCGGTACATCCTCGCGCTCACGGGCGACCTCGTGCGCGGTGTCGCCGCCGACCTGGAGGTGCTCGACTCGACGCTCGCAGCGGCGAAGCTGCGCGACTTCGCCGAGGTGCTGACGAACTGGTACATCCGGCGTTCGCGCGACCGGTTCTGGATGGGCGTGTCGGAGGACCCGGCGAGCCGCGAGGCGTTCGACACCCTCTACACGGTGCTCGAGACGCTCACGCGTGTGGCGGCACCGCTCATCCCCCTCATCTCGGAGCGCGTGTGGCAGGGGCTCACCGGCGGACGCAGCGTGCACCTGCAGGACTGGCCGGATGTGGAGCAGTTCCCGTCCGCCGACGACATCCGCTCCGCGATGGACACCGTCCGCGAGGTGTCGAGCGTCGCGAACGCGCTCCGCAAGAAGGAGGGCAAGCGCGTGCGCCTGCCGCTCGCGAAACTGACGGTGGCGGTGACGGATGCCGCGTCCCTCGCCCAGTTCGAGGACATCCTGCGCGACGAGCTCAACGTGAAGGCGGTCGAGCTCGTGCCGCTCACCGAGACTCTCGCCGAGGAGTACGGCATCAGCCGGCGCCTCACGGTCAACGCGCGCGCCGCGGGCCCGCGCCTGGGCAAGCAGGTGCAGCATGTCATCGCCGGGGCGAAGGCGGGCGTGTGGGAGGAGCGCGACGGCGTCGTGGTCGTCGACGGCATCCCGCTGGAACCCGGCGAGTACGATCTCGCACTCGAGGCCGGGGGTGTCGGCGACGGCACCGCGATCGCGCTGCTGCCGTCGGGGGGCTTCGTGCTGCTCGACACGACCACGACGCCCGAGCTCGAAGCCGAGGGCCTCGCGCGCGACGTCATCCGTGCCGTGCAGGACACGCGCAAGGCCGCCGGCTTCGAGGTGAGCGACCGCATCCGACTCGAGCTCGCGTTCGACGATGTCGAAGACCGCGTCGCGGTCGAGACGGCGTTCGACGTCGCGAACGTCGCCGGTGAGACCCTCGCGGTCGAGCACTCCCTGTACGGGCCTCGCGGCAGCCGTCCCGGAAAGCCCGAGCCCGGGTACGTCGCCGAGTTCGCGGCCGGAACATTCGCGAACCGCGGCGCGTTCGAGGTCGCGGTGACGAAGGTGGAGGCATCCGCATGAGCGAAAAGGATCGGCGCCGCGCCGATCGCGTCTACGAGACCCTCCTGCAGCGGCAGGGGGAGCAGTGGGTGCAACCGCGCGTCGAGCGCACGCGCCGCGTGCTGGAGCTCCTCGACGACCCGCAGAAGACGTATCGCGTCGTCCACGTGACGGGCACGAACGGGAAGACCTCGACGAGCCGAATGATCGAGAGCCTCGTGCGCGCGCACGGCCTGCGCACGGGCATGTTCACGAGCCCGCACCTCGAGAGGTTCACCGAGCGCATCATGATCGACGGCGAGCCCGTGTCGGATGCCGCGATCGCCGACGCGTGGGACGAGGTCGAGCCCATCGTGGACATCGTCGACGCCGAGCTCGCGGCCGCGGGCGACGCGCCGCTCACGTTCTTCGAGCTGCTGACGGTGCTCGCGTTCGTCGCGTGCGCGGACGCTCCGGTCGACGTGCTCGTGCTCGAGGTGGGCATGGGCGGCTCGTGGGACTCCACGAACACGGCCGACGGAGACGTCGCGGTGATCGCGCCGATCGATGTCGACCACGCCGACCGCCTGGGCGACACGATCCGGGAGATCACGGGCGTCAAGGCAGGGATCATCAAGGACGGCGCATCCGTCGTCTCGGCGCACCAGGATCCCGCCGCGGCCGCCGTGCTGCGCGAGGTCGCGGCGCGCCGCGGTGCGTCGATCGCGTTCGAGGGGGAGGAGTTCGCCCTCACCGACGATCGGCTCGCCGTCGGCGGGCAGCTCATCACCGTGCGGGGCCTGGCGGCCACGTACGAGGAGGAGTACCTGCCGCTCTACGGACAGCACCAGGGCCGCAACGCGGCGCTCGCGATCGCCGCGGTCGAGTCGCTCATCGGAGCGGGGTCGATCGCGATCGCGGGTGACGTGCTGGCCGAGGGACTCGGGCAGGTCACGTCGCCCGGACGCCTGCAGCTCGTCGGGGCGGACCCGACGGTGATCGTCGACGCGGCGCACAACCCGCACGGGGCCCGCTCCCTGGTCGCGGCGCTGCGCGAGGCGTTCGACTTCGACGAGTGGGGCGTCGTGCTGGGCGTCCTGTCCGACAAGGACGCCGCGGGCATCGTCGCCGAGATCACGCCCCTCGCCGCGCACGTCTTCGCGACGTCGCCCGACTCCGAGCGCGCCAACGACGCCGACGCGATCGCCGATCTCGTGGAGGCCGCAGGCGTGAGCGTCACGGTGCACCCCGAGCTCGCCGAGGCGGCCGAAGAGGCGCGGCGGTGGGCCGCGGCATCCGACCGTCGTGCCGTCGTCATCGCGGGATCCGTCGTGCTGGCGGGCGAGGCCCTCACGCTCTCGACCGTCGAGGACTGGAAGTCCGGGTGGGAGGCGTGAGCGCCCGACGCGGACGCCGACCGCGCGGGGCGGCCGAGTCGCTCGGGGCGATCGTCCTCGGGTTCGAGTCGGTCGTCGTGTTCCTCGGCGGGCTCGTCGTCTACGGCTTGAAGGCGCTGCCCGCGAGCCTCGAACCGTGGTGGGGCATCGTCGCGGGCGCGACCCTCGCGGTGCTCATGATCGTCACCGCGGGGCTGCTGCGCCACCGCTGGGCCATCGCGCTCGGGTGGCTGTGGCAGCTCGTGCTCGCCGCGGGTGCGATCCTGCTTCCGTCGCTCCTGATCGTCGCGCTCATTTTCGGTGCGATGTGGGGGTATGCCACGATCAAGGGGGCGGCGCTCGACCGCCGCAACGCGCGACTGGCCGCCGAAGCCGGCGGTGTCGCCGACGTCCCCCACGAGACCGACAGGGCGAACGGAGACTGACATGCCCACCGAAGAGACCCTCGTCCTTGTGAAGCCCGATGCCGTCGCTCGCGGCCTCACCGGAGCGATCCTCGCGCGCATCGAAGCGAAGGGCTATTCACTCGTCGACATCAAGCTCGTCGAGCCCGACCGCGACCGCCTCGAGGCGCACTACGCCGAGCACGAGGGCAAGCCGTTCTACGAGCCGCTCCTCGAGTTCATGATGTCGGGCCCGTCGGTCGCGATCCGCCTCGCGGGCAACCGCGTCATCGAGGGCTTCCGCTCGCTCGCGGGCACGACCGATCCGACCACCGCCGCCCCCGGCACCATTCGCGGCGACTACGGTCGCGACTGGGGCCTCCAGGTGCAGCAGAACCTCGTACACGGATCGGACTCGCCCGAGTCGGCCGCGCGCGAGCTCGCGATCTGGTTCCGCTGAGCCGGAAGGATCGAGACGGATGCCGCGTTACGGTGCGGCGACCGTGAATCGCACCTCCGCGGGCGCGCAGGATGCCTCGTCGGGGCACTCCTGCGTCTCCCAGTAATTCGCGATCCACGCGATCGCGGGGCCGGGGTGGATCGTCGGTGGGACCGTTATCGACACTTCGAACGATCCGTCCGCGTCGGGCTCCACGCGCGCCTGCGCGAGCGGGATGCGCTCGCCGTCGGGCTGGATGCGGACGGCCCACTCGGTGCCTTCGGACGCGGGGCACGGGTTCGTGGTCGCGACCGTCACGATGCGGCCGGGCTTGGGGTTCTCGGGCGACACGCTCAGCTCGGGGATGCACACCGCGGACGGCGGATCCGACGTCGGCACGCACCCCGGCAGCGTGAACGCGCCGATGGCCACCACCGCGAGGGTCATTCCGGCGGCGGCGCGGGGGCGGGGCATCCGTTTCGTGACACGCATGAGGCGACGCTACGACTCCGCGCCGACAACCGGAAGCGTCAGAAGAGCGAGCCGAGCACGTCGAGGCGCAGCTGCGCGATGACCGCGACGATCGCGTAGCTGACGACCGCGAGGAGGGGCGTCCAGCCCATGAGCTCTTCGGCGCCGCGGCGGATGGACGCGGGCGCGGGGAGGATCCCGGTGCGCAGCACGTGCAGCGTCACGACGTAGAACGACGGGATCGTCACGACCCACGTGACCATGCACCACGGGCACAGCGTTCCGATCACGAAGATGCTCTGCGCGATGAGCCACACGACGAACACGAACGCGAACGTCATGCCGAGTTCGAACAGCCACCAGAACCACCGCGCGAAGCGCGCGCCCGCGAGGATCGCGAAGCCGACCACGATCGGCGCGATCCACCCCGCGAGCCCGATGATGGGGTTCGGGAACCCGAACACCGAGCCCTGCCACGACTCGAGGTTCTTGCCGCACTGCACGAGCGGGCTGAAGTCGCACGATGCCTGCGAGCCCGGGTTCTCGAGCAGGTGCAGCCGCTCCATCGTGAGCGAGAACGCCGCCCACCAGCCGATGACGCCGGCGATGATGAGCCACACGGCCGTGGCGGTGGGACGCACGTGCGTCTGCGGTTCGGGCATGCGACGGATTATGGCATCGACGACTGGGCGGAGGCCGCCGCATCCGCCGTGGAAACCGCGCCGGTTCCCGCGAGATGGGCAAACCTCCGGGAAGGTGCGATAATGGATGGGATGTGTCGCGGCCGCGCCGCGAACACCGCATCAACGCAGACTTCGGGCGATGACAGCCCCCGCAGCGAACTCCGCCGACAGAGCCGGGTTCCGCTGCAGACCGAGTGAGTTCGCAGCACCGCCCCGGACCGGAGGGCACGGAGCGGCGCAGCACGAGATTTCGCCGGGCGGCGCGCGGTGCCGCCCCGCAGGGAGTACGCCGTAGATGGCTGATGAGAATGACACACACGCCGACCCCCGCCCCGAATCCGACGCTCCGGTAGCCGTTCCGCCGTCCGCGGAGGCGGACGACGCGGCGAGCGTCGAGACCGAGGCGGTCATCGAGTCGGTCGAGGCGACCGAGGGCGACACCGTCCCGGATGCACCGGATCCCGAGCAGGGCTCCGACGACGAGCCGGCGCAGGAGTCGGGCGCGGCGGCAGAGGCTTCCGAGGACTCCGCCACCGAGCAGGAGCAGACTTCCGTCGACGAGGCGGAGCAGGCGGCCGAGACGCCCGCCGGGACCGAGCCGGATGCCGGGTCCAACGCCGACCAGACGACGGAGGCGGCCGAGGCGACTGAGCCGGCTGAGCCGGTCGAGACGCCGGAGCCCGAGGCGGCGGAGGCCGAGTCGGCCGAGGAGCCGGAGGCCGCCGACGAGACGCCGGCGCCTGAGACCGAGTCGTCGGAGGACGCCGAGCCCGCGGCCGAGGAGGCCCCGCCCGCGCCGCCGACCGCGCAGAGCCTGGGGCTGCTGCCCGAGGTGTTCGTGTCGGCGGTCTCGACCGATCTCCACTTCTACGCGCCGGAGATCACGCTCCTGCCGCCCCGACAGAGTCCGCAGCGCGACGACGACAGCGGCTCGTCCGGATCTCGTCGTCGCCGCCGACGCGGTGGCGGGGGAGAAGGGCGCGACGAGGCATCCGACTCGTCGAAGGATTCGGGCGACCAGCCCGCACCGCGCAAGCAGCGCGCCGTCGAGCTCATCACCGAGCCGCAGCGCATCAAGGGCTCCACGCGCCTCGAGGCCAAGAAGCAGCGTCGCCGCGACGGCCGTGAGGCCGGGCGTCGCCGTGCGGTGGTGACCGAGGCCGAGTTCCTCGCGCGCCGCGAGGCGGTCGACCGCGAAATGATCGTGCGCTCCAAGAACGGCCGCATCCAGATCGCGGTGCTCGAAGACAAGGTGCTCGTCGAGCACTACGTCGCGCGCAACCAGGACGCGTCGCTCATCGGCAACGTGTACCTCGGCCGTGTGCAGAACGTGCTGCCGAGCATGGAGGCCGCGTTCGTCGACATCGGCCGCGGTCGCAACGCGGTGCTGTACTCGGGCGAGGTCGACTGGGACGCGGTCGAGACCGGCAACCAGCCGCGTCGCATCGAGCTCGCGCTCAAGACCGGCGACCGCGTGCTCGTGCAGGTCACGAAGGACCCGGTCGGCCACAAGGGCGCGCGTCTGACGAGCCAGATCTCGCTCCCGGGCCGCTACCTCGTGTACGTGCCCGGCGGTGCCATGAACGGCATCTCGCGCAAGCTGCCCGACACCGAGCGCGCGCGCCTCAAGAAGATCCTCAAGGAGGTGCTTCCCGAGTCGTCGGGCGTCATCGTCCGCACGGCGGCCGAGGGCGCGACCGAGGAGCAGCTCACGCGCGACGTGCAGCGCCTCACGAACCAGTGGGAGCACATCTCGAAGCAGGTCGAGACGATCCAGGCTCCGGCGCTGCTGCACTCCGAGCCCGATCTCCTCGTCAAGATCGTCCGCGACGTCTTCAACGAGGACTTCTCGCGCATGCTCATCCAGGGTGATGATGCGCACCACACCATCACGAAGTACCTCGAGTCGGTCGCACCCGATCTGCTCGACCGCGTCGAGCGCTATGAGGGCGACGGCGACCCGTTCGACGAGTTCCGCATCACCGAGCAGATCGAGAAGGCGCTCGACCGCAAGGTGTGGCTGCCTTCGGGCGGTTCGCTCGTGATCGACCGCACCGAGGCCATGACGGTCATCGACGTCAACACGGGCAAGTTCGTCGGCTCGGGCGGCAACCTCGAAGAGACGGTCACGAAGAACAACCTCGAGGCGGCCGAGGAGATCGTGCGCCAGCTGCGGCTGCGCGACATCGGCGGCATCATCGTGGTCGACTTCATCGACATGGTGCTCGAGTCCAACCGTGACCTCGTGCTTCGTCGCCTCGTCGAGTGCCTGAGCCGTGACCGAACGAAGCACCAGGTCGCCGAGGTGACCTCGCTCGGCCTCGTGCAGATGACGCGCAAGAAGCTCGGCCTCGGCCTGCTCGAGACCTTCAGCGAGCCGTGCGAGGTGTGCGCGGGCCGTGGCCTCATCGTGCACCACGACCCGGTGGTCAAGCACCGCGCGTCGGCGAGCTCGCAGGGCGGACGCCGCTCGTCGCGCCAGAGCGGCGGCTCGTCGCAGCCCGGTACCGGCACGCACGTGATCACCGAAGGCGTCAAGTCCGCCCTCGCGCAGATCGCGGCGTCGACGATCCATCACACCGAGGACGAGGCGCGCGAGCAGGCGGCATCCGAGCCCATCCTGCCGCTCCCCGTCGCCGAGAAGGCCGACAAGCCCGCGAAGGCCGACAAGCCCGAGCGCAAGAAGCGCAAGAAGAAGGCGGATGCCCCGGCAGCGCCCAAGACCGAGAAGGAGCTCCTGCTCGACTCGGTGCTCAACGCGCTCCCCGAGCCGAAGGCGCCGGGGCAGGGACGGGCGCGCCGCCGCGTGACGACCGCCGCCCTGACGGGTACGCCGGTCTCGCACACGCCCTCCGAAGACTGACGCGGTGCGCGCCTTCCCAGGAGGGGAGGCTCAGCGCCGGTCGCGGGCTCGCACGCGCAGCCCGGATGCGATGAGCGCCCGCACGAGAGTGTGGGCGCTCACGTGTCGGGCGCCGGCCGCCACGAGGCGTGCGTGCGCCTCATCCGGGACGTCGTAGTGGTCGAGGTCGAATCCGCGGCGCGGGATGCCGTTCGCCGCGGCGAACGCGTGCAGCTCGTCGAGGTTCGAGTCGCTGACCAAGTGCGCCCACAGGCGCCCGTGAGCGGGCCACTGGGGGTCGTCGATCAGGATCGCCACGCGCCGATCCTATGCACGCGGAACGGGTGGAGGGGCCGTCGGGGCACAGGGTGGATGCTTTTGCCAAGGGTGTGAGGCATCCGGTAAAGTAGACCTTTGGTGCGTCGAGACATCCGCGCCACGTCTTTCATGACATCCCGAGCGCGTGCGCTCCCAGAAGAAACAGGTGTGAAGTGGTTTACGCAGTTGTGCGCGCCGGCGGGCGACAGGAGAAGGTCGAGGTCGGCTCGATCGTCGTTCTCGATCGCCAGGCCGCGAAGGTCGGCGACAAGATCGAGCTGCCCGCCGTGCTGTTCGTCGACGGCGACTCCGTCACGACCGACGCCGACAAGCTCGCCAAGGTCACGGTGACCGCCGAGGTTCTCGGTGAGGAGCGCGGCCCGAAGATCGTGATCCAGAAGTTCAAGAACAAGACCGGCTACAAGAAGCGCCAGGGCCACCG
>NZ_DATMFG010000009.1:0-44458 GCF_035556355.1 Microbacterium sp.
CCCGCTCATCGCGGCCGGCCTCGGCGTCGCGCTGACGTTCCGCATCGGCATGTTCAACATCGGCGGTCGCGGCCAGATGCTGCTGGCCTCGGCGGGCGCGGGATGGATCGCCTTCGGGTTCGACCTGCCGTGGGGAATCCACATGATCCTGGCGCTGATCGTCGGAATGGCGGCCGGCGCGCTGTGGGCGGGCATCGCGGGCTTCCTCAAGGCGAGGACCGGCGCGCACGAGGTGATCGTGACGATCATGCTCAACTACGTCGCGTTCTACCTCATCTCGTGGATGCTGCGCACGCCCGGGCTCCTCCAGGCGCCGGGCTCGAGCAACCCGAAGACACCCCCGATGAAGGACACCGCGATCTTCCCCGACCTGCTCGGCCCGCAGTACAACCTGCACTTCGGGTTCATCCTCGTGATCGGCGCGACCGTGCTCGTGTGGTGGATCCTGAGCCGTTCGAGCCTGGGCTTCCAGTTCCGGGCGGTCGGCGAGAACCCGAACGCCGCACGGGTCGCCGGCATCAACGTGAAGAACATGTACATCTACGGCATGCTCATCTCGGGCGCGCTCGTGGGTCTCGCCGGCGTCAACCAGGTGCTCGGCACGATCACGACGGGCTTCACCGCGGGAATCGACGCGGGCATCGGCTTCGACGCGATCACGGTCGCGCTGCTCGGCCGGTCCACGCCGTGGGGCACGTTCGCGGCAGGCATCCTGTTCGGCGCGTTCAAGGCGGGCGGCTTCGCGATGCAGGCGGGCGAGCAGATCCCGATCGAGATCGTGACGGTCGTGCAGTCGCTCATCGTGCTGTTCATCGCCGCACCGCCTCTCGTGCGCGCGATCTTCTTCCTGCCGTCGCCCGAACGCGATCGCCGCCGGGCCGAGAAGGCGCGGTTGAAGGCTCTCAAGGCCGCGACCGAGGCCGACACCGCCGACGCCGAGCTCGAGGGGGCAGCGAAGTGAGCGCGCCGCACGTCGACACCGCGGGCCTCATGCCCGAGACGCCCGTCACCGTCGAGAAGGCGGTGCTGCGCAGCTGGAAGCCGCCGATCGCGCTCGGCATCTTCGCGCTGCTGTTCGGCATTCTCGTGTTCTTCGCGCCGCGCAGCGGAGACACGAACTTCCGACTGTCCACGCAGGCCGACGTCATCCAGCTCGGCGACGTCGCGGTCCCCGTGTTCCTCACGACGCTGATCTGCTTCCTGCTGCTCGCGCTGCTGGCTGCGGGATCCGCCTATTTCGTCCAGAGGTTCGCACGCACGCCGCTGTGGATCATCATCGTGTTCGTGATCGTGGCGGTCATCGGGTTCCTCACGTGGGCCGCCGCCGGTGCGACGATTCCCGTCGCGGGCCTTCTCGCCGGATCCCTCGGCCTCGCGGTGCCGCTCATCTACGGCGCGCTGTGCGGTGTGATCGGCGAGCGCGCGGGTGTCGTGAACATCGCGATCGAGGGTCAGCTGCTCGCAGGAGCGTTCACAGCCGCGGTCGTGTCCTCGATCACGAAGCAGCCGTTCCTCGGGCTATTGGCCGCGATGGTCGCGGGCATGCTCGTGGCGGCGGTGCTCGCGGCGTTCGCGATCAAGTACCTCGTCGACCAGGTCATCGTCGGTGTCGTGCTCAACGTGCTCGTGATCGGCCTGACCGGCTTCCTCTTCTCGCAGGTGCTCGCGCCGAACGCGGCCCTGCTGAACACGCCGGCGCGGTTCGACCGCATCCCGATCCCGATCCTGAGCGACATCCCGATCATCGGCCCGGTGTTCTTCCGGCAGACGATCATCGTCTACATCATGTACTTCGCCGTCGCGCTGGTGTACATCGGCATGTTCCACACCCGCTGGGGACTGCGTCTGCGGGCCGTCGGTGAGCACCCGCAGGCCGCCGACACCGTCGGCATCAAGGTGAACCAGACCCGATTCTGGAACGTGCTGCTCGCGGGCGCCATCGCCGGGCTCGGCGGCACGGTGTTCACGATCGGCGCAGGCATCGCCTTCAACAAGGAGATGACCGCTGGCGCAGGCTTCATCGCGCTCGCCGCCGTCATCTTCGGCCAGTGGGATCCGATCAAGGCGACGCTCGCGGCGCTCCTGTTCGGGTTCGCGTCGAACCTGCAGAACACCCTCAGCGTCATCGGCTCGCCGGTGCCGAGCGAGTTCATGCTGATGGTCCCGTATCTCGTGACGATCTTCGTGGTCGCCGGTGTCGTCGGGAAGTCGCGCGCGCCGGCCGCCGACGGAAAGCCGTACATCAAGGGGTGATCCATGCCTGAACGACGACGCGCGGGCCGGGCCGCCTCCGACCCTCCCGATACCGACCCGAAAGGTGGCCGTTCGTGACCGACATCGACTGGGATGAGCTCCGCGCTGCGGCGACCGACGCGATGCGCCGCGCCTACGCGCCATACTCGCGGTACCGGGTGGGCGCCGCCGCGCTGGTCACCGACGGGCGGATCGTCACCGGATGCAACGTCGAGAACGCCTCGTACGGAGTGGGCCTGTGCGCCGAGTGCGGCCTCGTGAGCGAACTGGCCAATACCGGCGGCGGCAACCTCGTCGCGTTCGTGTGCGTCAACAACGACGGCCACACGATCATGCCGTGCGGCCGGTGCCGACAGCTGCTGTACGAGTTCGCGATCCCCGGAATGCTGCTGGAGACCGTGTCGGGCATCCGCACGATCGACGAGGTGCTGCCCGACGCATTCGGTCCGCGAGATCTCGAGGAGGCTGCGAGATGACCAGCCCCGAGGCCGGCCGAGTCGAGCCGTTCGACGCGGTCGACGTCATCCGCGCGAAGCGCGACGGCGGGGCGGTGCCCGAAGACGCGCTGCGTTGGATGATCGACGCCTACACGCGCGAGTACGTCTCGGATGCGCAGATGGCCGCGTTCGCGATGGCCGTGCTGCTCAACGGCATGACCCGCGACGAGATCCGTGTCATGACCGACGCGATGATCGCATCGGGCGAGCGCATGAGCTTCGAGGGGCTCGGCAAGCCGACCGCCGACAAGCACTCGACGGGCGGCGTCGGCGACAAGATCACCCTCCCGCTCGCACCGCTCGTCGCCTCGTTCGGGGTCGCGGTGCCGCAGCTTTCCGGCCGTGGCCTCGGGCACACGGGCGGCACGCTCGACAAGCTGGAGTCGATTCCCGGGTGGCGCGCCTCGCTCACCAACGACGAGCTCTTCGCTCAGCTGCGCGACGTCGGCGCCGTCATCTGCGCCGCCGGCACCGGCCTCGCCCCGGCCGACAAGCGCCTCTACGCGCTGCGCGACGTCACGGGCACGGTCGAGGCCATTCCGCTCATCGCGTCGAGCATCATGTCGAAGAAGATCGCCGAGGGCACGGGCGCGCTCGTGCTCGACGTGAAATTCGGCTCAGGCGCCTTCATGCGCGACGTCGACCGCGCACGCGAGCTCGCGCGCACGATGGTCGAGCTCGGCACGGACTCGGGCGTCGCGACCACCGCACTGCTCACCGACATGAACACGCCGCTCGGGCTTGCGATCGGCAACGCGAACGAGGTCCGCGAGTCGGTCGAGGTGCTCGCCGGCGGCGGTCCCGCCGATGTGGTCGAGCTCACCGTCGCGCTCGCCCGTGAGATGCTGGCCCTCGCCGGGCAGCCCGACGCCGACGTCGAGGAGGCGCTGCGCGACGGGCGCGCGATGGACACGTGGCGTGCCATGATCCGCGCGCAGGACGGCGACCCCGATGCCCCGCTCCCGACGCCTCGCGAGACGCACACGGTCACCGCGCCGACTTCCGGCATCGTCACCCGCATGGACGCCCTCGCGTTCGGCATCGGCGCGTGGCGTCTGGGCGCGGGCCGCGCCCGCGCGCAGGACCCCGTCGTCCACGCGGCCGGCATCGATCTGCACGCGAAGCCAGGCGACGAGGTGACCGCGGGTCAGCCGCTGTTCACCCTGCTCGCAGACGATGAGGCGCGGTTCGCGCGCGCCCTCGAGGCCGTCGAGGGGGCGTGGGAGATCGGGCCGGATGCTCCGCCGCCCGCTCCGCTCGTCCGGGAGCGCATCACGGGCTGAGCGGAGTCGCCAGATCGACTAGCGTCACCAGTGGCTCACCGACCGCCGCAGCGCCGCACATCCGCCGTAGAACGTCCTTCACACCAATCGCCGCAGAGGAGCACCACATGCCCATCGACCAGCACGGGGACGCGGTCCTCGACGGTGTCTCGATCCGGAGCCTTCCGAAGGTGTCGCTGCACGACCACCTCGACGGCGCCGTCCGTCCCGCGACGATCATCGAGCTCGCCGACGAGATCGGGCTCGATGTGCCCGAGACGGATGCCGACGCGCTCGCGGACTGGTTCGCCGACAGGAGCGACTCGGGCTCGCTGGTCGAGTACCTCAAGACGTTCGATCTGACGACCGCCGTCATGCAGACGCGCGAGGGCCTCACGCGCGTCGCGCGCGAGTTCGTCGAGGACCTGGCCGAGGACGGCGTCATCTACGGCGAGGTGCGCTGGGCGCCGGAGCAGCATCTGGCGCGCGGCCTCTCGCTCGATGAGGCCGTGAAGGCGGTGCAGGAGGGGATCGAAGAGGGCGAGGATGCGGCGGCGGCCGCCGGCCGCGACATCCGCGTCGGCCAGCTCATCACGGCGATGCGCCACACCGACCGCTCCCTCGAGATCGCGCGTCTGGCCGTCGACTGGCGCACGCGCGGCGCTGTGGGCTTCGACATCGCGGGTCCGGAGGACGGCTTCCCGCCGTCGCGTCACCGCGAGGCGTTCGACTACCTCGCGTCGGAGTTCTTCCCGACCACCGTGCACGCGGGCGAGGCGGCAGGGCTCGACTCGATCCGCTCGGCGCTGCTCGACGGGCGCGCTCTGCGCCTCGGGCACGGCGTGCGCGTCGCGGAAGACCTCGAGATCGTGTCGCGCGAGGGCGAGGAGGTGCTCGTGCAGTTCGGAGACCTCGCACGCTGGGTGCGCGATCGCGAGATCACGCTCGAGCTGTCGCCGTCGTCGAACCTGCAGACCGGCGCGATCGCCGCGTGGGGCACGACCCTCGAGGACCACCCATTCGACCTTCTGTACCAGCTCGGGTTCTCCGTCACGGTGAACGTCGACAATCGCACGATGAGCCGCACGTCGCTCACGCGCGAGCTGGCGCTGCTCGCCGAGACCTTCGACTACGGGCTCGACGACCTCGAGGAGTTCCAGCTCAACGCCGCCGCGGGCGCATTCCTCCCCGTCGAGCAGCGCGAGGAGCTCATCGATCTCATCTCGGAGGGCTTCAGCGACTGACCCGGGCCGCGGGGCTTCGCGCCCGCGCGGGGTGTGCCGAACTCCGGAGAATTCGGCCCGCCTTACGGCGCGGCGCCGGATCGCCGGTCATCGCGGAACCGACGTCGCGAATTCTCCGGAGTTCCGCACGGATACGGGTCCGCCCGGCCCGCGCGCGATGATCTCCCGAAGCGCCGACAGCACGGCGTCGCCCCGCCACATGACGTCTTCGGCGAGCAGCCGCACCGTCGAGTAGCCGAGTCGGGCCGCGGCGAGGTCTCTCCTCCGATCGCGCTTCTGCGCCTCCCAGTCGGAGTGGAACTGCCCGCTGTCGCACTCGATGATGAGCCATCCGTCGACCACGAAGTCGACCCCGCCGACGCCCGCGAGCTGCACCTGCACGTCGAAAGGACAGCCGATCGCGCGGAGCATGAGCCGCACGAACGTCTCGGGCCCGGACTCACTCCGATCGTCGAGAAGTCGGCGGAGCACACGGTGGCGACGTGGCAGTCTCGAGAAGATCACCGCGAGATCGCCTTCGTCGATGAGGCGGAGGTGCCACGCGCTGTCGAGTGTCGCGACGGCGGCTCGAAGGTCCTGGCACCGGGTGGCCCGTACCAGCGCTTCCACGACAGGTGTCGCGAGGGCCTCGCTTGACGCGCCGGTCGGCCGCCAATGCCGAACGACGTCGTCCGGACGAGAGGGCACGCGGCTGGCATCCGGCTCCATCTGGATGTGGAGGTGAGGCGCGTCGCGGACGAACACACCAAGGCGCTGCAAGAGGGAGAGGCAGTCCACCCGCCCGCCCAGGCGTGCCGCTCGAACGAACACGGAGTCGGTTCCCGCCCTCACGTACCGCCCCTTGCGCACGCGGATGAGGCTGCCGTCGGCCACGGCGCTCGCGAGCCGGCGTCGAGTCATGCCGCGCTCGATCAGCGCCCGTGTCGAGAGCAGGGTCGGCGGTCTCGGCCGCACCGGCCGTGTCGTCGTTCGCACCGTTCCACGGTGGGTGCGCGCGCCCGGCGCCGCGCCGCGAAGCCGCTCGGATGTGGAGAGTCGGCGACGAGCGGGGCGTGGAGGAGGAGCGGAGGGGAGCGGAGGAGCGGAGGGGAGCGGAGGGGAGCGGAGGAGGAGCGGAGGAGGAGCGGACGGAACTCCGGAGAAAGTCGCTCGAAGGCCGTCGTCGGGCCCGGAACTGCTCCCTCTACGCCGGATTCTCCGAAGTTGGGCACGCGCGGCGCGGTGACCCGCGGCCCCGAGCCGAGCCGCGCGCGGCGCGGCCGAGCCGCGCCGCGGCGCGCGCAGGCCGAGCCACGCGCCCGGCCAAAACAACGCGCGGCCGAGCCGCGCCGCGGCGCGCGGCACCCTGCGCGCGTCAGCCCCGCACGACCTCCGGGTGCGTCGCGACGTAGGCATCGAACGCCTCGGCCGACGTCATGCGGGGGGTGTAGCCGAACTCCTGCTTGAGCGCGTCGTTCGCCAGCACGGGCCGGTAGCGCAGGAAGCCGACCTGCTCGGGCCCGTGCACCGTGAGGCGCAGCGCGCGCCCGACGCGGAGCGCGAACGCGAGCACGCCCGCCGGCACCGTGAACACCCGCTTGCCGAGCCGCGCCGCGAGCTCGTGCACCGTGACCTTGCCGTCCCCGGCGACGTTGTAGACGCCCGGAGGACCGTCCGTCGCGCCGCGGGCGATCGCTGCGGCGACGTCGTCGACCCACACGAACACGAAGGGCGAATCGGAGCCGCGGATCGCGAGGATGCGGCGCCCCTTCCACAGGGCTGTGATCTGGTTCTCGACCGTCGGGCCCAGGATCGTGCCGATGCGGAAGACGACCTGCTCGAGCTCGGGGTGGGCGAGGCGGTAGCCGGCGAGCATCTGCTCGACGAGCCGCTTGTGCTTCGAGTAGGGGAACTCGTCGTTGCCGCGCACGGGGTCGCTCTCGCGCAGCCACTCGGGGTTGTCGGGGTGGTAGCCGTATGCGGCCCCCGACGATGACACCACGATGCGCCGCACGCCTGCCTCGACGCACGCCTCGAGCACGTGCCGCGTGCCGTCGACGTCGACGCGGTATTCGAGATCGTGGTCGCGGCCCGGGTTCACGATCGCGGCGAGATGCACGACCACGTCGATGTCGTGGCGGCGCATCAGCTCGACGAGCCCGTCGGGACGCGTGACGTCGCACTCCTCGTACTGCACACCGTCGATCGGATGCCCCGGCCGCCGCACATCGCCCGCGACGACGAGCGACACCTCGGGTCGCGCCCCGAGCGCCTCGGCGACGTGCGATCCGAGGAATCCGGCGCCGCCCGTGATGAGCACGCGCACGTCCTTCACCTCCGTCGTGTCGCGCCCGCGCGCGGCGTTCCGCGCGATGGGCCGGACGTCGTGTCCGTCGATCGTCATGATGTCGCCTCCGCCGCGGCATCCGTCGGCTCCGTCGGCTCGGCGTGCCGCGAAGCGTCTCCCTTCACCGAGCCGGTGCGCCGCTTCGTGTGACGCGCCCACAGTGCGGCGACGATGAGGCCCGCGATGATGTCCCAGATGCCCCACCATCCGGCCACGATCGCCATGCCGCCGAGCCCGCCGAAGAACGTGAAGACGAGGCCGAGGCCCAGACCCGCGTTGCGGATGCCGACCTCGAACGTCATGGCCTTGCGCTCACGCGTCCCGAGGCCGCCGACGACCGCGGTGCTGTAGCCGATGGCGAGTGCGACCGCGTCGTGCACCGTGACCACGAGCACGATGATCCCGAGGAACGCGACGAAGTACGCCCAGTTGCCGGCAAGGGCGGCGACGATGAATCCGAGCAGCGCGATGAGCGAGAACCACTTCACGAACGGCTGCACCTTCGCCGCGAATTTCGGGAATCGTGCGCGCACGACCAGGCCGATCACGAAGGGCAGACCGATGATCAGGAAGATCTCGAGCAGCATCTGCCACGGGTTGAGCGACACCGCCTCGAGCAGCTCGCGCGCGGTGGGGTGCAGCGACCCCCAGAACGCGATCGACAGCGGCAGCATGAAGATGTAGATCGCGTTGCCGACGGCGGTCATCGACACCGACAGCGCGACATTTCCGCCCGCGCGGTGCGTGAGCACCTGCGAGATGTTGCCGGGCGGACAGCACGCCACGAGGATCATGCCGAGTGCCATCGACGGCGTCACCGGCAGGATGAGCGTCAGCCCGAACGTCACCGCCGGCAGCACGACGAGCTGCGCGAGGATCGCGATCACGAACGGCTTCGGCTTGCGCACGACGACCTTGAAGTCCTCGGGCGTCGTGTCGAGGGCGATCCCGAGCATGATCAGCCCGAGCACGACGTTAAGGATGATGAGCGTTCCGGGCGTGAAGTTCAGGACGACGTCGTCGGGGTTCATGCGGTCACCTTCTCGGGTGCGCGGCGAGCGTGGGAGGACGAACGGATGCCGCGGCCCCCACCCGCGACGTCGCCGCGCAGTTCGGCCGTCGCCTCGCGCACCGCGCGCCGGTATGCGTCTTTGTTGACGTAGTACGACATGCGCTCGAGGCCGAGGTACCTGTACCCCGCGGTCAGGTCGGGCCACGGGGCATCCGTGATCCGTCGCCGGAAGGCGGCGCGCCGGTCGGGCGTCGCGGTGAGATAGGCGGCGATGAGCTCGGCTTGCTCGTAGCGGCCCTGCCACCCGATGCCTGATGCCTCGATCATGCCCATCACGAAGAGCCCGTTGAAGGCGCCGTCGACGGGCGGCGGGAAGATGTTGAGGAAGAGCTTCGGCGCCCACCCGCTCCAGTTGAGCTCCTCGCGCGCGACGAACGGGTAGTCGAGTGTGTAGCCGGTGGCGAGCAGGACGAGGTCGTATTGTCCGATCGTCCCGTCGCGGAAGTGCACCGTGTCGCCGTCGAACCGGTCGACGTCGGGGCGGATGCGCAGGTCGCCCTGTCCGAGGTGGTTCAGGATGAGCGTGTTGACGATCGGGTGCGACTCGTAGATCTTGTAGTCCGGCTTCGGGAAGCCGAACCGCGTCGGGTCGCCCGTGAAGGCGCGCAGCACGCGGGCGTCGATGAACTGCTTGATGGGGCGGGGGAGCGGGCGGCCTTGGTTGAGCGTGTCGGACGGCTTGCCGAAGATGTAGCGCGGCACGAAGTAATAGCCGCGGCGCACGCTCATGTCGACGGATGCCGCGTGGTGCACGGCATCGACGGCGATGTCGCACCCCGAATTGCCCGCGCCGATGATGAGCACGCGCTTGCCGGTGAGCTGCGTCGCGCGCTTGTACCTCGACGTGTGCATGATCTCGCCGGTGAACTCGCCGCGGAACTCGGGCACGTTCGGCTCGGCGAGCGTGCCGTTCGCGAGGATCACACCGTCGTACCTCGCCTCGATCGGACCGTCCGGTCCGTCTGCGCGCAGCGTCCACAGGCCGTCGACTCCACGTTCGAGCGCGGTGACCTTCGTCTCGAACGTGAAGTGCTCGGTGAGGCGGAAGTGCTCGGCGTAGTCGCGGAAATACTCGATGAGCGTGCGGTGGCTCGGGTAGTCGGCATCCGTCTTCATCGGGAACTCGGCGAACTCGGTCGTCGTGCGCGACGAGATGAGGTGCGCCGACTCGTACATCGTCGAGCGCGGGTTCTCGATGTCCCACAGGCCGCCGACGCCGCGGGAGGCCTCGTAGCCGTCGAACTCGATGCCCGCCTTCTGCAGCGCCCGCGCCGCGGAGAGTCCCGATGGCCCGGCGCCCACGATGGCATAGCGGTGCTGTTGCATTTCTCCCCAGACTCCGTCGTCCCGGTGTTTCGGCCTTGGATACCCTACGGCGTTAGAGGCCGCTAACCGAAATCATCCGCCCACAGGGTGAGCGCGCTCCGTCTCGTCGCGCCGCTCCTCGCTCGGCGTGCGGAAGGACACGGAGACGGAGCGGGCGCAGCGGACGACGCCCCGCCCCGACGGGGGACGGTCAGCCCGCGATCGCCGCCTGCCGCTTCTCGACCTCGGCGCGCACCTTGGCGAACAGCGGATGCTCCGGCTCGAGCCCCGTGACCTCGGACGTGAAAGCGGCCGCGTCGAGCTCGCGCAGCATCCGCTGCATGTCGACCGACTGCGGGTCCTCTTCGTCTTCGAACGCGAGGGCCGCGCCCATCGCCGCGACCAGAGCGTCGACGGGGAGACCGCGCTCCGCCGCCTCGGCCGCGGGTCCGACGAACCGCTCGTGGCGCGAGAGCTTACGCAGCGGCTGACGACCGACGCGCCACACGGTGTCGGGGAGCGCGGGATTGCGGAACCGCTTGAGGATCGTCTCGCGGTACGACCCGAGGTCGTGCGGATCGAGCTCGTGCTTGGCCACGAGCAGCTCCGACGTCTCCTCGAGGGTCGCTGCGACCTTCGCGGCGATGTCGGGGTCGGCGAGGGCGTCCGAGATCTTCTCGACACCCGCCTGCGCGCCGAAGTACGCCGTCGTCGCGTGGCCGGTGTTGACGGTGAAGAGCTTGCGCTCGATGTAGGGCGCGAGATCGTCGACGAAGTGCGCGCCCGGGATGTTGGGCGGATCGTCGCCGAACGGCGGCCGCTCGATCGCCCACTCGTAGAAGGGCTCGACCGTGACGTCGACGCCGGCGCCCTCGGCCTGCGCCGGCACGATGCGGTCGACCGCCGTGTTCGCGAACACGGCGCGCGCGGTGATCGCATCCCACGCGTCGCCCGCACGCTCGCGGATCTCGTCGCGCAGCAGGTCGGTCGCGTTGATCGCGTTCTCGCACGCCATGATCTGGAGAGGCGGCGATTGCGGGTCGCGCAGTGCGAGCCCCGACAGGATCAGCGGCGCGACGAACTTCAGCACGGTCGGCCCGACCGCGGTGGTCACGACATTGGCGCCGGCCACCTCTTCGATGACGTGATCCGGATGCTCCGCGCTGTTGATCGCGCGGAACCCCGTCACGACGATGTCGCGGCCACCCTCGCCCACCTCGTGCACGGTGTACGAGTCGACCGCGTTGATCGCGTCGACGAGGGGCGCTGCGACGTCGGAGAAGACGAGCTCGTAGCCGCCCTCGTGCAGCAGCAGGCCGACGAACCCGCGGCCGATGTTGCCCGCCCCGAAATGAACGGCCCTCATGACACTTCTGCCGAGACGAGGGCGAACAGCTCCTCGGGGGTCTCGGCCTGCTTGAGCTTGGCGACCTCGTCCTCGTCGGAGAAGAGGATCGCGATCTTCGACAGGATCTCGAGGTGCTCGTCGCCCTTGCCGGCGATGCCGACCACGAACGTGACCGGATCGCCGTCCCAGTCGACGCCGCCGTCGTATCGCACGACCGACAGGGCCGAGTCGAGGATCGCGTCCTTCGTCTCGTTCGTGCCGTGCGGGATCGCCAGCTCGTTGCCCATGTACGTCGACACCGTCTGCTCGCGCTGCTGCATCGCGTCGAAGTACGCCGACGTGACCGCGCCCGCCGCCTCGAGGATGTCGGCCGCCTCCTTCATCGCCTGCTCGCGCGTCGCGCTGCCGGAGTGGATGCGCACCTGCCCGATGCTGAGGACCTCACGTGCCATGTCAGTCGCCTTTCTCTGTCGATGCGGATGCCGCGGACCGAGGGCCACGGGGTGGGGGGCTGTCGCCCGCCCCACCCCGCAGCGGTCATGTGTTCTCTTCTGTCGCGGGGGATCGCGCGACGACGCGCTGGGCTCAGCTCGTCGCTTACGGTGCCCCGCCCTCCGAACCATCCTCGTGCTGCGCACGCACGAGGTCTACGACCTCGTCGTACCTGGGGGAGTTCATGAAGTTGTCCACAGACACATGGATGGCGTCGGGTGCCGTCTGGCGCGCCCGGTCGGTGAGCTGATTCTGCGTGATGACCAGGTCGGCCGACGAGTCGAGGGCGGCGATGGCCTTGTTGGTCACCGTGACGTCCTCGATGCCCGCCTTCTTGATCATGTTGCGCAGAACGCTCGCGCCCATCGCCGACGAGCCCATGCCCGCGTCGCACGCGAACACGATGTTCTTCACCTCGCGCTCGGTCATCGTCGCGGGCTCGATTCCGCCGTCCGCCTGGGTGGCCGCGCCGCCGCGAAGCCCTGCGAGCGTGTCGGAGGACTTGCCCTTCGCGGCCTCGGTCTGTGTGATCGCCGCACCGAACGCGTCGTCGGTCGCCGCCATCGCCTCCAGATCCCGCTTGCGCGACGCGCGCAGGATCGCCCACGAGATGAGGAAGGTGACCGCCGCCGACAGGACCACCGACAGGATGACCGCGAAGTACGCGCCGGGCGCGGTCTGGAGTATCACCGCGATGATGCTGCCCGGGGCAGCCGGTGCGCGCAGCGCGCCGCCCAGGAGCATGTTCGTGGTGACGCCCGTCATGCCGCCCGCGATGAGCGCGAGGATCAGGATCGGCTTCATGAGCGCGTACGGGAAGTACACCTCGTGGATGCCGCCGAAGAACTGGATCACCGCAGCACCGGGAGCCGATGCGCGCGCCGCTCCGAGCCCGAAGAACGTGAACGCCAGGAGGAGGCCCACACCGGGGCCGGGGTTCGCCTCGAGCAGGAACAGGATCGACGAGCCGTTCTCGGTCGCCTGCTGGATGCCGAGCGGGGTCAGCACACCGTGGTTGATGGCGTTGTTCAGGAAGAACACCTTCGCCGGCTCGATGAGGATGCTCGTGAGCGGAAGCAGGTTCGCCTCGACGAGCCAGTTGACCGCGTTCCCGAGGATCTGCATCAGGCCGTTGACGAGCCACGCGATCGGGTAGAACCCGATGATGGCCAGGACGAAGCCCCAGATGCCGGCCGAGAACATGTTGACGAGCATCTCGAAGCCCGCGCGGATCTTGCCCTCCCACAGGCTGTCGAGCCACTTCATCGTGTAGGCGGCGAGCGGGGCCATGATCATCGCGCCGATGAACATGTGCACGTAGCCGAGCCCGCTGTCACCCTCGGGGAGGGTCGCGTTGAACTTGTCCACGAGCAGGTCGGACCCGACGATCGCACCCATCGTCGCGATCGATGCCACCACGCCACCGCGGATGCCGTACACGATGTTGCCGCCCGTGTACGCGATGAGGATCGGCAGCAGGTAGTGGATGAACGGGAACACGATGGTCGCGAGGTCCGCGTTCGGGGTCCACCCCACCTCGATGAAGAACGCCGTGAAGATGCCCCACGCGATGAGCGCGGGGATGTTCGGCATGATCATGCCGGACAGGAACGTGCCGAAGCGCTGGACTCCGACGCGCGCCTTGCTCCCGCCCTTCGTGGGCGTAGACGCCGTTGTCATTGCTCTGTCTCCTTCTCTCGGGTCGCGGCCGCCTCAGCCGCGGGGGAGCTGGTCGAGGCCGCGGCACTCTGGGCTGCGGCCCTGGCCGAGGCCGCGTCGTTCGCGGCCAAGGCGGCTTCGGCGATGGCCTGCGCCTCGCCGAGGGTGTACTGCAGAAGGGTCGCCCGCACGTCGGCGAGCGCGGTCGGCGCCATCGACAGGCTGGTGGCGCCGAGTCCCACGAGCACGACCGCGAGCATCGGGTCGGCGGCGGCTTCGCCGCAGATGCCGACCGGCTTGCCGTTGGCGCGTCCCGCCTCTCCGACCTCCCGCACGAGGCGGAGCACGGCCGGGTGCCACGGGTCCTGGAAGGCCGCGACCGAGCCGAGCAGCCGGTCCGCCGCCATCGTGTACTGGGTGAGGTCGTTCGTGCCGATCGACGCGAAGTCGGCGACGGCGAGGATGCGGTCGGCCAGAAGCGCCGACGACGGCACCTCCACCATGACGCCTGCGGTGCGGATGCCGTACTCGCGTGCGATCGAGGTGAAGTACTCGGTCTCCTCGACGGTGGCCACCATGGGGGCCATGACCCACAGGTCGGCGCCGTCGCCCGCGGCGCGGGTCGCCGCATCCGCCTCGGCCAGAGCCGTCAGCTGCTCGCGCAGGATGTCCTCGCTCGCGCGCAGCGCGCGCAGGCCGCGGAGCCCGAGGGCCGGGTTCTCCTCGTGCGCGTCGTTGAGGAACGGCAGGGGCTTGTCGGCTCCCGCGTCGAGCACGCGCACGACGACCTTCTTACCCGGGAAGGCCGCGAGCAGCTTCTCGTACACGACGCGCTGCTGCTCGACGGTCGGCGCCTGGCTCGAGCTGAGGAAGAGGAACTCGGTGCGGAACAGCCCGACGCCCTCCGCGCCGAGCGCGACCGCCTCGGCCGCGCCCTCGGCGTTGCCGAGGTTCACGAGCAGCGGAACCTCGAAGCCGTCCTTCATGGCGCCCGGCGTGATGGGGGCGGATGCCGCAGACGCACGTGCGTCCGCGCGATTCTTCGCCCGCGCGAGCTCCTCGTCGGTCGGCTGCGTCACGACGACGCCCGCCGCCGCGTCGACGATCACCGTCTCGCCGTCCTTCAGGCCCGCCGCATCCGCGACGCCCACCACCGCGACGATCGCCTTCTCGCGCGCGAGGATCGCGGTGTGCGACGTCGGGCCGCCCTCCGTCGTGACGAGGGCGAGCACCTTGTCGAGGTCGAGGAGCGCCGTGTCGGCGGGCGCGAGATCCTTCGCGACGAGCACGAACGGATGGCCCGGGTCGGGCACGCCCGGAGCCGGGAGCCCGCGCAGCCGTGCGATCACCCGCTGCGCGACGTCGTCGAGGTCGGCCGCGCGCTCGCCGAGGTATCCGCCCAGCGCCGTGAGCTGCTCGCGGAACGAGGCGAACGCGTCGTAGACGGCGAACTCTCCCGTCTTGCCCTTCGCGATGCGGTCGTCGACCTCTTGCTCGAGCGTCGGATCCTCGGCCATCATGGCCTGCGCCTCGAGCACGTCCCGCGCCTTGCCGCCGGCTTTCTCGCCCCGCTCCTCCAGCTCGCGCGCGACGGCCGAGACCGCTTCGCGCACGCGGGCCGTCTCCTCCTCGACGCTGCGCGTGCTCTGCTCGTCGGGCGGCGGGGGCAGGGGCTCGGCCATGCGGGCGACGGGGCCCTGCGCGACGCCGAGGCCGATGCCGACTCCTCTCAGCTCAGGCATCCTCACTCCGCGTCGTGGTCGGTCGTGAGCAGTTCGCTCAGCTTGTCGAGCGCCGCTTCGGCGTCGTCGCCGTCGGCCGTGAGCGTGACGTAGTCGCCCTGCTCGACGCCCAGCGCGATGACCCCGAGGATGCTCGCGGCGTTCACGGGCGAGCCCGAGTCCTTCGCGATCGTGATCGGGATGCCGGCGTCCTTCGCCGCCTGGGCGAAGATCTTGGCGGGTCGTGCGTGCAGACCGTGCGACGATCCGATGCGGACCGTCCTGGAGACCTGGGGCATGTCTTGACCTTTCTCGATGTCGATCGGACTCACGTGTCGACGTCTGCGGAACCCTGCCTCTCGACGGGGGTCGTCGTGTGCGGGGGAGCCCCCGCGGCCGGAGAAGTCCCCCCGGAATCTCCGACCGCGTCGCGGACCAGTGTGAGGGTCCGCGTGCCGTCCAGGTCCGAGAAGACGTCGGGCGGCAGCAGAACGACGGCGGTGCCGCGCAGGGCGGCGTCGCGCTTGATGCGCGCGACCGAGTCGGAGAGGTGCGGGCCGACCAGTACGACGTCGGCGGCGTCGAGGTCGATGGGCAGCGACTGCTCGGTGCCGGCGAACGCGGTGTACGGAAGACCCTGGTCGTGCGCGGCGTGCCGCACGCGCTGAGCGACGAACGTGCTCGATGCGCCAGCTCCGCAGACCACCAGGATCCTCATCGACCCGCCTCCTCGTCTTCGCCATTCTTGTGAAAACGCTGAGAGGCGACAACCACCCCTTCTTCCGCGGGGGAGGAAATCCGCGACAGGCGCTCCCGTCGGGCGCAACGGGGCGGCCCCGCCCGTCGCGGCTCGTGGTTGACTGATTCGAAGGGCGGCGCGACGCTGCGCCGGTTTCGGAGGGGACGGCGTGACGCGAGCGAGACAGGACCGGCTGCTGGGCCTTCTCGTGCGCGACGGAGACTGGGTCACGGCCGCCGCGCTGGCCGACTCCCTTGGGGTCACCCCGCGAAGCGTGCGCTCGTACGTCACCGCGATCAACGCGCGGGTGGCGCCCTCCGTCGCGGTCGAGTCCGGGCCGCGCGGCTATCGGGCGACGACGGATGCCGCAGCCGCGCTGCGCGCGGGTCCCGCCGACGAGGGCACCCCGCGTGACCGCCTCCACACGCTCGTGCGCCGCCTGCTCGACGACCCCGACGGCATCGACGTGTTCGAGACCGCCGACTCGCTGTTCGTGAGCCCCGCGACCCTCGACGCCGACCTCGCTCGCGTACGCGGACTGCTCGGCGGGACGGAGCTCACCCTCGAGCGCTCGCAGTCGCGCGCGCGGCTGGTCGGCACCGAGGTCGCGCAGAGGCGGCTGCTGAGTCGTCTCGCGCACGACGAGATGGACGCCGGCTCGTTCGACCTCGCCGCGCTGCGCCGCTCGCTGGGCGAGGACTCGGTCGGGGCGCGCGCGTTCGGCCCGTTCAAGACCGAGCTGGTCGAGAGGCTCGGCGGGCTCGGGTGGTTCGTCAACGAGATCGGCATCGCCGATGTCGTGATGCACATCGCCATCGCGGCAGACCGCGTCGCCCACGGGCGCCCGCTCGAGAACGCGGGCGCCGCCGACAGCGCGCCGCAGGGCGAGGTCGCCGACATCATCGGCGCCCTCGCCGAGAAGCACCTCGGCGTGCGGCTGGGCCGGGGCGACCTCCAGCACCTCTCGACGCTCGTGCTCACGCGGGTCGTGGCGCCCGGGGCATCCGGCTCGGCACCTGGAGAGCGCGCCCGCGCGCGGGTCGATGCCGAGATCGAGGCGGCCGTGCGCGAGGTCGTGGAGCGGGCGGCCGCGGAGTTCCTCGTCGACATCGTCCACCCCGACTTCGTGCTGCGGCTCGCGCTGCACGTGCAGAATCTCGCGCAGCGCGCCCGCGAGCGCGCGTGGTCGCGCAACCCGCTCACCAGGTCGCTCAAGTCGACGTACCCGATGATCTTCGAGGTCGCGGTGTTCATCGCGGTCGGCCTGCAGGAGCGCCTGGGCATCCCGCTGCCCGACGATGAGATCGCGTACATCGCGATGCACATCGGCGGGCAGCTCGAGCGCAACCGCCGCGCCGAACAGCTGCTGACGGCCACGATCGTGTGCCCCGGGTACTACGAGCTGCACGAGCTGCTGCGCTCGAGCGTCGACCGTTCGCTCGGCCGCGCGGTGGAGGTCGTGGGGGTAGAGACGCGCGTCGACCCCGACTGGGACCGCATCGACTCGGACATCGTCCTCACGACGATCGATCCGCCCCCGGGCCACGGGGAGCGGTTCGTGCGGATCAAGCCGTTCCTCACGGAGGCCGACATCGAGCGCGTGCAGACGGTGGCGAGCCGCATCCGCCGTTCCCGACGCCTGCGGCGCCTCCGCGCGGAGCTCGAGCGGTACTTCGAGCCTTCGGCGTTCCTTCGGCTGCCCGACGACCTCGACCCGGATGCCGCCGAGCGCGGCCCGCGCGAAGAGGATGTGATCCGCGCGCTCGGCGCACGCCTCGTCACCCTCGGGGTCATCGACGACGAGTACATCGAGCGCTCGATCGAGCGCGAGCGGCTGTCGTCCACAGCCTTCACCGACGCGCTCGCGGTGCCGCACGCGCTCGCGATGACGGCGGCGCGCACGTCGATCGCGATCGGGATCGCCGAGCCGTCGATGCCGTGGGGCGAGGGGCGTGTGCAGGTCGTGGCGCTCGTCGCCTTCTCGGAAGCCGACCGCGAGGCGTTCCAGACCGTTTTCGAGCAGTTCGTCGAGGTGTTCAGCGAACGCGACAGCGTGCAGCGGATCGTCCGGCGTGCGACCGACTTCGGCGGCTTCCTCGACGAGCTCGTCGCCGTGATCGACGGCTGAGCCGCCGCATCCGGACTCGTGTTGTTCGGGGCGCGTTCCCGGCTTCGGGGCGCAGGATATCCGCCCCGAAGTCGGATATCCGCCCCGAACGGCGGAATCACGAAGGGGCTACCCGCGACGGAGCCGCTCCTGGAGACCGCGCCGGACCGTCGGCCACTCGTGCGGGAGGATCGAGAAGACGACCGTGTCGCGCAGCGTTCCGTCCGGGCCGAAGCGGTGGTTGCGCAGCACGCCGTCCTGCTTCGCGCCGAGCCGCGCGATCGCCTCGCGGGACTGACGGTTGTGCCAATGCGTGCGGAACTCGACCGCGATCGCGTCGCACTCGTCGAACGCGTGGCCGAGCAGGAGCAGCTTCGCGGCCGTGTTGACGGCGGTGCGCTGCGCCGAGAGCGCGATCCACGTGGAGCCGATCTCGACGTGACGGTTGGGCTGGTCGATGTGGCAGTACGTGGTCATGCCCACGACCCGGCCCGTCTCGAGCCGCCGGATCGCCCACGGGTTCATGTGCCCCTCGGCGTGCCACGCGAGCCGCTGATCGATCTCGGCGTGGACCTCGCTCGGCGCGGGGACCGAGGTGTACCAGGCGCGGTCGAGGCCTTCCGCGGCGACGGCGAGATCGGCCGCATGGTCGTGCGAGAGGGGCTCCAGGCGCACGAAGTCGTTCTCGAGCGCGATCGGGGTGTTCAACAGCACGAATCGAGCCTAGAGCCGACGGATGCCGCACCCAGCCGCATCACGGATCGGAACGCATCGCCGCCTCGGCGGCCGCGGCCCCCTTCGCCGGGTCGCCGGACGCGGCCGCCACGCGCGCGGCGGCGAGCGCCCGCCGGCCCGCGGGCAGGCCCACCGCCGCGCCGACGGCGACGAACGTCAGGAGGCCCGCCGCGACCAGCAGCGCCTCGATCGAGACGACATCGGCGAGCGGCCCGAACACGAGCATGCCGATCGGCATCGCGACGGCCATGACGATGCCGACGAACCCGAACACTCGTCCCTGCCGCTCGGGCTCGACGGTCTCCTGCAGGAGCGTCATCGACGGCGTCGAGAAGAACGGCACGGCGAGGCCCACGAGGAACATGAAGCCGAAGAACACCCACACGGTCGGCGACAGCCCGAGCCCCACCGACAGCACGCCGAACACGAGCGACGAGGCGACGATGAGCCGGATGCGACTGCGCTTCGCGAAGAACGACGCCACGAGGATGCCGCCGAGCATCATGCCGATGCTGAAGGCGACCTCGAGGATCGCGAGGTTCACGACGTCCTGCGTCTCGCCCGCGGGGAACGAGCGTACGATCATGAGCGGCGTGAGGTTCGAGGGCGCGACCATCAGCAGGAAGATGATCGCGAACAGCACGAGCAGCCACCGCACGAACGCGTGGTGGACGATGTAGCGCACACCGTCGACGAGGTCGGCGAAGTAGCCCACGTGCGCGTCGGCAGCGCGGCGGATCGTCGGCACCGGGATGAACGCGAGGATGCCGATGCCGATGACCGCCGTCACGACGTCGATGAAGAAGATCGGCACGAGGGATGCGGCAGCGCCGTCCGAGGCGGCGGACGCCCACGCATAGATGCCGCCGGCGGCGGCCGGGGCGAGCAGCGCGAGCGCCGACTGGATCGACCCGTTGATGCCGTTGACGCGGATGAGGTTGCGCGTCGGCACGATCTGCGGCACGAGCGCCGACACGGCGGGGAGCTGGATGCCCTGGCCCACCGAGCGGATCGCGAGCGTCAGGAAGATGAGCCACACCGCGTCGTAGCCCGTCATCATGATGAGCGCGAGGGCGAGCGTGGAGGCGGCTATCGCGGCATCCGCCCCCATGATGATGAGCTTGCGGTTGTGCCGGTCGGCCCACACGCCTGCGAAGATCGACACGACCGCCTGCGGGAGGAACCCGAACACGGCCGCGAGCATCATGATGAGCCCCGACTGGTATGTGATCGTGAGGTACCAGAACACCGCGTACTGCACGAGCATCGACCCGAACAGGCTCACCGTCTGGCCGCTCAGGAACATGACGATGCGCCGCAGCCAGTGCGGCGGATCCGGCTGCTCCGGCTCGTCGGACCGCTCGGACTGCTCCGGCGGCTCGACGGTCGGCGTCGCGCCGGTCTCGGCTGCCACCGCGTCCGGTGCGCCGGCCAGGGCCGGGGCCGTCAGCGGGGACTCGGGTGTCGCGGGCGGCCGGTCGTGCGAAGGGCGAGCGGATGCAGCATCCGGGTCGTCATCTCGTTCCGTGACCATCGATTCGCTCTCTTGGGGACAATCCGAGGTCAGTCACGATATATCGCGTTTTGTCCATTGCGCAACTTCGGCGCGCTGCCTCACGAGAGATCGTCGAGCAGGCTCTTGACACCGGCCGCGAGCGCCGCGATGCGGGCCCGCGCATCGTCGGCCGACTCGCCGCGCGCGTCGAGGTAGAGCTTGAGCTTCGGCTCCGTGCCGCTCGGCCGCACGACGAGCCGTGAGCCGTCGGCGAGCGTGTACCGCAGCACGTCCGCGGGCGGCACGCCGTCCGACCCTTCGAGCAGGTCGTCGACGCGCTCGACGTCGACATCGCCGATGGACGACGGATGCTGCGCCCGCAGCGCCCCCATGATGCGACCGATCACCGACAGGTCGTCCACGCGCACCGACACCTGGTCGCTCGCGAAGAAGCCGAACGTCTCGTCGAACTCGTCGAGGAGGTCGGAGAGGGTCTTCCCCCGCTCGCGCGCTTCCGCCACCATGCCGAGGAGCGCGACCGCGGCCGAGATGCCGTCCTTGTCGCGCACGGTCTCAGGGTTCACGAGGTATCCGAGCGCCTCTTCGTAGCCGAACACGAGACCGGGCGCGCGCGAGATCCATTTGAACCCCGTCAGCGTCGCGTGGAAATCCAGCCCGTAATGGCGCGCGACCACCTCGAGCCCCGGCGACGACACGAGCGAGCATGCGAGTGAGGCACCGTCGATGTGGCCGGACTCGGCCGCGAGGCGCGCCGCGCGCCAGCCGAGCAGCAGTCCGACCTGGTTGCCCGTGAGGCGCCGCCAGCCGCCTTCGGCGGACTCGTCGGGGACGGCGACGGCGAGCCGGTCGGCGTCGGGGTCGTTCGCGATGATGAGCTCGGCGTCCGCTTCGCGGGCCGTCTTGTACGCGAGGTCCATCGCACCCGGCTCCTCCGGATTGGGGAACGCGACGGTAGGGAACGTGCCGTCCGGCTCGAGCTGCTCCGGGACGGTCGTCGGCTGCGGGTAGCCTGCTGCGTCGACGATGCGCGAGAAGGTCTCCCACCCCACGCCGTGCATCGCGGTGTAGACCCACGTGAGTCCGTCCGCCCCCGCGGGCGCGGGCGCGACCGCGGCGGTCGCCTCGACGTACGCGTCGACGAGCGACTCGGGCGCCGTCTCGAATGCGACCGAGCGCGGGAGGGATGTGATGTCGCCCTCGGCTGCGACGCGCTCGATGTGCGCGGAGATCTCGGCGTCGGCGGGCGGGACGATCTGCGCGCCGTCGTCCTCGCCTCCGAGGTACACCTTGTAGCCGTTGTCGTCGGGCGGGTTGTGGCTCGCCGTGACCATGACGCCCGCCGCGGCTCCGAGCTCGCGCACGGCGAACGCGAGCACCGGCGTCGGGAGCTTGCGCGGCAGTATCACGGCGCGCAGCCCCGCACCCGTGAACAGCTCGGCCGAATCGCGTGCGAACACGTCGGAGTTCCGCCGCCCGTCGTAGCCGATGACGACGAGCGGGGGGTCTGCGGCATCCGGATCCGCCTTCTCGAGCACATAGGCGGCAAGGCCCGCCGCCGCCTGCGCGACCAGCACGCGATTCATGCGGTTGCTGCCGGCGCCGAGCGCCCCGCGCAGCCCCGCCGTGCCGAATTGCAGGCGAGTTCCGAAGCGGTCCTCGAGGTCGGCGATCGCGTCGGAGTCGCCCGACTCCGCGCGCTCGATGATCTCCCGGAGCTCGGCGCGGGTCTCGCCGTCCGGATCCTGCGCGAGCCACGCCCGCGCCTTCTCGAGCACCGACTCGTTCACAGCGCCCCGACGATTCCGGCCAGGAGCTTGGAGATGACCGGCTCCGCCTGGCGGCCCGCCTCGATCACCTCCTGGTGGCTCAGGGGAGTGGTCTGGATGCCGGCGGCCATGTTCGTGATGAGCGACATGCCGAGCACCTCCATGCCCGCCTCTCGCGCCGCGATGGCCTCCAGCGCGGTCGACATGCCGACGATGTGACCGCCCATGGTCTTCGCCATGCGCACCTCGGCGGGGGTCTCGTACTGCGGGCCGCGGAACTGGCAGTACACGCCCTCGTCGAGGGTCGGGTCGATCGTGCGCGCGAGGTCGCGCAGACGGATCGAGTACAGATCGGTGAGGTCGACGAAGGTCGCGCCCTCGAGCGGGCTCGCGGCGGTCAGGTTGATGTGGTCGCTGATGAGCACGGGCTGGCCGGGACGCCACGTGCTCTTTACACCACCGGCGCCGTTGGTGAGCACCATGATGCGTGCGCCCGTCGCGGCGGCCGTGCGCACGCTGTGCACGACGCGCCGCACCCCGTGGCCCTCGTAGAAATGCGTGCGCGATCCGATGACCAGCACGCGCTTGCCGCGCGGTGTGACGATGCTGCGGAGCGTGCCGGCGTGACCGACGACCGCGGACTTCCCGAAGCCGGTCACCTCGGTGGCAGGGATCTCGACGGTCGTCTCGCCGATGAGGTCCGCCGCCTTGCCCCATCCGCTGCCGAGGGTGACGGCGATGTCGTGGCGCTCGACCCGGGTGAGTCGCGCGATGTCTCCTGCGGCCTCCTCGGCCACGGCGAACGGATCGGCGGCGGGATCGTCGAGCGGATTGTCGATGGTGTTCGGCATGCCCTTACGGTAGCGCCGCGGACCGCCCCGGGCCACGGATGCCGCCCCCGCGGTCGTGGCGACGCGTCGCGACTGAAAGAATGGTCGTCATGTCTGTGAGCTTCGAGCGCACCCAGAGCGTCGCGATCATCGGCGGCGGCCCCGGCGGCTACGAAGCGGCTCTCGCCGCAGCCCAGCTCGGAGCGGAGGTCACCGTCGTCGAACGGGCCGGTGTCGGAGGCTCGGCGGTCATCACCGACGTCGTGCCCTCGAAGTCGCTCATCGCCACCGCCGACGCCGCCGTCGCGATCGCGGGAGCGAGCGACCTCGGCGTGCAGCTGTTCGCCAAGGGCAAGGACGGAAAGCCGCTCAAGCCCGAGATCGCGATCAACCTGGGCGCGGTCAACCGGCGGCTCCTCTCGCTCGCGCGGCAGCAGTCCGACGACATGCGCGCGTCGCTCGTCGAGGCGGGCGTCCGCATCGTCTCGGGCCACGGACGCCTCGAGGGCCCGCACGCGGTCGTCGTGTCGACCGGCCCGGGCGGCACCGACTTCGACCGCATCGAGGCCGACACGCTCGTCGTGTCGACGGGCTCGTCGCCGCGCATCCTGCCCAGCGCGGTGCCCGACGGTGAGCGCATCCTCACGTGGACCCAGCTCTATGACATGACGGCGCTGCCCGAGCACCTCATCGTGGTCGGCTCGGGCGTCACGGGAGCCGAGTTCGCGGGCGCCTACATGAACCTCGGCGCGAAGGTCACGCTCGTGTCGAGCCGCGAGCACGTCCTCCCCGGCGAGGACCGCGACGCGGCGGCCGTGCTCGAGAAGGTCTTCAAGCGCGGAGGCATGACCGTGCTCGGCAAGTGCCGCGCGCAGAGCGTCGAGCGGCACGGCGACACCGTCGTCGTGACGCTGTCGGACGGTCGCACCGTCGAGGGCAGCCACTGCCTCATGGCCGTCGGCTCGATCCCCAACACGCAGGGGATCGGCCTCGAGGAGGCGGGCGTGCAGATGACCGAGTCGGGCCACATCCAGGTCAACCGCGTCGCGCGGACGTCGGTGCCGAACATCTACGCCGCCGGCGACTGCACGACGTTCATCCCGCTCGCGTCGGTCGCCTCGATGCAGGGCCGCACCGCGATCTTCCACGCTCTCGGTGACGCCGTGATCCCGCTCGAGCCGCGTCGCATCACGTCGAACATCTTCACCGCACCCGAGATCGCGACCGTCGGCTGGCAGGAGAAGGACGTCGACGAGGGCCTCATCAACGGCGTGGTCCACAAGCTCCCGCTCGCCGCGAACGCGCGCGCGAAGATGATGGGCATCAAAGACGGGTTCGTGAAGATCATCGCCCACTCCGGCAGCGGCACGGTGGTCGGCGGTGTCATCGTCGGCCCGCGCGCGTCGGAGCTCATCTACCCGATCGCGATCGCCGTCGAACGTCGCCTCACCGTCGACCAGGTGTCGCGCGTGTTCGCGGTTTACCCGTCGCTGTCGGGCAGCATCACGGATGCCACGCGCGCGATGCACATCGTCGACCAGACGGGCGCGGTCACCGGCTGACGCGGGGTGCGGATGCCGCGGCATCCGTCTCGTCGAGGTTCGGACCTGTGCGGCCGTCTCGCCGATCGTTCGCCGCGGCCGTCGAGATCGCGCGAATGACGCCCGCCCGGTGCGCACGATCGTCATTTGCGCAATCTCGGCGCGTGTGGGCGAGGAGCCGGGACTACGGCAGCGTGAGGTTCGGCTCAGGGTCGATGCGCACCATGTAGGCCCCCGCCTCGCCGTGCGGGTCGACCAGGACCGCGATCCCGGGGCGTGCGGTCGTCAGGTCGAGGGCGACCCCTCCCGGGCACTCGAGCTCGTAGGTCTCGGAGGGCTCGGCGGGCTCGGACCCCTCGTCGTCCAGTCCGGAGAGCGTGATGGTCACCTGCTGGGGGCCGCCGCAGTCGACGATGACCAGGTGTTCGCCGGCGGGGAGGGTGGCGTCGCGCGTGTCGGACGCGGCGACCGTCCCCGGGTCGCCGAACGAACCCCAGAATCGCGTTGTCGCGGCCGCTTCGTCTCGCGCGGCGAACTCGGCGAAGTGGGTCACCCAGTCGTCCGCGGGTCGCTCGTAGGGCGCGTCGGACGCAGGCGGTGTTGCGGCGAACACGGGCGTCGGCAGGCTCTCGGGGGTGGCGGCGGAGCATCCGACGAGGACCATGGCGGATGCCACGACGAACGGCAGGCGACGGGGGGTCATGCACGCAACCTATCGGTTCCCCCGCGCACCGGACCGCCCGCGGCGCGCCGAGATTGCGCGGACGACCGCCCCCGCGCCGTCGCGATCGGTGTTCGCGCAATCTCGAGGGGTCCCGACCCGGGGACCGGGGTCGGATCCGGCGAAGCGGATGCCGGGCGAGGCGCGGCGCGTCAGGTGATCGTGAGCAGCTGGTGACCGGCCGACACCGTCGCGCCGGGATCGGCGTTGATCGAGCCGATCACGCCGTCCTTGTGCGCCTGGATCGGCTGCTCCATCTTCATGGCCTCGAGCACGACGACCAGGTCGCCCTTCACGACCTGCTGGCCCTCCTCGACGGCGACTTTCACGATCGTCGCCTGCATCGGCGCCTTGACGGCGTCGCCGGATGCTCCCGCGACCACGGTCGGCGCGTGCGAGCGGCGCGAGGGCGGAACCGCTGCGGGGCGGCCGGCCGCGGTCGGCGTCGTCACGATGCGGTCGGGAAGGCTCACCTCGAGCCGCTTGCCGGCGACCTCGACCACGACCGTGTGGCGGTGCTCGGTGGGCTTGGGTGCCTCGAGCTCGCCGTCCCACGGCGGGATGTCGTTCTCGAACTCGGTCTCGATCCAGCGCGTGTACACGCCGAATCGACCGTCCTCGGTGGTGAATGCGGGGTCGCGCACGACGCGGCGGTGGAAGGGGAGCACGGTCGGGAGTCCCGCGACCTCGAACTCGTCGAGTGCGCGGCGGGCGCGTTCGAGCGCCTCGGCGCGGTCGCGGCCGGTCACGATGATCTTCGCGAGCAGCGAGTCGAATGCGCCGCTCACCGAGTCGCCCGCCGTCACGCCGGAGTCGAGGCGGATGCCGGGGCCGCCGAACGTCTTGAACACGTGGATCGGTCCGGGCTGCGGGAGGAAGTTGCGCCCGGGGTCCTCGCCGTTGATGCGGAACTCGATCGAGTGGCCCTCGGTCGCAGGATCGTCGTAGCCGAGCTCCTCGCCTTCGGCGAGGCGGAACTGCTCGCGCACGAGGTCGATGCCGGTGACCTCCTCCGACACGGGGTGCTCGACCTGGAGACGCGTGTTCACCTCGAGGAACGAGATCGTGCCGTCCGCGCCGATGAGGAACTCGCACGTTCCCGCGCCGACGTAGCCGACCTCGCGCAGGATCGCCTTCGACGACTCGTAGAGGATGCGGTTCTGCTCATCGGTCAGGAACGGCGCGGGCGCCTCCTCGACGAGCTTCTGGTGGCGGCGCTGCAGCGAGCAGTCGCGTGTCGAGACGACGACGACGTTGCCCGCCGCATCCGCCAGGCACTGCGTCTCGACGTGGCGGGGCTTGTCGAGGTACTTCTCGACGAAGCACTCGCCGCGCCCGAACGCCGTGATGGCCTCGCGCGTCGCGGACTCGAACAGCTCGGGGACCTCGTCGAGCGTGCGGGCGACCTTCAGACCGCGCCCGCCGCCGCCGTACGCGGCCTTGATCGCGATCGGCAGCCCGTGCTGCTCGGCGAAGGCCACGACCTCGCTCGCGTCGGCGACCGGTCCGGGCGTGCCGGGGGCGAGGGGGGCGCCGACCTTCTCGGCGACGTGACGCGCGGTGACCTTGTCGCCGAGGGCCTCGATCGCCTCGGGCGAGGGTCCGATCCACGTGAGGCCCGCCGCCATGACGGCGCGCGCGAACTCGGCGTTCTCGGCGAGGAAGCCGTAGCCGGGGTGGATGGCGTCGGCGCCGGAGCGGCGCGCGACCGACAGGATCTTCTCGATCGACAGGTATGTGTCGGCGCTCGTGGAGCCTTCGAGGGAGTACGCCTCGTCGGCGAGGCGGGCGTGGAGCGCGTCGCGGTCCTGGTCGGCGTAGACGGCGACGGATGACTTGCCTGCGTCGCGTGCGGCGCGGATGACGCGTACGGCGATCTCGCCGCGGTTGGCAATGAGAACCTTGGCGATTCGAGGCATGGATGCCAGCCTACCGAGCGGCAACCCGCGCGATTTGGGTGCATCGCACAAGAACGGTCGAAAAACGTGGGCGTCCAACTACAAGGGGTTTCGCCCCTGCGTCACCCCTCGTGCGAGCCGCCCGACGGTGAGCTGCGCAGCCAGAGATCCGTCCATTCGATTCCGAGCTCTCGCACGAGCCGTCGCAGCCTCGACAGTGACATGCCGACCACGGTCGACGGGTCGCCCTCGACGCGATCGATGAACGGTCCGCCGAGACTGTCGATCGTGAAGGCGCCGGCGACGTGCAGGGGCTCCTCCGATGCGATGTACGCGTCGATCTCGGCATCCGTCAGATCACCGGCGAAGAAGACGGATGCCTCGGCCACCCCGTGCGCCTCGCGAGGCGACTCGCCCGGCCGAACGCGCACGACGGCGTGTCCGGAGTGCAGGACCCCCGAGCGCCCCCGCATCGCATGCCAGCGCTCGCGCGCCGCCTCGGGCGTGTAGGGCTTGCCGAGCACGGCGCCCTCGAAGAGGAACATCGAGTCACCCCCGATGACGATGCCGTCGAAGTCGGGATCGTCATCGGCGAGGCGCGCGGCCACGTCCGCCGCCTTGCGCCGCGCGAGCAGCAGCACGTGCTCGTCGGGGTCGAGTGTGCGGCCCTCGGCGGCCTCGACCGCCGCGATGACGGCGTCTTCGTCCACGTCGGGCGAGAGCGTCAGGGGTTCGATCCCCGCCTGCCGAAGGAGCATGAGCCGGGCGGGCGAGGTCGAGGCGAGGCACACGCGCATGCGCCCACCGTACCGGCGGGCGGGGCGTGTGCCGTGTCGCGGGCCCGCGTCATGAAAGGGTTGGAACGTGCAGTCCCCCGACCTCATCGATCTCGACGTCACCGGCGTCGCCCACGGCGGCGTGTTCGTCGCCCGGCACGAAGGTCGCGTCGTTTTCGTGCCCGACGCGATCCCGGGTGAGCGCATCCGCGCCCGCCTCACCGAAGCCGGACCGGATGCCGACAAGCGGCGCTACTGGCGCGCCGAGGCGATCGACGTGCTCGAGCCGTCGGCCGACCGGCGGCCCCACGTGTGGCGACAGGCCGACATCGACATCCCGCCCGAGAAGAGGCCCGGCGGAGCGGACTTCGGACACATCCGCCTCGACGCGCAGCGCGCGCTGAAGCTGCAGGTCGTCCAGGACGCGCTGCAGCGCATCGGCGGGACGGACGTCCCCGTCACGCTCCAGGGCGCGCTCGCGGAGGTCTCCCCGCAGGGCGAGGTGATCGGCGAGGAGACCGAGGACGGCACCGGCTGGCGCACGCGCGTGAGCCTTCACGTCGACGCGGACGGGCGCATCGGGCCGTACGCCGCGCGCAGCCACCGCGTGATCGAGGTCGAGGACCTTCCGCTCGCGACGCCGGACGTCGAGCGCGTCGCCGTCGAGCTGCGCGACATGCCCCCTGGCCGGGTCGACCTCGCGCAGCCGGCGGACGGCCGCGTGCGTGTGATCCCGCGTCCCGAGCGTGCGCCGCGCGGGGCACGCCCCGGCGGGCGACGCGGTCGTGCGAAGGCGGGCGGGGCGCGGCATCCGTCACCACCTCCGGCCTCCGCGAAGCGCGATCCCGCACGCGAGGTCGTGGTCGAGCGCGTCGGCGGGCGCGAGTTCCGCGTGGACGCGGGAGGGTTCTGGCAGGTGCACCGGCTCGCGGCCCACTCGCTCACGTCGCTCGTGTCGTCGCTCCTGCGCGAGACGCGTCCCGACGGCCCCGCGATCGACCCGGATGCCTGGCACCTCGACCTCTACGGCGGGGTGGGCCTGTTCGCGGCGACGCTCGGAGAGCTGGGCGGCGCCTCCACGCGCGTGACGAGCGTCGAGTCGGATGCGCGCGCGACCGAGCACGCGGGCGAGAACCTCGCGGAGTGGGTGGGTGCGCGCGCCGAGACCGCGCGCGTCGACCGCTGGATCGCGCGGCTCGCCGACGAGGCGTCCGCCGCCGAGCGTGAACGCCTGTCGCGCGGCGTCGTCCTGCTCGACCCGCCGCGCTCGGGGGCGGGGCGCAAGGTCGTGGAGGGCATCGTGGCGCTGTCGCCGGCGACCGTCGTCTACATCGCGTGCGACCCGGTCGCGCTCGCGCGCGACCTCGCGACGTTCCGCGTGGGGGGCTATGAGACACCCGCCGTGCACGCGCTCGATCTGTTCCCCAACTCGCATCACGTCGAGGCGGTCGCGGTGCTCTCCCGTGCCGATTCTCGCGGTTAGGCTGTCGCCATGACGCGCGTCGCGCTCATCGATGACCACGAATCCGTCCGCCTCGGACTCGAGGCGGCCTGCGCACGGGATGCCGACATGACCGTCGTCTTCTCCGGCAGCACCGTGACGGACTACCTCGACTGGCGCACCTTCAGCGGCTCCGCGCCCGCCGACGTCGTGGTGCTCGATCTCACGCTCGGCGACGGCACGACGGTGACCGAGAACGTCCGCCGCGTCGTGAGCGACGGCTCGAGTGTCATCATCCACAGCGTCGCCGACCGTCCCGCGGCCGTGCGCGAGGCGCTCGCCGCGGGGGCCGCGGGCGTCGTGAGCAAGGCGTCGCCGATCGACGACGTCATCGCGGCGATCCGCACCGTCGCGTTCGGCGAGCCCCTCAACAACGTCGAGTGGGCGAGCGCCGTCGAGGGCGACCGCGCCTTCGCCGACGCGCAGCTCTCGGCGCGCGAGCGCGACGTGCTGCGGCTGTACGCCGCCGGGCTGCCGCTCAAGGTCGTCGCCGATCGGCTCGGCGTCGCGTACTCGACCGCGAAGGAGAACATCACGCGCGTGCGGGTGAAGTACGTGGAGGTCGGACGCCCCGCACCGACGAAGGTCGACCTGCTGCGCCGCGCGCTCGAGGACGGGATCCTTTCGGAGTCCGGAGACGACGCGACCACGGGTGGAACGCGTGACCGCTGACGCGGCGGGAGTCGCCCTCGACGAGGCTTGGGGGCGCATCCCGCAGACGCGCGAGACGACGGGGGGCTTCGGCTCCTTCACGAGGCAGCGCATCGAGCGCGTCATCTCCCTCGTCATCGGACTCGGATGCCTCGTGCTCGGCACCCAGTCCTTCATCAACGCGCTCGCGCCCAGTGAGGAGATCGCCGGGTGGCATCTGCCGCTCATGATCCTCGCGTTCGTGCCGCTCGCGGTCATGCTCGTCGCGTGCGCGATCGGTCGGGGCGTTCGCCTGTTCGCCGCCCTCTACCCGATCTCGTACTGCCTGGTCCTCCTGCTGTGGCCCGCGGCGACGGCGGGTGTGCCGGTGACGTCGCCCACGGAGCCATGGATCTGGTACCTCGTGAATGTCGCGACGGTCGCGGCGATCCTCGGATACCCGCTGCCGTGGCAGATCGCATGGACCGTGCTCGTGCCGCTCCTGTTCGGCGCGGTGCGGCTGCTGCAGGCCGGTGTCGTCGACGTCGCGTTCGACGTGTGGTTCACGATCGCGCTCGACGTGTCGTTCGCCCTGATCCTCGGCGGCGTGCTCGTGACCCTCGGGTGGGTGTTCCGCTCGGTCGCGTCGAATGTCGACGAGGCGCGCGCCCTCGCGGTCTCGTCCTATGCGCGGGCGGCCGCAGCGGATGCCGCGGAGCAGGAGCGCGTCGCCGTCGCCGCGCTCATGCACGACAGCGTGCTGGCCGCGCTCATCGCGGTGGAGCGGGCGCACACGCCGCGCGAGCGCGCCCTCGCGTCGACGATGGCGCGCGAGGCGCTCACGAGGCTCGCGAACACCGAGCACGGCTCGGAGGAGGGCACGGACGACCCGAAGGACGCCGCCGTGATCGTCGCGGAGATCGAGCACGGCGCCGCCGAGCTCGGACTCGACCTCTCCGTCGCACACGATCTCGATCCCGCGACGGGCGCCCTCCCGGGCCGCGTCGCGCGGGCGCTCTCGCTCGCGGCGACACAGGCGATCGCGAATTCGGTCCAGCACGCGGATGCCGCGGGGCTCACCGTCGAGGTGAGCTCGTCGGCCAACCCCACGAAGCTCCGCATCGACGTGCGCGACACGGGCAAAGGGTTCGACATGGAGCGCGTACCCGACGACCGCCTCGGCATCCGCGGCTCGATCATCGCGCGCGTCGGCGCCGTCGGCGGCACCGCGAGCATCTCGTCGGGACCGTCCGGTACGAGCGTGCGGCTCGAATGGCCGGGGGAGGACCTCGCATGATCAGCGTGCGCAATGTCCTCGCCGGGCTCGGAGTCGCGTTCACCGCCTACCTGGCGGTGCGCGGACTCGTCTGGACGGCGCCCGTCCCGTCGCCGCTGCTCATGGTGATCACGTTCGCGGTGTATCTCGTGGTGACGTGGCTGTGCATCTTCTTCGAGCCGCGCCCCGCGCAGGCATCCGGGCCCGCGGGCAATGAGGACGTCCCGCTCACGGCGGGCCCGCGCGGACCGGTCAAGCTTCCCGCGTGGGCGGCCACGGCGGCGCTCGTGTGCGCGGTCGCGGTGCCGACGGCGGTGTCGATCGCCGTGGGGCCCCAATCGCGGTCCGCGACGTTCGCGACGTGGTACCTCGGCGGCATCGGAGCGCTCATGGTGATCGTCATGGTGCGGCGCCGCCCGTGGGTCGCGTGGGCCGGGATCGCGGCGCTCGCGATCGGGTCGATCGTGTGGATGGGCCCGATCGACGCGCTCTCGCTCGGGCTCGTCGGCTCCGCCGTGTGGGTCGCGGCGGCGCAGCTGCTGCTCCTGTCGATGGACCGGGCCGCGCGCGACACGTCGCGGCTCGCGGGGCTGCAGCGGGCGGCATCCGCGTGGCAGGCATCGCAGTCGGTGCGGCAGCGCGAGCGACGCGTGCAGGTGCAGCGCGCTCTCGTCGTCGCCGGCCCCGTGCTCATGCGCGCCGTCGCGACGGCGGGGGAGCTCGACGAGAACGAGCGCCTGCAGGCGCGTGTCGCCGAAGGACGCCTTCGTGACGAGATGCGCGGTCCTCGACTGCTCGACGACGCCGTGCGCGCCGAGCTCGAGCGGGCGCGCCGACGCGGCGCGACCGTGACGGTGCTCGACGAGGGCGGTCTCGAAGACGTCGACACGTCCGCGCTCGCCATCATCCGCGCGCAGCTCGCCGACACGCTGCGCACCGCGCGCTCCGACCGCATCTACATCCGCACGTCGCCGCACGAGCGCGTCGCGGTCACGGTCGTCGGCCGCTCCGCGGCGGGCGCGGGCCTGTCCGACGAGGACGCCGTCGACCTGTGGGAGGAGATCCCTCTGCCGCGAGCGGGCGAGGGTGAGGGCGAAGGCGAGTAGCAGCCGGCGCGGCATCCGGCGCTCGGCCCGCGTCTTGTCGCAGGGACAAGCACGCTCCCCGTCCCGGCGGGGGAGGGGAGCCAGGGCGGGGAGCGGAGAAGAAGAGGCGAGGGGCGGCGAAGCCGCCCGCCCCTCGCCTGCGGACGGTTACCCGAAAACCGTCCGCTCTGGCCGAACCTGACCGACACCGAGAACCGGAGGGCAGGTCAGCCGAACGCAGAGCGTTCCAGCACTTCAAGTATCCGACCCGTCAAGTGTCCCGTCTGTAGGTATTTCGGGGGACAAATCCAGGCTTCACGGGGCGTCAGCCCTGCCAGCACGGCAGGGCGCGCGACCATCCCAGCTCGCGCGGCAGCGGCCTGCGCAGGGCGCGCTGCGAGACCGACCACGCCGAGCGCGTCGGTGGGTCTTCGGCGACCGCGTGCCTCGCCTCCTCGGCGTACGCCTCGGTGACGACCGCGACGAGCGCCGCCAGTTCGTCCTCGGTCGGCTGCCCGCGCAGCACCTCCACCGAGATCGCGTGGTCGTCGTGCTCTGCGAGGGTCACAGCGGAATGTTCCCGTGCTTCTTGGGCGGAAGGCTTGCGCGCTTGCCGCGCAGCGCCCGCAGCGCCTTCGCGATCGCGACGCGGGTCTGCGCCGGCTCGATGATGCCGTCGAGCTCGCCGCGCTCGGCCGCGAGGAACGGCGAGGCGACGTTGTACGTGTACTCCTTCGCGAGCCGCGCGCGGACGGCGGCGACGTCTTCGCCCGCCTCCGCGGCGCGCTTGATCTCGCCGCGGTAGAGGATGTTGACGGCGCCCTGACCGCCCATGACCGCGATCTCGGCCGTCGGCCATGCGAGGTTGATGTCGGCCCCGAGCTGCTTCGAGCCCATGACGATGTAGGCACCGCCGTACGCCTTTCGCAGGATGACCGTGACGAGCGGGACCGTCGCCTCGGCGTACGCGTAGAGCAGCTTCGCTCCGCGTCGGATGACGCCCGTCCACTCCTGGTCCGTGCCCGGCAGGTAGCCGGGGACGTCGACGAGCGTGACGATCGGGATCGAGAACGCGTCGCAGAACCGCACGAACCGGCTCGCCTTCTCGCCCGCGTCGATGTTGAGCGTGCCGGCCATCTGCGACGGCTGGTTCGCGATGATCCCCACGGACCTGCCCTCGATGCGTCCGAACCCGATCACGATGTTGGGCGCGAACAGCGGCTGCACCTCGAGGAAGTCCTCGCCGTCGACGATCCCGCGGATGACCTGGTGGATGTCGTAGGGCTGGTTCGGGGAGTCGGGCACGACGTGGTTGAGCGCGCGGTCGGCATCCGTCGTCTCGAACTCGAACTCCGTCTCGTAGACCGGCAGCTCCGACATGTTGTTGTCGGGGAGGAAGCCCAGGAGGGTGCGAACGTAGTCGATCGCGTCGTCCTCGTCCTCGGCGAGGTAGTGCGCGACGCCCGAGCGGGTGTTGTGCGTGTGCGCGCCGCCGAGCTCCTCCATGCCGACGTCTTCGCCGGTGACCGTCTTGATGACGTCGGGACCGGTGACGAACATCTGGCTCGTCTTGTCGACCATCACGACGAAGTCCGTCAGCGCGGGTGAGTACACCGCGCCGCCCGCGGCGGGGCCCATGACGATCGAGATCTGCGGGATGACGCCCGAGGCCTGCGTGTTGAGGCGGAAGATCTCCCCGTACTTGCCGAGGGCGACGACGCCCTCCTGGATGCGCGCACCGCCGGAGTCGAGCATGCCCACGACGGGGATGCCGTTCCGGAGGGCGAACTCCATGACCTTGATGATCTTGTCGCCCGCGACCTCGCCGAGCGAGCCGCCGAAGGTCGAGAAGTCCTGCGCGTAGACGGCCACCGTGCGCCCGTGGATCGTCGCGACGCCCGTGACGACGGAGTCGCCGTAGGGGCGCGATTTGTCCATGCCGAACGCGGTCGTGCGGTGGCGCACGTACTCGTCGAGCTCGACGAAGCTGCCCGGGTCGACCAGGAGCTCGATGCGCTCGCGGGCGGTGAGCTTGCCCTTCGCGTGCTGCTTCTGCTGCGCCGCCTTCTCGGCGTCGACCACGGCTTCCTGGTAGCGCGAACGGAGGTCTGCGATCTTGCCGGCAGTCGTGGAGAGGTCGGGCGCTTCGGTCACGCGTTCCACCCTATCGGCGCGTTTCGCGCCGCCGTTGGAGGGATCGCACAAGCGCCTGTCCGATCCGCTGTCCGATTCGGCGGAGAGACGGATGCGGCGCCGCGTTGCGTTCTCATCGGGATCTCATTTCCCTCGCGCGGCCTCCGGGTTATGGTCGGAGGCAGTGATTCATCCACGGGGGCAGCGCAGGTGGTGGTCGCGAGCACTTCTCGCGATCGCGCTGACCCCGGTCGTGCTCCTGGCGCAGGTGGCGCCCGCGACCGCAGGAGCAGACGACTCCGCGTCGGGCTCCGCGGTCTCGAACGAGGCGCCCGCCCCCGACTCGACGGAAGCGCCGGCTCCTGAGCCGAGCGAATCGACGCCGACACCGAGCGACTCGACCGAGCCCACACCGACGCCCGATCCGTCTCCGACGGAGATCGAGACTCCGGAGCCGGTGCCTTCCGAGGAGCCGACCCCGGAGGCCGACCCGGACGAGGAGCCTGACGATCCGTCCGCCGACGCCCGCTTGTTCGCGGCCGGCACCCCCGGAACGATACCGGCGGGAACTCGGGTGAGCCTCAGCACGAACATCTACACCGCGAGCGTCGCGGCCACCACCGCGACCTTCCCGAACGGGTCGGACGTCGTCGTGCTGACGGGCGGCTCGGCGCCGATCATGGGAACGATCGCGGCCACCCTCATCGCCAGCACAGGAGGCGCGCTGCTCCTCACGCAACCCTCGGCGATGCCTGCGAACGTGTGGGCCGAGCTCCAGCGCCTTGCGCCGTCGAGCGTCTACATCGTGGGCGGGTCCGGGGTCGTCTCGGAGGCGGTGGCCGATCGCGTCCGGTCGATCGTGCCGAACGTCCAGCGCATCGGCTCCAATTCCGCAAGCGACACCGCGCGCCTGATCTTCGAGGCCGGGACGGTTGCCGCGGACACGGTGTATCTGAGCGGCGGCATCACGCACGACGACGCACCGCTCGCGACGGCGGCCGGCGCCCGTGCCGGGAAGCGCACGCTCATCGTGAACGGTCAGGCGGCGGCCGTCGAGCCGGCGACCCTGGCCGCGCTGCGTGCAGTCGGCACCACCCGGATCGTTCATGTGGCAGGCACCTCGCGCGTGAGCGCGGGTTACGAGGCGTCGTTGCGTGCGGCGGGGTTCGACTTCGTCGTGCTCACCCACTCCAGTACGTACCATCTGTCGGCACGCGTCGCATCCGAGCCGGGGTCCACGCCGCAGAGGTCCCTGGTCGTGAATCCCGCCCGGCCCTCCGACCTCGCGGTTGCGGCGGGCATCGCCGCGGCGACCGGGCAGCCTCTGTTCTACTCGCTTCCAGAGTGCATCGCGGACGCGATCGCTGCTCAGATCTCTGCCTCCGGGGCGCGTGTGCTGGCGCTCGGCGACACGGAGAAGCTCATGGCACCGGCGATGAACAACGTGCCGTGCACGGTGGAGAAGTCCAATCGACAGGCGGCCCTGACGTCGGCGATCCGCTCGACACTGAGCCAGTACCCGGGCACCTACACCGTGACTGTGCGGCAGATCGGCGGTCTCAACGAGATCGCTCAGATCGGAGGCGGCACCCGCATGGAGCCCGCCAGCATGATGAAGATCTTCGCGTCGTGGGCTGCCTTGAAGCTGATCGACCAGGGGCGCGCGACGATCAACACCCGGCTGCCGTCCGGCATATCGCTCGGCCTGTGCATCCAGTTCATGATCCACGTCTCCGACAATTACTGTCACACCGACGTCGTGCACTGGATCGGGATCCCCCGGATCAACCAGATGATCCGGGACGCGGGGTTCACGAACACGTACTACGGCAATGTGCCCGCCGGGGTGAGCGTCCTGTACGCAGGAAACCGCACCTCGACCAACGACATCACCTGGATGATGCAGCGGCTGGCGAACCGTTCGATCCTGTCGAAGAAGTGGGCCGACCATCTGATCATCCTCATGCGCTCGCAGATCTGGCGCTCTCGCATCGCCTCGGGCATTCCGCCCGGGATCGGGCAGGCGAGCAAGCCGGGCGCGCTGTGGCTGACATCCGGCCTGCTCCAGGCCGACACGGCGATCGTCAATGGGACGCGCTACAGCTACATCATCTCGATCATCGGCGACAACGGCCCGCCGCAGGAGGCGCTCCGCGCCGTCTCGCGCACCGTCTACACGCACTTCAACGGGGCATTCGGGGCCGCCGCGACGTATCCGATTCACCAGATGGTCACGCGTACGCCCTCGTTGCTGCGCGCGTCGCCCAACGGCGCCATCGTCACGACGATCCCCGCAGGCGTGCTGATACAGGTGCTCGACGCGCAGCGGATGTGGTACCAGATCCAGTGGGGCCAGCGGAAGCTCTGGGTGTCGTACACGGGCCTGAAGAACCGGTGAGCCGTCGGTAGTGTGACCCCATGACGGCTGCACCGAACGCCTACCCACTCACCGAATCGGTCGCAGCACGGCTCGAAGTCCTGGTGTCGACCGGGTCGACGAACGCCGACCTCGCGCACGCCGCCGCGGATGCTCCGAAGGAATGGCCGCATCTCTCGGTGATCGTCACCGACGACCAGCGCTCGGGCAGGGGCCGGCTCGACCGGTCGTGGGTGGCGCCGCCCGGCTCGGGCCTCGCGGTATCGGTGCTCGTGCGCGTGGGCGCGCTGCCGACGCGCAGCCGCGGGTGGATCCCCCTCGTGGCGGGCGCTGCGATGGCGCGAGCGGTGGCGGCGCAGGTAGTCGGCGCGGGACACGACGCGCGCGTCAAGTGGCCCAACGACGTGCTGCTCGACGGCGCGAAGCTGTGCGGGATCCTCGCGGAGGTGGTGCCGGGGCATCCGGATGCCGTCGTCGTCGGCGCCGGTGTCAACACGCGCATGACGGCGGAGCAGCTCCCGGTTCCGACCGCGACCTCGTTCGCGATCGCGGGGCTCGAGGCGGACGAGGACCGTCTCCTCGCCGACTACCTCACCGCGCTCGACGAGCAGCTCCGCGCGCTCGAGACGGCGCACGGCGACGCCGCCGGCGCGGGCGTCCTCGCCGAGGTCGAGGCGCTTTGCGCGACACTCGGACGCGAGGTCGCGGTCTCCCTGCCCGGCGGTACGACGCTCGAGGGGCGTGCGCAGCGCATCGATCCCGATGGTCGGCTCGTGGTGGTGACCGGTCTCACCGAGACCGCGGTCGCCGCGGGCGACGTCGTGCACGTGCGCTGACCGTCCCGCTGCGCGACGCGAGGTTACGCGGGATCACGCGTGAAATGCCGTCCCAGCGGGGCGGTGCCGGGAGAATGGAGGCATGACGCAGCCGATCGGGTACGGCGGGAGGCCCATCACCCCCGCCCCGGGCGCGCCGACTCCCGAGCTCCGAGTCGCGCGCTTCCGCGGGCACGCCCGCCGGCTCTTCTGGTCGGCCCTGGTCCTCATCGCGGTCGCGGGAGCCGTGGGCTACTTCTACGGCAACCTGCCGGCGCCGTTCCAGAACTGGATGCTGCTGCTCGCCGCCGCCGCGATCCTCCTCGTCGCCGTCGTGCTCCCCTTCGCCGCGTGGTGGTCGCGCACGTACCTCATCACGACGCGTCGCGTGATCGCCCGCAGGGGACTGTTCCGCCGCGCGACCCGCGAGCTCGAACACGTGCGCGGCTACTCGATCGACCTGCGTCGCGGGATCCTGCAGCGCATGTGGGGCGCCGGCACCCTGACGCTCTCGAACGGCGTGGACGAACCGCTCCGCATGGTCGACATCCCCAGTGCCGAGCTCGTGCACGAGGTCCTCGTCGATCAGGTCGAGGTCAACCAGATCCTCGCGCACCGCGATGCTCAGCCCCTGCCGCTCGCACCCGACTCGCCTCCCGAGCGCGGCTGACGCGGCATCCGCATCACCCGGCCCGTCGCACGACGGGCCGCCTGGAATGATGGGTGGGTCGAAAGGAACCCCATGGCGCTTCGAGTCGGAGTCGTCGGCGGCGGACAGCTCGCCCGCATGATGATCGCCCCCGCCGTCGAGCTCGGCGTCGAGCTGCGCGTTCTCGCCGAGCAGCCCGGCATGGCCGCCGCCCTCGCCGCGACGGCGGTCGGCGACTATCGCGACGCCGACACGGTGCTCGCGTTCGCGCGCGACGTCGACGTGCTCACGTTCGACCACGAGCACGTGCCGCAGGAGGTGCTCGCCGTCCTCGTCGACGAGGGCATCGCGGTGCGGCCGGGGCCCGGGGCGCTGCGATTCGCGCAGGACAAGCTCGCGATGCGCGCCCGGCTCGACGAGCTCGGCATGCCCCAGCCGGAGTGGGCCGCCGTCACGAGCGCCGCCGGTCTGCAGGAGTTCCTCGACGCGCACGACGGCGCTGCGGTCGTGAAGACGCCGCGCGGCGGCTACGACGGCAAGGGCGTGCGCGTCGTGCGCTCGGCGACCGAGGCCGAGGACTGGTTCGCGACCCTCGCCGAGGACGCCCGCGGCGGCGCGCTGCTCGTCGAGGAGCTCGTCGACTTCCGCCGCGAGCTCGCCCAGCAGGTCGCGCGCCGCCCCTCCGGCGAGGTGCGCACGTACCCCGTCGTCGAGACTGTGCAGCGCGACGGCGTGTGCGCCGAGGTCGTCGCACCCGCGCCGCATTCGCCCGAGCGCCTCGACGAGGTCGCCGCGTCGATCGGCGTCGGGATCGCCGAGGGCCTGGACGTCACCGGCATGCTCGCGGTCGAGCTCTTCGAGACGATCGACGAGCGGGTGCTGGTCAACGAGCTCGCGATGCGCCCCCACAACAGCGGCCACTGGACGCAGGACGGCGCCGTCACGAGCCAGTTCGAGCAGCACCTGCGCGCCGTGCTCGACCTTCCGCTCGGCGACCCCTCGCCGCTGGCCGCGTGGTCGGTCATGGTCAACATCCTCGGCGGGCCCCAGAAAGCCTCGATCGACGAGCGGTTCGCGTCCGCGATGGCCGAGCACCCGACGGCGAAGATCCACACCTATGGCAAAGATCCGCGTCCGGGCCGCAAGGTCGGCCACATCAACGTCGCGGGGGACGACCTCGACGACGTCGCATACGAGGCGCGGGCCGCAGCGGAGCACTTCGCGGACTGATCGGCGACGCACGCCGCAAATCCCGCGCCGTTGCGGGGTTCTTCCAGCCATCGCCAATAGCCTGGTCGGGTGACCCGACCCCTGCATTCCTCCGATGCGCCCCTCGTCGGGGTCGTCATGGGCTCCGATTCGGACTGGCGCGTCATGAGCGACGCGTCTCAGGTGCTGAGCGACTTCGTCATCCCGCACGAGGTCGAGGTGGTCTCCGCCCACCGCACGCCCGACAAGCTCATGCGCTACGGCCGCGAGGCGCGTGAGCGCGGCATCCGCGTCATCATCGCCGGCGCCGGCGGCGCCGCACACCTCCCGGGCATGCTCGCGTCCGTGACGTCCGTACCCGTCATCGGCGTGCCGGTGCAGCTCGCGACGCTCGACGGGCTCGACTCCCTGCTCAGCATCGTGCAGATGCCCGCCGGGATCCCCGTCGCCACCGTGTCGATCAACGGGGCCAAGAACGCGGGGCTGCTCGCCGTCCGCATCCTCGGAACATCGGATGCGGCGACCGCTGACCGGGTCGAGGCGTATGCGCGCGAGCTCGAGCAGCAGGTCGAGGAGAAGAACCGGCGGCTCAAGGAGGCGCTGTGAGCGTCATGAGCCCTCCGCGTGCGACTGCTGCCCCTCCGCCGGCCCGTGTCGTCGAGGAGAGGCCGCTGCGCCACCCCGACGCGTCGTCGCGCGCGATGATGACGCGTCGTGGCTGGTGGCTGGTCCTGCTCAACTTCCTGCTTCCCGGATCCGCGCAGATCCTCGCGGGCAACCGCAGGCTCGGGCGTCTCGGGCTCGCCGCGACGCTCCTGATGTGGACCGTCGTGATCCTCGGCGGCCTGTGCGCGCTGCTGTGGCAGCAGGTGTTCATCACGATCGCCACGAACTGGTTCGCTCTGCTCGCGGCGCAGGTCCTGCTCATCGCGTACATCGTGCTGTGGGTGGTGCTGACGTTCGACACCCTGCGGCTCGTGCGGCTTGTCAAGACCCGCCCGGGCGCACGGTTCGGCATCGCAGGTCTCTCGGTCGTGCTCCTCGTCGTCTCGGGAGGCGTCGCCGCGTACGCGGCGAACTCCGCGGGCGTGCTGCGCGACACGATCGGGCTCGTCTTCGGCGCGAGCGGGCCGCCGGTGCCGCCGTCGGACGGCTACTACAACATCCTGCTGCTGGGCGCCGACAGCGGCGACGGACGCGATTCGATGCGCTTCGACTCGATCTCGGTCGTGTCGGTCAACGCAGACACGGGCGCGGTCACGATCACGGGCATCCCGCGCGACATGCCCAACGTGCCGTTCTCCGAGGGCCCGATGCGCGACCGCTATCCGAACGGACACCAGGGCCACGCCGACCCGAACTGCGGATGGGGGAGCGGCATCAACCAGCTGCGCACCGAGGTCGAGGTCTGCCAGGACGGCGACGCGCTCTACCCCGACGCGCGTGCGAACGGCTCCGCCCCGGCGATCGAGGCGACGAAGGACGCCGCCGAGGGCGTGCTCGGGATCGAGATCCCGTACTACGTCTTCCTCGACATGCACGGGTTCGCGGCCCTCATCGACGCGCTCGGCGGTGTCGACATCACCGTCGAGCAGCGCCTGCCGAAGGGCGGCGGGCCCTCGTACCAGGGCCAGCCCGCCGAGGAGTGGGCGATCGGCTGGATCGAGGCGGGCCCGCAGCACATGGACGGCGACACGGCGCAGTGGTACGCCCGCTCGCGGTACACGACGAGCGACTTCGACCGCATGAAGCGCCAGCGCCAGCTGCAGCAGGCGATCCTCGAGCAGTTCACGCCGCAGACGGTGCTGACGCGCTTCCAGGACGTCGCCACCGCGGGCGCCGCCATCGTGCAGACCGATCTGCCGCAGTCGCTCCTGCCGTACTTCGTCGAGCTCGCGCTCAAGGCGAAGGAGCAGCCGGTCACCACGATCGAGCTCACCCCGGAGGGCGGGATCGACGAGCACGAGCCGGACTTCGCATACATCCAGGAGCTCGTGCGCAACGCGCTGCATCCGCCGTCTCCTTCGCCCTCGGCCGACTGACCCGGTCCTGCGGCTGTATCCCCGCTGCCGCGGGTACTCTCGACACCATGACGGCGACGTTGCGGGTGATCCTCGATCAGCTCGTGGCGCCCACGGATGCCGCGCTCGCCGAAGCCTCCCGCGATCTCGCCCGCGCGCTCGTGATCGCGTCCCCCTCGGGGTGCGAGGTCGAGGTCGTCGTGCCCTCCGGGCCGTCGCGCGACATCGAGGCGGAGGTGCCGGGCGTCGCGAGCATCCAGCGGTCGGGGCTGCCCCGCCGAGAGCTCGCCGCGGCGCTGCAGCTCGGCATCCCGACGGGCATCAGCGGGGGCATGGTCCACTCGCCGACGATGTTCGCGCCGCTCGTGAAGCACGACCGCGTGCACGACCACGACCAGACCGTCATCACGGTGTGGGACCTGCGGGCCTGGGCGCACCCCGGCGAGCTGCCACGGGCCGAGGCCGGCTGGCAGCGCGCGATGCTCAAGCGCGCGGTCAAGCACGCCGACGCCGTCGTCGTGCCGACGCATTCGATGGGGGAGCGGCTCGCCGAGGCGGCGCCCCTGGGTGACCGCATCCGCGTCATCGCCGGCGCCGCACCGACCGGGTTCGCCGTCCCCACCGACGAGGTCGGTCGACGCCGTGAACTCGGGTTGCCGGAGGGCTACGTGCTGCTGGCCGGCGGTGCGGCGGAATCAGACGGTCTCGACGACGGCTTCGCCGCCGTCGCGCGCTCGCAGCTCCAGGTGCCCGTCGTCGTGATCGACGCGGGAGACGGCGAGGAGCCGGTCCTGGCCGACCGTGCCGCCGCCGCAGGGCTCCCGGAGCGCCTGCTGCACGTGCGCGGAGCGCTCCAGGCGCACGACCGGGCGGCGGTGTTCGGCGCGGCCCTCGCGCTCGTGGCGCCGTCGCGCCGCATGGCGTTCCCGTGGCGCGTGCTCGAAGCGCTCGCGCTCGGTGTTCCGGTCGTGGCGGCGGGAACCGACGTGCATCGCGAGGTCGTGGTCGACGGCGGGGCGCTCGTCGAGCCGGATGGGTCCGGCTCGTTCGCCGACGGTCTCGCGGCGGCCCTCGCGGAAGCCCTCGCCTCGACGGCATCCGCCGAGCGCTTCGCCGTCCTGGCGTCTGACCGGGGGCGGGCGTTCTCCTGGCGCGAGGCGGCCGATCGCGTGTGGCAGCTGCACGCGGATCTGTAGCGTCCCGAATTCGCTCGTTTCCGAACGAATTCGCCATCTCAGGTTGGCAAACGCTTTCACTTCCGACACACTGTTCACATGAGTACCGCTCCGCGGCGGGGGGGCCCGCGCGAGCGCAGACAGAAGTTCGCTGCGCTGTTGGCGTCACTATCGGTGATAGTGGCGGGGATGATCGCGACGCCCACGGGCGCCGCACTGGCACAGCCGGATGCCGCGTCAGCGGCGGCGTCCGTCGCGGCGGCACCCGCGGCGGCCGCCGATCCGGCGCCCGCTGCGGCCGGTATCCGCACGACCGCGAACCTCGCGAACTTCCGCGCCGGGAACATCATCAGCGACGCGGTGTTCTTCAACCGGAACGCGATGACCGAGGCTCAGATCCAGGCGTTCCTCCAGGCCAAGGTGCCGAGCTGCCAGTCCGGTTACACATGCCTGAAGGACTGGTACGACACGTCGCGCTCGACAGCGGCGGACGCGATGTGCGGCGCGTATTCCGGCGGTGTGCGCGAACGCGCGTCGCGCATCATCTACAAGGTCGCGCAGGCGTGCGGCATCAACCCGCAGGTGATCCTCGTCACGCTTCAGAAGGAGCAGGGGCTCGTCACGCATACGTGGCCGAGCGAGTGGCGGTACACGATCGCGATGGGGCAGGGCTGCCCCGACACGGCCGCGTGCGACACGCGCTACTACGGCTTCTTCAACCAGGTCTACGGCGCAGCGTGGCAGATGAAGCGCTACGCGAACCCGCCGAGCACGAGCCAGTACTTCACGTGGTACGCGCCGGGCAAGACGTGGAACATCCTCTACAACCCCAACCGGGCGTGCGGCTCATCGCCGGTGTTCGTGCAGAACCAGGCGACCGCGAACCTCTACTACTACACGCCGTATCAGCCGAACGCCGCCGCCCTGGCCGCCGGCTACGGCACGGGTGACGGATGCTCCAGCTACGGCAACCGGAACTTCTACAACTACTTCACCGACTGGTTCGGGTCGACCGATTACACGGTCACGGGGGCGATCGCGACGGAGTGGAACCGACTCGGTGGAGCGACGGGCCGAATCGGCAATGCGACGAGCGCGGCGGTGCGCTCGTCGGCAAATGGGGGCGGCTACGTCCAGCAGTTCACCGGCGGCACGATCTGGCTCAAGACCGGGTCATCGACCGCTTACGGCATGCTGAACGGTGCGTTCCGGACGAACTACTACGCGGCGGGCGGCGAGAGCGGCAGCTGGGGCTGGCCGGTCGCGGCGGCGGCGTGCGGTCTGCTCGACGGCGGCTGCTCGATGAAGTTCCAGTACGGCACCGTCTACTACTCGCCATCGACGGCGTCGCGGATCGTCCCCACCGGACTCGACGCCGGCTACGCCGCGCTCGGTGGGCCGAGTGGGCCATACGGCTACCCGTCTGCGAACTCGCAGAGCTCGAGCGGGAAACACGCGCAGACGTTCCAGAAGGGGACACTGACCTACTCGGCGGCGACGGGAACCGTCCCGCTGGCAGCGCCCTTCCTGACGGTCTGGTCGGCCGCGGGCGGCGTGACATCCAACCTCGGCGTGCCGAAGGCAGCTCCGGTGTCGGTGGCTGCGAATGGCGGCGGGTCGGTGCAGGAGTTCACCACGGGGACGATCTGGTCGTCGCCGGCGGGTGCGTTCGCGATGTCGGCGGGCCCGTATCGGGCGAACTATCTGGCTGCGGGCGGCCCGTCCGGGCCGTGGGGATGGCCGACGGGGGCTGCCGCGTGTCGTCTCGCGGGGGGCGGG
>NZ_DATMFG010000010.1:0-35467 GCF_035556355.1 Microbacterium sp.
CACCATCGCCCGCACACCCTTGGCCGCCGCGGCTGCGGCCGCGGCATCCGCCATCGCCTCCGCCTCAGCCACCGTGTTCGCCAACGGCTTCTCGCACAGCACATGCTTGCCCGCCCCCAGCGCCGCGATCGCGATCTCGGCATGCGAATCACCCGGCGTCACGATGTCGACCACATCGATATCGTCACGGGCGACCACCTCACGCCAATCGTTCGCAGCCTCCCCCCAGCCCCACTTCTCCGCCGCCGCAGCCGTCGCCTCGACATCACGACCCACCACAACCGCCATATGCGGCCGCACCGGAAGATCGAACACGGCAGGCGCCTGCCGCCAACCGACCGAGTGGGCCGCTCCCATGAAACCGTGCCCGATCATGGCCACCCGAAGACCGGTCATGCGAGCACCACCTCTCGCTCGACGGGGACGCGATTCGTGACGTACCGGCCCGGACCTCCGTCGACGCCCGGCATGATCTGCATGTAGAGCAGACGCATCGTCAGCACCACCTCGACGGTGAGCTTCTCGCCCGCCGCCGGAACCTCGTCGAGGCGGATGAGGACGTCGGGGCGATCGGCGACGAACCAGAGGGTTTCGAACTGCTCGGGCAGCTCCTCGATGCGGTACACGCGCCCCTCCAGAGCGAACCGCAGGTCCTCCTTCGGGATCTCGACCCCGTTGACGGATGCCGCGACATCGTCCACTGCCGAGAGCCACAGGCTCCGGTACCAGGGCAGCTGCAGCGAGACGGCGATGCCGTCGTCTGTGCGCCGCACGTCCTTCTCGGAGAACAGCGAATTGTGGGTGGCCATGGTCTCTCCTACGCGAAGGTGTCGGTGAAGTGCTCGTGCGGCACCGGCGGCACCGGCTCGAGCTTCTGCACCGTCTCGGGGCTGTACGGGTGGTTCTTCGAGGGCACCGGCTCGTCGGCCGGAGGCATGAACACGGGCTTGCCGTCGTCGCCGAAGTACATGAGGTCGAGGTCGAACGCGCTCTGGTTCTTCAGGCCGAAGCTCACCCAGTTCTCCTCGAACGGAGCGCGCGCGAGCTCGTAGCAGCGGAACTTCCAGATCTTCCACTCGCCGTCCTGCTTGAGGAAGTCGATGCCGTACTTGCACCAGACCCAGTGCGCCCACACCTTCTTGCCGAGCACCTCCTGGGGCGAGTACATGTCGGGGAACTCCTTCGCAACCTCGGGATCGGTGAGCCCGGATTCCGTCCCCGCCATGAGCCACACCCCCTTCGCCGTGGTGCCGTCGCCGGCGACCTCGATGACGGGCGTCGTCGTCGCGTGGAGGATGAGCTTGCCCGCCGGTGCGGGACGACCGCGGTGGTAGGCGGTCACGCTCTCCCACGTGGTGTACTGCCCCGCGTTGGTGTAGCGGGCGCGGATGCCCTCCGTCCCCTCCTTCACCCACAGCGGAATGATCTGCTCGTCCTGGAACGCGTTGTGCAGGTACATGTAGCGATTGAAGAGGTTCTCGATCTTGCCGCGATCTTCGGCCCGCTCCGCGAGCCGTCGAGCTTCGGCGACCTCTTCGCGGAGGCGCGCGATCTCTGCGGCGAGCTCTGCGACGGATGCCTCGGCGACGCTGTCGGACATTGGTCTGCTCCTTTCCCCGCTCAGGCCGGCTGGCGCTGCGCGACGGTGTCTTCGATGGCGCGCCGCATGAGCGCGTGCTGCTTCTTCACGAGATCGATCGGGTCGGCCTCGCCGAGGTCGAGGAAGGCGTGACCCTCCCACTCACTTGAGAGGTAGCCGACGTACCCGCCGTCGACGAACTGCTTCACGATGCGCGGGATGTCCATCGCGGGCTCCTCGCCGTCGGGGCCGATGTCGTAGAACTTCGCGTGCACGTGGAAGATCTGCGGCATGATGTCGAGCCACTCCTCGGGCGGCACGAGTCCGTGCATGTTGAACGCGAGCCGCGTGAACGGTCCGAATCGCAGCGGGTCCACGCCTTCGCTGACGAGGTAGTCCTCGAACTTCTGATTGCGCACGTGCATCGGAGTGGGCTCGTGCCAGATCTCGTCCATGACCGGAATGTGCTTGTCGTCGAGCCCCATCGACTGCAGCTGCGTGATGAGGCGCGGCGACAGCGAGTGCATCGTCGACGAGAAGTCCGCCGTGAAGCCGAGTCGGTCGCTGCCGAGCTCCTCGTAGAGCTCGCGGATCTCGACCACCTTGGGGTCGTTGGGACCCTGCGGCGCGTGGATCTCGTACCCGAGCCGCTGGTCGTACTTCTCCGCGAGCGGAAGGAGCCTGCGCAGCAGCTCCTTGCCCGCCGACCGGATGACGATGCGCTTGAAGCCCAGCGTGTGCGCCGTCTTGAGCTGCCGGGCGAGGAAGTCGTGCTCCTCATCGGGCGTCATGTCGCGATCCTTGCGGCGCCCCATGTCGAGGTTCGTGCCGATCGCACTCGCTTCGAGCCCGTACTTCTCGAGGGAGTCGAACCAGAGCTTCGTGAACTCGCCGTCGACGTCGGGGTACGTGCGAAGCAGCTGCGCGATGTTGAACTCGACGCCGGGGCCGATCTCGTTCTCTGCGACGGCCGCGATGAGCGTCTCAGGGGTGTAGACGCCGGCGGCGAACTCACTCGTCATCGAGTAGAGGGTGGTGCCCAGCTTGATGCCGGTGCCCGCGATTCCGTCGCTCATGCGTTCGCTCCTTCGGGTCGGGGCAGCCAGGCGGCGAGCTGACTGCGCGCTTCCGCGGCATCCGTCACCATCCGGCTGCCGGCGTTCTCGGCCGCCGACCGCTGCACGGCCTGCTCGGCGGCGATGATCTCGAACGGCGACTGCCAATGGTTCCAGTGCCAGCCTTCGTACTCGCTCGAGATCGCGCCGTTGTAACCGTTCTCGACGAGGAGCTTCACGAGGTCGCGCACCGGAACCGAGGGCTCTTCGCCGTGTTCGTCGATCCCGAAGAACTTGCCGTGGACGTGCTTGATCCACGGGAAGATCTCGAGCCAGTCGTCCACGCGGGCCGGGCCGAAGAGGCCGGTGCCGTTGATGCCGAAGTCGATGCCCAGGTCGGGGCGACCGTTCTGTGCGGCGAGCGCGATGAAGCGCCCGAAACGCTGGCCGTGCTCTGCCTGGTCGGCCGGCGGCCCCTGCTCGTAGAACTCGTTCCACAGCGCGACGACCTTCTCGAGGAGGTCTTCGGATGCGCCGCGGCGGCGGTAAGCCTCGATGAGCGACGGCGCGAAGCCGGTCACGGTGGCGCCCCAGTCCATCGTGAACCCGAGGAACGGCGAGCTCACCTTCTCGTAGCGGTCGCGCAGTGCGAGGATGCGCGGGTGCGACGCGTACTGGTCGGCGTGGACCTCGAGGGCGAGGGTCACCCCGTAGCGCTCGGCGATCGGCGCGAGGGCCTCCATCGAGTCGGGCGAGATCGAGATCTGCACGCGTGCGATCGGGAAGCCGAGCTTCGCGGCGGCCTCGATCTGGCGGCGCATGTACTCGATCAGCTCGTCCTGCGACAGCAGCCGATCGCGGTGGATACCGATGTCGGCGTTGATCGCGAGGGACGTCGTGACGAGACCGGTCTCGGCGACGAGGTCGCGGAACCGCCCCGCGTACGCGTCGTCGACGTCGGGGAATCCGCGGAAGCTCGAGAACCCGATGATCTCCAGCCCGGGCCCGTAGCCTTCGGCCGCGACCTTGCGGACGAGCCCCTCGAGGTCGTACTCGCGGCCGTGGAAGGCGCGCGTGAAGCTGTAGAGGGTGACGCCCTGGATGGGCGCGCCCAGCTGCCCCTGAGCCTGTCGGAGGGTCATGCCGCCACCGCCTTCCGAGCGGGCATCGTCTTGGCATCGCGCTCCTCGATGTGGAGCACCTCGCCGTCGCCGATGACGATGTAGGGGATGTACAGCACGAGCGACACCTCGACCTTGTGCTCCGGCGCGTCGTCGAGCGCGATGTCGCCCGAGAGGACGGCGGAGTCGGTGGGGAACCACCACTCCTCGGTGTTGGGCACGAGCTCGTCGAACGTGAAGGTGCGGCCGTTCATCTCCCAACGGAGCGACTCGGCCGGTGCCTCGACACCGTCGACGGCGAGCGTGGCGCCGGCGATGCACGACGCCGGCAGTGCGCGGTACCACGGCAGGCGCACTTCGACCGCGGCACGGGCGCCGTCGGTCGTGAGCGTTCCCTGCTCGATGATGCGATCGGGGATCACGAGTCCTCCTTGACTACTTAGTACGCGTTTCTACACCCTAATGTCTGAATTAGACAAAAGAAAGCTTTCGGGCAATGGTTCGCGCACCCCGTACGGCGAGTGCGACCGACGTGAGCGTCGGATTGCACGCGGTCGCGGTCGGGATGACCCCGTTGCCCGCGACGAAGAGGCCGGACACGTCCCACACTTCGCAGTCGGGTCCGCACACGCTGCGCCCGTCGTCGACCTCGCCCATGCGGGTCGTCCCCTGGTAGTGCAGCGACGCGCCGAGCGGCATCGTGAACGGCCGGTCGCCGAGGGGCTCGCCGACAGCCTTCGCGAGACGCACGATCTCCTCACGCGCACGCTCGAGCACCGCGCGATCGCGGTCCGTGAGCGTGTACCGCAGGCGCATCGCCGGCATGCCGTAGGGGTCCGGCTGGTCGGTGAACTCGACGCGGTCCTCCCATTGCAGGTCCTTGGCGCAGAAGAGGCCCAGGCCCACGATCGAGCCCGGGATGACCGGGTCGTCGTCCGCGAGGGGCACAGGCGAGGCGTCGAGCTGCATGATCTGCCCGTGGAAAGGCACCTCGTCGGTGAAAGGCACCCAGCTCACTCCGCTCTGCTCACTGAGGGCACCGGATGCCGCGACCTGGGCGGCCGCCGCGGGCCCGACGTCGCGCAGACGCGCCGCGTAGACGACCTGGGTCTGGTCGTTGAGCATGCGTCCGAGGGCCTCGGGACGGATGCCGGACGCCCACAGCACCTGCGGAGTCCGCAGGGCGTCCGCGGCGACGACGACGAACCGCGCGCGCACCTCGTGCACGTCGCCGGTCCGCAGGTCCCGCACCGAGACGCCCGCCGCGCGCCCGTCCTCCACGAGGACTCGCGTCACGAGCGACTCGTCATGAAGCGAGAAGTTCGGATTGCCCCGCGTGACGTCGCCCAGGACGACGTCCGCTCCCGACCATACGAGCCGCCCGTCTTCGCGGCGGCGCACGGCGAGAGGCATCCGCTGCACCTGCGCCGCGGGCTCCCGACCGTCGTCGACGACCGCAGCGAGCCGCTCGCGCACGAGCGCCGTGAAGGGCGCCGCGTCGAAGGCGTCCGTCGTCACACCCAGCAGGCGATCCGCCTCGTCGAGGAGCTCGTCCATGTCGGGGAGGAACGCGATGCGCTCGCTCCCGCCCGGCCGCGGGCACGCTCCGGTCCAGTGGGCGGCCATGCCGCCGACGTTGCTCGAGAACGCCGCGACGGGCAGGCCGTCCTCGTCGTCGACGCGGTATCCGTCCGAGAGGAGGAACGTCCCCGGACGCGCACGCCGCTCCCCCGACTTGACGGCTCCCGGGTTGTCGACCGTCGCCTCGCCTGCACCAGGACCCTCTGACCGCCGCTGCGCCGCGGCCCGCGCTTCGGCGTCCTCGATGTTCTTCACGTGCGCGCCCGGAGGGTCGGATACCGTCGGCCCCACCTCGAACATCGCGACCCGCGCCCGCGGGACCTGCTCGCTCAGGATCCGCGCGTAGGCGGCGCCGGTCGGGCCGCTGCCGACGATCGCGACGTCGACCGATTCGGGATAGCGACTCATGCCGTCGCCGCCACTTCGCGAATGAGGGTCACGGATGCCCCGGAGTCCTGCGTCGGGTAATACTCGAGCCCGATCGGCCCGTCGTAACCGCTGGAGCGGAGAATCCCGAGCCGCTCGACCCAGTCGAGCGAGCCGGACCCGGGTTCGCCTCGACCCGGGGCATCCGCGAGCTGGACGTATTTGATGAGGTCGCCCGCGTTCGCGAGCTCGGCCGCCATGTCCTCGCCCTCGACGGCCGAATGGTAGATGTCGTAGAGCACGCCGAAGAACGGCGAGTCGACGCCGCGCGCGACATAGACCGCCTCGGAGGTGCGGTCCAGGAGGGCGCCGGGGTGGTCGACGCGGATGTTCACCGGCTCGAGGACGAGCGTGATGCCCGAGCCGTCGATCTGCGCGATGGCCTTCTGGTAGATCTCGATCAGCTTGTCGAGCTGCACCTGGCGCTTCCAGCCGCCGAAGCCCGTGCCGCTGCCGACGACGATGCGCGGGCAGCCCAGGTCGCGGGCGATCTCGACGCCCTCATCGAGCCTGCGGTAGAACTCCGAATGGTCCCACGGCGGGATCATGAACTGCGTGCGCGGCTCGGACAGCTGCGCGGTGAGCCGGGTGCCGGTCTCCTCGAGGGCGGCCTTGAGCGCCGGGAGGTCCTTCGGCTGGGCAGGCGCGTCCACGCCCATCGGCCCCCACATCTCGACGGCGTCGAAGCCCGCCGCGGCGGCCGCACGTACGCGCTCGTGGTAGTCGCCGGCCTCGGTGAAGAGAAGTTCGATGTTGGGTGCGAGCTGATACACGGTCGTCTCCAGGGTCGTCAGGACATCGATGGGGTGGGCGGCATGCGCGGGAGCGTGGTGCGCCTGCGCTCGACGATCCGGCCGTCCTCGAATCGTTCCCGGCGGGTCAGCCCTTCAGACCGCCGGCGAAACCTTGGATGAACTTCTTCTGCGCGAACATGTAGAACAGCAGGATCGGGATCATCGAGATGATCACGACCGCGAAGATCTTGTTCCACGCCGACACGAGTCCGCCGACGAACGTGTACATCGCGACGGGGAGCGTCTGAGTGGTCGAGCCGCCGAGGAAGATCAGCGAGTTGAAGAAGTCGTTCCAGACGATGAGTCCCGTAAGGATCGCCACGGTGCCGGTCGCCGGCGCCATGAGCGGAAGGACCACGCGGAAGAACGCCTGCGTCGGCGACGCCCCGTCGATGACGGCGGCCTCCTCGTACTCGGTCGTGAGGCCGCGGAAGAAGCTCGCGTAGAGGAAGATCGACAGCGGCAGCAGGATGCCGATCCACAGCAGGATCATTCCGATCGCGTTGCCCGTGAGCCCGACCGTGCGGGCGCCGATGTAGAGGGGCACCGTGCCCAGCTGCGCCGGCAGGATGATCGCGATGAGCACGAGATAGAACGTCACGTTCGTCCACATGCGCGTGCGCCGGGTGATGACGTACGCCGCGACCGAGCCGAACAGCACGAGCCCCGCGATCGCACCGGCGGTGATGATCGTGCTGTTGAGGATCGCCATCGGGATGCTGTTGCGCCCGCCCGTCGTGAGCACCTCGACGAAGGCGCCGAAGTTCAGCGACTGCGGCGGTGCGACGGCGCTCGTCGTGAGGGCCTCCTGGTCCGTCTTGAACGCCGTCGTGAGCAGAAGGTAGAAGGGCAGCAGTCCGAGGAGCGTCACGATCCAGATGAGCACCTCGCGGACCGCCGTGAGCTTGGTATAGCGGAACATGTCAGGCCTTTCGGACGACGGCGTCGCGGTCGCGCGTCGCGCGCTGCTGAAGGATGGCGAACACCAGGATGATGAGCGTCAGGATGAGCGCGAGCGCCGAGCCGAACCCGAACTGGCCGAGCGAGAACGCCTGCTTGTAGACCTGCGTCGAGAGGGTCTCGGTCGCACCCGCGGGTCCGCCGCCGGTGAGGGCGAGGATCTGGTCGAAGATCCGCAGGCCCTGGATGATCCCGAGGGTGGTCGCGATGGCGATCGATGGGCGGATGCCGGGAGCGGTGACGTGCCAGAACCGCTGCCAGATGTTCGCGCCGTCGAGTGCGGCGGCCTCCTCGAGCTCGACGGGCACCGACGCGAGGCCGGCGAGGTAGATGACCATGACGAAACCGGTCTGCTGCCAAACGACGGTGAGGAGGATCGCCCAGATCGACCACGTGGGATCGGCGAGCCACACCTTCTGCCAATCCTCGAGGCCGATCGCTGCGAGGAACCCGTTGAGCGGCCCGTTGAACTGGAAGATGAACTTCCACACGTAGGCGACCGCGAGGGGGCTCAGGACGACCGGCATGAACAGCAGGGTCCGCAGGATGTACCTCGTCTTGAGCGTGCGGTTGATCGCGAGAGCGAACCCGAGGCCCAGAAGGTTCGTGAGGATCACGGAGCCGAACGCGAGGAACAGCGTGTTCCACACCGCGCCGAGCAGCAGCGGGTCGTTGAAGATGCGGACGAAGTTGTCGAAGCCGATGAACTCCCACTCGCCCAGGCCGGTCCAGTCGGTGAACGCGAAGAACCCACCCGTGAGCGTCGCGACGTAGTGCACGGCGATCACGAGGATGACGGCGGGCAGCGCCCACCACCAATGCCCGTAGCTGATGAGGGGCTTGCGGCCGCGAGGCCGCGGTGTGCGCCGCGCCTCGGGGGGCACTGTGAGTGTGCGAGTGGAGTCTCGCTCGATCGTCACTGTCATCCGCTCTCTGACCTCGTCGTCATGCGCCGCCCGTCGGCGGGCCTGAAGCAACTTTCACACACTTCCGTTCAAAGCACACATTAGTTTTAGCGATATCGGATATAAGTGGTCCGGACCTCTGTACGCCGTTCCGCGACGCGAGGATGAGACCCATGCCAGAGTCATCGCCGCCCCCGGCATCCGGTCCGCTCGCCGCACTGTGGCAGGCGTTCATCGATCCTCCGGACGACGCACGGCCGCGCGCGTGGTGGCACTGGATGGACGGCAACATCGACCCCGCCGGAATCGTCCGCGATCTGACGTGGCTCCACGGAGTCGGCGTGCGCGGCGTGCAGCTCTTCGACGGCGGGATGGGCGTGCCTCCGGTGGTTCCCGAGCCGGTTCGGCCGGGGACGGATGCGTGGCGCGAAGCGCTCGCGACAGCATCCGACACCGCCGCCGACCTCGGGCTCGAGCTCGCCGTCGCGACATCGTCGGGATGGAGCGCTGCGGGCGGCCCGTGGGTCGAGCCGGCCGACGCCATGAAGAAGGTCGTGTGGTCGGAGGCAGTCGTGCAGGGCGGCGGTGAGATCGACGTCGAACTGCCCGCGCTCCCCTCCGTCGCGGGCCTCTTCCAGGACTCCCCGCGCTGGGGTTCTCCAGCGCGCGAACCGTGGGCCGTGGACTGGCGCGTGATCGCGTTCCCTGCAAAGCCCGAGCACGCGCCGCTCGCACCGGTGCGGGTGACCGGATCAGCACCCGTCGCCGACGGGGAGCGGCTGCGCGACGGCTCGTTCGACTCGACGATCTCGCTCCCTCGCGACCCGGACGCGTGGTCGTCGGCGTGGATCGAGCAGGAGTTCGACGAACCCGTGACGGTGCGCTCGGTCACCGCGGGCCTCCCGGGTCCGGGAGGCTTCGGCGCCGCGCCTCCCGCCGAGGCGGTGCTGCAGGCGAGCGACGACGGCATCACGTATCGCGACATCGCGGCTCTTCCCCCGTCGACGGTCCCCGCCCGGACCGCGGCGTTCGCGCCGGTCACGGCCCGGAGGTTCCGCCTCGTGCTCTCGGGAGCGAGTGCGGCCGAAGCCCTGCCGCCGGTCGCCGACGGCGTGCGCGTGCCCCCGGTCCTCCGCAAGAGCGACGCGTTCCTCATCTCCGAGTTCGCCCTGTACGCCGGCGGCCGCGTGCACCACGCGGAGGCGAAGGCGGGATTCGGGGTCGTCCCCGACTACTACGCCGTCGACACTCCGGAAGACGCCGCTGCGGATGCCGCGGCCCTCCTCGCGACGGACGTCCTCGACATCACGGAACACGTCGCGGGCGGCCGGCTCACCTGGAACGCGCCGCCGGGCCGCTGGCGCATCCTGCGTCTCGGCGCCTCGCTGACCGGCCAGACCAACGGCCCCGCGCCGGCCGACTCGACCGGACTCGAGGTGGACAAGCTCGACGGATCCCGCGTCGCCCGCTACCTGCGGGAGCACCTCGATCGCTTCTCCCCCGGCCGGTTCGACGCACTCCTGAGCGACAGCATCGAAGCCGGCGCCCAGAACTGGACCGACGATATCATCGAGCGTTTCCGGCAGCGCCGCGGCTACGACCCGACCCCCTGGCTGCCCGCGCTCACGGGTCTCGTGGTCGGCGGTGCTGAGGCATCCGATCGATTCCTCTACGACTACCGGCGCACGATCTCGGAGCTCCTCGCGGACGAGTATTACGGCACACTCTCCGCGGAGGCTCACCGGCGCGGCATGGCGTACTACGCCGAGGCGCTGGAGGACCGTCGCCCGCAATTGGGCGACGACCTCGCGATGCGGTCGCACGCTGACGTGCCGATGGGCGCCATGTGGACATTCGACCCGGATGCCGGTCCCGTGCCGACATACGTCGCCGACCTCAAAGGCGCGGCATCCGTCGCCCACCTCCACGGCAGGAAGTGGACGGGAGCCGAGGCGTTCACGAGCTTCGACCGCCCGTGGGCGTCGACGCCGCGAAGCCTCAAGCACGTCGCCGACCTGCAGCTCTCGCTCGGTGTGACGCGCTTCTGCATCCACACATCCCCGCATCAGCCGATCGCGGCACCGCCGCCGGGCATCGCGCTCGCGCCGTTCCTCGGGCAGGTGTTCACAGTCAACGAGACGTGGGCAGACATGGCCAAGCCGTGGATCGACTACCTCGCCCGGTGCTCAGCCGTGCTGTCTGCGGGCGAGCCCGCCGTCGACGTCCTGGTGTTCGTGGGCGAGGAGGCGCCCGTCACCGGGCTGTTCGGCGAGGCGCTCGACGATTCCGTCCCACCGGGGTTCGACTTCGACTATGCCGGGCCCGACGACCTGCATGCGCTCACCGTGACGGACGGCGTCCTGCAGTCTCGTGGCGCACGGTACGCGGTCCTCTACCTCGGCGGGTCGAGTCGGCGCATGACGCTCCGGACGTTGCGCCTGGTCGCGGCGCTGCTCGACGAAGGCGCGACCGTGATCGGCATGCGGCCCGATCGCTCCCCGTCACTGGCCGACGACGAGGACGAGTTCGCACGATGGTGCGACGAGATCTGGACGCACCCCCGCGCACGCGGGCACGTGGTGGCGACAGCCGACCTCACTGCGGCGCTGCGCGAGCTCGGACGGGAACCCTGGCTCACCGTGGACGGGGCACCGGTGCGGACGATCTCGCGCGTCGTCGGCGGTGAGCGCATCGCGTTCCTCGCGAATCCCGCCGGCCACGAGGTGCGGGTGCGGGTCTCGGTACCGGATGACGCGCACCCCCGCGCCGCGTGGGATCCCGTGCGCGTGCTCGCGCTCGGGCTCGACGGGTCCGAGAACCGGAACGGGCGTCGCGCGTACGACCTCACGCTGCCGGCGTTCGGGTCGGTGTTCCTCGTGCCGGCCTCAGGGCGGGAGCCGGTGCCCGAGGCATCCGTCGCAGCACACGAGATCGACGGAGAGTGGTCGCTGGACATCTCCGGACGCCGGCCGATTCCGCTCCCCGAGGGACCGGTGCTGTGGACGACGCTCGGCGACGAGGCGCGGGCGTTCTCGGGCGTCGCGACCTATCTCACCGAGTTCGAGCTGCCGGATGCCGACGGTGACCGGCTGTGGCTCGACCTCGGGCGCGTGTGCGACATCGCGCGCGTCCGGCTGAACGGGGTCGACTGCGGGGTCGCGTGGACCAGTCCGTTCCGGGTGGATGTGACACCGGCCGTGCGCGTCGGGCGAAACGTGCTCGAGGTGGAGGTCGCGACTCCGTGGCGCAACCGGCTGATCGCCGAGGCATCCGCTCCGTCGGGCGAGATCTTCTCTCCGATGACGCAGGTGTTCGAACAGACGGCGTCCCCATTGCCCGCGGGCCTCGCCGGGCCGGTGGAAATCGTCGCCGAAAAGAGCTTCTGATCAGGTAGAAGAAGGGGATCAGCCTGACTATTGCCTCACATAAACAATACAAATGTCAGAATTATGCGAATGTGTGTCAGGCTGAGGATGCGGCCCGGTGGCCGAGCCAGATTACCTGACTGGCGACAACGAAGTCATGAAAGGTCCGAAATGCCACAGCACACAGCATCCCGGCCTCGCCGGTGGTCGCTCCTCGCGGCACCCGTCGCCGGCGTCCTGATCCTCGCCGGCTGCTCGTCGAGCGGCGACGACGGCGGCAGCAACGGCGACGACGACGGTGTCGCCGCCGGCTTCACCGTCATGGTCGCCCAGGCGAACGACCAGGACGACTACTACGAGAAGACCCTCCAGGCCTACTCCGACGAGACGGGCGTCGAGATCGAGGTGATCCCCTACCCGTCCGAGGCGTACAACCAGCAGGTCACGACGCAGCTGCAGGCGGGCAACGCCGCCGACGTCATGATCCTCGCGCCCGGCACCGGCCAGGCGATCTCGGTCGTGACACTCGCGGAGGCGGGCCTGCTCGCTCCGCTCGGCGGCGACTCGGCATCCGTCATCCCGGCGGGCACCGAGAACCTGTACGAGTACGAGGGCGAGATCTACGGCCAGCCCACGGGTCTCATGCCCGTCGGCTACGTCTTCAACGCGGCCGCGGCGTCCGAGGTCGGCATCGACGAGTACCCCTCGACCTACGAGGAGATGCTCGAGATGTGCACGACGGCCCGCGAGGGCGGCAAGACGTTCACGGTCCTCGCCGGCTCGGTGCCCTTCAACACCGGCCTGCTGTCGCAGCTCATCTCGGCCACGCGCGTTTACGAGAACACCCCCGACTGGAACGAGCAGCGCGCCGCGGGCGACGTGACCTTCGCCGACTCGGATGGCTGGCGTGAAACGCTCGAGGACATCATCGAGCTGAAGGACAGCGGCTGCTTCCAGGACGGCGTCGAGGGCGGCACCTTCGACACGATCACGGCCGGCATGGGCGGCGGCACGGCGCTCACGGCGGCGCTCCCCGGCTCGGCTGCCACCTCGATCGGGGCCGCGACCGGGCTCGAGCTCCAGGTGCGCGCGTTCCCGCCCGCCGAAGGCCAGGGCGAGTACATGATGGCGTCGGCGAACTACGCGTGGGCGCTCAACGCCAAGGCGGATGACGCCGTCAAGGAGTCGGTGCAGGCGTTCCTCGACTGGGTCGCCCAGCCGGAGCAGGCGAAGGCCTTCGCCGACCTCGCCGGAATGGTGCCGATCACGGGCGCGACGTCCGCTGATCTGCTCCCGCCCTACCAGGCGGTCGGCGACCTGCTCGAGTCGGGCGCCTTCACCGGCCTCCCGAACGCGACGTGGCCGAACCCCGCCGTCTACGACACCCTCGGTGTCGGCGTGCAGGGCCTGCTGACGGGTCAGAAGACCGTCGATCAGGTTCTGGAGGAGATGGACGCGGCGTGGGACAGCTGATCCGCTGACACGCAGAGGCGCAGATGCCGCCCGGGGCCTCGGCTCCGGGCGGTATCTGGTTCACGTGCGGCCGTGGGTCGCGACCGAGGAGGATTCCATGACACCGGTCAGTGCGCGCGTGCGAGGACTGATCGCCGAGATGACGGATGCCGAGAAGCTCGGTCAGCTGCAGATCGTCTTCCGCCCTCGGCTCGAGGACGCCGCGCAGCTCATCAGAGACGGCATCGGCTCGGTCTTCTGGCCGCGCTCGGCGGCGGCGACGAACGAGTTCCAGCGTGTCGCGGTCGAGGAGACGCGGCTCGGCATCCCGGTGCTGGTCGGTCTCGACGTCGTGCACGGCCAGCGCACGATCGCCCCGGTGCCGCTCGCGCAGGCCGCGACGTTCGACCCGGCGCTCGTCGAAGAGCTCGCCGCCCTCGCCGCGGCCGAGGCGCGGTCGGGCGGCGTCAAGTGGACCTTCTCCCCCATGGTCGACATCTCACGTGACCCGCGCTGGGGCCGCGTGGTCGAGGGCTTCGGCGAGGACGTCCACCTCACGTCGACGATGGCTCGCGCGATGATAAGCGGCTATCACGGCTCCTCACTCCGCTCACCCCGCGCCATCGCCGCGACGGCGAAGCACTTCGTCGCCTACGGGCAGCCCGAGGGCGGGCGCGACTACAACACGGTGGACGCCTCCGAGCACAGACTGCGGAACGTCCACCTCGAGCCGTTCCGGGTTGCGGTGGCGGCGGGTGCGGCATCCGTCATGGCATCCTTCAACACCGTCGCGGGCCGCCCCATGCACGCCAATCACGGGCTGCTCACCGCGGTGCTCAAGCACGAGTGGGGTTTCGACGGGGTGGTCGTTGGCGACGCCGAGGGCGTGCGCAATCTGATCCCGCACGGAATCGCAGAAGACCTCGCGGATGCCGCGGCCCAGGCGTACGAGGCCGGCCTCGACGTGGAGATGGGCGGGGCGCCGTCGGAGGTCCGTGAGGCGCTGCTGGCCCGCGTCGATCGCACGCGGCTCGATGACGCCGTCGCGAGGGTGCTGACGCTGAAGGAGCGTCTCGGGCTCTTCGATCAGCCGTACGTCGACGAGGCCGCCGAGATCACCGCGCCGACCGACGAAGCCCTCCGCCTCACACGGCGCGCCGCGGTGCGCTCCGCGGTGCTGCTGAAGAACGACGACGCCCTGCTCCCACTCGCGGATCATCGGCGCATCCTCCTCACCGGCCCGTACGCGACGTCGACGGACCACCTCGGCGCGTGGTCGCAGCCGTTCGGGGCTCCGGCGGGATCGATCGCCGACGAGTTCGCCTCGCGACGTCCGGATGCCGAGGTCAGCGTCGTCGCCGGCGTCGACTTCCTCGAGGACGACGACACGGGAATCGCGGCTGCGGTCGAGGCCGCACGCGACAGCGACATCGTCGTCCTCCTCGTCGGTGAGCCGAGCGCGCTCTCGGGCGAGGCCGCGTCGCGCAGCGACCTGCGGCTTCCGGGCCGACAGGAGGACCTCGTCCGCGCAATCGCGCGCACCGGCGTGCCGTTCGTCGTCGTGATCGAGACGGGGCGCCCGCTCATCGTCTCGGACTGGATCGACCTCGCCCCGTCCGTGATCGTCGCATGGCACGGCGGCACCGAGGCGGCGGGAGCGATCGTGGATGTGCTGCTCGGCGACGCCGACCCCTCCGGCCGCCTGCCGATGACCTGGCCGCGATCGGTGGGTCAGATCCCCGTCTACTACGCCCACGAGCGGACCGGTCGACCGGCGACGACCGGCGGCACCCTCACCACGACCACGGAGGACATCGGTCTGCACGGGCCGGACAACGTCCAGGAGAAGTACACGTCGAAGTACCTCGACCTCGAGCTCGGACCGCAGTTCCCGTTCGGCCACGGGTCGGGCTACGCGACGTTCTCCCACGGATCGCCTCGTCTGTCCGCGCGGCGGATCGCGCGCGACGAGTCCGTCACCCTCTCCGTCGACGTGACGAACACATCGACGAGAACCGGCGACGACGTCGTGCAGGTCTACGTCGAAGACGTCGTCGCGAGCATCGCTCCTCCGGTGCGCCGGCTCGTCGCTTTCGAGCGCGTGACGGTCGAAGCGGGCGCCACCGAACGCGTTTCATTCCGTATCGGCGACGAGCAGCTGGGTTTCCGGCTCGCCGACGGCCGTCTCGTCGTCGAGCCCGGCACGTTCATGCTCCACGTCGGCTCGTCGCTGGATCGCACGCAGCCCGTCGCGGTCACCGTCGAGCGGGCTTGACCGGTCAGTCGGCGACGACGGCTTCCCGCGCCTCGACGAGAGCGTCACGGACGCGTTCGATCGCGCGCTGGACGGCGATGGTCTACTCCTCGACGGTGGGCGGTGTCGGCGGCTTCGGTGCTCACGCGGCCACTCCCTTCGTCACCGGCCTGTACGCGAAGTCGCGGAAGCGCGCGCTGCCGGTTCCGGCCGCGTACAGCGCGGGCCGCAGGCTCAGCAGATCAGCGATCGTGTTGGCGTGATACCCGGACGTCTCGTAGCGGATCGCGTGGCGTGTCCACCCCCGGCCGGGCTCGCGATACCACCCGGTCACGATGTGCTCGTCGTTGCGCAACCGGAGCTGCAGCCGCCGCGTCGCGGGAGCGGGCTCGCGCCAGTGCGTGCTTCGGCCACCGGAGTAGCTCAACATCCGCTCACCGTCGATGCCCATGCCGCAGAACAGCCGATCGTTGAAGAAGAGGAGCAGGCCGGCCTCGACCCCATCGCCCAGCAGCTCGATGTCGGCCTCGAACTCGTACGAGTGGTCGCCTACCACCATCGCCAACGGGGAGCTCTCACCGGGACTGCTCCCCTTGCCTGCGATCACCAGTCCGTCGTCGAGGCGGAGGCGGGATGCCTCCCCCGGATCCGGCGCGTGGAACGTCCATCGCTCGCCGAGCCGCAGCGTCGTGAAGTCGTCCGAGAACGCGGACGACGCCGGTTGAGGGGAGGCGCCGGCCGGGGCGTCGAGGTCTTCCCCGATGTCCTCCGCGACCGCGACGGGCCACGCGTCCTCGGTCCACGCGACCGGCTCGAGCAGGATCTGCCTCCCGAGCGTGCGGTATCCGTTCTCGTAGCCGTGCGAGACCATCCACCAGTCGTTCCCGCCGGTGCCCTCGACGATCGTCGCGTGCCCGCGGGACCACCACTTCTCAGCGGCGTCCCACGTGCGCACGACCGGGTTGTGCGGACTGTTCTCCCACGGGCCGTGGATCGAACGCGACCGCGCGACGATCACCATGTGGCCGGTCGGTGGGCCGCTCGTGCCGCCGACCGCGCTCACGAGGTAGAACCAGTCCCCACGGCGGAGGAGCTTGGGACCCTCGAGCGCGTACGCCTCGGTGATCCAATCGTCGGGGTAGCGCCAGCCGTCGTAGACGTGCTCGAGTTCGCCGACGGTCGCCAGGCCGTCGTCCGTGAGTGCTATGCGACGGATGCCGTTGACAAAGAGGTACCGCTTGCCGTCCTCCCCCACGACGTGGCCGGGATCGATCGCCCACCGGATCCCGAGGTCGATCGGCTCGGACCACGGCCCCTGCATGGCGTCGGCGTGGATCACGAAGATCGCCGGCTCGGTGAGCTCCGACCACGGCGTCGGGATGAACGGGATGTAGATGAAGTACCGGCCGTCGTGCTCCGCGATGTCGACCGCGAAGGTGCTTCCGAGCGGCTCGGCGAGCGCGGAGCCCGCGTACGCCCAGTTCACGAGGTCCCGCGAGCGGTAGAGAGGCAGCCCCGGCGCCGACTCGAACGAAGAGTAGGTCATCCAGTACTCGTCGCCCACCTTGATGATCGCAGGATCGGGGCGATCCCCCGCCAGGACGGGATTCCGATAGGTGACGGAGGCCGCGTCGCTCACTCCCGCTCCCGGATCCAGTTCGCGATCGCTTGAACGGTCAGCAGGGCCGTCGGATCGGAAGGTTCATTGATGTGCCCGTGGTCGGCCGCGGCTTCGAGATGCAGCTGGACGTCGACGCCCGCGTCGTCGAGCTGACGCGCGAACGACTCCCCCGATGGCCGGAGCACATCGTGCTCGCACACGACGATGAGCGTCGGCGGGAATCCCTCTGCCCGACCCAGCGCGGCGAAGGCGTGCGGGTCGAGCGCCGCCTCCGGAGAGCCGGTGAAGTTGAGCGTCAGGGCGGTGTGCGGAGAGTCGGGGTGGAGGTCGGCCGAGGCATCCAGACCGTTCGGATGAACGACGGGGTACACGAGAACGAGGCCGGCGGGTCCGTGCTCACCGGCGTCGCGCAGCCTGGCCGCCGCGCCGGCTGTGAGGTTTCCGCCCGCGCTCGCACCGCCGAGCATGACCGCCGATGACGACACGCCGAACAGCTCGACGGCGTTCGCCAGGGCGTACCTCCACCCCGCGAGCACGTCGTCGGACGGCTCGGGGAAATGCACATCGCCGAGGCACTTGACGTAGTCGACGGCGAGCACGGGGATGCCGCGAGCCGCGAGCTCGAGCGCGACCCAGTTCGACTCCGGCATGTCGAGGTGCCCGCCGATGAACGCGCCGCCGTGCGCCCACACGAGGGCGTGCCCGGATGCCGCCGCCGACGCGTCGCGATACAGGCGCGCCGGCACGACCCGTCCGCGCGGACCGTCGATCCGCAGATCCGCCGTCTCGACACCGGCGAGCCGCGGGAACCGCCGCTTGAGCGACGCGGTGTCGACGTCGGGGCGGGGGTCGGCCGGTTCCCCGCGCTCACGGAAGAGCCGCAGCACCTCGGGCAGGGGCAGCGTGCGGAAGTCCATTTCAGGCACGGGTCGCCTCCGCCGAGCGCAGCGACGCACGGATGAGGTCGTGCTGCTTTCGCACGAGGAGCAGCGGGTCCACCTCGCCGAGCTCGGCGAACGCATGCCCCTCCCATTCGCTCGACCAGTAGCCGCGGTATCCGCCTTCGACGAAGACGCGCACGAGTTCCGGGTAGTCGATCGCGGGCTCCTGGCCCGTCTCGTCGATGTCGTAGAACTTCGCGTGCACGTGCAGGATCTGCGGCATGATGTCCGCCCACTCCCGCGGGTCGACGTGGCCGTGCATGTTGAACGCGAGGTGCGCGAACGAGCCGAGGCGCCCGGGATCGAAGTCGCGCCCGTGGAGGTAGGCGATGAACTCCTGCTGGCGCTCGCGCATCGGGGCATCCGTCTCCCAGATGCGCTGCAGACGGTCGACCGCCTCGTCGTCCAGGCCGGCGCGTCGCACAGCGTGAAGGAGCGTCGGTGACATCGCGTGCATCGTCGACGAAAAGTCGGCGACGAAGCCGAGGAGCGGCGAATCGAGGTCCGCGTACACCTCGCGCACCTGGACGATCTCGGGCGAGTTCGGCCCCGTCGGCGCATGGATCTCGTAGGCGAGTGTGAGATCGAGGCTCTCGGCGACGGGCAGCAGTCGGCGCAGCAGCTCGGGCTTGGCGCTCTGGATGCGAACGAGCGGGAATCCGAGTCGCTTCGCGCCCTGGAAGAGCAGCTCGCTGAACTCGAACTCCTCGTCGGGCGTCATGTCGCGATCGCGGCGCCTGCCCATGTCGAGGTTCGCGCCGAACGAGCTCGCCTCGAATCCGTGGCGGTCGAAGGCCGCGCGCCACGTCGCGACGAAGTCGTCGGAGACGACCGGGTACGTGGGAAGCATCTGCGAAGCGACGATCTCGATGCCCGGGCCGATGCCGAGCTCGGCCACGCGATCGAGCAGCCCGTCGAGGTCGTACCACCCGGCGCGGAATTCCGCGCTGGCCGAGTACAGCGTGAGGCCCAGCTTGAACGGGTCGTCACCGGGGTCGGGAACGGGCGGTGCGGCATCCGTCGTCGTCGCCGGTGGGGGTGCGTCGCGGTCGGTGACCGTGAGGGTCGTCGCCTGTCGCACGACGTTCGGGACGTACATGCCCGGGCCGCCTTCGCGACCCGGGGCGATCTGCATGTAGGGCAGCCGCAACTCGCCGAAGATCTCGACGTCGTGCTGTTCGCCGACGGCGACCGGACGATCGAGACGGGCGATGAGAAGCGGATGCTCCTGCAGGTACCACAGCGTGTCGGATTGTTCCTGCAGCTCTGCGATCGCGTATCGCCTGCCGCCCAGCTCGAACGTGAGGTCGTCGTCGGGAACGTCGGTTCCGTCGACGGTCAGGCGGATGGTCGAGACCGAAGAGAGCCACAGGCTCCGGTACCAGGGGATCGTGAGGCGGAGCGCGAGACCGGCCGGGTGCGGGCGGAGGCTGTCCTCGGTGATGAGGCCGTTGGGCATGCTGTCGTCTCGCGGATTCAGAGGCGGGAGGCGATCGAGCGCAGGAGCGAGTGCTGCCTGCGCACCTGCTCGATGGAGCGCCACGGTGTGCGCACACCCTCGTACTCGCTGGAGAGGTATCCGGTGTATCCGGCGTCCTTGAGCGCGCGCAGCACGGGCTCCCACGGGATCTGCTGATCTTCGAGGTTCTCGTCGATGTCGTGGAACTTCGCCTGGATGAACACGACGTACCGGGCGATGTCGGCGATGTCGGCCGGGTCGACCGCGATTCCGTCCATGAAGGCCGGGCGGCGGCCGGGCAGTTCACCGGGCTTCAGCGGGATCGGGCGGTCCTGGAAGATGCCGGTGTCCAGCAGCAGCCCGAAGTGACGGGTGCCGGTGCGCTCGATGAGCGCCACGTAGTCGTCGACCACCTGGTGCTTGATAGGCGTGGGCGCGTGGATCTCGGGGCAGATCACGACATCCAATTGGTGGGCGAGGTCGAGGGACCGCTCGACGGCCTCGGTCCAGGTCGGATGCGGGATGAGGTCGCTCGAGACGACTCCGATCTTCGGTCGCACGAAACGGAAGCCGAGGCGCTTCGCCAGGCGCAGATCGCGCTGCAGCGTCGCAGCCCCTTCGGCTGCGGTGTACTCGCGCGCGTTCGGGCCGCGAGAGTGGAGTCGCGTATCGATCCACGAGCCGTAGTTCGTGGGCTCGAGCGAGTATTTCTCGAGGAGGGCGAACCAGCGGTCGACCCACTCGGTTGTCGGCTCGGGGTACCCCTCGATGTGGCCTTCGCCGAGGATCTCGACGCCGGTCGCCCCCACGTCGGCGACAGCGGCGAGCGCAGTCTCGAGGTCCATGACGGTCCCGAAGTCCGTCATGAAGCTGTAGAGGCTCACACCGTACTTGAACGGGCCGCCCTCCTCGGACGACGTGAGCGTGATGTGCCTCGACTCCTCGTACCGCGACGGCTGATGCTCCTCGGGGATGTACGACATCCGCAGCCGAAGCTCGATCGACACCTCATGCGTGCCCTCCGGGAGTCCGCCGGGGAACGGCACGGTGACGATCGCGGGCTCTTCGAGCGGCCATCGGACCCCGTCCGAGTCCCAGAGCTCCTGCAGCGTGTACGTCCGTCCGCCGAACGTCCACAGCGGCACCTCGGGGCCGACCTCCACGATGTCACCCACGCGCACCGCGATGCCGTCGATGAGCGATGCGGCCATGCCTCGATAGGACGGCATGCGCACGCGGAACTGGAATCCGACCACCGCGTCGCCCTCACGGACGTTGCGGAATCCGACGGACTGGATGAGGTCTCTTTCGAGAAGAAGCATCGGTGCTCGCTCTCCGGATCAGGACAGGCGGTGGCCTGGAAGACGGGTCTGATCGAGAGCCTACCCGGATGTGGCGTTTTACGACATAAGTATGTCTGATGCGGGCATAACTGACGGTGGTCCCGCAGCCACAGAAGAAAAACTCCCGTGACGATCACGGGAGTTCGAAGTGGAGTTCGTGGCTCCCCCACTTGGACTCGAACCAAGAACCTATCGGTTAACAGCCGATTGCTCTGCCAATTGAGCTATGGAGGAATATGCTCCGCCTACCGCGGGCAACCAGACCATCTTAGCAAAGCCGGAAGCGTGGTCATGACCATCACGAGGCGATGAGACGCTTGTCGGCCTCGCCGCTCGGGGTCCACAGCAGGTCGGTCGTGCCGTGCCCGTAGGCGATCGCATGACCACCTCGCAGGACCAGCACATCCGTGTCGAGGTCGCGCACGACGTCGGACTCGTTGGTGACGATGACCGCCGACATCCCGTACCCGTGCCGCCGACGCAGGACCGCCTTCTTGGCCGCCCGCCGCGCCTCCACGTCCATGTTCACGAACGGCTCATCGGCGATCAGCATGCGCGGCTGGAGGATCAGCGCACGAGCGAACGCGACGCGCTGGCGCATGCCGGCGCTCAACTCGTACGGGTACTTCGCCGCGGCGCCGAGAGGCAGCATGAGCTCGTCCAGGAGCGATGCGATCCGCACCGCGAGCGCCCGTTCGTTGACCCGGCGCGAGCGGCTCGTGATCGGCTCGCCGATGAGCTCCGACACCGTCTGGCGCGCGGGCAGGTTCGCCCCGGCCCGCTGCGGGAGGTAGCCGGTGTAATAGGTCAGCTCGCGGTGTGCGCGGCCGGGACGGCGGACACGGATGCCGAGCACCTCGGCGTCTCCGCCGACGACGGCGAGGCCCTGCTCGGTGCTCCCCGCGAGGATCGCGGCGAGGCTGGACTTGCCCGCACCGGTCGGGCCCATGAGAGACAGGGTGGCGCCGTGGCCGAGGGTGAACGAGACGCCGTCGACGACCCGCTCGTTCGGGGCACCTCGTCCCGCACGGGCGACCGAGAGATCGGTGCACCGGATCGCGACTTCGGCGTCTCGACGGCGGGACATGTCCACATCATGCCCTGCGAAGGAGCCGCGCGCCAATCGGTTGCCCGATCAGAGATCGGCGACTAATCTCTCGCGTTCCACGTCGATCTCGCGAAGGCGCACCCGGATGCCGCGGCCCTCGTCGGAATCGGCGGGGACGCGCTGGATCGCACCCAGCAGCTCGGTCTTCTCGCGCTGGAGTGCGCGCAGGATGAGCCGCCGGGCCAGGTCGGCGGTCGACGCCACGGCGGCGTCGTCGGTCAGCGCCGGGAAGTCCGCCGCGAGCAGTTCGGCCGCGAGCGACCGGAAGGGCTCGCGCACGTCCGACACGGCATCCGCGGCCCAGCCGGGACGCTCGACATCGGGTGCCGCCGCAACCGCCTGCCGCACGGCCTCGAGCGCCGGATGCCGGAACGGCAGCGCGAGCGCCTGCGCGCGCAGGTCGGGCTCGATGCGGTGCCCGAACTGCAGGAACCCCATGAGCGCGTCGCGCTCGAGCACGACGTCGGCGGTGCGCGGCAGCGACGCCAGCGTCACGCGGACGACCGGTTCGGCGGGCGTCTCCACCGGCGTCTGCCCGCGCTGCGTGCGGCTCTGGCCGGGGGCATACGTTCCCCGTCCTCCACCCCGTCGTGCGCGCTCGACGGCCTGGGTGACCTCGCCGAGCTCCAGCCCGAGGCGCCGTGCGAGCACGCGCGCATAGCCGGGGCGCAGGGAAGGGTCGCGGATCTCGGCGACGATCGGCGCGGCGGCGCGCAGAGCGCCCGCGCGGCCTTCGACCGTCGCGAGATCGAAGCCCGCGAGACGCCGGTCGATCACGAACTCGAACATCGGCGCCTTGGTCTGCATGAGTGCGCGCACGGCCGCGTCGCCGCGCTTGAGGCGCAGGTCGCACGGGTCGAGGCCGTCGGGAGCGACCGCGACGTACGTCTGCGCGGCGAAGCGCTTCTCGTCGCCGAACGCGCGCAACGCGGCCTTCTGCCCCGCCTCATCGGGGTCGAAGGTGAAGACCACCTCTCCCGCTGCCGTGTCGTCGCCCATCACGCGCCGCAGCACGGTGATGTGGTCGGAGCCGAATGCCGTGCCGCACGTCGCGATCGCGGTCGTGATCCCCGCGAGGTGGCACGCCATGACGTCGGTGTAGCCCTCGACCACGACGACCCGGTGTTCGCGCGAGATGTCGCGCTTGGCGAGGTCGAGCCCGTAGAGCACCTGGTTCTTGCGGTAGATGGGCGTCTCGGGCGTGTTCAGGTACTTGGGGCCGTTGTCGTCGTCGTACAGCTTGCGGGCGCCGAACCCGATCACCTGGCTCGTGACGTCGCGGATGGGCCACACGACCCTCCCGCGGAAACGGTCGTACACGCCGCGCTGCCCCTGCGACACGAGGCCGGCCGCGGCGAGCTCCTCATCGCTGAAGCCCTGGCCGCGCAGCGCGTCGCGCATGCCCGACCAGCCCTTCGGCGCGTACCCGACGCCGAAGTGGGCGGCGGCGCCCGCGTCGAAGCCGCGCGAGCCCAGGAACGAGCGCGCGGCCTCGGCCTCGGGCGTCATGAGCTGCGCGCGGAAGAACTCGGCCGCTGCGGCGTTCGCCGCGTACAGGCGCGCGCGGCCCGTCGTCTCGGGCGCCGCTCCCCCATCCTCGTAATGGAGCGTGTAGCCGATGCGCCCCGCAAGGCGCTCGACGGCCTCGGTGAACGACAGGTGGTCCATGCGGCGGAGGAACGAGTAGACGTCGCCCGACTCACCGCATCCGAAGCAGTGGTAGAAGCCCGCCTGCGGGCGCACGTTGAAGCTCGGGCTGCGTTCGTCGTGGAAGGGGCACAGCCCCTTCATCGAGCCCACACCCGCAGGCTTGAGGGCCACACGCTCGCCGATGATGTCGGCGATGTTCGTGCGCGCCTTCACCTCGTCGACGTCGGCTTGACGGATGCGTCCGGCCATCACAGCCCTCCCCGTCGGCGGGCGGAATCGGGCTTCGGCGCGGCCGGCGACCACACGCCGAGGGATCCGGCGTCGATCTCACCCACGAGCCGGTCGTGCCACGCGATCGCGAGCTGGTCGGTGAGGCTCGCGACCTGGTCGACGACGACGCGGCGGCGCGCGGCATCCGTCTCGGCCACCGCGAAGTCCTGCGCGTGCATCGCGTCGAGCGCCTCGGGGCGCTCCCACAAGGCCGTCGCGAGGCGCTTGAGCACGCGACGCTGCTCCTTGTAGAGGGCCTTGCGACCCTCGATCGAGACCACCACGGCTCCGATGATGCCCTTCAGCACCGCCATCTCGGCCTCGACGACACGCGGCACGACGACGTGCGCGCGATACCGCGTGAGGACCGCGACCTCGTACGCCTCGCGCGTCGCCGTGGTGGCCGCCCGCGCGAACCGGCCGATGAGGTCGGATGTGAGGTTCTTGAGATGCGCGTGCGCGGCACGCGTGCCGTCGAACGAGCGAATCCACTCCGGCATCCGCATGAGCCGGTACAGCGCGTCCTCGAGCTCGTCGAGCGCGAAGTCGAACCCCACCCACGCCTGGATCGCACGCAGGAGTGCGTCGTGCTCGGCCGTGTCGGTGAGGCGCGCGGGATCGAGGTACCCGTTCACGATCGCGTCTTCGAAGTCGTGCACCGAGTACGCGATGTCGTCGGAGAGATCCATCACCTCGGCCTCGATGCATCGCACACGGCCGGGCGCACCCTCGCGCATCCAGCGGAAGACGTCCTCGTCGTCGGGGTACACGCCGAACTTGAGCCTGCCCCCGGGATCGGGCAGCGGGTGGTCCGCCGTCCACGGGTACTTGCACGTCGCGTCGAGGCTCGCCCGGGTGAGGTTGAGCCCGTACGTGCGGCCGTCGTCGCCGAGAACCTTCGGCTCGAGCCGAGTGAGGATGCGCAGCGTCTGCGCGTTGCCCTCGAACCCGCCGATGTCGTCGGCCCAGTCGTTGAGGGCGCGCTCGCCGTTGTGCCCGAACGGCGGGTGCCCCAGGTCGTGACTCAGGCACGCCGTGTCGACGACGTCGGGCGACAGCATGAGCGCCGTCGCGAGCTCCCGCCCGACCTGGGCGACTTCGAGCGAGTGCGTGAGGCGGTTGCGCGCGAAGTCGGCGGGGCTCGCGGGACTCAGCACCTGCGTCTTCGCGGCGAGGCGGCGCAGGGCAGCGGAGTGCAGCACACGCGCACGATCACGGGCGAAGTCATCGCGCTGCGACCGGTGACGTTCGGTGTGGAAGCGCGCGGCATCCGCGTCGTCGTAGCCCTCCGGTCGCCCCGACGCGACGCCGACCGCCCCGGGGCCGTCAGCCGCCACTGGTGTCGAGTTCCGCTTCGGCGAGGGTGGCGGATGCCTCGGCCCCGACCTCTCGAGAGTCGAGCCAGCCTTCGGGCAGCGCCGGACGCTTGGGGCTTCCGGCACGGCCGCGCTGACCCTCGGCTGCGGCGCCGGGGTACGGCGCGTCGAGGTCGAGCGTGGCGAGCAGGTCGTCGATCTCGGCGAGGCTCGACACGGTCGCGAGGCGTGCGCGTGTGTCGCCGCCGACCGGGTAGCCCTTGAAGTACCAGGCCACGTGCTTGCGGATGTCGCGGCAGCCGCGCCCCTCGTCGTCGAAGAACTCGACGAGCAGTTCGGCGTGGCGGCGGAAGGCCCGCGCGACGAAGCCGAGCGTCGCGTCGACGGGTCGACTTTCGGCGCCGAAGGCGGCGGCGAGGTCGCCGAACAGCCACGGACGCCCGAGGCATCCGCGACCCACGACGACGCCGTCGCAGCCGGTCTCATCCATCATGCGCACCGCGTCTTCGGCGCTCCAGATGTCACCGTTGCCGAGCACCGGGATGCTCGTGACCGCCTCCTTGAGCGCGGCGATCGCCGACCAGTCGGCCTCGCCCGAGTAGAACTCGGCCGCGGTACGCGCGTGCAGGGCGACGGCCGCGACGCCCGCGTCTTCGGCGATGCGACCCGCGTCGAGGTAGGTCAGGTGGTCGGCGTCGATGCCCTTGCGCATCTTCACCGTGAGCGGGACGCCTCCCGCGGCGCGCACGGCCCGCGTGACGATGTCGCGGAAGAGCCCGAGCTTCCACGGGAGCGCGGAGCCGCCTCCCTTGCGCGTGACCTTGGGCACGGGGCATCCGAAGTTCAGGTCGATGTGATCGGCGCGATCCTCCTCGACGAGGAGGCGCACCGCCGCCTCGGTCGTCGCGGGATCGACGCCGTAGAGCTGGATGGAGCGCGGCGTCTCGGACTCGTGGTGCGTGATGAGACGCATCGTCGTCGCGTTCCGCTCCACGAGGGCGCGCGTCGTGATCATCTCGCTCACATAGAGTCCCGCGCCGTACTCGCGGCACAGCCGCCGGAACGCGGTGTTGGTGATGCCCGCCATGGGCGCGAGCACGACGGGAGCATCGAGCTCGAGCGAGCCGATGGACAGCGCGCGTGCGGGCGCGTCGACGAGAACGGAAGTCACCCGACCATCTTCCCATCCCAAGCCGAATCGGGGCTGGACGCGCATGTCGCGCGCGTCATGCGCACCGCCCGCGCACCCTGGGGAGGAGCCGGGGTGCTGCCCCACGCCCTAACCTGGGGATATGACCTCGACCGCGACAGATCTCCGCGACATCCCCTTCCGCACAGCCGACGGCGGCACCGCGACTCTCGCCCAGTACGCGGACAAGGTCGTCCTCATCGTCAACGTCGCCTCCAGATGCGGGCTCACGCCCCAGTACGAGCAGCTCGAGCAGCTGCAGCGCGACTACGGCGACCGCGGCTTCACCGTGATCGGGTTCCCGTGCAACCAGTTCAACGGCCAGGAGCCCGGGACGATCGACGAGATCCTCGAGTACTGCTCGACCACGTGGGGTGTGACGTTCCCGATCATGGACAAGGTCGACGTGAACGGGGAGAGCGCGATCCCGCTCTACAAGGCGCTCAAGCAGACGCCGGACGCCGACGGCGAAGCCGGCGAGGTCGGATGGAACTTCGAGAAGTTCCTCGTGACCCGCGACGGCAGCGTGCGCCGCTTCCGCAGCCGTACACTCCCGGACGACCCTGCGATCGTCGAGGCGATCGAGGCCGACCTGCCGCGCTGACGACCGCGGCCGCGAACGCGAGAGGGGCGGATGCCGCGGCATCCGCCCCTCTTCTCGTCGCCGCTCAGACGTCGGCCGTCGCCGGCTGCGCCGCCTCGTCGACATCGGCGTCCTCGCCGGCCGTCTCGGCAGCGCGATGCTCGGCCCACACCTGTCGCGCGATCTGCGCGAACGCCTCGGCCGGCTGTGCGCCGGAGACGCCGTACTTGCCGTCGATCACGAAGAACGGCACTCCGTTGATGCCGTACGCGGCCGCCTGCTTCTGGTCGGCACGCACCTCCGGGAGATACCGGCGCGACTCGAGCGCCTCGCGCGCGGCGTCCGCGTCGAGTCCCACATCCGCGGCGAGTGCCACGAGCTCGTCGGTGCGTCCGAGGTGGCGGCCCTCTGTGAAGTACGCCGACATGAGACGCTCCGCGAGCTCGAGCTGCCGGCCGTGCGCCTTCGCGAAGTGCAGGAGCTCGTGCGCCTTCACGGTGTTGGTGTGCTTGAGGAGGTCGTAGCGGTAGGTGAGGCCCGACTGCGCGGCGACGCCCGTGACCCGCTCGATCATGGCCTGCGCCTGCTCGCGCGAGATGCCCTTGTGCCCCGAGAGGTAGTCCACCTCGTCGCCCTCGAAGTCCACGGGCGTATCGGGCGACAGCTCGAACGAGTGGTACGTCACCTCGACGACCGGCGCGTCCTCATCGGCGGATGCCGCAGCCAACCCGTTCTCGAGGTTCCGCTTTCCGATGTAGCACCAGGGGCAGGCGATATCCGACCACACGTCGATCTTGATGGCATCCGTCATGCTGAAGGACAACGGTCGACGTGGGACGGTCTATTCCCGCGCAAGCATGATCAGCCCGGCGGGTTCGCATCCGGGAAGAAGCGGAACCGCACGCGGACCGAGTCGTCGTACGGCACGACGAGGGTCGAGGCATCCGGCGACCACTGATCCGGCACCAGGAACAGGCGTCCTCCGCCCTGCACGAGCAGCCGCAGGCCGTGATACCGGTATCGGTACATCTGCCCCTCGTCATGCGGCTCGAGCTCCTGGAAGAGGATCTCGTCGTTGCCCGGGAACATCCGCTCCTGCGTGTCGAGCACGACCGCGGGCAGCGACGTGAGGTCGGCGGCGAGCGCCCGCGCTTGTCCTCGTCCCCACCACTCCGCGAGCGTCGCCGTCGCCCAGAAGGCGCCTGCGACCATCGCCACGACGAGCAGCACGACGACACTCCGCCCCTCCGCACCTCCGCGCAGTGCCCGGGCGGTCGACGCGGCGTAGGCGGCGAGGCCCGCGCCCACGGCGAGCAGGAGCGGCGTGACGAGCGGCGCGAGCTCCCATCCACCGAACACCCCCCACAGCAGCGCGAGCGCGAGACCCGCGAGGATCAGGCCGATGCCCGTCCAGGCGATCACCGCCACGACGCGCCAGCGGGTCGCTGCATCGGCCTTCTTCAGCCGCTTGCGAAGCAGGCGGTGTCCCACGACGAGAGCCGCCGCGAGGATGAGGGCGATCACGAGTGGCACGAAGAGTGCGCCGGGGCTCCGCATGACGAAGGCCTGGTTGCTCAACCCGAGCACGTCGACGTCGATGCCGAAGTACGCGAAGAAGGTGCGCGACGACACGTACCCGAAGTAGAAGAGCAGGGCGGTGATGAGGGTGACCGGCGCGACGAACGACGAGAGGAAGCCCATCCACTTCTCGAACGCGAGGTTCGGCGGACCCGGGATCACATCGCTGGGCGCGGGGGCAGGATCGGCGGCGCGCTCGTCGACGTCGGGTGGCGGGCCGATCGGTCCGTGCCCGATGGCTTCAACGGATGCGCCGGACTCGCGCTCGGGTCGGGAGGTGGTCGTCACGGCGCCTCGCTCTCGGATGACTCGGGCTCATCGGTCGGCGTCTCCGGATCTTCGGCCGGCGGATCATCGGGGTCCTCCTGCGGAGGATCCGGATCCCGCACGAAGATCTCCGGACCCGCTTCGGCGGGACGCGCGATCGCGGCGTCGCAGAATCGCGGCTCGGTGCAGACGAGGGTGCCCCGGAAGGTGACTCCTGCCTGGATCGCAAACGACGGGGTGGCGAGCACGAGGAGGTCGCACACCGTGAACGGCGTATCGGGCGCCATCGTGAAGCCGATGCAGGGTCCGACGATCTCAGGCGAATCGCTGCAGCGCTCAGTCGAGGCCGTTACGGCGCCGGCGGGGTGTGAGTCGATTCCGTCGATCGTGAATGTGACGTTCTCAGGCGGCGCGTCTCCGTCCCAGAAGAATCCGACCTTCGCGCACCACCGGCCGTCGCCGATGGACTCCACGCCCTGGTCTCCGTAGGGCGGGCCTCCGTACTCGGCTGCCGGGCCGCTGCGTCGCGTCTGCTGCGAAGGGTCGACCGGGCCGTCGGATCCGCCGTTGTCACCGGTGCCTGTGGGGGTCGGCGACGGCTCCTCCGTGGTGGTCGGTGTGGGCACCGACGTCTCGTCGGCCTCGTTCGCAATCGGCGCGCACGAGGCGAGGGCCAGCACAGCGGCCAGGACGAGAGTGGCCGCCATCGCGGCGCGCCGCGGGGAGTGTCGCGTACCGTCCATCAGACACCTCCCGACCACGGCTTGCGCGCCGCGCCCCACAGGAGAGGAGCATCCACTCGCCCGCAGGATACGCCCGCAGGGGGCGCGGCATAAGTGGCGTCAGAGCGCGGGCGGAGCCGGTTGGTCCACGGCTCCGCCGAAGCGGCGATCGCGGTCGAGGTAGATCTGGATCGCGTGCCACAGGTCGGTGCGGCTGAAGTCGGGCCAGAGCGTGTCGAGGAACACGAACTCGGCGTACGCGGACTGCCACAGCAGGAAGTTCGACGTGCGCTGCTCGCCCGACGACCGGATGAACAGGTCGACGTCGGGCATGTCGGGCTGGTACAGGTGGCGACGCACCGTCTTCTCGGTGATCGCGGATGCCTTGAGCCGACCCGCCGCGACGTCGGCGGCGATCTCGCGCATCGCGTCGACGAGCTCGACCCGCCCGCCGTAATTGATGCACATCGTGAGGGTGAGAACGTCGTTGTCGGCCGTGAGCCTCTCGGCGAACTGGAGCTCCTTGATGACCGACCCCCACAGCCGCGGCTTGCGCCCCGACCACCGCACGCGCACGCCCCACTCGTTGAGCTGATCGCGCCGGCGGTGGAGAACGTCTCGGTTGTAGCCCAAGAGGAAGCGCACCTCGTCTGGCGAGCGCGCCCAGTTCTCGGTCGAGAACGCGTACACCGACAGGTGCTTCACGCCCGCCTGGATCGCGCCCGCGACGACGTCGAGCAGCACCTCCTCGCCGGCCTTGTGCCCCTCGATGCGCGGCAGCCCGCGACGATTCGCCCAGCGCCCGTTTCCGTCCATGACGATCGCGACGTGGTTCGGCACGCTCCCCGCGGGGAACGCCGGAGGGGCGATGCCCGTCCAGTCGAGCGGGCGATACGGAACGGCGTCGCGATGGGTGTAGGGCTTGGGCGTCACCGAAGCGCCTCCACATGCGACAGCGAACGGATGCCGCGCTCGAGGTGCCACTGCGCGTAAGCGGCGATGAGACCGGATGCCGCGGCCGCCGCCGCGGGAGGGGCGGCGTCGACCTCGTCCCACTCCCCCGCCATGAGCGAGCGGAGCAGACGCGCCGAGTCGCCGTCGAGCCGCGCGGCGCCCGTCGGAGCGCAGTCGCGGCACACCGTCCCGCCGAGCTGGGCGACGAAGGCGTCGTGCGGGCCGCTCGCGCCGCAGCGGGCGCACTCGGCGAGCGCCGGCGCCCAGCCCGACAGCGCCATCGCGCGCAGGAGGTAGGAATCGAGGATGCTGCGCGAGGCGTGCTCCCCACGCGCGAGCGCGCGCAGCCCGCCGACGAGCAGCAGGTACTGGTTCGGCGTGGCCTCGGCCTCGTTGAGGCGATCGGCCGCCTCGACCATCGCGTTCGCGGCGGTGTAGCGGTCGTAATGGATCGCGATGTCGGCGCCGTACGCTCCGAGCGACTCCGCCTGCTGCACGATGTCGAGCGAGCGACCCTGGTAGAGCTGCACATCGGCGACCATGAACGGCTCGAGCCGGGCGCCGAAGCGCGACGAGGTGCGCCGCACGCCCTTCGCGACGGCGCGCAGTTTGCCGTGGCGGCGGCTGAGCAGCGTCACGATGCGGTCGGCTTCACCCAGCTTCTGGGTGCGCAGGACCACGACCTCGTCGCGGTAGGTGGGCACCCGTCCATTATCCGTCCGGGCACCGACGATCCGGCGCAGGCGGGCGGGTCGGGTTGCGGCCGGCGCGCTCAGGGCGGCCGTGCGTTCGCACATGCCCTGACCTCCCCCACAATGGGTTCGTGGACGAACCCGTCTTGGTGATCCCGCTGTGGGCCGATCTGACCGCTGTCGGTCTCGGCGGCATCCAGGGCGCGCTCTTCGCGTCGGGCTTCCGCGGTCAGCGACGGCTCGATCTGCTCGGCGTCGCGATCATCGGGATCGTGATGGGCATGGGCGGCGGCCTCATCCGCGACCTGCTGCTCAACGTCACACCGGTCACGCTGCAGAGCAACTGGTACCTGCTCACCGCTGTGTGCGCCTCTCTGATCGGAATGCTGCTGGCGGGACTCTTCCAGCGCCTCAACGCCGTCATCGTCGGCCTCGACGCGATCGTGATCGGGCTTTTCGGCGCATTCGGCACGAGCAAGGCGCTCGCGCTCGGACTGCCGCCGGTTCCCGCGGTGTTCGTCGGCGTGTGCTCGGCGGTCGGCGGCGGCATCCTGCGCGACATGATCATGGGGCTTCCGGTCGCGATCATGCACGTCGGCTCGCTCTACGCCGTGGCCGCGGGGGTCGGATGCGCCGTGCTCGCGATCGCGAACGCCTTCGGCGTCGGACTCGTGCCCGCGGCGATCGTGTGCGTCGTCGTGACCGCCGTGATCCGCGTGCTCGCGGTCATCTTCGACATCTCGCTGCCCGAGCAGCGTGCGCTGCACCGGCGTCGCGTCGCCGTCGAGACGAGCGCGATCCCGATCGTCAAGCCCGGGCCCGACGCCGACTGACGACGGGCCCGACGCCGAACCCGGGTCAGACCGCCGCGAGCTCGCCCGAGCGCTCGCGCTCGCGCGTGCGGATCGCGCGGTTGACGCCCGACACGATGGCCTTGAGCGACGCGGTCGAGATGTCGCTGTCGATGCCGACGCCCCACAGGCGCTCGCCGTCGACCTGCAGCTCGACGTAGGCCGCCGCCTGCGCGTCGCCGCCCGAGCTGAGCGCGTGCTCGACGTAGTCGTAGAGCGTCACGTCGAACCCGTGCGCGCGCACGATCTCGAGGAAGGCGGCCACCGGGCCGTTCCCGTGACCGGTCGCCTCGACGCGGTCGTCGCCGTCGCGCAGCGTGACCTCGAGCACCACGTCGCCCGACATGTCGCTCTGCGTGCGCGTCGCGAGCAGCTCGAACCGGCCCCAGCGCTCCTCGGCGTCGGCGGCGGGCAGATACTCGTCGGTGAAGATGCGCCAGATCTCGTCGCTCGTGACCTCTCCGCCCTCGGCATCCGTCTTGGCCTGAACGACCCCCGAGAACTCGATCTGCAGCCTGCGCGGCAGGTCGAGCGCGTGGTCGCTCTTCAGCAGGTAGGCGACGCCGCCCTTGCCGGACTGCGAGTTGACGCGGATGACGGCCTCGTACGAGCGGCCCAGGTCCTTCGGGTCGATCGGCAGGTACGGGACGGCCCACTCCAGCTCGTCGACCGAGACGCCCTCGGCGGCCGCGCGGGCCTCCATCGCCTCGAAGCCCTTCTTGATCGCGTCCTGGTGCGAGCCGCTGAAGGCCGTGAAGACCAGGTCGCCGGCCCACGGGCTGCGCTCGTGCACGGGCAGCTGGTTGCAGTACTCGACCGTGCGCTTGATCTGATCGATGTCGCTGAAGTCGATCTGCGGGTCGATGCCCTGCGTCAGCATGTTGATGCCCAGCGCCACCAGGTCGACGTTGCCCGTGCGCTCGCCGTTGCCGAAGAGGCATCCCTCGATGCGGTCGGCGCCGGCCATGTAGCCGAGCTCCGCCGCGGCGACCGCGGTGCCGCGATCGTTGTGCGGATGCAGCGACAGGATGACGTTCTCGCGGTGGTTCAGGTGACGCGACATCCACTCGATCGAGTCGGCGTACACGTTCGGGGTCGCCATCTCGACGGTCGCCGGCAGGTTGATGATGACCTTGCGCTCCGGCGTCGGGACGAAGACCTCCATCACCTTGTTGCACACCTCGACGGCGAACTCGAGCTCGGTGCCGGTGTAGCTCTCGGGCGAGTACTCGTAGTACACGGTCGTCTCGGGGACGGTGGCCTCGTACTGCTTGCACCAGCGGGCGCCGTTCATCGCGATGTCGATGATGCCCTGCTTGTCGGTGCGGAACACGACGTCGCGCTGCAGGATGCTCGTCGAGTTGTACAGGTGGACGATCGCCTGCTCGGCGCCGCGGATCGCCTCGTACGTGCGGGCGATGAGCTCTTCGCGGGCCTGCGTCAGCACCTGGATCGTGACGTCGTCGGGGATCAGGTTCTCTTCGATCAGCTGGCGCACGAAGTCGAAGTCGGTCTGGCTCGCGCTCGGGAAGCCGACCTCGATCTCCTTGTAGCCCATGCGGACGAGCAGGTCGAACATGATGCGCTTGCGCTCGGGGCTCATCGGGTCGATGAGCGCCTGGTTGCCGTCGCGAAGGTCGACGGCGCACCACCGCGGCGCCTTCGTGATGCGCTTGTCGGGCCACGTGCGGTCAGGCAGGTCGACCCGGATCTGCTCGTGGAACGGCCGGTACTTGTGGACCGGCATGGACGACGGCTTCTGGTGGTTCTCCATGATGGGGGCTGCTTCCTCGTCAGATGTTGCGGGCCGACACCAAGCTCCGCGACGAGAAAGGCCCTAGAACGAAGCCTCGTCGCGGCGGCTAAGAAGAAGGAGCGAGCCTGCGCGCATGGGTCGAGGGTACACCCGGTCACGGGGCGGATGCCAAATGCGGATGCCGCCGGGCGGGGCATCCGGTTCGAATCGTGACTGAGACGATCGCCCCGTTCGCGACACGTAACGGGTATGAGTCCTCACCGACGAGTCTCCGTCCTGCGCGCCGCCGCCGTCTCGATCATCGCGGCCGGCGCCCTCGCGCTGTCCGCGTGCGCGACTCCGTCCGCCGACGCTCCCCCGCCCGGGGCGAGCCTCGACAACGCGTGGCCCGACCCGCCGAAGGGCGAGGTCGTCGCGACGGGGACCGTACTCGACAAGGGCGGCGACGCCGAGCTGTGCGTCGGACCCGTCGCGGAGTCGTGGCCGCCGCAGTGCTCCGGCTTCCCGCTCGAGGGGTGGTCGTGGGAGGGCGTCGAAGGCAGCGAGTCGTCCGGCGACGTCACGTGGGGCGCGTACGCCGTCACGGGCACGTTCGACGGCGAGACGTTCACCGTGACGCAGCCGCCGATCATGCTCGCACTCTACGACCCCGTGCGGCCCGACGATCCGGCCGGCGGTGTCGAGGGTGAGACGTCGGAGGCGCGTTTGCTCGAGATCCAGGAGGAGCTCCCGTCGAAGATGGGCGACGCGTACCTGTCGTCGTACCCCGACCGTGGCTACCTGTGGGTGGACGTGCCGTGGGACGACGGCACGTGGCAGGAGGCGGTCGACGCCGAGTACGGCGAGAAGGTCGTGTTCATCAACTCGATGATGCGCGAGGTGTCGGGCTGACGGATGCCGCCGCCGCGAGCGGTTCGCTACGAGTCGCACTCGCAGATGAGGTTGTACTCGACGACGCGGTCCCCCTCCTCGGGGCGCGCCCACGCCTCGGCCTCCGCGCGGTTCGCGAACCGGCGCGGAGCGAGCCGTCCGTTCGCCATCAGGACGCCGACCTCGACCTCTTCGCGCGGGTCGGACCACGGCAGCGGAGTCGTGACCGTCTCCATGTTCGCGAGTCTACGCCGCGTGCGGTGAGCGGGGCTCAGAAGCCGAGTCGCCCCAGCTGCTTCGGATCGCGCTGCCACTCCTTCGCGACGCGCACATGCAGCTTGAGGAACACCTTGGTGCCGATGAGCGGCTCGATCTGCGCCCGGGCCTTCGCGCCGACATCGCGCAGGCGGGCGCCCTTGCGGCCGATGATGATCGCCTTCTGGCTGTCGCGTTCGACGACGATGTTCGCGTAGATGTCGGTCATCGAGCCGGTGTCGCGCTCCTCGATGTCGTCGATCGTGACGGCGATGGAGTGCGGCAGCTCGTCGCGCACGCCCTCGAGCGCGGCTTCGCGGATGATCTCGGCGATGCGGTCCTCGAGCGACTCATCGGTGACGACGCCCTCGGGGTACAGCGCCGGCCCTTCGGGCATGAGCTTGAGCAGCTCGTCGGTGAGCACGTCGAGCTGGTCGCGCGTGAGCGCCGACAGCGGAATGACGGCCGCCCAGTCCTCGCGGAGGCTGTCGACCTCGATGAGCCTCTCGGTGATCTGCTCGCGGGTCGCGGCATCCGTCTTCGTCACGAT
>NZ_DATMFG010000011.1:0-12819 GCF_035556355.1 Microbacterium sp.
GCGGCGATCGTGCGCGATGACGCGGTAGCCGTGCTGCAGGAAGAACTGGAGCTGAGCGTCCCAGTCGTCGGAGCTGAGCGGCCAGCCGTGGTGGAACATGATCGGCTGACCCGAACCCCAGTCCTTGTAGAAGATCTCGACTCCGTCGGGGGTGGTGACGGTGGGCATAGACGTTTCCTTTCGGTCGGGATATCGCTATGCCCCCACGCTCGCGCGGAATCGCGACGCGGACTACGCGATCACGGGACGCTCAGCCCACAGATTCGGACACGTTGTCGGCAACCCGGCCCTCAGACGGCGGTGGGCAGGGGCCGCACGTCTCCGCCGCGCTTCGTCGTGAGGAAGCGCGAGCGGTAGACGCTCGGCGAGACTCCTACGACGTTGACGAACGCGCGGCGCATGCTCTCGTAGCTTCCGAAGCCGGACTCGTGCGCGGTCCGCGTCACGTCGTGCCCGGAGTCCAGCAGCGACTTCGCATGGTCGATCCGCACGCGCTGGACGAACTGCGCGGGCGTCACCCCGAGCTCCGAGCTGAACAGACGCGTGAGGTGGCGTGCGCTGACTCCGACCGCCGACGCGAGCGAGGCGATGCTGTGCCGCTGACTCGGGTTCGCGGAGACGGCGTCGATCGCCTTGCGGACGACGGAGCTCTGGGGCGGGTTGATCGACAGGGGAGCGGAGTACTGCGATTGCCCGGCAGGGCGCTGCATGAACATCACGAGGTGACGTGCGATGCTCCGCGCGAGGTCGGCGCTGTGGTCCTGCTCGACGAGGGCGAGGGAGAGGTCGATGCCGGCCGTGCCGCCCGCCGACGTGTACACGGAGTCGTCCTCGACGAACAGCGCGTCGGGAAGCACCGTGATGTCGGGATACAGGCGCGCGAGCTGGTTCGCGTAACGCCAGTGCGTCGTCGCGCGACGCCCGGAGAGGATCCCGGCGGCCGCGAGCAGGAACGACCCCGTGCAGATCGACACCATGCGCCGGCTGCGTGCGCGCACCCTGCGGATGGCGTCGACGAGCCGGGGCGGGATGGGTTTCGAGACGAGTCCGTCGCCGCCCGTGACGATCACCGTGTCGGCGTAATCGACATCGTCGAGCAGGGTGTCCACCGCGAGCCGAGTGCCCGCGGAGGTCCGGACGCTGTCCTCGGCCGATGACGTGTAGATCAGGTCGTACTCGGCTCCGAAGCGGGCGGCTTCGGAGAACACCTCCGCCGGTCCGGACACGTCGATCAGCTTGACCCCGTCGAAGAGGACGAAGACGACGGATCTGCGCATTGGTGGATCTCCCTCGCTCACGAGTGGACCGGGCGGCCTCTCCACTGCCCTTCTCGGTGCGCTGACGCCATCCTGGCATGCGCGCCCGGGCGCACGTAATGCCCGGATGCCGCGCCCGCTGCCTCTTCGCACGCGTATGCGGCGCTGTCACCGTGTCGGCGGTGTGCGCCAGGCTTGGGACGTGGCGAAGTTCGATCCGAAGAAGGAGCTGCCGTCGTACCGCGCGCGCAAGGGCGTGTTCGACCTCGTCGAGGTGCCGCCGCTGCGGTACCTCATGATCGATGGGACGGGCGATCCGAACACGTCGGCCGAGTATCGCGATGCCCTCGCGACTCTGTTCCCTGTGGCGTACAGGCTGAAGTTCCTGAGCAAGCGGGAGCACGACCGCGACTACGTCGTGCCGCCGCTCGAGGCGCTGTGGGACGCTGCCGACAAGACGGCCTTCACCACCGCGCGCGACAAGTCGCGGTGGACGTGGACGGCGATGATCCTGGTCCCCGACGGCATCGACGATGAGCTCGTGTCACGCGCGAAGCAGCAGTCGGCCGAGGTGCCGCTGTTCGACCGGCTGCGAGTGGAGACGCTCGATGAGGGGCTGTGCGTGCAGACGCTGCACATCGGCTCGTACGACGACGAGGGGCCGGTGCTCGCCCGCATGCACGACGAGTTCATCCCGTCGCACGGACTCCGCATGACCGGCACCCACCACGAGATCTACCTCAGCGACGCACGCCGCGTCGAGCCTGCGAAGCTGCGCACGATCCTGCGGCAGCCGGTCGCGCGCGTCTAGCCGTTCGCGTCAGGCCTCGAGGTCGTCGACGCCCGGCGTCCACGACTGTCCCGGGCGACCCCACCCGCGCTTGCGCGCGATCTTCTGCGTCGTCTTCCAGTCGCTGTCGCTGAGGCGGTCGATGTAGAGGATGCCGTCGAGGTGGTCGAACTCGTGCTGCATGATGCGCGCGCGCCAGCCGTCGACCTCGATGCGGACAGGCTCGCCGTCGAGGTCGATGCCTGTCACGAGCACCCGATCCGATCGACGCAGCGGGAACCGCTCGCCGGGGAACGACAGGCAGCCCTCCGACTCCTCGTCGGGGTCCGGCTCCCCGGGCTCGAGAGGGTGCATCCACAGCTCGGGGTTGATGATGACTCCGCGCCACGGGTTGCCCTCGTCGTCGGGATACGAGTACGTGTAGATACGGAGACCGACCCCGACCTGCGGGGCGGCGAGGCCGACGCCCGGAGCGGCATCCATGGTCTCGAACATGTCGGCGACCAGTGTGCGGATCTCGTCGGTGATCTCTTCGACGGGTGCTGCGGGAGCGTGCAGGACGGGATCGCCCATGATGCGGATCGGGAGAACGGCCACGCCAAGAGCCTAGCCGCGCGAGGGGTCGGGGTAGTGTCGGAGGGTGCTCGTGGGCGACGTCGGACTCGAGAGCGTGGGGGACACGCTTCTCGGTGTCTTCCGCAACCCCGGGCTGCTGATCGGCATCCCGCTGGCGCTGCTCGGGGCGGTCTTCATGTCGTTCGGCGCGCAGTATCAACACCGCGGAGTGCTCAAGGTCGAGCGTCTGAGCGGCTCGGCGGCGACGCAGGGCCTCACGTCGAAGCAGCTGCTGCGTCTGCTGTCGCGTCCGTCGTGGGTCATCGGCACGATCATGCTCGGCCTCGCGATCGTGTGCCAGCTCGCCGCCCTCTCGTTCGCGCCGCTCATCGTCGTCCAGCCGCTCGGCGCGATCGCGCTCGTGATCACGACGCTCCTGAACGCGCGCATCAGCGGTCATCGCCCCACGAAGCGCTCGCTGATGGCGATCTCTTCGTGCACCGGCGGCATCTTCATCTTCGTGACGATCGCCGCCTTGTTCGCGACCGAGGAGCGAGTGACCAGCGGCCAGGTGATCACGATCCTGCTCCTTCTGCTCGGTGTCGTGATCGCCTTCACGGCCCTGTGGCTGTGGCTGCGACATCGGATGCGCGCGCTGTTCTACATCGTCGGCGCGGGCGTGCTCTACGGGTTCGTCGCGACGCTCGCGAAGGTGGTCATCAGCCGCATCCAGACCGGCGACTTCGAATGGCTGACGGTCACGTCGCTTGTGGCGCTGATCGCAGCGGCGGCGATGGGGGCCTACTTCGTGCAGACCGCGTACTCGTCGGGGCCGCCCGACCTCGTCATCGCGGGGCTCACGGTCATCGACCCCATCGTCGCGATCCTCATCGGCCTGATCGTGCTCAACGAGGCGGCCCATGCGCCGCTCTGGGCGTACTTCGGATTCGCCGTGGCCGGCGCGCTCGCGGTGTGGGGCGTGTTCCAGCTGTCGCGCTACCATCCGCAGGTGATCAGTGACAGTCAAGAACTGCCGATCCAGCGGGGGAGCTCCGGGTCGCTCGACTCGGTGCACCCCACCACGGGCTCGGTGCGTGTCACGGAGGCGGTCGCGAAGGTGTGGCCGGAGCCACCCGTGCGCGACCCCGAAGACACCACGTAGGTCAGTCCTGCCCGACCGGACGGTCGATGGCGATCACGATGGTGCCGCCGTCGAGATCCCCGTCACCCGGTGCCGGCGCGGGGGCCGGCAGCTCGACCTGAGCCTCCCATTGCGCGTGCGCTTCCTCGGCGGACGGTCGCCACACGGCGTCGAGGCCCCCGCCGATGCCGGCGAGTGAGCCGCCTCCGCCGTCGAGCTGACGGCGCAGATTCTCGCGCTTCAGGCGGGGAGCGATCGCGACGAGCACGACGGCGACGACCACCACGCTCGCGAGCACGATCCATCCGACGGCGTCCACGCCGCGATTCTCGCACGCGCGGGTCGCGGCCCGCCGGGCGGTAGGCTCGTTGGCCGAGGGGCGGTGGCCAAGCTGGTCAAGGCAGCGGGCTCATAACCCGACGATCGTGGGTTCAAGTCCCACCCGCCCCACGTATGAAGGCGCCGTCCGCGAGGGCGGCGCCTCCCAGCGCTACGCGCAGCCCGCCCGGGAGGGATCCGGCCGGACCACCCCGACGTCAGGTTCGGGACGGAAGGCCGCGCACCTCGTCGAGAAGAGCGCGGCAGCGGGCAGCGTCTTGCGGCTGCCCGGCGCGCTCGAACCCGTTGATCGCGCGTTCGAGGGCGGATGCCGCACCATCCTCGCCCACCGCGATCGCGACGCGCGCGGTGGCCTCCTCGAGCTCCGCGGCCCACGACGTGCCTTCCCACAGCTCGGCCGAACTCGCGGCGATGGCGCGGTAGCTCTCCGCGCGCTCGAGGTCGCCCGCCTGCGCGCACGCGACCATCGCGGGCACCGCGAGCATGATGTCGCAGAACTGGCATCGATCGTCGAGGCCCAGTGTGCTCTCGGCCCGGTCGACGACGGCGACGGCGGATGCGGCATCCGGAGCCGCTTCGATCATGGTGCCGTAGATGCGCTGCAGCAGGTGATTCGCGATCACCGACCACCGGGCGAGGGGCACGGCACGCTCGAGGAGCTCGCGCGCTGATGCGGCGTCGCCGCGCGCGAGGCGCACTTCCGCGAGGCGCTGCAGCGCGTGAGCCTCTCCCGCCGGCGACCCGATCGCCGCGTGCGACTCGGCGGCGGCATCGAGTTCGCGCTCGGCGAGGTCGAGCTCCCCGCACAGCAGCGCGGCCTCTCCGATGAGCGCCCGAGCGAAGGCTGCCGCGCGCAGCGCGCCCGATCTCTCGGCGGTGCGCTGCAGATCGCGCGCGAGGTCGATGACGTCGCTGTACGGGGTCGGTCCGTAGAGCAGGTACTCGGCTGCGCACAGGTAGCCGTCGAAGAGCGAGTTCGCGACCTCGGGTCGCTCGGCGTGATTGCGGAGCTCGACACGGATGCGGTCGAACCACTCGCCCCGACGATGTGCGAGCAGCCCCTGCAGCGCGACGAGGTCGAGTACCTGCCAGTTGTGCTCGCCGGCGAGCACGCGCACGCGGGCGGCCTCAGCGATCTCGGGAGCCCGCTCCCAATCCGACACGAAGAACGCGAGGTTGCCCTGGGCGAGCAGCACCTCGGTGCCCACGTCGTCCTCGGTGACCGGCACACCGTGCAGCGCAGCCGCCGCGGTCTCGGCGTCGCCCGCCATGAGCGCTGCGCGCGAGAGCCGAGCGCGCACGCGCGGTGCGTCGGCATCGTCGGAGGCCGCGAGGGCGGTCCTGTAGGCCGCCACCGCATCCGGATCACCGGTCGCGAGGAGGAGGTCCGCACGCAGTTGCAGCAGCCGAGTCCGCTCCGCACCCAAGGCGAAGGGGAGCGCGCGTTCGACGAGTCGCAGCGCGTCGCGATAGGCGCCGACGGTGGCTTCGGTCTCGGCCGCGCGGAGCAGGTGCGGCACGGCTGATTCTTCGTCGCCCGCTTCCAGGAGGTGGTGGCCGATGCGGGCGGGCGACTCGTTCGCGCCGACGAGGCGGTCGGCGATCTCGCGGTGGATCGTCCGGAGCCGGTGAGGCGGGATCCCGCGAAGCAGGGCGTCTCGCACGATCGCGTGCCGGAATCGATAGGTCGCGTCGGCGTACTCGACCGCGCCGGATTCGAGCGCGGCATCCAGGTGGGCGAAGGCCTCCGCCTCGGGGAGTCCGGCTATTGCGACGAAGTCGTCGGTGTCGAACGTCATGCCGAGCACGGCCGCCCGTTGCAGGAGCGTGCGGGTCTCCGCGGGGACGCCGCTCAGGATCGTGAGCTCCCGCGGACGCGCGCCCGGCGCCCTTGTCAGGCGACGGGCGAGCTCGACAGCGATCGCGGGAACGCCGTGGGACTGCGCGATGACCTCGTCGACGACGCCGGGTGACGCATCAGGCAGCACCTGCTGGACGATCCTCCTGATCTCGACGTCACCGAGCGGGGCGAGATCGAGTCGCAGCGCACCCGCGCGAAGCTCGAGCGTCTCGAGGAACTCGAGCACGGCGGGTGCGGCCGTCTCATCGACCCCGAGCGCGAACACGACGGGCTCATCGGCGAGGGTGCGCACGAGGTGGTGCAGGAGGCGCAGCGTCGCCTCATCCGCGTCCTCGAGGTCGTCGATAATCAGCACGAGGGCCGGCTGTGCGGCGGCGCGGAGCAGCTCCGCCGCGGCGACGAAGAACCGGTGCTGTCCGATCTCGCCCGACCATGTTCCCGCCATCTGACCCGTGAGAGCGCGGTCGAGCTCGTCGCGGCACACGGACGGGATCTCTTCGAGCAGATCCGGACGTGCTCGGATGATCCGGCCGAAGGCCTCGACGATCGCCGCGTAGGGCCACGCGCCCGCGACGCGGGACGCCGAACCCGTCGCGACGCGCATCCCCCGATCGAACGCCGCCGAACGGATCGCGTCGAGGAGCGCCGTCTTGCCGATCCCCGCCGGCCCCACGACGACGACGGGGCGTGCTTCGCCGTTCGCCGCGCCCTCGAGGGCTGCGGTGCCGCGGCGAGCTCGGCGGCGCGTTCGACCACGCCCCGCGGACTGGGCGGCGCGGGCGGGACTGCAGCCAGAGCTCGGTCGCGAAGGCGCACGGCGGTGTCGCTCGGAGCGACACCCAGCTCTCGTTGCAGCGCCCGCTCGAGACGCTCGAACTGGCGAAGTGCGGCGTGCCGGTCACCCCGTGCCAGCTGTTCGCGCATGAGGGCGACGTGGGCGCGCTCGTCGGTCGGAGCGACCGCCACGAGGTCGGTCCAGCGCTCGGCCAGCGCGAGGACATCGGCCCGCATCGCGGCGAGTCGCTCGTGCGCGTCGATCGCCCAGTCCTCGAATCGGTCGCCGGGCAACAGCTCACCGGAGTACGCGTCGGCGGCTTCCGCTGCGAGGGCGGCGTCTTCTGCTTCGAGCGCGCGACGCGCCAGCTCCTCGAATCGGACGGCGTCGATCGCGACATCGAAGCCGGGGAACAGGGCGACGTGATCGTCTCGCAGGACGATCGAGTCCGCCTCGCCGATCGCCTGACGCGCGAAGTGCGCGGCCTTGTGCAGCTTCGGCAGCGCCTGATCGACGTGCTCGTCGGGCCACAGCGCGTCGAGGACTCGCTCGCGGTGCATCCGTCGACCCGGCGTCAGTGCGAGCAGCTTGATCAGACCCGAGGCATGACGTCGGGTGAGCGATCCCGCGCCGGTCGGACGGCCGTCGATCATCACGTCGAAGCCGCCCAGCAGCGTGATGCGGATGTCGGACACTCGAGCCCCCAGCTCCCCAGCGGAACGCCCATCAGTATCGCGTTCGGGCCGGATGCGATCAAGGATGCGGACCGTGAGGTCCGTTCCCACGCGGCCCCACGGCTGCAGACGTCGCCGGGGCCTCACGCTGGTGCGGTGACGTCTGATCTCGCCATGGCGGGAACCGCGGGGACGGGCGCTGCGACCGCCTCCGAGATCCGCTCCGCGCGCCGGACCAGATCGAGGTATCCGGCATGGTCACTCGCGGAGATCAGCTCGGCGTCGCGCGCGATGCCCTTCCGGTAGGTGCTCACGGCGAGGGCGACATCGAACAGCGACGTCACGGCGCGGTCGCCGAACGGGGCGTCGCACCACCGCACGAGGTAGCAGGCCATGCCGTAGGCGAGCGCGGCGCGCGAGCCGGCGAAAGCGCGATCGGACGGATCGGGAAGCGCCGCCTCGACGGCCTCGGCCGGTGAGATCGACGGGGGAGAGCCCTTGAGCACGAGGCGAGCCCGCGCGAGGGCCGCCCACTCGATCTTGAGGCGTATCCCGGTCGCGCGCTCCGCGGGGTCGCCGTCGGTCGGCACGACCTCGGCACCCGCGGCTGAGAGGCGTGCGAGTGCAGCGGACACCACCTTCTCGGCCGCAGGACGCGAACGCCGTGTCAGCTCGGCGCGCAGTTCGCTGAACGCGGCGGCGACCTGGCGCTCGTTCTCGTGGGCGGCTTTCGCGCGAGCGGCCGCCGTCTCGGCGAACTCGATGCACCGGTCGCGGCTCTCGGCGGCGAGCGCACTCTGCGCGGCATCCGCGGTCTGCTGCGCGCTCTCGGCCACACGGCGCGTCGCCTCGACCGCCGCCGTCAGCTGCGGCGAGACCTCCTGGCGGAGTCGCTCGGCGATCCGTCTGACGTGTGCGAGGTGCGCCTTGGCGGACGACAGGGACGCTCGCGCACGTGCATCCGCGCGGCGGGCGTCCTCGCGCGCACGCGACAGGGTGAGAACGGGCGGTCGCTCCGCTATCGGCGGCGGCTCGGGGTAGTCATCCGGTCCCTCCGTCGGTGCGGCGGCGAGCACCAGTGCGACGAGATTGCGCGCCGACACCGCCTGCGAGACGAGAAGACTGCGCGCGAAGCGGCTCTCCCGCGGTGCGGCGATGGTGGGCAGGTCTCCGCCCGGGAACTCGAGGTCTGCGACCCCGCTTGCGTCGCCCTCCTGGCCACGGCCACTGCGCTCGGCGATGGCCGAGGGTCTGGGCGGAGCAGGTTCCGATGGCGCTCCGCCGCCTCGGGTCGCCGGCTGTGCTTCCGGCGCAGGGGCTTGCTCCCCTTCGCCTCGTATGAGCGCTTCGTTGAGCCACATGGCCAAGCGCACGAGATCGTCGACATCGTGGCTGTCGCGATATCGGATGCGTTGCAGCGTCGCCGCCGCGAGCGCGTTCTCCGGGTCGCGATCGATCGCGAAGGCGAGGAGGGCGATCGCCTGAGAAGCGGTGGAGGGATCGGCGAACCATCGGAGCACGACGCGCTGGATCGCGACGGACACCGCCGTGGTGGCCCCGTTCAGGCCCGGCTTCATCTCGTGCGGATAAGCCCGGGAGAGCCGCACGAGGATGTGGGCGGCGATGAACTCGGCCAGGATGGCCGGATGCTTCGCGCCGGGGGGCAGCGGTTCGAGAGGGGCCAAGCGGGGCGCGTCCGTCGCCACGGCGCCCATCCAGCTGTTCCTTCCGTTCCGATCGAGCGTGAGGGTGACCTCGCGGTCGGAACGGACCTTGATGTCGGCGCGCCATGGCTTGATGCCCACCAGGAACAGGGTCACCGCCTGCGCGGCCGCGACGACCTTGTTGTCGGAGAGCTTCGTGAGGGCGCTGTCGACGTCGGCGAGGATCGGCGAACTCTGCAGCTCCATCGGACCGGTCTCGACCGCGAGCGCGCGGAGCGCCCGGACCACGTCCGTCTCGCCCAGTGCCACGTCGTCGACCGGAGTCACGGTGATGCTGATCCTGCGAAGCGTCGCGATGGCGCACGCGAGTGCACCGGCTCCGAGAAGCCCCATGAGGGCGATCGCAGCGAAGAGCACGACCACCCACCAGCCGCTCAGATCGCCTCGACCGACCGCGATCGCCGTGGCGCCTCCTCCGGCGGCCGCGACGAGGATCGAGACGATCCCCGCGAGTGCAGCGGTGCGCCGCGATGCTCGACTCGAGGCGAGATCGCGCACGCGAGGAAGCTCGACGAACAGACGCGAGACGACGAACAGTGCGAGGAGAGTTCCGAGGACGGCGAGTCCGAACGCGGCGAGCGGTGCTGCGAAGTTCTCGACGAAGTCGTCCCACCAGCCTCCGACCTGCTCGGGACCGGTCTCGTCGGATGCGGGCGGGGCGAGCGCCGACACGAGGTTCCACGTCGGCGCGCACGTGCCGGCCTCGGCCGCGCTCGCGCCGCCGACGGCCGTGAGCGTCGCCAGGGCATCCGTTTCGTCGCCGCGCGCAAGCTGGCGGTTCGCGAGCGCACACGCCGCAGTCGCCGTCTCCGCGTCGACCGGATCCGACTCGGTGGCGTCCTGCGTCGCCACCGATATGAGCCAGGTCGCACGGCAGCGCTCCGGCAGCCACCGCGCGTTCTCTGCCGTGACCCCCGCGTTCGCGAAGGCGTCCATCGCCCGCCGGCCATCGGCGTCGCGCAGGGCCGTGGTCGCCTCGACGCACGCGGGCTCGAGAAGGCTGTACGTCAGCCCTGCGGCTCGTGCCCCGGCCGCCCGCCAGACGTCGTCGCATCCGGGCCCGCCCGTGTCGGCATCGGGTCCGGCGACTCCTGCGGCCGCCAGGACTCTGACGGCCTCTTCGGCAGCATCTCGGCTCGGATCCTCCAACGTCGCCGCCGCGACCGAACACGCGGTTCGGACGGCGCTCGCGTCGGGGTGGTCGGCCGTCGCCGCCTGCCAGACCGCGACCCCGCCGACAGCAACGGCCGCCGCAGCCGCGACCGCAAGTCGCCGCAGCACCTTTGCAAGGTGCGGGTTGTCGGTCCCCATGTCGCCCCCAGGATTGCGATCATCGTGGCGGGGCGGCGGCCCGGCGTCAAGAGATGCTCGCGGAGGCGGCCGTTCCGTGTGTCCTACAGGATCCTCTGGACGGACGGTTGCGCCCTCGACCGGTGACGGGCCGCATCCGTCGGATCGTCACATCGCGTTGCCGATGTACGAGTACTTCACGAAGACCTCGGGTGCGATGCCGGCCTCTTCGAGCACGCCCTGCACGGCGGTGAGCATGTAGCTGGAATCCCACCCCATGTAGAGGTAGTGGTCGTCGTCGAGGCGGTCCCACTGGCCGTTCCACGACTTCGCGCCGTACACGGGGCCGCCGCGACGCGCGCAGTATGAGACGACGGCCTCGCGCGAATCGGCCCACAGGCGCTTGAAGATGCGGTTGAAGAGGTACTTGACGTCGTGCACTTCCCAGTGCTCGCCGCGGTACTCGACGTAGTCCCACTCGCGCTCCCAGCCGCGGGGCCAGCCGCGCCGGTGCACCGCGTCGAGGATCGGGGTGAGGCCGTCGTCGTCGATGAGCCGGACGGCGGGGCGCCCCCACACTTCGACGAAGCGCTCCGCGAGGCGTGCGGACCGCGCGGTGATCGCCGCGGTGTTCCACGCGTCGATCTCGGCGAGCTCGGCTGTCGTCGGGACGGCGCTGCGCGCGAACACGCCCTTGTTCGCGGGGAACGACTGGTCGAACGCGCGGATGGCGAGGTCTTCCTCGAGGAGTGCGAGGTTTCCGAGCGTCTGCGCGAGCGCGCGATGGCTGTTCTGCTCGTCCTCGGTGTAGTCGGCCCACTCGCGGGTGCCGTCGCCGGTCCAGGTGTCGGACGGGGCGGGTGGGAACACGTGCGCGACCTCGAGGCCGGAGGTGTCATCGACGCCCGACAGGCGTCCGAGGACGTACGCGGGGTGGGGGAGCTCGGCGTACTTGAGCGCCGCGCGGACACGCTCGTCGGACGGCATGATGCGCGCGATCGCCGCACGCAGCGCCTCGGAGCCCTCCTCGCGCGCACGGCAGAGGCGTGCGACGAGTCGGTCGTTGCCGACGCCGACGACCGCGCGGCGCATCAGCAGCGACTGCACGTGCTCGAGGGTGCGGGTGAGGTCGTCCGTCGAGATCTCGCCGTGGAGGTGGTCTCGGTACGCGCGCATGACGAGCGGGTACATGCCGCTGCCGAACGTGTTGAGGTAGGCGAGCTGGCGGGCCACCGCGGCATCCGTCGCCTGTTCCGGGTCGAGGAGCACGCGATACACCTCGGAGTACTCGCGCCACTCGGCTGCGTGTCGACGCAGGCTTTCGAGGTCGAGTCGCGGGAACACGTGGCGGAACGTGTCGTAGACGCCGCGACCGCCCGTGACGATCACCTCGCGGCCCGTCTTCATGACCAGGTACTGCCGCCAGAACGCGGCGATGGACTCGCCTGTGTTGCGCTCGATCGGCAGCCAGTACTCGCTCTCGATCTCGCGCTGCTCGGCGTGGGTGAGTCCCATGAGCACGTAGTTGTGGATGAGCTCGTGGTCGCGCAGCGGCTCGCCCGTCGAGTTGAGGCTCTCGAAGATCTGCTGCGCGTTGGCACCGGCGCCGAGCGTGATCGCGACGTGCTCCAGCTTCTGGAGTCCGCGCCAGATCCTCGGGGCCTCGTCGGCGCTGATCTGGCTGCGGAAGAAGGCGTAGTTGTCGTCGAAGCGCGACTCGCGCGTCGCGTCCTCGGCAGCGCGGCGGTCGAGGACGACGCTCTCGAACACGTCGGCCCACGCAGAGTGAGGCCGCAGCTTGGTCTCACCCGATTCCGGCCGCACGATCACGCGCTCGAGCTGCGCCGCGAGCTCGGGATCGTCGTCGCGGACAGTGTGGTGGAGCGCGGCCACCAGGAGCATGAGCGTCGTGATGCGCTGCTGCCCGTCGATGAGCACGAGGTCTCGCGACCCGTCATGGGAGCTGATCGACGACAGGATCGAGCCGATGAAGTGCATGTGCCGGTCGTCGAAGTCGGCGACGGCGCGGATGTCGGACAGCAGCTGCTCGCATCCGCCGATGTCCCACCGATACTGGCGCTGGTAGACCGGCACGACGATTCGCCAGTCGCCTGCCGACAGCCATCCGATGGTGTTCACCGCGGTCGCGTCGACATTCGTGGCATTGACCATCGCCCGGATTGCTCCCTCGAAGTGCTCGGTGGCGCGGGCGCGAAGAGCGGCCGGACACGCCGCACTTCACTCTAGTCGACCGCGTCGACCGGTGGTCCGGCAGGTTGCGTCCAATAGCGTGGTGTACGGATCGGGTGACCGTGTCGCTGCGGACGTAGCGACGGTCACCGCGTGATCCTTCGAGAGAACTCTTCACATCCATCTCGAAAGGAACCACGACGATGACCGTCGCACCCCACGAT
>NZ_DATMFG010000012.1:0-12507 GCF_035556355.1 Microbacterium sp.
GCCTCCTCCGCCGCCCCCACCCGAGAAGCCGCCGCCGGACGACCCACCCGACGAGGACCATCCCGAGCTCGACGAGCTGCTCGAGCCGGAGGACCCGCGCGAGACGGGTGTCGCGGCGAGCCGACCGATCGAGCGCGACGCGTCGGTGAGCGAGTTCGAGCCGACCACGTCGAAGAGCGACACGCGCGCGGCCGGCAGCTCGGCAGAAGCCGCGGCGCGGATGACGTCGAGCCACTCGCGCTGCATGCCGAACAGCACCGCGTACGGCAGCAGCCGCTCGTACAGGTTCACGACGTCGGCGCCCGGGGCGTTGGGCACCTCGCCGTACGGTCGCCTGCCCGCGGACACCAGGTCGGCCGTCTGCGGTGTCTGGGCGGCACGCAGGCGCTCCTCTTCGGCGAGCTCGAGGTACTCGCGGATGCCCTCGAGGTACGTGCGGTGGCGGCCGCCCGCGAGTGTGAGGGGCGCCGGCAGCTTGAGGCCGGGGACCATGAAGGCGACGAAGCCGCTCGCGACCGCCGCGCCGTACACGAGCGTGCCGAGCCCGTCGGGGAGGTCCGCGAGGACGGGGATCTCGCCGACGAAGAAGAGCAGCACGAACGCCAGGGTGGTGCCGCACACCATCGCGGCGAGGCGCACGTTCTCGACCCACGCGGGGATGCGACCCCGGTAGCCGCGGCGGCGCGTGAGCTCGCCGATGCCGCGCAGGTACGTGACCGCACGGTTCGGCGGCTTGGCGGTGAACTTCCCGAGGTCCACCTTCGCCCCCGGCCCCGACTTCGTGCCGAACAGCGCCTGCACGACTCGCCGGTCGTCGCCGGCGAGGCCGTCGCGCGTGCGCAGCACGAGGTCGAAGTCGTCCGGACGGTCGCGGTCGCCGCTCGCGCGGATCTCGATGACGTCGCGCACCGCGAGATCGACGACCTGGGCGGCGAGCGCCCGCTCGGGGACTCCGAGCACGTCGGCCGACAGGAGGAGCGACTCGTCTTCGGGCGGCGTGTACTGCACGATGACGGGCGACCGGTCGGGATTGCGGCGCAGCACGCGGCGCACGACGAAGACGAACACGAGCCCGCCGACGCCGGCGAGGAGTGCCGCCCCAGGCAGGATCCACTGCCACCACGGGTACGGCGGCGGGGGCGGTGGGCTCGGCGCGGCGAACGTCCCCTGCTCGAAGCCGATCGCGACCGTGACGTTCTCGTCCGGGCCGAGTCGCACGGGCGGCACCGTGAACTCGACAGCGTCGGATGCGGCATCCGACGCCCCCTGCGAGCCCGCCCACGCGGTGACGTGGGCCGGCCACTCGCCCCCGTCTGTCGGACCGGTGATCGTGCACGGGTCGCTCGAGCCCGCCGGGCCCTGGTAGCAGAACGCTCTCCCGGCGAGCAGGCCGTCGGCGGCATCGCCCGCGATGCGCACGTGTGCTCCGACCGCGTCGAACGGCTGCGGGTGGTCGGTGCCGACCGTGTCCCAGTAGAACTCGTCGGCGTCGGTGTCGTCGTAGCGCGGCACGACGTCGCGCATCGTGTACGAGATGACGTACGTCTGCCGGCCGTGGACGAACGAGTCGTCGCCCGTGAGGATGTATAGCCAGTCCTCGTCCAGCTCCGTCCACCATGGGATCGGCGCGCCGCCCTCACCCCGGACGTCCATCACCTGCGTCTGCAGGTCGATGCCCGAGTCGGAGCGCGGCAGGGTGCGGACGATGCCGCGGTTCTGGTCGAAGTCGGGGAACCGCGCGACGATCGTCTCGGTCGTGTAGAGCGCGCTCGCACCCCCGGGGGCCCGCACGAGCCAGTACTCGGCGTCGAACGAGTCGTAGGTGAAGTTCTGGACGTCGGCGGGGGCTGGGACGATGCCGGATGCCGCGGCCGGTGGTGCGAAGGCGAGCACGAACGCCAACGCGAGCGCGCTCGCGCGGCGGGCCAGCCGCCCCCGGTTCAGCCGCATGCGCTCAGCCTAGGGGCCGAGCGGGTCACGCCGTGAGTGCGAGCGCCTCGGCCGTCTCGTTGAGGGACTCGCTGGCCGCCTCGGGGTCGACGTTGAGCGTCGAGCCGTAGCTCGGGATGAGCTCGCGCAGGCGCGGCTCCCACTGGTCCATGCGCTCGGGGAAGCACGACTTGAGCAGGCCCAGCATGATCGACACCGCGGTCGACGCGCCGGGCGAGGCCCCCAGGAGCCCTGCGATCGTGCCGTCGGCGCCCGTGACGACCTCCGTGCCGAACTGCAGGATGCCGCCCTTCTCGGGGTCCTTCTTCATCACCTGCGCGCGCTGACCGGCCTGGATGAGCTCCCAGTCCTCGTCCTTCGCCGTCGGCATGAACGTGCGGAGGCTCTCGACCTTCTTGGCGTGCGTCTTCAGCAGCTCGCCGACGAGGTACTTGATGAGGCTCGGGTTGTCCCACGCGACCTTGAGCATGGGCCAGATGTTGCTCGGGCGCACCTGGGTCACGAGGTCGAGCATCGACCCGTTCTTGAGGAACTTGGGGCTGAACGTCGCGAACGGACCGAACAGCAGCGACGCCTCTCCGTCGACGACGCGGGTGTCGAGGTGCGGCACCGACATCGGCGGGGCGCCGACGGACGCCTGCGAGTAGACCTTCGCCTTGTGCTGCGCCACGAGCGCCGGGTTCGTCGTCTTGAGGAACTGACCGCCGATCGGGAAGACGCCGTAGCCGCGGATCTCGGGGATGCCCGAGCGCTGCAGGAGCTTCAGCGCCCAGCCGCCGGCGCCCACGAACACGAAGCGCGCACGGATCTCACCGGGCGTGAGGCCGATCGTGTTGCGCCACTTGACGAGCCACGTGCCGTCCTTCTGACGCGTGAGGTTGCGCACCTCGCGATTCGTGACGACCTGCGCGCCGCGCTTGCCCAAGGCGTCGAAGAGCTGGCGCGTGAGGGCGCCGAAGTCGACGTCGGTGCCCGTGGGGACCCGGGTCGCCGCGAACGGCTCGCCCTTACGGCGCTTCTGCATGAGCAGCGGGGCCCACTTGTTGATGACGCGCGAGTCCTCGCTGTACTCCATGCCGGCGAACAGCGGCTGCTCCTTGAGCACCTCGTAGCGCTTCTTGAGGAACGCCACGTCCTTCTCGCCGCGCACGAAGGTCATGTGCGGGGTCGCGTTGATGAACGTCGACGGCTCGTCGAGCACGCCTTCGTCGACGAGCGAGGACCAGAACTGGCGGCTCTGCTGGAACTGCTCGTTGATCGCGATGGCCTTGGACGGGTCGAGCTTGCCGTCGGGGCCCTCGGGCATGTAGTTCAGCTCGCACAGTGCGGCGTGACCGGTGCCCGCGTTGTTCCATGCGTTCGAACTCTCGAGCGCGACGTCGGACAGACGCTCGTAGGCGACGATCTTCCAGTCGGGCTGCAGCTCGGAGATCAGAGTGCCGAGAGTGGCGCTCATGATCCCGCCTCCGATCAACAGGACGTCGACGACGTCGGCGTCCGTGCTCGGAACGGTGCTCGCATCAGTGGTTTCGGTCACCAGACAATTCTAGGTCGGTGCGTCAGGGGGTCTGGACGGCGGTGAGCCCCGCGGCGACGAGTTCCGCGATCTGCACGGCGTTGAGGGCCGCTCCCTTGCGCAGGTTGTCGTTCGAGATGAACAGCACGAGACCCTTGCCCTCGGGTGCGGACTGGTCGGCACGGATGCGGCCGACGAACGACGCGTCCTTGCCCGCCGCCTGGAGCGGCGTCGGCACCTCCTCGAGCGTCACGCCCGGGGCATCCGACAGCACCTCACGCGCTCGCTCGGGCGTGATCTCGCGCGCGAACTCGGCGTTGATGCTGAGCGAGTGGCCCGTGAAGACGGGCACGCGCACGCACGTGCCGGCGACGCGCAGGTCGGGCAGCTCGAGGATCTTGCGGCTCTCGTTGCGCAGCTTCTTCTCTTCGTCGGTCTCGTTCGAGCCGTCGTCGACGAGGTTGCCCGCGAACGGGATCACGTCGAACGCGATCGGCGCGATGTACTTCTCGGGCTGCGGGAAGTCGAGGGCCGACCCGTCGCGCGCGAGGCGCTCGACGTCGCCCTGCGCGAGCACGCCCTCGACCTGGCCGAGCAGCTCGTCGATGCCGGCTTTGCCCGAGCCTGACACCGCCTGGTACGTCGAGATGACGAGACGCTCGAGGCCGGCGGCCGCGTCGAGGACCTTCAGCACCGGCATCGCGGCCATCGTGGTGCAGTTCGGGTTCGCGATGATGCCCTTGCGCGCTTCGGCGATCGCGTGCGGGTTGACCTCGCTCACGACGAGCGGGACATCGGGGTCCATCCGCCACGCGCTCGAGTTGTCGATGACGGTCGCGCCGGCCTCGGCGAAGCGCGGCGCGTGCGCACGGCTGCCGGTGGCGCCCGCCGAAAAGAGGGCGATGTCGATGCCCGACACGTCTGCCGTCGCGACGTCTTCGACCGTCACGGCCTTGCCCTGGAAGACGACGTCGGATCCGGCCGAGTGCGCCGTCGCGAAGGCGCGGAGCTCGCGGACGGGGAATCCGCGCTCCTCGAGGATGTCGAGCATCGCACCGCCGACCTGGCCGGTGGCGCCCACGACGGCGACGGAGAGTCCGGAGTCTGAGATGCGGGTCATGGGGAGTTCCTCAGCGTGGAGCGGACGCGCGGGCGTCGTCGGTCGCGCAGGGGTTGCCCGATTCTACCGCTCCGCTCGGAGCGCGTTCCCCCGTTCATCGCGGCATTCCTGTCAGCGCCCGGTGCCGGCGTAGACGACGGCCTCCGTGTCGCCGTCGAGCCCGTAGGCGGTGTGCACGACGCGCGCGGCCTCGGCGAGGTCGTCGCCGCGCACCACGACGGAGATGCGGATCTCAGACGTCGAGATCATCTCGATGTTGATGCCCGCGACCGACAGCGCTTCGAAGAGCGTCGCCGACACACCCGAGTGCGTGCGCATGCCCGCGCCCACGACGGACAGCTTGCCGATCTGGTCGTCGTGCACGAGGCTCTCGAAGCCGATGTCGTCCTTGTCGGCTGCGAGCGCGCGCAGCGCCGCCGGCGCATCCGCCTTGGGAAGCGTGAACGAGATGTCGGTGCGACCGGTCGCGGCCGCCGAGACGTTCTGCACGATCATGTCGACGTTCGCACCTGAGCGCGCGACGAGCTTGAAGATCTCGGCTGCCTTGCCCGGCACGTCGGGCACGCCGATGATCGTGATCTTCGCCTGGCTGAGGTCGGTCGCGACCCCCGCGACGATCGGCTCTTCCATGTGTTCTCCCTTGTGGGCGTCCGTGGAGGCGTCCTTCTGGCCGTCGGGCACCGTCATGCCCGGGCCGAGCACATACGTCCCGACGCTCGAGCTGAACGTCGAGCGCGCGTGGATCATCACGCCGTGGCGGCGCGCGTACTCGACGGCGCGGATGTAGAGCACTTTCGCGCCGTTCGCGGCGAGTTCGAGCATCTCCTCGGCCGAGACGACGTCGAGCTTGCGGGCCCTGGGCACGACGCGCGGGTCGGCGGTGAAGATGCCGTCCACGTCGCTGTAGATCTCGCACACGTCGGCGTCGAGCGCCGCCGCGAGGGCGACCGCGGTCGTGTCGGACCCGCCCCGGCCGAGCGTCGTGATGTCGCGCGTGTCGCGATTGAAGCCCTGGAAGCCCGCGACGATGACGATCGCGCCTTCGTCGAGCGCCTCACGCAGACGCACCGGGGTGACGTCGACGATGCGCGCCGCACCGTGGTCGGCGGTCGTGATCATGCCCGCCTGGCTGCCCGTGAACGAGCGCGCCTCGAAGCCCATCGAATGGATCGCCATCGCGAGCAGCGCCATCGAGATGCGCTCGCCGCTCGACAGGAGCATGTCGAGCTCGCGGGGCGCCGGGATCGGCGCGACCTGCGCGGCCAGCTCCAGCAGCTCGTCGGTCGTGTCGCCCATCGCGCTCACCGCGACGACGACGTCGTTGCCGGCGCGGCGCGTGTCGACGATGCGCTTCGCGACGCGCTTGATGCTCTCGGCGTCGGCGACGGACGAGCCGCCGTACTTCTGGACGATAAGCGCCACGTGGTTCTCCCGGGGATACGTCGGCGGGCGGCTCCCGGCCGCGCCCGACGATCCATCTTACGATCGGCGCATTCCCGTCCCGTCATGCGACGGCTCGGGCATCCGGGGTCACACGCGGTGCGGCTCGGGGGCCCTCTCGTAGCGGTCGGACGCGATCATGAGCTCGGCCCGGCCACCGGTGAGCGAACGCAGTTCGAGCACGTACCGCGCGAGCTCCGCCTCGGGCGCGCTCGCGATGATGCGCGTGCGGCCGTCCTCGGTCGACTCCGTCGCGTTCACACGCGCGCGGCGCGACGACAGGTCGGTGAGCACGGGACCCTGCAGGTCGGGCGGCACCGTGATGGTGACGATCGACACCGGCTCGAGGACGATCGTCCCGGCCTCGGCGAGGGCCGCCTTGACGCCCAACGCGGCGGCGGTGCGGAACGCCATCTCGGACGAGTCGACCGAGTGCGCCTTGCCGTCGTAAAGCTCGACGCGCACGTCGACGACCGGGTGTCCCTGCGGCCCGCCCGCCGCGAGGGCGTCGCGCGCCCCCTTCTCCACCGCGGGGATGTACTGGCGGGGCACGGCTCCCCCGACGACCGAGTCGACGAACTCGAAACCCGAGCCCGTGGGCAGCGGCGAGACGCGCAGCTGCACCACGGCGAACTGGCCGTGGCCGCCGGACTGCTTCTTGAGGCGGCCCTCCGCCTGGGCCGGACGCGCGATCGTCTCGCGGTAGGCGACCGGCGCGGGACCGGTCGTGACGTGAACCCCGAGCACGCGCCCGAGCCGTTCGACCGCGACGGCGAGATGCGTGTCGCCGAGCCCGCGGAGGATCGTCTCGCCGCCCGTGCGGTCGAGCACGAGGGTCGGGTCCTCGGCGAGCAGGCGCGCCAGCGCTCCGGACAGCTTCGCGTCGTCGGACTGACTCACCGGCGTGAGGGTGACGGCGTACACGGGCTCGCGGTGCGGGAGCGGCGCGGGGCGCGCGGTCCCCTGCGCGCGCGACCACAGGATCGAGCCGGACGGCGAGCCGGCGAGCTTCGCGACCGCCCCCACCTCTCCGCAGCGGAGCGCGTCCGCGGGCACGTGCTGCGATCCGCGCAAGCGGAACAGCGCCGGCATCCGCTCTTCGGTTCCCGTCGTGGCGTTGCGCAGCCTGTCGCTCGGGCGCAGCGTGCCCGACAGCACCTTGAGCATCGCGATCTGCCCGACGAACGGGTCGGCGACCGTGCGGAAGACGTGGACGACGGTCTCTCCCTCGGGGCTCGGGGCGACGGCGACCTCGGTGCCGCCCTCCCCGTCCGCCGAGCCGCCGACGACGATGCGCGTGTCGTGGTCGTGCGCCGAAGGCGTGAGCGCGCACAGCAGGTCGGCGACGCGATCGATGCCGGTGCCCGTCTCGGACGAGCACAGCAGCACGGGCACGGCCTCGCCGGACGCCACCTCGCGCGCGAACGACCGCTCGAGCTCGTCGGGCGAGGGCTCTTCGCCCTCGAGGTACGCCTCGAGCTGCTCGTCGTCGTGCGACACGATCTCCTCGGTGACGCTCACGTGCAGGTCGTGCTCCTCGACGCGCGCCGACTCGGGGATCGGCTCCTCGTGATGGTGGCCGGACTCGTCGTACACGAGGGCGTGCTCGCTCAGCACGTCGGCGACCGCGTGGAACTCCTGCTCCTCGCCGAGCGGCATCTCCAGCGGCCACAGCTTCTCGCCGAAGGCCGCACGCAGCTCGCCGAGCACGCGCCGGAAGTCCGCCCGCGCGCGGTCCTCCTGCGTCACGACGACCATGCGCGGCACCCCCGCGTGCTCGGTGGCGCTCCATGCGGCGCGCGTGCCCGCGTTCAGACCGTCGACGGCGCTCACGACGATGACCGCGGCATCCGCGACGGCCAGCGCGGTGTCGACCGCGCCGATGAAATCCGGATGCCCCGGGGTGTCGATCAACGTGATCGCGCGTTCCACGCCGTCGGAGCACGGCCACGAGAGGTACGCGAGCGAGATGCCGAGCGTCGAGCCGCGGGCGATCTCCTCGGGGTCGTGGTCGCATACGGTCGTGCCCTGCTCGATCGAGCCTTTGCGCGGTATCGCGCCGGCTTGGAACAGCAGCGCCTCTGCGAGCATCGTCTTGCCTGAACCGGTCCCTCCCACGAGGGCGACCGTCCGGTGTCCGTTGCCGGGCGTCGGGTCCATTCACGCCTCCCACACCGATGTGGATGTTCCGTCCATCGTGCCTTGTGCCTCGCAGGATCGCCAGGGCTGACGGCATCCGCATGGGCGGCGCTAGCATCCGGGCATGGATCAGCTGGAGCTGTGGAAGGACTTCAACGTCGCGATGGTCGGCGCGACCGCGGCCCTCGCGGGCCTCGTGATCGTCGCCGCGAGCGTGAACATCGCCGAGATCGTCAAGGCGTCCACGCTCACCGCGCGTCTCGCGGCCGCGATCGCCACGCTCGTGCTGGCGATCACGACGACCGGCGTGGGACTGATTCCCGAGATCGCGCCCGGATGGTACGGAGCGATCATCGTCGTGGCGACGCTCCTGGCCTGCGGGTTCCAGATCCACGCGACCGCGAGGATCGCGCGCGACCGGTCGCCGCGCGTGCGAGGGAGGCTCGCCAACGCGGCGATCGGATTCCTGCCCCTCGTCGCGTTCGCCGTCGGCGGCGTGCTGCTGCTGTTCTCGGTACCAGACGCCATGATCGCCGTCGCCGTGGGCACGCTCACCGCGATCGTGTCGGCGATCGGCGTCTCGTGGGTGGCCCTCGTCGAAGTGCTGCGCTGACTCAGGGCCCGGGACTCAGGGCCCGGGACTCAGGGCGAGAGCGGCGGCAGCTCGTCGACCTTGTCGCGCACGCGCAGACGGCCGCCGGTCGCCGCGAGCCAGCATCCGAAGATGACGAGCGGGAAGCCCACGAGCAGGCCGAGGGTGATCTCCTCGCCGAGGATGATGGCGCCGAGGACGATCGCGACGACGGGGTTCACGTAGGTGAACAGCGGCGCCCGTGCGGGGCCCACGCGAGCGATGAGCGCGAAGAAGACGATGAACGCGAGCGCCGTGCACAATACCGCCAGCAGCACGAGCGAGACGGTGCTCGGCACGGTGGGCACCTCGTGCTGCGTGAGCAGCGCGATCGGCAGATAGAAGAGGCCGACCGCGGCGAGCGCGAGGGTGACGCTGCCGAGCGACGGCACGTCCTTGAGCTTCGTGGCGACGATGAACGGCGCGATCGCGTACAGGACGGCCACGAGCAGCACCTCGCCGACGGCGATGAGCCCTCCGCCGCCCTCGACGGCGAGCCCCGGTCCGGCCACGATCACCGCGACACCCGCGAACCCGATGACGAGCCCGATCGAGCGGGCGCGGCCGAGGGCGCTGCGGTCGCCGCCCACGAACGCGATGACGGCGGCGAACAGCGGCACCGTCGAGACGAGCAGCCCGGTCAGCCCCGACGGGATCGTCTGCTCGGCATGGCTCAACAGCAGGAAGGGTCCTGCCATCTCGATCGCCCCGAACGCGAGCACCCACCCGATCTTCGACCACGCGGGCCTCAGCGCCTTCTGACGGATCGCGAACGGCAGGAGGATCACCGCACCCAGGAGCGTGCGTCCCGCGACGACCGCCGCGGGCGAGTACGAGTCGACCGCGATGCGGATGAAGAGGTATGGGATGCCCCACAGCACCGCCATGGCCGCGAACAGCAGCCATGCGCGGGCGTCGAACCGCTGCGCGGCGTTCACAGCGAGCGTCTGCCCTCGAACGCGCGGCCGAGCGTGACCTCGTCGGCGTACTCGAGGTCGCCGCCGACGGGAAGGCCGGAGGCCAGGCGCGTCACGGAGATCTCGAGCGTGTGCAGCAGGCGGCTGAGGTACGTCGCCGTCGCCTCGCCCTCGAGGTTCGGGTTCGTCGCGATGATGACCTCTCTCACCGTGCCGTCGGCGAGCCGCTGCATGAGCTGCGTGATGCGCAGGTCGTCGGGGCCGACGCCCGCGATAGGACTGATCGCGCCGCCGAGCACGTGGTACAGGCCGCGGAACTCGCGCGTGCGCTCGATCGCGGCGACGTCCTTGGCGTCTTCGACGACGCAGATGACCGTGGCGTCGCGACGCGGGTCGCGGCAGATCGCGCAGCGCTCCTGCTCGGACACGTTGCCGCACACCTCGCAGAACCGCACCTTCTCGCGCACCTCGCTGAGCAGCTGCGCGAGCCGCGACACGTCGAAGCTCGGCGTCTGCAGAATGTGGAACGCGATGCGCTGCGCCGACTTCGGCCCGATGCCCGGAAGGCGGCCGAACTCATCGATCAGCTCTTGGACGATGCCGTCGTACATGGCTAGCTGAACCTCGTCGGGGGTTCGTACGGCTCTTCACGCACGAAGCGCGCTCCGAGCACCTGACGCACGACCGCCTCGCCGTACCGCTGAGGACCACCGGATGCGGCAGCCGGCCGCACGGGCGCGGGAGGAACCACCGGCGGCAGGGGCGCCTCGACCTCGACCGCCGGCTCCTCGTCGTCGTCGTCTTCGGTCTCGATCGAGGTCTCGACCTCGTCGGCCGGGAGCACGTCGCCCTCGCGAGCGGGCGTGAGCGTCGCGACGCGCACGGCGGAAACGGCCTCTTCGGGCTCGTCGTCGACCGCGAGGTGGGGTGTCGCCTGCGCGGCTTCGGCACCGGGCGCGGGTGTGTCGGGGATCGGGGCGACCGCCCACTCGGTGACCGGTGCGGCGGCGTACGTCGTGGCTGAGCGGGCTCTCGCAGGGTCGGGCTCGGGCTCGCCCCGCGTGCCCTCCGCGGGGCTCCCGCCGCCCGACTCGGGCTCGCGGCCGCTGGGCTCGTGGCGTGCGATGTACCGCACGCGGAAACCGAGGACCGCGTTGATCGCCGTGCGCAGGTCTTCGCTCGGCCCGCCCGGGAGCTTCTTGAACTTCGCGAGGTCGGAAGGGCTCGGGAAGGCCAGGGTGAGCACGTCGTCGGCGAGGTCGACGATGCGCGCGGTCTGCGCGACCATCCACGACGTGCGGTTGATGTCGCTCAGGCGCGCGAGCACGTCGGGCCATGCCCCACGCATCGTCTCGAGCGTGACGGGGCCGGCGGGCGGCGCGGGAGCTGCCGCGGGTGCGGCGGGCTCGGCGGCTTCGCTCGCTCGCTCAGCGACCGGTGCGGGAGCCGGAGCAGCAACGGGGGCGGCCGCCGGCGCCGCGGGAGCCGTCGCGTACGTCAGCACGCGCGCCACCATGAGCTCGAGCTGCAGCCGCGGCGACGTCGCGCCCGTCATCTCGTCGAGGGCGGCGATCACGATGTCGGCCGTGCGCGACAGACGCGCCGCGCCGAACGCGTCGGCCTGGCGCCGGTAGCGCGCGAGGTCGTCGGTCGAGACGCCGCGCAGCACGGCCGCCGCGCCCTCGCCCGTCGCCGCGACGACGATGAGGTCGCGCAGGCGCTCGAGCAGGTCGTCGACGAAGCGCCGCGGGTCCTGCCCTGTCTGCACGACGCGGTCGACCGCGGCGAACGCCGCGGCCGCATCGGCTGCGGCGAACGCGTCGACGACCTCGTCGAGGAGCTCGGCGTGCGTGTAGCCCAAGAGGGACACCGCCCGCGCGTACTGCACGCGCACGGCGCCCGAGTCCGCCGCATCCGATCCCGCGATCAGCTGATCGAGCAGCGAGAGCGTGTCTCGCGGCGAGCCGCCGCCGGCCCGAACGACGAGCGGGAGCACGCCCGTCTCGACCTCGACGCCCTCCTGCGCGCACAGCTCTTCGACGTACGAGAGCATCGCGGCGGGCGGCACGAGGCGGAACGGATAGTGGTGCGTGCGCGAGCGGATCGTGCCGATGACCTTCTCGGGCTCGGTCGTCGCGAAGATGAACTTGACGTGGTCGGGCGGCTCTTCCACGAGCTTGAGCAGCGCGTTGAAGCCCTGAGGCGTCACCATGTGCGCCTCGTCGAGGATGAAGATCTTGTAGCGGTCGCGCGCGGGCGCGAACACCGCGCGCTCGCGCAGGTCGCGGGCGTCGTCGACGCCGTTGTGCGACGCGGCGTCGATCTCGACCACGTCGAGCGACCCGCCGCCGTTCCGCCCCAACTCGATGCAGCTCTCGCACGTGCCGCACGGCGTGTCGGTGGGGCCCTCGGCGCAGTTGAGGCAGCGCGCGAGGATGCGCGCGGACGTCGTCTTGCCGCACCCGCGCGGCCCCGAGAAGAGATACGCGTGGCCGACGCGGTCGCCGCGGAGCGCCGTCATGAGCGGTTCGGTGACCTGCGACTGACCGATCATCTCGCCGAACGTCTCGGGCCGGTAGCGGCGGTAGAGGGCGGTGGTCACCCCCACAGCCTACGGCGTGCCGGCGACATCGCGGCGGTCGGACTCGGGCATGCGCTAGCTGTACTGCCCAGGCAGGTTGTTTGAGATCCGGCTGATGGGCGGGAGCTTCCCGATCGCAGTGTGGGGCCTGTGGTGATTGTAGAAGTGCAGCCAGGCGGGCAGGGCTGCGCGGCGGGCTGATTCGCTGTTGTA
>NZ_DATMFG010000013.1:0-92647 GCF_035556355.1 Microbacterium sp.
GCGCGAGGCGGTCGCGTCGCTCTTCGACACCGGCATCGACCCGATGGTCGTCATCCGCTGGAAGGACATCTACGAGCGCCTCGAGGACGCCATCGATGCCTGCGAGCGCGTCGCCAACACGCTCGCGAACATCGTCATCAAGAACGCGTAGCACGCGCCGGACCCGCCGCCCGTCCGCCCATGGATGCCGATCTCCTGCTCTACCTCGTCGTGGCCGTCGCGCTGGCCTTCGACTTCACGAACGGCTTCCACGACACCGCCAACGCGATGGCGACCCCGATCGCGACCGGCGCGCTGCGGCCCAAGGTCGCCGTGCTGCTCGCCGCGGTGCTCAACCTCGTCGGCGCCTTCCTGTCGACCGAGGTGTCGAAGACGATCTCCCACGGGATCATCCGCGAGGACTCGCTGACCGGCAACACGATGCTGCCCATCATCTTCGCGGGCCTCATCGGCGCGATCACCTGGAACATGCTCACGTGGCTGCTGGGGCTGCCCTCCAGCTCGTCCCACGCGCTGTTCGGCGGACTGATCGGCGCGACGATCGTGGGGGCGAGCGTCGCCGCGATCGACTTCGGCCAGGTGCTCAGCAAGGTCGTGCTGCCCGCCGTCATCGCACCGTTCACGGCCGGTGTCATCGCCTTCGCCGCGACGCGCATCGCGTATGCCATCACACGCCGATACGACAACAAGCCCGACGGCCGCGACGGATTCCGCTGGGGCCAGATCTTCACGTCGTCGCTCGTCGCACTCGCCCACGGCACCAACGACGCCCAGAAGACGATGGGCGTGATCACCCTCGCCCTCATCGTCGCGGGCTGGCAGGACCCCGAGCACGCCGACCCGCAGACCTGGGTCATCTTCGCGTGCGCCATCACGATCGCGCTCGGAACGTACATGGGCGGCTGGCGCATCATCCGCACGCTCGGCAAGGGCCTGACCGACGTCAAGCCCGCGCAGGGCTTCTCGGCCGAGACCGCCACGGCGTCGACGATCCTCGCCTCGAGCGCCTTCGGCTTCGCGCTCTCGACGACGCAGGTCGCGTCGGGATCGGTCATCGGCTCTGGCCTCGGCCGCCGCGGCTCGAAGGTGCGGTGGCGCACCGTCGGTCGCATCGCGATCGGCTGGGTGCTGACCCTTCCCGCTGCCGCGGCCGTCGGCGCGGCGTGCGCGATCCTCATCGTGTGGTTCGGCCCTTGGGGCATCGCGATCGACGCGGTCCTCGCCGTCGCGGTCGTCCTCGGCCTGTTCCTGCGCTCGCGTCGCAACGCGGTCAACTCCGCGAACGCCATGAGCGAGGTGGCCGAGTCCGGGCGCGCCGTCAAGGTCAAGCGCAACCCGCCGCCCACGCGGCGTCAGCGCGCTGCGATGCGCGCCGAGGCCCGCCGTGAGCGCGAGGCGGCCGCCGCGGCAGCCAAGCGCGAGAAGCGCGAGAAGGAGGCGTCGAAGTGAACATCACGATCGACTGGATCGCCTTCGTCGAGGTGTTCGCGGCCGCTCTCATCGCCGCGGTTCTCGTGGTCGGCTTCTATGCGATCGGCTTGCGCCTGCTCGTGCGCGCCGGACGCGTGCCGGTCGTCGCGCCGGTCGAGTTCACCGACGCGATCACGGTGATCTCCGAGAAGGAGGCGCGTCGCGCGGCGAAGGCCGCCGTGAAAGCCGCGAAGAAGAACCCCCTCACCGAGGGGCAGAAGCTGTTCGCGCTCGTCTGCGCATACGCGTCGTTCACGCTGTGCGGTCTCGCGGTGCTCGGAGGACTGCTGCTCATCGTCTTGAAGTGACGGCTCACGGATGCGGGGCCACCGGCGCCGCCGCACCGGCACGTAGCATGACGGCATGGAGGTCCCCCAGCCCGTCCAGTTCGGCCAGTACCCGCCTGCCCGGCGCACGATCGTCCACCTCAGCGACACGCACCTGCTCGCCGGGAATCCGCCGCTCGGCGGCCGGTACGACACCGCCGCGAATCTCGCGCGCACGCTCGAGGCGGTCGAGGCGCTCGGCATCCGGCCCGACGCGATCGTGTTCACCGGAGACCTCACCGACCTCGGCGAGCCGGAAGCGTACCGGGCCCTTCGCGCCGTGGTCGAGCCGCTCGCCGCGCGACTCGGATCGCCCGTCGTGTGGGTCGCCGGCAACCACGACGAGCGCCCCGCCCTGCGGCGCGACCTGCTCGACCTCGAGCCCACCGAGGAGCCTGTCGTCGGGGCGTGGGACCTCGGCGGACTGCGGCTCGTCGCGCTCGACACGAGCGTCCCGGGGTGGCACCACGGCGACCTCGACGAGGGACAGCTCGCGTGGCTGCGGAGTGTGCTGTCGACGCCGGCCCCGCTCGGCACGATCCTGGCGCTCCATCATCCGCCGCTGCCGAGCCATCTGCCGCTGTTCGACATCCTCGAGCTGCGGGACCAGGGTCGGCTCGCCTCCGCGGTCGCCGGGTCCGACGTGCGCGCGATCCTCGGCGGGCACCTCCACTACTCCACGAGCGGCACTTTCGCGGGGGTTCCCGTGAGCGTGGCCGCGGCGACCTGCTACACGATGAACCTCGCGAGACCGGCGTCCGAGGTCAACGGAATGGACGCGGGTCAGTCCTTCCATCTCGTGCACGTGTACGACGACACGATCACGCACTCGGTCGTGCCGGTCGTCGACGCCGTGACGGGGGACTACTTCTCGGCGGAGTGGATCGAGCGGATGGCGCGGCTCACGCCCGAGGAGCGGCTGGAGCGCTTCTCCCGCAAGCGCTGACGCGCCCGCTCACGGCCGCGAAAAGCCATCGCCGGGTCGTACATACCACGCGAGCGCACCGTACGGGAGGTACAGCCTCGCCGAACACGCGCGCGGGTACGCTCGTAGGCATCCCATTCCTCTTCCGTGACGACCCACAAGGACAACACGATGTCACTGGACGCGATGACGCGCACCCGCACCGAGACAGACTCCCTGGGATCCATGCAGATCCCTGCCGACGCCTACTGGGGCATCCACACCGCACGAGCCCTCGAGAACTTCCCGATCTCGAAGCGGCCGATCTCGGTGTACCGCGACCTCGTGCGCGCGCTCGCGATGGTCAAGCAGGCCTCGGCGCGCGCGAACAAGGAGATCGGGGTGCTCGACCCCGAGAAGGCCGACCTGATCGACCGCGCGGCCCAGCTCGTGATCGACGACCAGTTCCACGACCAGTTCGTCGTGGGCGTGATCCAGGGCGGCGCCGGCACGTCGACCAACATGAACGCGAACGAGGTCATCACCAACATCGCGCTCGAGCTGGCCGGTCGTGAGAAGGGCGACTACGAGTTCCTCTCGCCGATCGACGACACGAACCGCAGCCAGTCCACGAACGACGTCTACCCGACGGCGGTCAAGATCGGCCTGAGTCTCGACCTGCAGACGCTGCTCGAGGAGCTCGACCTGCTGCGCCGCTCGTTCCTGGCCAAGGCCGTCGAGTTCCACGACGTCCTCAAGGTCGGTCGCACGCAGCTGCAGGACGCCGTGCCGATGACGCTGGGGCAGGAGTTCAACGGCTTCGCCACGACTCTCGGCGAGGACTACAACCGCCTGCTCGAGAACCGGTACCTCCTGATGGAGATCAACATGGGTGCGACGGCCATCGGCACCGGCATCACGACCCACCCCGACTACAGCAACGCGGTGCTGCGGCACCTCCGTGAGATCACGGGCCTCGATCTGGAGCTGGCGACCGACCTGGTGGAGTCCACGAGCGACACAGGCGCGTTCATGTCGTTCTCCTCGTCGCTCAAGCGCAACGCGATCAAGCTGTCGAAGATCTGCAACGACCTGCGCCTCCTCTCGTCCGGACCGCAGGCCGGACTCGGCGAGATCAACCTGCCGGCGCGCCAGGCGGGTTCCAGCATCATGCCGGGCAAGGTGAACCCCGTCATCCCCGAGGTCGTCAACCAGGTCGCATTCGCGGTCGCGGGCTCCGACCTCACCGTGACGATGGCGGTCGAGGGGGGCCAGTTGCAGCTCAACGCCTTCGAGCCGGTCATCGCCCACTCGATCTTCCAGTCGATCACGTGGATGCGCCGCGCGATGCACACGCTCCGCGTCAACTGCATCGACGGGATCACCGCGAACCGCGAGCGGCTCGGTGCCATGGTGGGCTCGTCGGTCGGCGTGATCACGGCGCTGACGCCGTTCATCGGCTACGCCGCCGCGGCCGCTCTGGCAAAGACCGCCCTCCTGACCGGTCGAAACGTGGCGGATCTCGTCGTCGAGGCGGGCCTCATGTCGCGCGAAGAGGTCACGAAGCAGCTGTCGCCCGCGCGACTGTCGGGACTCGAGGCGATCACCGCGGCGATTCCGGTCGTCGACGCGGACTCGGTCACCGACAAGCCGAACGCACCCGATCTCGACGATGTGTGAGTCCTGATTGCCCGCCGTCCGCGTGGGCCGATAGCGTTCCAGGGTCACGACCGAAAGGTGCCCGCATGTCAGACCCGCAGAACCCCGTCGACCCGCAGCAGCCGCCGGCATACCAGCCGCCCGCGTACCAGCCGCCGCAGCAGTATCCCGGCGCCGGTGACGCGGGATCCGGGTACGCCGCCGCGCCTCCTGCCCCGTACGGCCCGCCGGCGACCCCGACCGTGCCGGGCAGGACGATGGGCATCGTCGCCTTCATCCTGTCGTTCTTCGTCCAGCTCGTGGCGCTGATCCTCGGGATCATCGCGCTCGTGCAGAGCAAGAAGGCCGGCCACTCCAACGGCTGGGCCGTCGCCGCGATCATCATCTCGTCTGTGCTCATGGTGATCGGCATCATCGTCGGGATCGTGATGCTCGCCGTCTTCCTTCCGGCGATCGGCGAGCTCGCGCAGCGGTGCGCCGAACTCGGCCCCGGAGTCCACGAGCTGCCCAACGGCCTCACGATCACGTGCGGCTGAGACCGCCGAACACGTGAAGGGGCGGCTCCGCGAAGGCGGGGCCGCCCCTTCCGTATGCGGTCGGCTCGTATGCGGTCGGCAGTGGCTCAGTCGAGGATCCGGCAGTGGGTCGTGAGCGACCCGATGCCGTCGATGCCGACCGTGACCGTCGAGCGGTCGCGCAGGAAGATCTGCGGGTCTCGCGAGTATCCGGCACCTCCCGGGCTGCCGGTCGAGATGAGCGTTCCCGGCAGCAGTGTGGCCGAGCGCGACAGGTGCGACACGAGCGTCGCGACCGAGCGCACCATCTGGCCGGTCGACGCGTCCTGCATCTGGTGGCCGTCCACGATGGTCCAGATGTGGAGGTCCTGAGGGTCGGGGATCTCGTCGGCGGTCACCACGAACGGGCCGGTCGGAGTGAACCCGTCGAACGACTTGCATCGCGACCACTGCGCCTCGGAGTACTGGATGTCGCGCGCCGTGATGTCGTTGACGACCGTGTAGCCCCACACGTGCGACAGGGCGTCCTCGGGCGACACGTCCTTCGCCGGGCGACCGATGATGACGCCGAGCTCGGCCTCCCAGTCGATCGCCTCGCTGAGCGACCGCGGCCAGGTCGTCGTGCCCCCGTGCCCGGCGAGCGAGTTCGGCCACAGCACGAAGACGGTGGGGGTGGAGTCGGTCTTGAGGCCGAGCTCCCCTGAGTGTGCGGCGTAGTTGAGGCCGACCGCGAGGATCACGGGCGGACTCAGCACCGCCGAGGCGAAACCGAGGGTGGTGAGCGGATGCCGCTCCGCCGCGCCGGTCGAGGCATCGGCCACTCTCTCCAGCAGCTCGTCGCCGGCGGCGATGAGCTCTTCGAGATACCTCGGCGCGCCGGGGAAGAGGTTCTCCACGAGGACGGCCGTATCGCCGTCGACGACTGCAAGGCGCGGCGAATCCGACCCCGTTCGGGTCACGTGGGCGAAACGCATCCGTCAAGCCTATTCGGATGTGCGGCGACCTCGGCGCCGACCCTAGGCTGTGCGCATGACGACCAACCCGGACGGACGGCCTTCGCTCGTCCCGCCCCCGTTCCCGTCGCCGCTCGCCCAGCCCCAGATCGGTCACGGCGCCGCCATACCGCCGGTCGGCACACTGCCGGCATCCGTGCCCGTGTCGGTCCCGTCGAGGGTGGGCCGCGCCGCGCCGATCTGGCTGTCGGGCGTCCTCGTGCTGCTGTTCTTCGTCCTTGCGGCGTACTTCCTCAACGCGATCGGGGCGGGGGCGTCGATCGTCGGCATGATCCTCGCGCTCATCCCGCTCGCGGGCGTCTTCATCGCGATCCGCATCGTCGACCGCTGGGAGCCCGAGCCGCGCGGCCTCGTCGTGTTCGCGGTCGCGTGGGGCGCGATCGCGTCGGTCGCGATCGCGCTGGGCGTGGATCTGCTGCTGACGATCCTCTTCGGCCCGATCGACTCCGTGGCCGCGGATGCCGCGTCGGCGGTCATCCAAGCCCCCATCGTCGAGGAGCTCGCGAAGGGCCTCGGCGTCTTCATCCTCTTCGCGAGCGCCCGGCGCGCGTTCGACGGCCCGGTGGACGGGGTCGTGTACGGCGCGCTCATCGGCGCGGGGTTCGCCTTCACCGAGAACATCCAGTACTTCGCGATCAGCCTCATCGAGGGCGGCGTGCCCGACGTCACGGCGACGTTCTTCCTGCGCGGGATCCTCTCGCCGTTCGCGCACGTCATGTTCACGAGCCTCACGGGCCTCGCGCTCGGCCTCGCCGCGCGGCGCGGTCTCACGCCCGGTCAGGCCGTCGGGCCGTGGCTCATCGGCATGGTCGGCGCGATGGGGCTGCACGCGTTCTGGAACGGCTCCGCGGTCTTCCTCGACTTCTTCGCGCTCTACATCACGGCGCAGGTGCCGCTGTTCGTGCTCTTCATCCTCGGGATCATCGCCCTGCGGCGCGAAGAGGCACGGCTCACACGCGCGCGACTCGGCGAGTACGCGGCGGCCGGGTGGTTCACGCCCCAGGAGGTCGACATGCTCGCGACGGGCCGTGGACGCAAGGCCGCCATGCAGTGGGCGATGACTCTGCGCGGGGATCGACGGCCGATCATGCGGGAGTTCATCGCGGATGCCACGGCCCTCGCGGCGGCGCGCCAGCGGGCGATCACGGGGCGCGATCCGCACGCGATCGAGGACGAGCACGAGCTTCTTCGCAAGACGGCGGCCGCGCGCGCGGCGCTGTTCGCGCTGTGACGGCGGGCGATCGGGCGATGCGCCGGGCGGCTCTTGACACGCGCGCGGCGGCTTGGGCATCCTGATGCCAGGTCAACTCAGCGCTCGGTAGACACGCAGGCATCGCCGCGGCACCGGGCGCTGAGTCTTGCGGCGGGTTGCTCCTCGCGTTGACTCCGCACTCCCGCTCGCGTTGTATGGATGCATGAGTGACGACCGCACCAAGCCCGAGATCGATGCTCCCGTGGGGCCCGCCCCCGATGAGCTCGTCATCCGCGACATCATCGTGGGGGAGGGCGCTGAGGCATCGCCGGGCGACACCGTCACGGTGCACTACGTCGGAGTCGAGTACGAGTCCGGCGAGGAATTCGACTCGTCGTGGAACCGCGGCGAGAGCATCCAGTTCCCCCTCCGCGGGCTGATCCAGGGCTGGCAGGACGGCATCCCCGGCATGAGGGTCGGCGGCCGCCGGGAGCTCGTGATTCCGCCCGACCTCGCCTACGGCCCGGCCGGCGGTCACTTCCTCGGGGGCAAGACCCTCATCTTCGTGATCGACCTCATCGAGGTCGGCTGACCACCGCGTCCCGCGTTTCGCACAGGGGGCGGATGCTGCGGCATCCGTCCCCTTCGTCATGCGGCGCGAGAGAATTTTTCATTCGTAGGAATAGATTTGACCGAACGGCGCGTTGGACCAAGGAGTCCGTCGCGCCCGCGGCGGTCCCGAGACGAAGGATGAGCATGACCGACACGACCGCCACCGCCACCCCGATCGACGTTCCCGGCTACAAGGCGGGCACCTGGGTGCTCGACCCGTCGCACAGCGAGGTCACGTTCAGCGTGCGCCACATGATGATCTCGAAGGTGCGCGGCACCTTCGGCGTGAAGCGCGCGACGATCGTCGCCCCGGAGAACCCCCTCGAGGCCACGGTGGAGGCGAGCGTCGACGTGACGTCGGTCGACACCAAGGACGAGGGTCGCGACAACCACCTGCGTTCCGCCGACTTCTTCGACGCCGAGAACCACCCGACGATGGAGTTCCGCTCGACCGGCACGCGCATCGAGGACGGCGACTTCCTCGTCGACGGCGACCTCACCATCCGCGGAACGACGAAGCCCGTCACCTTCGAGCTCGAGTTCGGCGGCTTCGGCGTCGACCCGTGGGGCAACTACAAGGCCGGCGCGACGGCGAAGACCGTCGTCAACCGCGAGGACTTCGGCCTCACGTGGAACGCGGCTCTCGAGACCGGCGGCGTGCTTGTCGGCAAGGACGTCACGATCACGCTGGACCTGCAGGGCGCGCTGCAGCAGGACTGACGCAGCAGATTCGAGAGCGGATGCTCCGACCCATCGCACCGGGTCGGGGCATCCGCTTCGTCATGTCACGGCCCGTGGGCGCGGGCGCGGGCGCAGACGATTCTGCGCGAGCAGGATCCCGAGGAAGACGACCAGGGCGCCGACGGGCTCGTTCCATGAGAGGCGCTCGCCGAGGATGAGCACGCCGAGGGCGACGCCCACGAGGGGCGTGATGTATGTCACGGTCGACGCGCGCGTCGGGCCCCACGCCCGCACGGCGTTCTGGTTCCAGATGTACGCGACGCCCGTGCCGAGGCAGCCGAGCAGCACGATGCTGCCGACGACCCAGAAGTCGAGCCGCACGGGGGAGAGTACGAGCACCGGCGTCGCCAGCACCATGATCGCCGCGGCGATGCCGATGTTCAGGAACGAGAACATGAGGGCGCTCATGCCGGTGTTCGACACGAACCGGCGCATGTAGGTGAGGCTGAAGCCGTAGCACGCGGTCGCCCCGAGGATCGCGATCTGCGCCACGATGCTCTGGTTGAAGTCGAGCCCCTGCCAGGGTGCGATGATCACGACGACGCCGAGGATGCCCGCGAGGATGCCGGCGATCTGCGTCAGCGTGAGCTTCTCGACGCGGAAGATCAGGCCCGCCATGACCGCCGTCATGATCGGCGTCGTGGCGTTGTAGATGCTCGCGAGGCCCGACGTCACGTACTGCTGCGCCCACGAGAACAGCAGGAACGGCACGACGCAGAACGACACCGCGAGGACCGTCATGTGTCCCCAGATGCGGATGCTGCGCGGCAGCGCCTCGCGTCGCGCGAGGACGAACACCCCGAGCGCGAGCGCGCCCAGCACGAGCCGCGACCACGCGACTTGTGCGGGAGCGAGCCCCGTGAGGGCCACCTTCATGAAGAGGAAGCTCGAGCCCCAGACCAGTCCCGCGAGCGTGAACTGGATCGCGACCGACGCGTTGGACCCGGCGCGGTCGCGCACGACGGGGAGGGGAGCGGTTGCGGTGTTCACCCGGGTGACTCTAGACCCGGGGTGCGACCGTTCCGGCGGTCGGGCACTGCGACGTCCGACATCCGCCGTTCTTCGGCCGGGTGACTACGCTCCGCGAGGTCAGGGAGTGGGGTGGAGTGCGTCGTACTCGCGGAAGCGCGGGTTCAGGCGCACGAGCAGGCCGACCAGCCCGATGATGATGAAACCGCCGATCAGCGGCGGGAACCACAGCGTGGTGAGGGTCGCGAGGGTGCCCGCGTAGAGGGCGCCGATGCGCGGACCGCCCGCCACGACGACCGTGAAGATGCCCTGCAACCGCCCGCGCACGGCGTCGTGCACGGCGGCCTGCATCATCGTCGAGCGGTAGATCGAGCTGACGTTGTCGGCGGCGCCCGTGATCGCGAGGGCGACGCACGCGAGCACGATGAGGGTGATGTTCGGATGCGTCGCGTCGACCGTCGGGGGAGCGAACCAGCCGAGCGCGCCCGCGACGAGCACGAGGCCGAACAGCACCGTCGCGGCGCCGTACACCTGGATCGAGCGCTGGATGCCGATGCCGTGACGCCGCACGCGTCCGATCGGACCGGAGAAGAGGCTCGAGAGGAACGTGCCCGCCGCGACGGCCGCGGTGAGGGCTCCGGTCGTGATCGACCCGCCGCCCAGCAGCACCGCGCCCACCGCGGGGAACAGCGCGAGCGGGTTGCCGAACGTCATCGCGATGATGTCGAGGATGTACTGCAGCCGGATGTTCGGGGCCCGCTTGAGGAAGCGCCAGCCGTCCTTGAGCGACTCGAGGCCCGGCCGCACGGTCTCGCCTTCGGGACGGATGCGGGGCAGCGCCCACAGCCCGAGGAAGAGCGACAGCATCAGCACGACGTCGATCGAGTACGTCCATGCGTAGCCCGCGAATGCGACCAGCACGCCCGCGAGCGCGGGGCCGGCCATGACCATGATGCCGAACGTGATTCCCTGGAGCGCGGCCGCCGCGGGGAGCAGGTCGCGCGGGATGAGTCGCGGCACGATCGCGGCGCGCGTGGTCATGACGATCGAGTTCGCGGCCGAGTTCACGGCGCTCAGCGCGTACAGCCACGCGACCGTCTCCTGCTGCGTCCACGCGAGCACCGCGAGCAGCACCGTCGAGGCGAACGTGACCACGGCGGCGAGGAGGGCGACGAGGCGTCGGTCGAAGGCATCCGCGAGCATTCCGCCGTACAGGCCCGCGAAGATCATCGGCACGAGACCGAAGACCGCCACCATCGACACCGCGAAGGTGTCCTGCGTCAGCTCGTACACGTGGAGCATCACCGCGACGATCGTGAGCTGGCCGCCCAGCCCGGCGAGCGTCGACCCTATCCACAGGCGCGCGAACGCCGGGCTCGTGGTGAGCGGGCGCAGGTCGATCAGGTGGTCGCGGCGCAGGCGCGGCATCCGCCTCGGACCGTTCCCGCCGCTCACTCGGCGACCTCGACGCGCTTGATGCGCGACGTGTGGCCGCCCACGATCTCGACGCGGCTCGGCGCGACGCCGAAGTGGTCGGCGAGCACCCGGACGACCGCCGCATTGGCGGCGCCAGCGACCGCGCGCTCGCGCACGTACACGGTGAGGCCGTCGGCGGATGCCTCGACCAGGGGGCCCTTGCGGCTGCCCGGCTTGACGCGGACCGTGTATTTCACCCGATCGAGGGTACCGGCGCCACGGGGTGCGGCCTCCGGCGCCATCCTCGCCCAACGGGAGGCGGGATCCGGTCGATTCCGCGTGCGTCTCGGACGCTGGTAGACTCTTCCGGTTGCCGTTAGATCGGCCGCGGATAAAGAGAGCTCACGCAGAGGGCGTCGGGCGCCGCGCAACGACGAGGAAGGGGATCACTTTATGGCACTGGATGCAGAGGTCAAGAAGGCGATCATCGAAGAGTACGCGACGCACCCCGGTGACACCGGATCCCCCGAGGTGCAGGTCGCGATGCTGACGCAGCGCATCAAGGACCTGACCGAGCACCTCAAGGAACACAAGCACGACCACCACTCGCGTCGTGGGCTGTTCCTGCTCGTCGGTCAGCGCCGTCGTCTGCTCGGCTACCTCCAGGACATCGACATCGAGCGTTACCGCAAGCTGATCGAGCGTCTCGGACTCCGCCGATAACGCGACCAGCGTTCAATCGCGCAAAACATTCTTGGAAGGCCGCCCCCAGGTGTGGGGGCGGCCTTCACCGTTGAGCGTCGACACCCCTGTTGCGACGGTAGGAGATGGCGCCGGCGCAGGACCGCTGTCGGGTCCCGGATCCTCCGCGCGGACCATCTCCTGCCGCCAGGTCAGGGAGCGGACGGCGCGGCGGGCGCGGGGGCCGGGGTCGAGATCACGACGGACTTCGTGCGCGTGTAGTGGTGGAGCGCCTCCGGGCCGTTCTCGCGGCCGTAACCGGAGTTCTTGACGCCGCCGAAGGTCAGCGTGGGGTCGAGCTTGCCCCACTCGTTGACCCAGATGAGGCCGGCCTCGAGCTTCTTCGAGACACGCATCGCCTTGACGATGTCGGACGTCTGGATGCCCATCGCGAGGCCGTACCGCGTCGAGTTCGCGAGCGCGATCGCCTCCTCCTCGGTGTCGAAGGTCTGCACCGTGAGCACGGGGCCGAAGACCTCTTCCTGCACCGCCTCTGCGTCGTTGGGGAGCCCCGTGATGATCGTGGGGGAGAAGTAGTAGCCGCCGTCGAGGTCGACGCGTTCGCCGCCTGTGACCACGGTCCCGCCCTGCGCCTTCGCGCGCTCTACGAAGCCGCTCACACGGTCGAGGTGGCGCTGCGACACGAGCGGTCCGATGATCGTGCCCATGTCGTCGATGCGGCCGATCGGAACCTGCGGGACGGCCTGCGACAGGATCTGCAGGAACGTGTCGTGGAGTTCGCGCTGCACGAGCAGGCGGACGCCCGCCATGCAGAACTGGCCCGAGTTGAACACGAACGCGTTGATCGTCGCGTTCACCGCCGAGTCGATGTCGGCGTCGGCGAACACGACGTTCGCGCCGTTGCCGCCGAGCTCCACCATGACCGGCTTGAGCAGCTCGCCCGCCTTCGCGGCGACCTTCGAGCCGACCGCCGTGGAGCCCGTGAACGCGATCATGTCGATCTCCGGGTGCTCGACGATGCGCTCGCCGAGCGCGGGGCCGACGCCCGTGATGAGGTTGTAGACGCCGTCCGGGAGTCCGGCATCCGCGAAGATCTGCGCCAGGATCACAGCGGACAGGGGAGTGTCCTCGGCCGGCTTGTGCACGATCGAGTTGCCCGCCGCGAGCGCCGGCGCGATCTTGGACGCGGTGAGGATGAGCGGGAAGTTGAACGGCGTGAGCGCTCCGACCACGCCGATCGGCTCGCGCACCGTGTACTGGAAGGCGGGGAGGGTCGTGTCGCGCAGCGCGCCCTCACCCGTCTGGGCGAGCGCGGCGTAGTACTCGAACGTCTCGGCGGCCGTCGGCACGTCGACGACGCGTGCGAACAGGATCGGCTTTCCGACGTCGGCGCTCTCGGCCTGCGCGAGCTCCTCGGAGCGCTCTCGGATGAGGGCGGCGATGCGGATGAGCACGCGGGCACGCTCGCGCCCGGAGAGGCCCGACCACACGCCGCTCTCGAACGACGCTCGTGCGGCCGCTGCCGCGGCGTCGACGTCGTCGACGGTCGCCCACGCGACATCCGCGATCTTCTCGCCCGTGGCGGGCGTGACCACGTCATGCCTCTCGCCACTGGACGATTCGCGCCACTCGCCGCCGATGAACAGCCTTCCGGTGGCGGTCGCGAGCAACGTATCGGTCATGTCTTCTCCTCATCGAGATGCACCTGGCAGCGCAGACCGCTTCGGGTAATTTCAGGCGGCCTGATCTGTGCCGATTATGGCGACAACCCGTCGCTCGGTCAAACAGCTCGATGAGGGACTCAGAGACGCAGGCGTCTCAACCGGATGCCGCGGCCCGCGCGGCGAGGAGGTCGGCGTGCCAGCGCTCGGCGACGTCCGGGTGTGCGCGCAGCCGCGACTTGAGGGCGTTCTCGCCGTACAGCGAGTGGATCGGGTTCGAGGGGTCGTGGGTGACGCCGCGCGCCTGTGCGGCGAGCTCGGGCGGCAGGTCGATGAGCGGCAGGCGCTTGTCGAGCGCGGGGTTGAAGAAGAACGGCACCGAGATGCGGTCGTCGGGGTAGCGCGGAGAGATCACGCGATGGTTCGTCGCGAGGAGGTAGCCCTGCGTCGCGTACTCGAGCATCTCGCCGATGTTGACGACGAACGCACCGGGGACCGGGGGAGCGTCGACCCACTCGCCATCCCGCTCGACCTGGAGCCCGCCCTTGCCCGGCTCGATCCACAGGAGCGTGAGCACCCCTGAGTCCTTGTGCGCGCCCACGCCCTGCTGCGGGGTCGGGTCCTCCTTGCCGGGGTAGCGCACGATCTTGATGAGCGTCGAGGGCTCGCCGAAATGCTCGTCGAAGTACGTCTCGGGTGCGCCGAGCGACAGCGCCCACGCGCGCAGCAGCTTGCGAGCGACGCCGGAGAGGTGGTCGTGCCACTCCGAGACGACTTCGCGCAGCTCGGGCTGCGCCTCGGGCCACAGGTTCGGCCCGATGAGGCGCGCGAAGTCCGGGGCATCCGGATCGTCGACCGCTTCGCGCTCGGGCCCGATGTCGATCTGCTCGCGCCAGTCCACCTTGCCCTGCGTGCGCTCCCCGCCGACGCGCGTGTACCCGCGGAAGTGGGGGCTGTTGACGTTCTCGATCGCGAGCTTGTCGGCCTCGGGCAGCGCGAAGAAGTCACGCGCGGCGCGATGCAGGCGGCGCTCGAGCTCGGGCGTCACACCCGTGCCCGTGAGGTAGAAGAACCCGACATCGTGCGTCGCGGCGCGCAGCTCATCCCGGAAGCGTGCGGCCGCCTCGGGGCCGCGGTCGAGCTGAGAGAGATCGAGGATCGGCAGGCTCAGGTCGCTCATGCGCCGAGAATAGGCACGGTCGATGCCCGAGCGCTCGAATGTTGCCCGGCGTTACCGTGGGGCCATGCGCTCTGTCGTCGTGCTCCGTCTCGCCGTGCCCTCCGTGTGGTTCGGCCTCGTGCTGGGGCTGTCCTTCATAGAGACCCCGCTCAAGTTCCAAGCGCCGGGCATCACGCTCCCGCTCGGGCTGGGCATCGGGAGGCTCGTGTTCACCGCCCTCGCGATCGCGGGCTGGGTGCTGCTCGTGACGATCACCGCGCTCGCGGTGCCGCGCCCGCGCGTCGACCGCGCGGCATGGGCGATGATCGGGGCGATGTGGGTCGTGCTCGCGGTGCAGACGCTCGTCATCCGCCCGCTCCTGAGCGCGCGCAGCGACATCATCATCGCGGGCGGCGACCCCGGTCCGTCGATCCTGCACTACGCGTACGTGGCGGTGGATGTGATCCTCCTGGCGCTTCTCGTGCTGTGGGTCGTGCGCGAGGCGAAGCGTCTGCCGCTCGCGCTCGCCGACTCGGGCGGGCCCACGGCGTAGCATCCGGTCCGGGCCGTTGCGCTCGCGCGCGGGGACCGCTATGTCTGTCTCATGACCGCGATCTCGCGCGCCGTTCTCGTCACCGGATGCTCCACCGGCATCGGCCGTGAGATCGCGACAGTGCTCGCATCTCGCGGCTGGACCGTGTACGCGACGGCGCGACGGCTCGAGTCGATCGCGGACCTCGAGAACGCCGGATGCCGCACGCTCGCGCTCGACGTGACGGATGAGGAGTCATCCCGCGCAGCGGTGGACGCGGTCGTCGCAGCCGAGGGCGCGGTCGGCGTGCTCGTCAACAACGCGGGGGTCAACGAGCTCGGGGCGACCGAGACGCTCCCCGTCGACCAGGTGCGTCGCATGTTCGAGACGAACGTGTTCGGGGCGCTGCTCCTGACGCAGCTGGTCCTTCCAGGCATGCGGAAGCAGCGGTGGGGACGCATCGTGACGATCGGCTCGATGAACGGGCGCTGGATCATGCCGGGCATCGGGGCGTACGCGGCGACGAAGCACGCTCTCGAGGCGTTCACGGATGCCCTGCGCTACGAGGCGCGCCCGTTCGGCATCGACGTGTCGCTCATCGCGCCGGGGATGGTGACGACGCGATTCGGGCACGCAGCGGCGGAGCGGCGCGACACCGAGCAGGTCGACCCGGCGTGGGACGACTTCAACGAACGTGTCGCCGCGCTGACGCTGTCGTGGGACCGCGGGCCGCAGGCCCGCCTGGCGTGCACGCCGGCCGATGTGGCGGAGCGCGTGCTGCGGGCGGTGGAGGCGAAGCATCCGCGTGCCCGCTACCGCGTCGCCCCGTCGGCGACGCTCATGCTGGGGCTGCGTCGCGTGCTGTCGGAGCGGGCGTTCGAGCGCGTGCTGCGCACGCAGTTCCCGTCGCCGAAGCCGGGGGCCTAGCGGTACCTAGCGGTCGGGGCGCTCCTCGCCCGCCGGTCTCAGTCGGCGGGTCGTCTCGCGCGGCCGCCGCGAACCCGTCGGGTCGTTGCGTCGCCCCTCGCGCCGGGCGAGGTCGCGATCGGCGAACAGCCACGCCGGCCGCGGCTCGATGAACGGCCGGAACACCCACCTGACCGGCCGCGTCGCGAGGCCGAGCGAAATCAGCACCGACGCGACGATCACGATCGGCAGCCACAGCCACGTCGGCTCGAGATGGCGCAGCACGCCCGACTCGCGGAAGGGGTACAGCACGAAGGAGTGCAGGAGATAGACGTACATCGTGTACTGCCCGAAGTGCGTCCACCAGTGTGTGCCGCGCGGGACGAGCGCGAGGAACGCGGTCACGAGCACGAGCGCGATCGCGATGAGCGCCAGTCGCACGCCGCCCGCCCACCACTGCGTGCCGCCGATCGACGAGTAGTTCTCGTCGTAGAACAGCCACGCGCCGAGGTTCATCTCGCGCCAGTCGTCGATGAAGAACCATGCGACGAGCCCCGCGACGGCGAACGTGCCGATCGCGCCCGCGAACACCCACCACGGCCGGCGATCGAGCAGTCGCAGGCGCTCGACGATGTCGTGCTCGCGCAGCCACCAGCCGAGCGTGAAGAACGGCAGCAGGCCCATCGTGCGCGACAGCGACAGCGTCGAGTCGATGTTCGGCAGGTAGCCGGCGCCGATCGAGATCACGATCGTCCACGCGAGCGGCCACCGCAGGAGCGCGAGGTAGGGGAGCACGAGCCGGAAGATGCCGAGCGCGAGCAGGAACCACAGTGTCCACGAGGGCTGCGTGAGATTGGGGTTCGCCTGCCCCTCGACGAGCCACTTCGTGAGAGTCCACAGCGCCTCGAAGATGACGTACGGCACGAGGATGTCGGTGATCACGCGAGCCATCTGCCGTCGGCTCGGCGAGTCCGAGCGCGAGAAGTAACCCGAGATGAGGGCGAACGCGGGCATGTGGAACGCGTAGATCACGAGGTAGAGCCCGAGCGCGATGTCGGAGTCGTACGTGAGTCGTTGGATCGCATGACCGAGGACGACGAGCGTGATGCAGGCGAACCGCGCGTTGTCCCAGAAGGGCACTCGGCGCTTCGCGCGCGGCGTGCCGACGCTCCCCGTGGCCGGCGAGGCGGGGGATCCGGATGCCGCGGCTGCGGCCGCGCTGTGTGAATCGGTCATGGCGGCGAAGCCACACTATCCCCGGTTCGCGCGGGCGAGAGGGGCTTGACCGCGAGCCGTGCGGGACGTGTCGTGCGACGCGCCGACCGGTGAGAGTCGCCGCGAGGCTGTAGTCTCGTCGGCGCGATGACCACGATCGACGACGCGATCCAGCGTGACCAGGTGATTCCCGACATCGACTGGCGCACCTTCCCGCCCGGCACGGTGCGCGACACGGTGTCGGCTCCGAGCGGTCCGCTCGCGCGTGCGACGCTCGGCGACCCGACCGCGCAGCGCGTCGTGCTCGTGTCGGGGTTCGCCGGATCCAAGGAGGACTTCCTCCTCATGTTCCCGCTGCTGGCCGAAGCGGGATATCGCGTCGAGTCGTACGATCTCGCCGGCCACTGGGAATCGGTCGACGCAGGGCCCCACAACCTCATCCCGCCGCGTGAGCACTACGACTACCGGCTGTTCATCGATGACCTCATCGCGGTGCTGGAGGACGGTCCGACACCCGCGCATGTGCTGGGCTACAGCTTCGGCGGCATCGTCTCGGAGCTCGCACTCGTCGAGCGGCCCGACCTCTTCTCGAGCCTCACGCTCATGTCGTCGGCGCCCGCGGTGGGCCAGGTGTTCCGCGGCGTCCGGCACATCGGGCCGCTGTCGGACGTGGACCCCCACAAGGCGGCGGGGCTGATCCTGTGGGGCATCCGGTACAACCTCAATCGGTCGCCGTCGCACCGCATCTCGTTCGTGCGCGACCGCATGGACGTCACGCGGCGCGAGGCGATCGACGACGTGGTGCGTCTCATGATGGACACGCCCGACGTGCTGGACGAGGTCGCGGCGATCGACATCCCGAAGCTCATCGTCGTGGGCGACAACGACCTGTGGCCGACCGCGCAGCACATGGAGTACGCGAAGCGCATCGGCGCGCGCATCGCGATCTATCCGACAGGTCACGCGCCGTGCGAGGGGACCCCGCACCAGGTCGTGCGCGACATGCTCGCGCTGTTCGCGGACGCCTGAGACGGCCGGTTCCGAGGCCGTCTCAGGCGTGCGGGAATAACCTTGGCACAGAGGCGTTGCACGAGTTACATTCACTTGCATAGATACGGATGCTCCGGCATCCGAGAGCGGAAGAGATCGTGAGCGACACCAGCAGCACGTGGCAGGGGATGCAGTTCGGCATCTTCACCGTGAGCGACATCACGCAGGACCCCACCACGGGCCGCACTCCGAGTGAGGCCGAGCGCATCCAGGCGACCCTCACCATCGCCAAGCACGCCGAGGAGGTCGGTCTCGACGTTTTCGCGCTCGGCGAGCACCACAACCCGCCGTTCTGGTCGTCGTCTCCTCCGACGACACTCGCCTACATCGCGGGGCAGACCGAGCGGCTCATCCTCTCGACCGCGACGACCCTCATCACGACGAACGACCCGGTGAAGATCGCCGAGGACTACTCGATGCTGCAGCACGTGTCGCAGGGTCGCATGGACCTCATGATCGGGCGCGGCAACACGGGCCCGGTGTACCCGTGGTTCGGAAAGGACATCCGCCAGGGCCTGCCGATCACGATCGAGAGCTACAACCTGCTCCACCGCCTGTGGCGTGAGGACGTCGTCGACTGGGAGGGCCAGTTCCGCACCCCGCTGCAGGGCTTCACCGCGACACCGCGTCCGCTCGACGGCGTGCCGCCGTTCGTGTGGCACGGGTCGATCCGCACCCCCGAGATCGCCGAGCAGGCCGCGTACTACGGCGACGGCTTCTTCGCGAACAACATCTTCTGGCCGAAGGAGCACTACCAGCGGCTGATCGGCCTCTACCGCCAGCGTTACGCCCACTACGGGCACGGCACGCCCGAGCAGGCGATCGTCGGACTCGGCGGCCAGGCGTTCATGCGACCGAACTCGCAGGACGCCGTGCGCGAGTTCCGCCCGTACTTCGACAACGCGCCCGTCTACGGCCACGGGCCGAGCCTCGAGGACTTCATGGAGATGACGCCGCTCATGGTCGGCTCGCCCCAGCAGGTCATCGACCGCTACGCGAGCATGCGCGAGACGTTCGGCGACTACCAGCGCCAGCTGTTCCTCATGGATCACGCCGGCCTCCCGCTCAAGACGGTGCTCGAGCAGCTCGACATCCTCGGCGGCGAGGTGGTGCCGGTCCTGCGCAAGGAACTGCAGCGCGGACGCCCCGCCGATGTTCCGGATGCCCCCACCCACGCCGCGCGTGTGAAGGCCGCCTATGGCGATGGCGAGCCGCGACAGGCCGTGCCCGGCGCGAACCGCGGCGACAACCTCACTGCGGGGTCGCCGTACCAGGACGCGCACGCGACCCGGCCGGCGGCCGCCGCCGGCGCCGCGTTCGGCGCGGCCGCGACCGCCTCCACCCGTCCGGTGAGCGAGCGAAGCGAGACGAGCCGATGACCGCCCGTCGCATCGCCGTCATCTCGGCGGGGCTCTCGAACCCCTCGTCGACGCGCATGCTCGCCGACCGGCTCACCGCCGCGACCGTCGCGGCCCTTCGACGGGCCCAGGGACCGGATGGAGAGGGCATCGAGGCGGAGGTCGACGTGTTCGAGCTGCGCGACTACGCGCATGACATCACGAACAACCTCCTCACGGGTTTCGCGCCTCCGGCCCTCGAGTCGATGATCAACGCGGTCGTCTCGGCGGACGCCATCATCGCGGTCACGCCGATCTTCTCGACCAGCTACTCGGGTCTGTTCAAGTCGTTCATCGACGTGCTCGACCCCGACGCACTCACCGGCAAGCCCGTCCTCATCGGTGCGAACGCCGGTACGCCGCGCCACTCGCTCGCGATCGACTACGCGATCCGGCCGCTGTTCGCCTACCTGCACGCCGAGCCCGTCTCGACGGGCGTGTTCGCCGCCTCGAGCGACTGGGGCGGCTCGGGCGACCAGGTCGCGTCGCTGTCGGAGCGCATCGACAAGGCCGCACGCGAGTTCGCCGTCGCGATCGCGCGCAAGAACCCGGCGACCGCATCCGATCCGTTCGACCCGGCGAGCTACCTGGGTGAGGGCCGATCGTTCGGCCACCTGCTGGGCGGCCTCGCGGGCGAGTGACGCGCGAGGCGCGATTCAGCCCAGCGCGATGTCGTGGACCGCGCGGAGAGGCCGCCAGGCGGTCTCTCCGCGCACGGTCGTCTGCGGCAGGACGTCGGCCGCCGCGAGCGGACCCGCGTCGATGCCGGCGAGCCGCTCGAGGTCGACGATCGGCGCCTGGAACGTGCGGAACCCGCCGAGCGGCGCGACCGTCAGCCCGCCCTCGCGCAGGTCGAGCAGCTCGGACTGGTCGAGCACGAATCCCGTCGCGCCCAGGCGTCCGTCGCGCGAGGCATCCGCCCACGCGACGACCTTCCAGAACCGGCGCGGGATCGCGATTCCGCGGTAGACGGGGTCGTCCTCGGCGAGCACCGGAGCAGTGAAGGCCGAGATGCGCTGGTGGGTGGCATCCGCGAATTCGAGGACATGGTCCTCGAGACCCAGCCACAGCTCCTTCGACTGGTTGAACGCGCTCGCCTGCGGAGCGGCGTTCGGATAGAAGAACGTCGCCGCCATCGCTGTGCGCGCGTCGGCGGGATCGCCCCACCCCGGATCGCGTCGGCGAACGAGGTGGCCGCGGTCGAGGTCGTTGCGCGCGTAGAGCTCGGGGCCGGCCTGCTCGTGCGCGGGGACGCGCTCGTCGAGACGCCACCGGCCCTGACGCGGAAGGTCGACCAGCGACCCGCCGTCGACGTTGACGCCTGTGACCCGTGCGAGACGCCGCCGCGGGTCGAGCACGACCGTGAAGCGCGGGTAGTCGAGCTCGCGCATCGGCTCGTCCGTGCGGGGCCGGGGGAGCGGGACCTCGATCCCGAGGAACTCCTGGTCGTACATCCGCCACCTACACGTACCCGAAGGTCACGGGGAAGACCGCGACGACGACGGCGGCCCATGCGAGGTACACCGGGAGGAACGCCGTCTGCCACGACTCGAGCGCGGCGAAGCGCTCGCGCCCGAAGACGAACCGCGTCTGCAGCCACGTCGCTCCGACGAGGTTGACGAGCAGGATCAGGTTGAGCCCCAGCGACGCGAGCTTGTTCGGGCTCGAGCCGTACTCGGCGATCCGCCCGACCATCGACACGAGGACGAGCACGTCGACGACGAGCACGCTCGCCAGCAGCACGAGCTGCAGGCGATCGAACCATTTCGGAGGCTGCAGCGGGTCGCGCGCCGACAGCGAGTACAGCAGCAGCGCGAGCGCGAAGATCACGGTGACGTCGAAGACGATGAGCAGATTGCGCTCGCCGAACACGACGGTCGTCCCGTCGCTGCCCGCGGTGATCCCCTGCACGATCCACGCGGCGATGAGCGCGAGCAGCAACAGCGTGAACAGGGGCGTGAACACCCTCGTGAGCACGGGCGCGATGTTCTCGACCACGCTCTGCTTGGCCTCGACGAGCCAGGCCGCCACGAGCACGGCGCCCGCCGCGCCGCACGGCAGGAGCCACTCGCCCACGAACGGCTGGGCGTCGATGCCGATCGAGCCGAAGACGCCCAGCGTGATCGCCGTGATGACGGCTCCGCCGAGCGCGATGAGCGCGTAGTACACGAGCCATTCGCCCGAGAACCGGATGAAGTCCATGCGCGCGCGGCTCGAGCGCCAGTCGCCACCGGCATACGCGATCCCGACGACGAGCCACATCGCCACGACGGCGTGCATCGCCGACAGGGCCTGCGTCGTGCCGTCCGGCTCGAACGGGTAGGCGTTCAGCACGACGGCCGTGATGGCGAACGGCACGAGCACCGCGACCGCGGTCACGGCGCTCGCACGCCGGCGCATGAGGAAGTGGGTCGCGAGGAACGGCAGCACGAGCACGCTCGCGTTCATGAGCGCACCGGCCGGCCCGTCGGGGAGCAGCATCGCCGCGAGCCGCACGGCCAGCGCGGCGCCGACGGCGAGGCCGAGGGCGAGCCGGAGACTCCGCGAATCGGATGCCTGGGGTGCGGCATCCGGCATCACCAGCTGCTTCCACATTCGTTCCGAATGCTCGCGTGCGAACTCCTTCGAGAGCTCGTCGAGGCGCCCCATGCGCTTCACCGCGACGAGGAACGCCTCGTCAGGGGCGAGGCCCGACGCCTGGAGCCCGTCGATCTGATCGCGCAGGTGGCTTTCGAGCTCGTCGACGTCACGCGCGATCGCGTCGCGACGCGCGACGAACTCACGCCATTGCGCGATGCGCTCCTCCAGCTCGCCTCCGGTCATGCCGACCCCTCCCGATGTGGTCATTCCGCCCAGGCGAGGTCAGCCCGCGCGCTCCCGCGGCCGTCCCATACGCGGTTGAGCGCGTCACTGACGACCTCCCATTGCCTGCGCTGTTCCGCGATCGCGGCGTGGCCGCTGGGGCTCAGCCGGTAGTGGCGCCGGCGTCGACCCGTGGGCGAGATGCCCCACGAAGCCTCGACGTAGCCGAGCCGCTCGAGTCGGTGGAGCAGCGGATACAGCATGCCGTCGCTCCACTCGAGCTCGCCCTCCGACAGCTCGCTCACGCGCTGCAGGATCGCGTACCCGTACGACTCGCCCTCGGCGAGGATGCCGAGGACGAGTGGCGTCGCGACCGCCGCGACGAGGTCCTTGCCGATGCGCACCGTGCCACCCCCAATACCTAGAACTGCTAGGTACATAGCACCACAAGGTAACACGCATCTCGCGCGCCGTCATGCGCGTCGCGGAGGCTCCTCGATCGTCCGGCGGGCGAGCAGGGCGGCGACGAAGAAGCACGCCGCGCCGATCGCCGTGCCGAAGTTCGCCATCGCCGCACTCACGAGATCTCCCGTGGCGGGCCGCACGAACGCGGCCACCGCCGACACGCCGAACGCGATCGATCCGAGCATGTTCAGTCCCGTGCCGTGCCACGTCCGCGCGTCGCGATCCCACAGCTCGCCGCGGTCCTTGGTGGCGACCACCGCGAGTGCGGACGAGACGAGGAACGCGATCGAGCCCCACGCATCCGGCCGCCATCCGGCACCCACTCTGTCGGGCTCGATGATCGCGGCGACCAGCGCAGCCCCTGTCGAGGCGTTGAACAGGAGCGTTCCGGCGAACTGGATCGCCGCCGCCCACCAGTCCGTGCGGTCGGCGCGGTTCATCCGGGTGTCGGGCGCGCGACGGCCGCTCAGCAGGAGCTGGATGAGCCCCGCCATCGTGAAGAAGATCGAACCCGCGAAGAACGTCGCGTTCGTCCAGACGGGTCCCGCCCACGATGAGTACGCCGGCAGGACGCCGACGAAGAACAGCGCGGATCCGACCGCGAAGCCCCAGGATTCGCGCCTCAGACGTCGCACACGCCGTGTGGCGCGATCGGCCGCACCGCGCATGTCAGTGATGGAACGTCGGCCCGAGGCCGGGGTGGGGCATGGGCGCGTCGAGCGAGTCGAGGAAGTAGGTCTCCTTCCGGATGTCGTCCAGGAGGCCCTCCGCGAGGTCGCGGCTGAGTCCGTTGCGGCACACGATCCGCATCACCGTCTGGTCCGACAGCTCGCCCGACAGCGGATAGGCGGGCACGAGCCAGCCCTTGATCCGCAGCCGCTCCGACAGGTGGTACAGCGTCCATTTGTCGGTGTACCCCGGCCGGAGCCGCCACGCGAAGACCGGGATGTCGGTGCCGTCGCTGAGCAGCTCGAAGGCGTCGAGCTCGGCCACCCCCGACGAGAGGTACGTCGCGACATCCTGCGACGCCTGCTGGATCGCCGTGTAGCCCGCGCGACCGAGCCGCAGGAACCGGTAGTACTGCAGCAGCACCGGGGCGCCTGGCCGCGAGAAGTTGAGGGCGAACGTCGGCATCGATCCGCCGAGGTAGCTCACGCGGAACACGAGGTCTTCGGGGAGCGCGGCCGTGCTGCGCCACACCACCCAGCCGACGCCGGGGTAGACGAGGCCGTATTTGTGCCCCGACGTGTTGATGGACTGCACGCGCTCGACGCGGAAGTCCCACTCGAGGTCGGGCTGCAGGAACGGCGCGACCATCGCCCCCGAGGCCCCGTCGACGTGCATCGGGATGTCGAGCCCGGTCGCAGCCTGGATCTCGTCGAGCTTGGCGGCGATCGCCTTCACCGGCTCGTACGCTCCGGTGTACGTCACCCCCACGATCGCGACGACGCCGATCGTGTTCTCATCCACGACGTCCTCGAGACCCGTGCCGTCCATGAGCGGATGCTCGGCGGTGACCGGCACGAGCCGCATCTCGACGTCGAAGTAGTTGCAGAACTTCTCCCAGCACACCTGGACCGCCGAGCTCATGATGAGGTTCGGCTTGTCCGCCGGCCTGCCCGCCTCGCGACGCGCGTGCTGCCAGCGACGCTTGAGCGCGAGCCCGCCGAGCATGCACGCCTCCGACGAGCCGATCGTCGACGTGCCGATGACGTCCTCGTCGTCGGGCGCGTTCCACAGGTCGCCGAGGATTCGCCAGCAGCTCTCCTCGATCGCCGCCGTGGCCGGGTACTCGTCCTTGTCGATCATGTTCTTGTCGGCCGAGTCGATGTAGAGCCGGTCGGCGTGCTCGTCCATCCACGTGCCGACGAACGTCGCGAGGTTCAGCCGCGCGTTTCCGTCGAGCATCGTCTGGTCGCGGATGACCCGGTACGCCGTCTCGGGAAGCATCGAGTCCTCGGGAAGCGTGCGGTAGCGCGCCGTCGTGGCCTCGCCTACGCGGGTGAACGTCGGCTGGAGCGCGTCGTCGTGAGTCATGCTGTCCTCCGTCGGATCGGGGACCGGCTCGCGTGCGAGTGCGCGCACGGAGCGGTGCCGATGTGCGCGGGACGGTCCTTGTGGGCGTGAACCTATTGCCCGACAGTCGGGACGTCACCGCGCAGATCGCGTGAAACCGAGTCGGATGCTCAGGAGGCGGCCGCGCCCGCGCTCGCTGTGCGACCCGTCGCGGCCATCGCGACCGTGAGCGCGATCGCGGCCCCCGCGACGACGAGCGAGAGCACGAGCCAGTCCTCGGCGCCCACTGCGCCCGAGAACGACAGGCCGACCACCGCGGCGGCCGAGATGCAGCCGATCGAGCGGGCCGTCTGGAAGAGCCCTGCGGCTTGGCCGACGATCGTGGGCGGCGCCGTGCGGTAGAGCGACTGGGTGAGCGAGATGAGCACGAACGCGTACGGGATGCCGACCGCCGCCATGAGCAGCAGCACGATCCACCACTGCGACGACAGGGCCAGCAGCGGGAGTGCGGCCGTCGCCACGACGAGCCCGCCCGCGCCCGCGAGCATCGTCCGGCGCACGCCCCACCGGTCGATGAGACGCTCGATCGGCCGCGCGAGCACGGCGTTGAACGCCGCGAGCGGCACGAGCATCGCGCCGACGATCGCCGTCGAGTACGACGCATACTCCTCGAGGTATTGCGGGATCCCGAAGAGCGTGCCGTAGAGCACGATGTTGCCGATCACGAAGAGGACGTACACCCGCACGAGCGGCAGATTCTCGGCGAGGAGCCGCAGATCGACGAAGGGCACCCGCGCGCGCAGCTCGCGCCACACGAACAGGGCGCACGCGACGACCGCGGCCGCGAGCAGCAGCCATTCCGGGGCGGTGGGGAGGGCGAGCAGGAACATGAGCATCGCGACCACGGTCGCCGCGAAGGCGAGCAGGCCGGGGATGTCGGACTCGCTCAGCGTCCGCCGGATCGGGACGTGATCGCGCGGCTCGTCGCGCGGAATGAGGATGCGCGTGCTGACGATCGCGAGCAGGGCGAGCGGCACGTTGATCCAGAACACCGCCTCCCATCCCGCGACGAGGATGAGCGCTCCGCCGACGACGGGCCCGATGGCGGCCGTGCTCGTGTCGATGAGCTGGATGCGCCCGATGACCCGGGCCGCGTCGAAGCCCCCTCGTGGAGCGAGCGAGCGCAGCAGGGCCGCGGCAGATGGGAACGCGGCGGCCGTGCCGACCGCGAGGACCACGCGCGCGACGCACACCCACTCCAGCGACGGCGCGAACGGACCCGCGGCGCCGGCGATCGCAACGATGATCATGCCGAACGTGAAGACGCGGTGGGCGCCGTACCGGTCGGCGAGGCGGCCCATGAGCGGCTGCAGCACGGCCGACGTGAGGTAGAAGACCGTGATGACCCAGGTGACGGTCGCGACGTCGACCGAGAACTCGCGGCGCAGCGTCGTCAGGGCGACCGCGATCATGCCCGAGTTCAGCGCACTCAGCGCCGTACCCGTGCACAGTGCGGCGACGATCCAGGCGGCCCCCGCGCGCGGAGGCGACTCCCGGGCCGAGGGGTCAGTCGGCAGGGTCGATCTCCCCGGCTTCGATGGCAGCCTCGCGCACCTCGAGCTCCTGGTCATCGACGTCCTCCTCGACCGACTCGAGGGGGTCGATCGTCGGCGGCGGAAGCTCCAGCTCGTCCTCGTCGTCGATCGGCACCTCGCGCTCGTCGTCGGGGATCGGCTCGTGGAAGTCGCTCATGTCACTCCTCGCCTTCAGGGGGCAGGTCGGCCGGGTCGACGTCCTCGAGGGGAGCGGCCTCGGGGTCGGCCCCGTCGAGGTCGGGCAGCTCGTCGGCCTCGTCGGAGATCTCGTGGAACGTCGGATCGAAGACCATCGCCGTGCTCCTTCGCGTCAGCCGCTCTTGCGGCGGAACTCTCGCTTGGTCACCGCGCCGTGCGTGCCGTGGATCGCCGAGTCGCCGTCGAGGTGCGCCTCGCCCTCACGGTGCTGCGCGTTCTTCTTGTCGAGTGCCTCTTTGAACTTTCGCTTCATCTCTTCGGATGCGGCGCCCGCCGGCTTGTCGTCGGTGCTCATGCACCAACCCTAGGGGCGCCGCCGCGGGGTCGCCACCTGTGCGGAAGACCCCCAGGTGGGTCCGCAGAAGCCGCACTGCTAGGATCGACGAGGCTGCCTTTGCGGCATCCGCTCAATTCAACATGAGCTTTCACGGAGCAGGCCGGCAGGAAGCTGGTCCCCTGTGGTGGGTTCCCCGACGCGACGCGGCGGGTGATCTTCTACTGGTGACCAGCGCTGGCGAATCCCGCGGCGATGCCGCGCGTCGAGATCTGCCTGTTCCTGCTCCTTCGAGAAACCCTCGCCCGGCACACGGCCGGACGAGGCTAAAAAAAGAAGGAGAGGCCTCTTGGAAGGTCCTGAAATCACGTTCGCCGAAGCCGTCCTCGACAACGGACGCTTCGGCACCCGCACGGTCCGGTTCGAGACCGGACGCCTGGCACAGCAGGCCCAGGGCGCCGTGGCGGCGTACCTCGACGAGGAGACGATGCTCCTGTCGGCCACCAGCGCCAGCAAGCAGCCCCGCGAGGGCTTCGACTTCTTTCCGCTGACCGTCGACGTCGAGGAGCGCTCGTACGCGGCCGGAAAGATCCCCGGATCGTTCTTCCGTCGCGAGGGCCGCCCCTCGACCGACGCGATCCTGGTGTGCCGCCTCATCGACCGTCCGCTGCGCCCGTCGTTCGTCGAAGGCCTGCGCAACGAGGTCCAGATCGTCGTGACGGTGCTCTCGATCGCGCCGGGCGAGTTCTACGACGCGCTCGCGATCAACGCGGCATCCGCGTCGACCCAGATCTCGGGTCTGCCGTTCTCGGGTCCGATCGCCGGCGTGCGGCTCGCGCTCGTGCCGGGTCACGGCGAGCACCCCGACCAGTGGGTCGCGTTCCCGAACACGAAGGTCCTCGAAGAGGCCGTGTTCGACCTCGTCGTCGCGGGCCGCGTGCTGGAGGACGGCGACGTCGCGATCATGATGGTCGAGGCCGAGGCGACCGAGCACAGCTGGAACCTCATCAAGGCCGGCGCCACCAAGCCCAGCGAGGAGATCGTCGCGCAGGGTCTCGAGGCGGCCAAGCCCTTCATCCGCGAGCTCGTCGGGGCGCAGAACGTCCTCGCGAACTCGGCGGCGAAGGAGATCCAGCCGTACCCCGTGTTCCTGCCCTACAGCCAGGAGACGTACGACTTCGTCGCGTCGCGCGCGTACGACGATCTCGTCGGCGTGTACCAGATCGCCGACAAGATCGAGCGGCAGAACGCCGACGACGCCGTCAAGGAGCGCGTCAAGGCGGAGCTGGTCGCCGCGGTCGAGGCCGGGGAGCTCCCGGCGGTCGCGACGGTCGAGTTCTCCGCCGCCTACAAGTCCGTTACCAAGAAGATCGTGCGTGGCCGCATCCTCACCGAGGGCGTCCGCATCGACGGCCGCGGCCTGGCCGACATCCGTCCGCTCGACGCGGAGGTGCAGGTCATCCCGCGCGTGCACGGCTCGGCGATCTTCCAGCGCGGCGAGACCCAGATCCTGGGCGTCACGACGCTGAACATGCTCAAGATGGAGCAGCAGATCGACTCGCTGTCTCCCGTCACGCACAAGCGCTACATGCACCACTACAACTTCCCGCCTTACTCGACGGGTGAGACGGGTCGTGTGGGCAGCCCGAAGCGCCGCGAGATCGGCCACGGCTTCCTCGCCGAGCGCGCGCTCGTGCCGGTGCTTCCGTCGCGCGAGGAGTTCCCCTATGCGATCCGCCAGGTGTCCGAGGCGCTCGGTTCGAACGGCTCGACGTCGATGGGCTCGGTGTGCGCGTCGACCCTCTCGCTGCTGAACGCGGGTGTGCCGCTGCGCGCCCCCGTCGCCGGCATCGCGATGGGCCTCGTGTCCGACGAGGTGGACGGTCAGACCCGCTACGCGGCGCTGACCGACATCCTCGGCGCCGAGGACGCGCTCGGCGACATGGACTTCAAGGTCGCCGGCACGAGCGAGTTCGTCACCGCCATCCAGCTCGACACGAAGCTCGACGGCATCCCGTCGTCGGTGCTGTCGGCCGCGCTGCAGCAGGCCAAAGACGCGCGTCTGCGCATCCTCGACGTCATCAACGCGGCGATCGACGGTCCCGACGAGATGGCGCCGACTGCTCCGCGTGTGATCAGCGTGCAGATCCCGGTCGACAAGATCGGCGAGCTCATCGGCCCCAAGGGCAAGACGATCAACGCGATCCAGGACGAGACCGGCGCCGAGATCTCCATCGAGGAGGACGGCACCGTCTACATCGGCGCGACCGACGGCCCGTCGGCCGAGGCCGCGCGCGCACAGGTCAACGCGATCGCCAACCCCACCAACCCCGAGGTCGGCGAGCAGTTCCTGGGCACGGTCGTCAAGATCGCGACGTTCGGCGCGTTCATCTCGCTCCTCCCGGGCAAGGACGGCCTGCTGCACGTCAGCGAGGTCCGCAAGCTCGCGGGCGGCAAGCGCGTCGAGAACGTCGAGGACGTGCTGGGAGTGGGGCAGAAGCTGCTCGTGCGCATCACGAAGATCGACGACCGCGGCAAGCTGTCGCTCGAGCCGGTGCTCGAAGAGGCCGACCAGGAGAGCCGTGCGGCTGCCAGCGTCGGCCCCGAGGCTCCTGCCGAGGGCTGATCAGGGCGTAAATCGCGGATGCCCGTCCCTCCCGTTCGCGGAGGGGCGGGCATTACCGTGCGGGGGCATGGGGCCCTGTCCGCCGAACGGGGGACGAATCGACGCACACGCGCCTCATCGTGATGCAAGCGTTATGCAATGTTTATCGTAGGTTCCCCGCAACGACCGGTCTCGTCGGTGGCCTGCCCTAGCCTGTAGTTACGTGCCGGGGGGCACACAGCATCAAAAGGTCACGATCTGTCCTCTAGGACATCGTGAGGGGGTGTGGCACATGGCTTACTTCGACGTCGAATCAAAGCGTACGGCGACGCATCTCGCAGCCGTGGCCGCGAGCGCGACGGATGCCGCGACACCTCCTGCGCCGCATCCGTCGGAACCCATCCCGGTGCAGGGTCCCGCGGTCGGCGAGGGCGTCCGCGTGCGACTGGGCGAGACGGGTCACGAGATCTTCCCGCTCATCCTCGGCGGCGCCGAGTTCGGCTGGAATGTGGATCTCGAGTCGAGTCACGAGATCATCGACGCGTTCGTCGAGTTGGGCGGCAACGCCCTGCACACCGCCGACAGCTTCTCGGGCGGCCGCAGCGAGCACATCGTCGGCCAGTGGCTGCACTCGCGCGGCATCCGCGACGACATCGTGCTCATGGTGCGCGTCGGCGGAAACCCCGACCACCCGGGCCTCGGCCCCGTGAACCTCGTGCGCGCCGTCGAATCCTCGCTCACGCGTCTGCGCACCGACCGCATCGACGTGCTCTACCTCGACGCGACGGCCGACACGACCACCGCGCTCGAAGACACGCTCGCGACCGCCGAGTGGCTCGTCGAGTCGGGCAAGGTGGGCTCACTCGGGGCGATCGGCTACACAGCCGCGCAGCTCGTCGAGGCGCGCATCTACGCGTCGGCGGGCTTCCCGCGCATCACGGTGCTCGACGTTCCGTACAACGTGCTGCGCCGCCACGAGTTCGACGACGACCTGCGGCTCGTCGCCGGCGCGCAGGGCATGGCTGTGACCCCGTCGCACGCACTCGAGCACGGCTTCCTCGCGGGTCGTCACCGCACGCGCGTGCGCGGTGCGCTCTCGGTGCGCGGCGCTCAGCTCGCGGCGAACCTCAACCGGCGCGGGAGCCGAACGCTGCGTGCGCTCGACGCGGTCGGATCCGAGCTCGGCGTGCCGGATGCCGCGGTCGCGGTGGCGTGGCTGCTCGCGCAGCGTCTCGTGACGGCGCCGATCGTGAACGCGTTCGCGCCGCAGCACGTCGAGGAGCTCGTGCAGGGCGTCGGCGTGCGCCTCAGTCGGGCACAGCTCGCCGACATCGGTCGGGCGTCCGAGTAGGTCTGCGCCCGGCTGTCCACAGCCCGCGTCGGCGAGCCGGGTCGCGCGCATCGTTGTCGTAGGGTGGAGGGGCGCCTCTGAGCGCGCAGATCCCCCCGACGAAGTGAGCTGGTGTGACGCACTACATCTACCTCGTGCGGCATGGTGAGCATCAGGACGCCGAGCACGGCCTCGCCGACGGACCCCTGTCGCCGCGCGGCCGGCGACAGGCCGCACTGCTGGCCGACCGCCTCTCCGGCGTGCCGTTCGATTCCGTGTGGCACTCGCCCCTCGAGCGCGCGAGCCAGACGGCTCACGCGGTGGCCGACCGCATGCCGTCGGTGAACCCCGAGCCGTCGGCGCTCCTGTTCGACTGCGTCCCCACCGGCATGACCCCCGAGACGCCGGCCGCATTCGAGCCCTTCTTCGGCGGCGTGACCGAGGCCGAGATCGAGGCCGGCCGCGCCCAGATGGGCGACGCCGTGAGCGAGTTCCTCGTGCGACGGCCGGGCGAGGTGCACGAGCTGCTCATCACGCACAACTTCGTCATCGCGTGGTTCGTGCGTGAAGTGCTGCAGGCGCCCGAGTGGCGGTGGATGACGCTGAATCAGGCGCACTGCGGGCTCACGGTCATCGCCCAGAAGCAGGGCCGCCCGTGGACGCTCGTGTCGCACAACGACATGGCGCACCTCCCGGTCGAGCTGCGCACGGGTCTGCCCGAGACCTACCCCGTCTGACGCACGTCAATCGAGCGTCTTCGCGTACCAGCGCGTGGCGTTCGGGTTGTCGTTGTACGGCTCGATCCGCCTGAAGCCGCTCGCCGCATACAGGCCGCCCGCCGCCTCGAGGGTGTGGTGGGTGTCGAGCACGAGCTCCGCGGCCCCCCATTCGCGCGCACGGCGCTCGAGATCCGCGAGGAGCATCCGTCCCCATCCCCGCCCGCGCGTCGCGGGGGAGAGGTACAGGTGCTTGACCTCGTAGCGGACGCCTGCAGGGCCGTCGGGAACGCGACGGATGCCGCCGCAGCCGACGGGCGTTCCGTCGTCACGCACCATCACGAACACGCCGGCGGGCGGCTCGAACGCGGCCGGATCGGGGAACACGGTGCGGTAGCCGCCGCCGGGGAAGATCTCGGCGCGGAGCGCGAAGTAGTCGGCGAGGAGGGCATGTGCTTCGGGCGAGTCGACGGATGCCTCGACGAATTCGGCCATCCCTCGATCCTAGGTCGGTCGGTCGGCGTCTCCGCGCGCGCGATTAGGCTTGACGCATGACGACGCGCGTGGCCATCGTGGGCGGAACCGGCAAGCTCGGCGGCATCATCCGCTCCGTCGTCGAGGCCGAGGACGGCTTCGAGGTGCACGCCGTGCTGTCGTCGAGTTCGACGCTCGACGAGCTCGACGGCGCCGACCTCGTGGTCGACGCGTCGTCGCCCGCGGTGTCGATCGACGTCGTCCGCGCCGCCATCGAGCGCGGCGTCAACGTGCTGGTCGGCACGTCGGGCTGGTCGGCCGAGCGCATCGCACTCGTGCGCCCGCTCGTGGCGGCCGCCGGCACCGGTGTCGTGTTCATCCCCAACTTCTCGCTCGGGTCGGTGCTCAGCACGGCGCTCGCCGCCGCGGCGGCGCCCTTCTTCCCGTCGATCGAGATCGTCGAGGCGCATCGAGAGACGAAGATCGACTCGCCGAGCGGCACCGCCGTGCGCACCGCCGAGCTCATCGCGGCGGCGCGCGGTGCGGTCGGTCCGGTGGAGTCGCCGCACGTCGATCAGCGCGCCCGCGGTCAGCAGGTCGCGAGCGTGCCCGTGCACTCGCTGCGCCGCCCGGGCGTCGTCGCGAAGCAGGACGTGATCCTCTCCGGGCCGGGGGAGTCGGTGACCATCACGCATGACACGATCGACCCTGCTCGCGCGTATGCGCCCGGCATCCGCATCGCCCTTCGCGCGGCGCGCGATGCGCAGGGCGTCCTCGTCGGCCTCGACAGCTTCATCGACCTGGGCGTCCGGGTGCCGGGCACCGTCGAGGAGCCGCCCGTCGCGGACGGGGACGTCTCGGGACAGGTCGCCGGCGTGACCCCCGCATGAGCGCGCGCATCGGCGTCTTCGTCATCGCGGCCGCGCTCGCGCTGTACATCGTGCTCGTCGGGCAGCGGGCCGTGCTCCTGCTCATGAGCGGCGACCCGGTCGGCGTCCTCATGGGCGTCGCCCTCGTCGTGCTGCCGCTCATCGCGGCGTGGGGGCTCGCGCGCGAGCTGTGGTTCGGCGTGCGCGCCGAACAGCTGGCGCGCCGCCTCGAGGGCGAGGACGCCCTGCCGACCGAGGAGGTCGGGGTGCGCCCGAGCGGGCGTGTGCTGCGCGAGGACGGCGACGCCGTCTTCCCCGCGTATCGCCGCGAGGTCGAGGAGAACCCGGAGGACTGGCGCGCGTGGTACCGCCTCGGGCTCGCGTACGACGCGGCCGGCGACCGCCGCCGGGCGCGCGAGGCCGTGCGTCGCGCGATCCGCCTCGAGTCGGTCGAGCGCCGGGCCGCGGCCGGGGGCTGAGCCGGGCCCCGAAGGCGTCGAGATCGCACGAATGACCGCGGCATGCGGCATCCGGTCGTCGTTCGCGCATCCTCGGCACGGGTAGGCGACCGGCGGGGGGTAGGGGGTAGGCGACGGGCGGGCGGTCAGGCGGAGGCGGGAACCGCGGCGGCGACCGCGTCCTCGACGCGCGGATGCATCCATGTGAAGCCGGACGCCTCGAGCTTCTCGGGCACGACGTGCATGTCCGAGGTCAACAGCGTCTCGGTCGCGTCGCGCCCGAGCACGAGCTTCATCGCCCACTCCGGCGCGCGCACCAGATACGGGCGGTTCATGCGCACCGCGAGCGAGAAGCCGAGGTCGTTGGCCGTGGCGCGCGTGGGCCCCGCGAGGTTGACGGGCCCGTCGAGACCCGCGTCGATGACGTGACGGATGCCGCGCACCGCGTCCTCGAGCGAGATCCACGGCCACGCCTGGGTGCCGCGCCCGATGGGGCCGCTCACCCCGAAGCGCGTGAGGAGGATGAGGGGCTTGAGGATGCCATCCGGGTGCACGATCGGCGCCGTCCGGACGACGGCGACCCTGGCGTACCGCCCCGCCGCGAACGCGGCCGTCTCCCATTCGCCGACCAGATCCGCGAGGAAGGAGTCGCCGCGCGGGGAGTCCTCGGTGAGCCGACGGCCGGGCGCCGTCCCGTAGTAACCCGCGGCGGACGCGGACACGAAGGGCGGCGCATCCGCCCCCAGTTCGCGCACCGCACGAGCGATCGCCTGCGTCGGCGTGATGCGCGACCACAGCAGGGTGTTCTTGTACTTCCCGGTCCACGGGAAGCGGCCGATGCTCGCGCCGTTGAGCCCGACGACGGCGTCGGCGCCCTCCAGCACGGCGGGGTCGAGCGGCTCGGCGCGCGTGAGCCACTCCACCTCATCCGGATGCTCGGCGGGACGCCGGACGAGGCGGGTCACCGCCACGCCGTCCGCGCGGAGGCTGTCGGCGAGCGCGCGCCCGATCAGGCCGGACGCGCCGCCGATGACGACGCGCCGGCCACGATCGGATTCAGGCAAGCGTCGCCTCGAGGGTGATCTCGATGCCCGCGAGCGCCTGCGACACGGGGCATCCGGCCTTCGCCGCCTGCGCGATGCGCTCGAAATCCTCGGGCTCGATGCCGGGAACCACCGCGTTGACGTTGAGGTGGCTGCCGGTGATGCCGGTGCCCGGCTTGAACGTGACGGATGCCGTCGTGTCGATCGACTGCGGGGGAGTGCCGTTCTGCGCCAGCTCGTGCGACAGCGCCATGCTGAAGCATGACGAATGCGCCGCGGCGATGAGCTCCTCGGGAGTCGTCGTGGAGTTCGACCCCTCGCTGCGGGCCTTCCAGTTCACATCGAACGTGCCGGTGCCGGAAGAGACCAGGGTGACCGTGCCCTGGCCGTCGGCAAGGCTGCCCTTCCAAGCGGTGGTGGCTTCGCTCGTGACGGTCATCGGTACCTCCTTGTCGCCGGCACCCGCCATTCGGACGCCGTTCCGTCAGCCTAGCCACGCGGCAGGCGCGATGCGACGACTTGACGCGGTGTCGTCAGGCCGTGGCGCGCTCGCGGCCGACCAGGCCCATGCGCTGCAGGAGAAGGTAGAGCTGGCACCCCAGGCACAGTCCGAACACGGCGTTGAGGAACGCCGCGACGAACGCCATGGCGGCCGCGATCGGCAGCGCCCACGGCACTCCGACGAGGTGCAGCACGAGGCCGATCGACGTCACGAGCAGACCGACGCCCTGCGCGAAGCGAGGCGGGCGCGGGTCTTCGAGCTCGGTGGGCGGGCTCAGGCGCGGCTGCACCGCCTTGCGGTAGAGCACGCCCCACGGCGCGGTGCGCGGTGAGAGCACGCCCCACAGGAACAGGAGCGCGATCACGAGCAGCAGGAGGAACGCGGGGTCGAGGACGCGCTGCGCGATGGACGCGTAGCCGATCGCCCACTCGGCCCCCGGCACGAACGTCGCTTCGGCGAGCGGCTGATACGCGAACCAACCGGCGTCCGCGCGCGCCGTCGACAGCCCGGTGAGACCCAGGAGCACGTCGACGAGCAGCAGCACGCTCGTGATGCCCGCGGCGAACCGGGGTCCTCGGGGGTCGATGCCGCGGGCGGGGGCGTCAGACATGGGTGGCCGTCTCCGAGGTCAGGCGTGCGAGCTCGAGCTCGAGCACGTCGCGGTTGGGGGCGCCGCCGAATCGGGTCTGGACAGCGCCGTTGCGGTCGAGGATGAGCGTGGTGGGGGTCTGCAGCACGTGGAAGTGGCGCGCGATGTCGGGCCGGTGCGTCAGGTCGATGTCGAGGTGGCGCACGCCCTCGTGGGCGGCGGCGACCGCGGCGAGCGTGCGGTGCACTCCGGGGCAGCGCGCGCACAGCTCGGTGGAGAACTGCAGCAGCGTCGCGTTCTCGCCGAGGCCGTCGGCGCCGAGGCGCTCGGGCTGCACGATCTCGTGCGGGATGTGGCGGCGCGGGCGGTTCTGACGCCAGCGCAGGAAGACGCCGAGGGCGACCGTCGCCGTGAGCAGCACGGCGAGGCCGACGAGAGCGCTCACGAGATCCACAACGAGCCAGGCTAACTGCAATCACCTGAATAGAGGCCGGATGCGGCGCAATGTGACGAAAGCCGCGTCACACGACGCCCGCCGTCGCTCCTCTGCGATGGGGGTGGGCGCGGCTAGTGTGGCAGGCGTGACCGACGAAGCCATCACCGAGCCAGAGATCGAGTTCCGCAGCGACGTCACCGTCGAGATCGTACGCGCGAGCGCGTCCGATTCCGACGTGCTGTTCGCCGCGCGCGTGTCGACGATGGGCGAGCAGACGCTCGAGTCCGCGGCGGCGGGCACCGAGGCATCCGCTCGCGATCGCGGCCTCATCAACTACCTCATGCGCGACCGCCATGGATCGCCGTTCGAGCACAACTCGATGACGTTCTACGTGCAGGCGCCCATCTTCGTGTTCCGCGAGTTCATGCGGCACCGCATCGCGTCGTACAACGAGGAGTCCGGTCGATACCGCGAGCTGCGCCCCGTGTTCTACGTCCCCGCGCCCGACCGGCGGCTCGTCCAGGTCGGCAAGCCCGGCGCGTACGAGTTCCTCGAGGGCACGCCCGAGCAGGCCGCGATCGTCGACGAGACGACGCGCGAGGCATCCGTCCACGCGTTCCGCGCGTATCAGCGGATGCTCGACGCCGGCGTCGCGCGCGAGGTCGCGCGCATCGTGCTGCCGCTCAACATCTACTCGTCGATGTACGTGACGATGAACGCGCGCTCGCTCATGAACTTCCTCTCGCTGCGCACGAAGGTCGAGGGCACGCACTTCCCGTCGTTCCCGCAGCGCGAGATCGAGATGTGCGCCGAGAAGATGGAGGCGATCTGGCGCGAGCTCATGCCGCTGACGCACGCCGCGTTCAACGCCAACGGGCGCGTCGCGCCGTAGTCGAGGAGCCGGATGCGACAGGAGGAGATGTGACGACAGCGCTCATCACCGGCGCCGGCTCCGGCCTCGGCGCCGAGTTCTCCCGGCAGCTCGCCGCGCGCGGCGCCGACCTCGTGCTCGTCGCGCGCGACCGCGAGGCCCTCGAGGAGCTCGCGGCGCGGCTGACTTCGCGTTACGGCGTGCAGTGCGAGGTGCTCGTCGCCGATCTCGCGAAGCCCCGGCAGCGGGCGAAGGTCGTCGAGCGCATCGTCGACGAGGAACGGCCCATCGAAGTGCTCGTCAACAACGCGGGGTTCGGCCTGCCGCTCGCGTTCGAGCGCAACGACATCGAAGACGAGGCACGGCACCTCGCGGTGCACGTCGAGGCGCCCATGCGGTTCATGCACGCGGCGCTGCAGTCGATGCTCGCGCACGGTCACGGGCGAATCATCAACGTCGCCTCGGTCGCCGCGTTCACACCGCGCTCCACCTACGGCGCCGTCAAGGCGTGGATCGTGAGCTTCAGCCGCTGGGCGAACACCGCGTACCGACCGCGCGGCGTGACCGTCACGGCGGTGTGCCCCGGCTACACGCACACGAACTTCCATGAGCGCGCGGGGCTTCCGCCGGGACAGGAGGGCGTGCCGTCGTTCATGTGGCTCGACGCGCCGGCGGTCGTCGGCCAGGCGCTGCGCGATTCGGCGCGCGGCAAGGCGGTGTCGATCCCGTCGCTGCGCTACAAGGCGATCGTCGCGGTGTCACGGATCCTCCCCGCGGGCATCGTCGCGTCCGCAGCGCGGCGCGGCCGCTGAGCGCCGCCGAAGCAGGCCGGAACGAGGAACGGCCGCCCCTCGGAAACCGATAACCTGAACTCCATGACGCATACGGGCAACCCCTTCGGACAGGTGCTCGTCGCGCTCGTCACCCCCATGACGGCCGACGGCGAGGTCGACTGGCCCGCCGTCGAGAAGCACATCGACGACGTCATCTCGGCAGGAGCCGACGGCGTCGTCGTGACCGGCACCACGGGCGAGACCTCGACGCTCACCGACGCCGAGAAGGTCCGGCTCGTGGAGGTCGGCAAGGACGTGGCATCCGGCCGCGCCAAGATCATCACGGGCGGCGGCTCGAACGAGACCGCGCACGCGATCGAGCTCTACAAGGCGAGCGAGCGCGCGGGCGCCGACGGCATCATGATCGTGACGCCGTACTACAACAAACCCACGCAGGCCGGCATCCTGACGCATTTCCGGCTCGTCGCCGACGCGACCGACCTCCCGGTGATCCTGTACGACATCCCCGGCCGCACGGGGGTGCCGATCGCCTACGAGACGATTTTGCGTCTCGCGAAGCATCCGAACATCCTCGCGATCAAAGACGCCAAGGGCGACTTCAGCGAGGTCAGCCGTGTGCTCAACCAGACCGACCTCATGTACTTCTCGGGCGACGACGCGAACGTGCTCCCGCACCTCGCGATCGGCGCGACGGGGCTCATCGGCGTGACCGCGAACATCGCGGCCCAGCCGTACCGCGAGATCGTCGACGCCGTGAACGCGGGTGACCTGCACCGCGCGACGGCCGCGCACAAGAAGCTCGAGCCGCTCGTGCGCGCGGTCATGACGCACGTGCCCGGCACCGTCTCGGCGAAGTACATCCTGCACGGCCTCGGCCGCATCGGCAGCCCGCGCGTGCGACTGCCGCTCGTCGGACCGGAGGAGTGGGAGGCCGCGATCATCGAGGACGAGCTCGCGCTCGTGCGCGACGTCCCCGGCGTCGACTTCTCGAACTTCCGCCCCGATCGCAACGCCGCCGCGGGCGGCGCATTGCCGAAGGTCTCCGGCACGACGAGATGAGGGCGGTCCGTCGGGCGCGCAGCGCCCGGTGACGCGAAAGGCGGATGCCGCGTGGCATCCGCCGAGGAAAGGCGATCGGAAGGCGATCAATGCCCAACACCGTGTACGACCCGCCGGCTCTTGCCCAAGGCACGCTGCGCGTCACGCCGCTCGGCGGGCTCGGCGAGGTCGGCCGCAACATGACGGTCTTCGAGTACGGCGGCAAGCTGCTCGTGGTCGACTGCGGCGTGCTCTTCCCCGAAGAGCACCAGCCGGGCGTCGACCTGATCCTGCCCGACTTCGAACCCATCAAGGAGCGCCTCGACGACATCGTCGGACTCGTGCTCACGCACGGCCACGAGGATCACATCGGGGCCGTGCCGTACCTCCTCAAGCTCAAGAGCGACATCCCGATCCTGGGCTCCGGCCTCACGCTCGCGCTCACCGAGGCGAAGCTCAAGGAGCACCGGATCAAGCCGTACACCCTCACGGTCGCCGAGGGGCAGCGCGAGAACGTCGGGCCGTTCGACCTCGAGTTCATCGCGGTGAACCATTCGATCCCCGATGCGCTCGCGGTCGCGATCCGCACGCCGGCGGGCACCGTGCTCGCGACCGGCGACTTCAAGATGGACCAGCTCCCGCTCGACGGGCGCCTCACCGACCTGCGCGCGTTCGCGCGCCTCGGGGAGGAGGGGGTCGATCTCTTACTGCCCGACTCGACGAACGCGGATGTCCCGGGGTTCACCCCGCTCGAGCGCTCGATCGGACCCGTGCTCGACCAGGTGATCGCGAAGGCGCCGCGGCGCGTGATCGTCGCGAGCTTCGCGAGCCATGTGCACCGCGTGCAGCAGGTGATCGACGCGGCGTACGCGCACGGCCGTCGCGTCGCGTTCCTCGGACGCAGCATGGTGCGCAACATGACGATCGCCGAGGAGCTCGGGTACCTCAACGTGCCCGAGGGCGTGCTCATCGACTACAAGCAGGCGCGCGAGCTGCCCGACGACCGCATCGTCTACATGTCGACGGGGTCGCAGGGCGAGCCGATGGCCGTGCTGTCGCGCATGGCGAACCTCGACCACGAGATCGAGCCCGGTCCGGGCGACACCGTGATCCTCGCGTCGAGCCTCATCCCGGGCAACGAGAACGCGGTGTACCGCGTGATCGACGGCCTCACGAAGCTCGGCGCCAATGTCGTGCACAAGGGCAACGCGAAGGTGCACGTCTCGGGCCACGCGGCCGCGGGCGAGCTGCTGTACTGCTACAACATCCTGCAGCCGCGCAACGTGCTGCCCGTGCACGGCGAGTTCCGCCACCTGCGTGCGAACGCCGCGCTCGCTCAGGACACCGGCATCGCGCCGGAGCGCACGATCATCGGCGAGAACGGCACCGTGGTCGACCTGCGCGACGGCCAGGCATCCGTCGTGGGTCAGCTCGACCTCGGCTTCGTGTACGTCGACGGCTCCACGGTGGGCGAGATCACCGAGGCGGACCTCAAGGACCGCCGGATCCTCGGCGAGGAGGGCTTCATCTCGGTGATCGTCGTGGTCGATGCCGCGACCGGCAAGATCATCTCGGGTCCCGAGATCCACGCGCGCGGCTTCGCAGAGGACGACGCGGTGTTCGACTCGGTCAAGCCGAAGATCGCCGCCGCGCTCACCGAGGCGGCGCAGTCGGGCGTTCGCGACACGCACGCGCTGTCGCAGGTCGTGCGGCGCACGATCGGTCGCTGGGTCAACCAGTCGCTGCGTCGGCGTCCCATGATCGTTCCGCTCGTCATCGAGGCGTAGCCCCCTCGGATCCGCGCCCTCCGGAGCCCGCGCGGTGCGCCGCGTGGCTACCGGGCGATGTCGTCCGGCGCGCTTACGGTGGAATCTATGGCCAGGAGCACCAGCCCGACCACGAACGGTCGTGCGCCCGCGAAGGGATCGTCTTCGCGCGCGTCGAAGTCCTCCGCGGGCTCGAAGGGCGACGCCCCCACGAAGGCCGCGCGCTCCGCGCCGGCTCCGAGGCGGTACGTCGGCGAGCCCGAGCGGCCGCCGGTGATCGTGCGGCTGTGGCTCGGCCTCGCCCATGCGACGGGTGCGCTGTTCCGCGCATTCGGGCCCGAGACGCTTGAGAAGGAGCAGCGTCGGGACGGCTTCCCGCTGCTGCTCGTGCTCCTCGCGGTCGCCGGCGCGATCGTGGAGTGGTTCTTCATCGGCAACGACGTCGCGGGCACGATCAGCGACTACACGGCGGGCGCGCTGGTCGGTCGCGAGGCGTTCGTGCTGCCCGTGCTGCTCCTGCTGCTCGCGGGCTGGATGTTCCGGCATCCGTCGTCGGTGCACGACAACGGGCGCATCGGAATCGGCTTCGGCCTGCTTCTGTGGACGATCGCGGGCTTCTGTCACGTCGCGGGCGGTCGCCCGCAGCCGCCCCAGGGGCTGCCCGCGCTCAGCGAGGCAGGCGGCCTGTTCGGCTGGATGATCGGCGAGCCCCTCGCGCTCGGCCTCACCGACATCGGGGCGTACATCGTGCTGTCGCTGCTGGCGGCGCTGAGCGTCCTCATCATCACGAAGACGCCGCCGAACCGCATCGGGCGCCGCCTGGGCGAGCTGTACACGTGGATGTTCGACGCCGAGCCGCGCGCGGTCGACGACGCGGCATCCGACACCTCGACCGAGTCGGACGACCCGTCGCTGCCGTGGTGGCGTCGCAACAAGACCGGGCGCGAGAAGGACCCTGACGAGGGGTCGATCCCGAGCGATCTGACCGAGCTCCTGCCGCCGGGTGCGTCGGAGGGCGGGTTCGAGCAGGCGGTCACGCCTCCGGTGATGCCGGATGCCGCGACCGAGGTCATCGTGCCGTCGGCGCCGCCCGTGCCGTCGACCGGCAAGAGCGGCACGGCGCTCGTCGACGACTCGGCCGCGCCGCACGACGACGGCACGCTGCCCGGGCTGTCGGGGCTCGGAGGCGACGGTCCGCGTACGCCGCCGTCGACGCCGTACCGCCTGCCCTCGGTGTCGTCGCTCGCGGCGGGGACGCCGCACAAGGCGCGCTCGCAGGCCAACGACGACACCGTGCGTGCGATCACGGGCGTGCTCGAGCAGTTCGGCGTCGACGCGCGTGTGACCGGCTTCTCGCGCGGTCCGACGGTGACGCAGTACGAGATCGAGCTCGGCCCGGGCGTCAAGGTCGAGCGCATCACGGCGCTCACGAACAACATCGCGTACGCCGTCGCGTCGAACGAGGTGCGCATCCTCGCGCCGATCCCCGGCAAGAGCGCGATCGGCGTCGAGATCCCGAACACCGACCGCGAGATCGTGACGCTCGGCGACGTGCTGCGATCGGATGCGGCGCAGCGGTCGACGCATCCGATGACCATCGGCGTGGGGAAGGACGTCGGCGGCGGCTACGTCGTGGCGAACCTCGCGAAGATGCCCCACCTGCTCGTCGCGGGCTCCACCGGCTCCGGCAAGTCGAGCTTCGTGAACTCGATGATCACGAGCCTGCTCATGCGCGCGAAGCCGTCCGAGGTGCGCATGGTGCTCATCGACCCCAAGCGCGTCGAGCTCACGAACTACGCGGGTGTGCCGCATCTCATCACGCCGATCATCACGAACCCCAAGAAGGCGGCCGAGGCGCTGCAGTGGGTCGTGAAGGAGATGGACATGCGGTACGACGACCTCGCGTCGTTCGGATTCCGCCACATCGACGACTTCAACCGCGCGGTGCGCGCGGGCGAGGTGAAGGTGCCTGCCGGCAGCGAGCGGGTGCTCAAGCCGTATCCGTACCTCCTCGTCGTCGTCGACGAGCTCGCCGACCTCATGATGGTCGCGCCGCGCGACGTCGAGGAGTCGATCGTCCGCATCACGCAGCTCGCGCGTGCGAGCGGCATCCACCTCGTGCTCGCGACGCAGCGTCCGAGCGTCGACGTGGTGACGGGTCTCATCAAGGCGAACGTGCCCTCGCGCCTGGCCTTCGCGGTCACGAGCGTCACCGACTCGCGCGTCATCCTCGACCAGCCCGGCGCAGACCGGCTCATCGGACAGGGTGACGGCCTGTTCCTGCCGATGGGCTCGTCGAAGGCGATCCGCGTGCAGGGCGCGTGGGTGAGCGAGCCCGAGATCGAGAAGGTCGTCGCGCACGTGAAGGGCCAGGCTCTGCCCGAGTACCGGCCGGACGTGCAGACGGTCGCCGCGAAGAAGGAGGTCGACGCCGACATCGGAGACGACCTCGATCTGCTGCTCGCGGCGGCCGAGCTCGTCGTCTCGTCGCAGTTCGGCTCGACGTCGATGCTGCAGCGCAAGCTGCGCGTCGGGTTCGCGAAGGCCGGCCGGCTCATGGACCTTCTCGAATCCCGCGAGATCGTCGGTCCCTCCGAGGGCTCGAAGGCACGCGACGTCCTCGTGACGGTCGAGCAGCTTCCGACGGTGCTCGCGCGCCTGCGCGGTGAAGACGTTCCCGACGAGCCCGCCGCCGGCGGGGGAGCGGATGCCGAAGCCGACGACCGGTACGACGGCGACGCCGTCGACCGCCAGTTCGACGGCTACCCCACCGAGGAGGCCGGCAGCGACGAGGACGCGTGGGGGCTCACGGGGCGCGACTGACGCTGTTCGCGAGCGCCGTGCAGGCGCCGCGGGGCATCGCGTGAACCTCGATAGGCTCGGGCCATGGCGATCCCCCGACAGCTTCCGAACACGATCACGATCGTGCGGATCCTGCTCGCACCGCTCTTCCTGTGGATGCTCCTCGCCGACGGAGGCGCCGACGGTGCGCTCCGCTGGTGGGCGGCGGCGCTGTTCATCGTCGCGATCGCGACCGACGGCGTCGACGGATACCTCGCCCGCAAGCATCACATCGTCACCGACCTCGGCAAGCTGCTCGATCCGATCGCCGACAAGGTGCTCACGGGCTTCGCGTTCATCGGGCTCTCCATCCTCGGCGAGCTGCCGTGGTGGGTCACGATCATCGTGCTCGTGCGCGAAGTGGGCATCACGGTCTACCGCTTCATCGTCGTGAGCGACCACGTGCTGGCGGCCGCGTGGATGGGCAAGCTCAAGACGGTCGCGCAGGCCGTCGCCCTCTCTCTCGCGCTGCTGCCGCTGTGGACGGTCGTCGGGGAGTGGACCCTCTGGGTCAACATCGTCACGATGTGGATCGCCGTCATCCTCACGATCGCGAGCGGCATCGACTACGTGGTGACCGAGGTGCGGGGCGCCCGCAGGAACAGGGCGTCGTCGTGAGCGAGCCCGACGAGGTGGCTCGCGCGCTCGTGGCGGCGCTCGGTTCGAGAGGCTGGTCGCTCGCGATCGCAGAGTCGCTCACGGGCGGGCTCGTCGTGGCGACGATCGTGTCGGTACCGGGTGCTTCGGCAGTGCTGCGCGGGGGAGTCGTCGCGTATGCCACCGACCTCAAGCGTTCGCTCCTCGGGGTGGACGCCGACCTGCTCGCGCGGCGCGGCGCGGTCGATCCCGACGTCGCGCTACAGATGGCGCAGGGCGTGCGCGTGACGGCCGGGCGCGATGGTGTCTCCGCCGACGTGGGCATCGCCACGACGGGCGTCGCCGGCCCCGACCCGCAGGACGGGCAGGCCGTCGGGACGGTGTACGTCGCGGTCTCCACGCCCGTCGAAACGCGCGTGGAGGGGCTCGCCCTCGAGGGCGGTCGCGCCGAGATCCGGTCGGCGGCGGTGCGGCATGCGCTGCGCCTGGCACGCGATTGCGTGGAGGGTGCGGATGCCTCGGGAGAGGCATCCGTGTGATTGCACAATGCGGGAACAACTCGTGTTGCGTGTCGGTTACATTCGGCGATTCCCACCCTTTCCACAGCGCGCGGGATTAGATTGAGTCCAGTCGCTGTTGTACTGTTGTCCACCCGGACACGGTGGGATCCGATGTGAGGAGGGGCCGGACATGATCCTTGTACGTCACGAGATCGGCGAAGTCCTGCGTGATTTCCGCCAGCAGAAGGGCCGTACCCTCCGTCAGGTCGCGAGCCGCGCAAGCGTCGCGCTCGGATACCTCAGCGAGGTCGAGCGGGGTCAGAAGGAGGCGTCGAGCGAGATCCTCGCGTCGGTCGCCGAAGCACTCGATGTCCCCATCTCGACGATCATGCGCGAAGTCGGCGATCGCATCTCGGTCCTCGAGGGCCTGCAGACCTTCCCCGACGTGGTGCCCGACGACCTGATGGCAGAGGTCGGTCCCGAGCTGTCGCTGCGCTGAGACCTCCATCGAGCAGGCCCACGATCAGCCGGGGAGTGTCATGCGCTTGAGCGAGTTCGAGCGCGCCGTCCAACACGAGTTCGGTCCCCGGGCGGGGGCGATCCTCTCCGACCTCGTCCTGACGGGCGTGGGCAATCGCACCGCGAATCAGGCGCTCGAGGCCGGCGTTCCGGCGCGCGACGTGTGGCTCGCCGTATGCGAGGAGATGGACGTGCCGCCCGAGCGCCGCTACGGCGTCGGACGGCTCGAGCCGAAGCGCCGCTGATCTCAGACCTCCGTCGACCGCCCACCGGTGTTCCTCCGGTGGGCGGTCGCTTTTCGCGGGGTCGGGCGCGGCGTGTCGGATCGAAGATCCGTTCGATGTGAGCGTAGGCTCCTGCACAGCTGGTGTCGATCGGGCGTCTGTCCACGGGTCGGGAGGAGCGTGAGCCGCATGTCGGAAGCCCTCCCTAGCGTGGGACCCGTCCAAGACACCACACGCCTTGTCGCAGCATCGAGTCCACCCCGGGCAGAGCGCGACAGCCTACAGGCGACGGACCGCGACCAGAAGGAGCATGCGATGCCATCACCCGCCGACCGCGAGAAGGCCCTCGAATCGGCCCTCGCGCAGATCGATCGGCAGTTCGGAAAGGGCTCGGTCATGCGACTGGGCAGCGACGAACGTGCTCCGGTCGAGGTCATCCCCACCGGCTCGATCGCCCTCGACGTCGCCCTCGGCGTCGGCGGGCTTCCGCGCGGCCGGATCATCGAGATCTACGGACCCGAGTCGTCCGGTAAGACGACGCTCACGCTTCACGCGATCGCCAACGTCCAGCGTGCCGGCGGCATCGCGGCGTTCATCGACGCGGAGCACGCACTCGACCCCGACTACGCACAGAAGCTGGGCGTCGACATCGACCAGCTGCTCGTGTCGCAGCCCGACACCGGTGAGCAGGCGCTCGAGATCGCCGACATGCTCGTGCGGTCGGGTGCGATCGACCTCGTCGTGATCGACTCGGTCGCCGCGCTCGTGCCGAAGGCCGAGATCGAGGGCGAGATGGGCGACTCCCACGTCGGCCTCCAGGCGCGACTCATGTCGCAGGCGCTCCGCAAGCTCACCGGTGGTCTCAACCAGACCAAGACGACGGCGATCTTCATCAACCAGCTGCGTGAGAAGATCGGCGTGTTCTTCGGCTCGCCCGAGACGACCGCGGGCGGTAAGGCGCTCAAGTTCTACGCGTCGGTGCGACTCGACATCCGCCGCATCGAGACCCTGAAGGACGGGTCGGATGCCGTCGGAAACCGCACTCGCGTCAAGGTCGTCAAGAACAAGATGGCCCCGCCGTTCAAGCAGGCGGAGTTCGACATCCTGTTCGGATCCGGCATCTCGCGCGAAGGCAGCCTCATCGACTTCGGCGTCGAGCACGGCATCGTCAAGAAGTCCGGCGCGTGGTACACGTACGACGGCGAGCAGCTCGGGCAGGGCAAGGAGAACGCCCGCAACTTCCTGCTCAAGAACGAAGACGTCGCGGCCGAGATCGAGACGAAGATCAAGGCGAAGCTGGGCATCGGCGCGGTCAAGGGTGCCGTCGAAGCGCCCGTCGACGACCTGGCGGCACGCCGCCCGGCCTGATGGTCCGATTCGCAGACGAAGGGGGCGAGCACGCCTCGGCCGAGACCGAGCGCGGGCTCGCCCCCGTCATCCCTCTGTTCGGCGGGGGCACCACGGCCCGCGTACCCGAGCTTGCGCCGGAGACCGAGGTCGTCGACGCCGGAACGGATGCCGTGTGGCACCCGACGTGGGTGAGCAGCCGCTCCGACGAGTACGCGCCAGCCGACGACGACTCCGGTGAAGATCGCCCCGCGGCATCCGAACTCGCCGAGAAGCTGCTGCTGAAGAGGCTTCGCACGCGGTCGCTCTCGGTCTCGGAGGCACGATCGTTCCTGCGTGAACACGAGCTCGACCCCGCATCGGCAGACCTCGTCTTGAGCAGGATGATCGAGTTCGGCTACCTCGATGACACGGCGCTCGCCGAACAGCTCGTCCATACTGCGGTCGATCGCAAGGGGCAGGGCAGGCAGGTGATCGCGCAGACCCTCGTGAAGCGGGGCATCCCGCGCGAGATCGCCGACGAGGTGCTCTCGACGTTGCCCGACGACGACCTCGATCGCGCACTCAAGTTCGCACGTGCGAAAGCGCGCAGCATGAGCGCGCTCGACCGCGACACGGCCCTGCGCCGACTCGCTGGTCAGCTCGCCCGGCGCGGCTACCCGGCGAACGTCGCGCTCACCGCCGCGAAGCAGGCGCTCGACGAGAGCGGCGGTTCGTCGGGCGTGCGGTTCCGCTGACGATCGCCGGGGCATCCGACCGCGGTCGCCGGGACGCCCGACGGGCCGACCTCCCAGCGCCGGCTCGTAGAATGACGCCATCATGACCTCCCCTTCTTCCACGCCGACGCTCATCGCGCCGTCGTCCGCGGCGGTGGGCGCCGACGGCCGCGTGCGCACGTACGAAGTCCGCACCTTCGGCTGTCAGATGAACGTGCACGACTCCGAGCGACTCTCCGGGTCGCTCGAGAGTGCGGGGTATGTCCGCGCCGGCGCCGGCGAAGAGGCCGACATCGTCGTGATCAACACGTGCGCGGTGCGTGACAATGCGGCCGGCAAGCTCTACGGCACCCTCGGGCATCTGAAGTCCCGCAAGGACCGTCACGAGGGCATGCAGATCGCCGTCGGCGGCTGCCTCGCACAGATGGACAAGCAGGCCGTGCTCGAGAAGGCCCCGTGGGTCGACGTCGTGTTCGGCACGCACAACATGGGCTCTCTCCCTACCTTGCTCGAGCGCGCGCGACACAACGGCGAGGCCGAGCTCGAGATCCTCGAGTCGCTCGAGGTGTTCCCTTCGACGCTCCCCACCAAGCGCGACAGCGTCTACAGCGGCTGGGTGTCGATCTCGGTCGGCTGCAACAACACGTGCACGTTCTGCATCGTCCCGAGCCTGCGTGGCAAGGAGAAGGACCGTCGCCCGGGCGACATCCTCAACGAGATCCGACTCCTCGTCGAGGACGGTGCGATCGAGGTCACGCTCCTCGGCCAGAACGTCAACTCGTACGGCGTCGAGTTCGGCGATCGCCAGGCTTTCGGCAAGCTCCTCCGCGCCGCCGGCGAGATCGAAGGACTTGAGCGCATCCGCTTCACAAGCCCTCATCCGGCCGCATTCACCGACGACGTGATCGACGCGATGGCCGAGACGCCCGCCGTCATGCCGCAGCTTCACATGCCGCTCCAATCGGGGAGCGACCGCATCCTGCGGGCGATGCGCCGCTCCTACCGCAGTGACCGGTTCCTGGGCATCCTCGATCGGGTGCGGGCGAAGATGCCGGACGCCGCGATCTCGACCGACATCATCGTCGGCTTCCCCGGCGAGACCGACGAGGACTTCGAAGACACGATGCGCGTCGTCGAGCAGGCGCGCTTCGCCAGCGCGTTCACGTTCCAATACTCGATCCGCGAGGGCACGCCCGCGGCCACGATGCCCGACCAGGTGCCGAAGGCTGTCGTGCAGGAGCGCTACGACCGACTCATCGCGCTGCAGGAGCGCATCTCGCTCGAGGAGAACCAGAAGCAGCTCGGCCGCACCCTCGAGGTGCTCGTCTCGACCGGCGAGGGCAAGAAGGACGCCGAGACGCACCGCCTCACCGGACGCGCCGAAGACAACCGTCTCGTTCACTTCGAGGTTCCCGAGGGCTCGCCCACGCCTCGTCCGGGTGATGTCGTGAGCGTCACCGTCACGCACGCGGCGCCGTTCCACCTGCTCGCCGACGCACCCGACGGCGCGCCGCTGCGCATCCGCCGTACGCGAGCAGGCGACGCGTGGGACCGTTCGCAGGCGGAGTCCTGCGTTGTGCCCGCACCGGCCGGTGAGCCCGGAGCCCCGCGACCCGTGTCGCTCGGCCTCCCGACCCTCCGCATCGGGGTCTGACCACCTGCCCCCATCGCGCGACGGCGTTCGCGCTACCGTTTCGTGCGAGCGCGCCCGATCGCAAGGGGCGCGGATGAAGGAATCGACAGCGCGAATGTCCCCGAGCAGCGAACCCACCCTGTGGGCGGTCGTCGGCGCGACCGGCACCGGCAAGACCGCGCTCTCGCTCGACCTCGCGGAGGCGCTCGCGGCGCGCGGGCGCCCGGCCGAGATCGTCAACGCCGACGCGATGCAGCTGTACCGCGGCATGGACATCGGCACGGCGAAGCTTCCGGAGGGGGACAGGCGCGGCATCCGTCATCACCTCCTCGACGTCCTCGACGTCACAGACGAAGCCGCCGTCGCGTGGTACCAGGAAGCGGCACGAGCCGCGATCCACGACATCCACGGGCGCGGTGCGGACGCGATCCTCGTGGGCGGGTCGGGGCTGTACGTGTCGAGCGTCCTGTTCGACTTCCGCTTCCCGCCGCACGACGACGAACTCCGCGCGAAGCTCGAAGCGGAGCTCGCCGAGCACGGCCCGGGGGTGCTCTTCGCCCGTCTGCGCGAACTCGACCCGCGCACGGCCGAGCGGATCGACCCGCGCAACGGCCGCCGGATCGTGCGCGCGCTCGAAGTGCTCGCGCAGGGCGAGGCGACGCACGGCGCCGCGCTTCCCGACGAGCCGGTGCTGTGGCATCCGTCGACCCGCATCATCGGCGTGCAGGCGCCGCGCGACGAGCTCGTGATCCGGCTCGACGCGCGCGTGGAGCGCATGTGGGCGGACGGTCTCGTCGACGAGGTCTCGCGGCTGCGGGAGCAGGGGCTCGAACACGGCGTCACCGCGCGACGCGCGATCGGGTACGCGCAGGCGCTCGCACAGTTGAAGGGCGAGGCCACTGAGGCGGAGGCCATCGCCGAGACGCAGGCCCTCACACGGCGCTATGCGCGCAGGCAGGTGTCGTGGTTCCGCAGGTACGCGGGCGTGCTGTGGACGGACTCCGGGGCGGATGCCGCGACCCTGGCAGAGTGGGCTGAATGAGCCTGCGCGTCCGCCCCTTCGAGCGTCCCGACACCGAGTGCGTCATCGCTCTGTGGCGCGCCGCGGGCCTCACACGTGCGTGGAACGACCCCCGCAAAGACATCGAGCGCAAGCTGCAGGTGCAACCCGAGCTCTTCCTTGTCGCGATCGACGGCGACGCCGTCGTCGGATCTGTCATGGCGGGCTACGACGGGCACCGCGGGTGGCTGTACTACCTCGCGAGCGACCCGGCGCGTCGCGGGGAGGGCATCGGACGCTTGCTCGTCACGGAGGCGGAACGGCGGCTCGAGGAGCTCGGATGCCCCAAGGTGCAGCTCATGGTGCGACCGGACAACATCGCGGCGCGAGGGTTCTACGACGCGCTCGGCTACGAGTCGTTCGACATCTGGGCGACCGGCAAGCGGCTCATCGCCGACGCGTGACGACCCGACTCTAGGATTGAGGAATGCCGCTCATCCCGTTCACGAAGGGCCACGGCACCGGCAACGACTTCGTCATCGTCGCCGATCCCGAAGGCGACCTCGATCTCAGCGACGACCAGGTGGCGGCGCTGTGCGATCGTCGGTTCGGGATCGGCGCGGACGGCATCCTGCGCGTCGTGCGCTCCTCGGCGATCCAGGAGGGCGCGGCGACGCCCGAGGCGGAGTGGTTCATGGACTACCGCAACGCCGACGGCTCGAAGGCCGAGATGTGCGGCAACGGCGTGCGCGTGTTCGCGCGCTACCTGCTCCAGGCCGGGTACGCATCGCTTCCCGACGGCGGGACGCTTCCCATCGGCACGCGGGCCGGCGTCAAGACGGTCACGACGGCGCCCAACGGCTTCGAGGTCGACCTGGGTGCGTGGCGGACGGATGCCGACGCGCTCGTGCGCGCTCGCGGACTCGACGTCGCGCGCCCAGGGCAGGGCATCGACGTCGGCAACCCGCACATCGTCGTCGCGCTCGGCTCGACACGCGAGCTCGACGGACTCGACCTCACCGTTCAGCCGCTGCTCGACCCGCAGCCGCCGCACGGCGCGAACATCGAGTTCGTCGTTCCGAGCGATCCGCTCGTGCGGGACGGGGTCGGATCAATTCGCATGCGCGTGTTCGAGCGCGGTGTCGGCGAGACGCTCAGCTGCGGGACCGGCGTCGCCGCGGCGGCGCTCGCGGTGCGCCACTGGGCGGGGGAGGCCGCGCCCGACCGGTGGACGGTCGATGTGCCGGGGGGAACGCTCGGCGTGCGGGTGCGCCGCGACGCCGACGGGGAGCACGTATTGCTCTCGGGGCCCGCCACGCTCGTGTTCTCGGGCGAGGTCTCGCTGGCCTGAGGCATCCGGGTCGGGGTGTGCGCGCTTCGTCTCGACCGGTCGCGTCCTCGCTCAGCGATCGGGAGAACCGTCAGGGGACGTCGATCGGCTCCGTCGGCGGCGTGCCGTGGCGCCGCACGCGGATGACCCGGAACCCTCGGCCGGTGGCGGCGCGATGCACGCTGTACTCCTTGTCGAAGGTCGCCGCCAGCCACCGCTGCAGCGAATCCGACCCGAGGTTGCGCTGCACGACGAGCCACGCGTCGCTGCGTTCGGCCAACCGCGGGATCCAACGCTCGAGCAGCCCGTGCAGTTGGTTCTTGCCGACGCGGATGGGCGGATTCGACCGGATCGTGCGGAACGCGATGTCGTCGGGAACATCGTCGGGCAGCACGGCGTTGACATTCTCGAGTCCGAGGGACTCCGCATTGCGCCGCACGAGGTCGAGAGCCCGCTCGTTGACATCGACGGCCCACACCGTGGCGTGAGGCGACTGCAGGGCGAGGCTCAGAGCGATCGGGCCCCAACCGCACCCCAAGTCCAGAAAGTCACCGCCGGGCGGCGCCGGCGGCGTGTTCGCGAGGAGCACACCCGTCCCGGAGTCGATGTGATCGGGGCTGAACACGCCCGCGGCGGTCGTCACCTCGACGTCACGACCGGCGAGAGCGACCCGGATGCGTCGCAGATTCTCAGCGCTCGCCGGCGACGCACTGAAGTAGTGATCGCTCGACATGGGAGCGAGCGTACCGGGTAGGCCCCAGCAGCGGCGAAGCGAGGCTCCGCGGGGATTGCCCCGCAACCTCATCGGCGTAGAGTTTACGGATGCCTCGGCAGAGGCCCCACGAGAGGAACGAATGACCGACACCACGACATCCCGAAGCACCGAAGAGACCCTCGTCGACCCCGTCGACAGGGTGCTCTCGCGCGCCGACGCGCGGTCCGGGGTTCGTGTCTTCGGCGCGGCGCAGGCTCTTCAGGACGAGACTACGGTCGCGCAGGTCGACACCGACGGCGACCAGTGGGATCGCGAGGAGCGAGCGGCGCTGCGTCGCGTGCCCGGTCTTTCGACCGAACTCGAAGACGTCACCGAGGTCGAGTACCGGCAGCTGCGTCTCGAGAACGTCGTCCTGGTGGGCGTGCACCCGCAGGGCGCGCAGGAGGATGCCGAGAACTCGCTGCGCGAGCTCGCGGCCCTCGCCGAGACAGCCGGCGCGGTGGTGCTCGACGGCGTGCTGCAGCGGCGGCCGCATCCGGATCCCGCCACCTACGTCGGCCGGGGCAAGGCCCACGAGCTGCGCGACATCGTCGCCGCTGTCGGAGCCGACACCGTGATCGCCGACACCGAGCTCGCGCCCAGCCAGCGCCGCGCGCTCGAAGACGTCGTGAAGGTCAAGGTCATCGACCGCACGACGGTGATCCTCGACATCTTCAGCCAGCACGCGAAGAGCCGCGAGGGCAAGGCGCAGGTCGAGCTGGCGCAGCTCGAGTACCTGCTGCCGCGACTGCGCGGTTGGGGTGAGTCGATGAGCCGCCAGGCGGGTGGCCAGGTCGGCGCGGGCGGTGCGGGCATGGGCTCGCGCGGGCCCGGTGAGACGAAGATCGAGCTCGATCGCCGCCGCATCCGGACCCGCATGGCGCAGCTGCGCCGGCAGATCCGCGATTTCGCCCCCGCCCGCGAGGCGAAGCGCGCCGAGCGCAAGCGCAACACCGTGCCATCGGTCGCGATCGCCGGATACACCAACGCCGGCAAGTCGTCGCTGCTGAACCGGCTGACGAGCGCGGGTGTGCTCGTGGAGAACGCGCTGTTCGCGACGCTCGATGCGACTGTGCGTCGCTCCGAGACGTCCGACGGTCGCGTGTACACGCTGACCGACACGGTCGGTTTCGTGCGCAACCTGCCGCACCAGCTCGTCGAGGCCTTCCGTTCAACACTCGAGGAGGTCGGCGAAGCCGACGTGATCCTCCATGTCGTCGACGGTTCGCACCCCGACCCGGCCGCGCAGCTCGCGACCGTACGGGACGTCATCGGCGACGTGGGCGCGCGCGATCTCCCCGAACTCGTCGTGTTCAACAAGGCCGACCTCGTCGACGACGACACGCGGATGCTGCTCCGAGGCCTCGAGCCGAAGGCGCTCTTCGTGTCGTCGCGCACCGGTGAGGGCATCGCCGAGCTGCGCGCCGCGATCGAGGACGCGCTGCCCCTGCCCGAGGTCGAGGTGCACGCGCTCGTGCCGTACGACCGTGGCGACCTCGTGTCGGCCGTGCACGAGCAGGGCATCATCCTGTCGCAGGACCACGAGGAGGAGGGCACGCTCCTGCACGCGCGGGTGGGACGACACCTGGCTTCGAGACTGGCGCCGTACGCCCGAGCCTGACGGCCCGCCGATCGGCATCACCGCCGCGAAGCGTGCGCGGTCGGCGATGGCCCTCGTGCCAGTCGCTGAGCGCGCGCGGGCCCGTCACTCCAGCTCGAGGCGCTCGACGCCGGGCGGGTCGAACCCGAACACCTGACCGAGGAAGCTGAGCTCCGCTTCGAGCGTGCGCACGATCGTCTCGGAGCGCCGGAACCCGTGCCCCTCGTTCTCGAACGGCAGGTACGCGTGCGGCACTCCCTTGCGTGCGAGCGCGTTCCGCAGCGCCTCGGACTGCGCCGGGGGCACGACGCGGTCCTCCAGCCCCTGCTCGATGAGCAGCGGTGTCGTCAGCCGGTCGAGGTGCGACAGCGGGGAGCGCTGGACGTAGAGCTCCTCTGCCTCGGGAAGCGGGCCGACCATGCCGTCGAGGTACCGCGATTCGAAGTCATGCGTGTCGCGCGCGAGCGCGCGCAGATCGGCGACGCCGTAACGGCTGATGCCCGCCGAGAAGACGTCGCTGCGGTAGAGCGCGCACAGCACGGTCCAGCCGCCGGCCGATCCGCCCGCGATCGCGAGACGGTCGGGGTCGGCGAGACCCGCGTCGGCGAGCCCGCGTACGGCAGCGACGACGTCATCGACGTCGACGACACCCCACTGGCCGAGGAGCCGCTCGCGGTACGCGCGGCCGTAGCCCGTCGATCCGCCGTAGTTGACGTCGAGCACGCCGATCCCGCGACTGGTCCAGTAGGCGATCTTGGCGGATGCCGCGCCCCCGACGTGCGACGTCGGACCGCCGTGGACGAACACGATGTACGGCGGCTTCTCGCCGGCCGGCGCGGTGTGGTCGGGGTTCGTCGGCGGGTAAGCGAATGCGTGCACGGGTCCGTGCGGACCTTCGTACGTGACCGGCAGCGCGCGCGGCGACCACTGCGAACCCCACGGCGCGCTGCCCCCGCTCACCGTCACGACCTCGCCGGGGGCGTCGGCGTCGACGATCCACAGCCCGGTCGGCGCATCCGTTCCCGCACCCGACACCAGCACGCGCGAGCCCGACGCGTGCTCGACGCTCACCCCCGCGGTCGCGGGGCAGGGGAGTGGGGTGGCCTCACCCGACTCGAGGTCGATCGCGACGAGCTCGTCGGCGCCGTTCGTGCGCACCGCCACGACGCGGCCGCCGTCGACGAGCGCGTACCAGCGGGTCCCGAGGGTCCACAGCGGCCCACCCGTGTCGGCGTCGGCGGGCGACACCGGGCGGTGGTCGAGGTCGGCGGACAGTCGCATGCGCCACAGGTTCCACCGGCCGGTCGGGTCGTCGACGTAGAGCAGGTCCTCCGCGTCGAGCCACACCGGCTGGAGCGGGGCGGTCGCGGCATCCGGAGACACCGTCGCCCACTCCGCGACCGTGCCGTCTTCGATGCGGCCCACGCGCAGCTCGGTGCGGTCCCACGGCATCGCCGGGTGGTCCCACGCGATCCACGCGAGGTGATTGCCGCCCGGAGACAGCGCCGGCTGCGCGAGGAAGTCGCTGTCGTCGACGAGATCGGTGACTTCGGGCTCGTCGTCCAGCGAGATGGCGACGAGGTCGCGGCGCGGGCGGCGGCGACCGTTGTGGTCCTCGCGGACGGCGAGGAGCCGCCCCTCCTGCCACGAGAGGGCGCCGTAGCGCGTGTCGCCCGCGGCGGGCGTGAGGGGGCGCGGCGGCTCACCGGGCGCCAGCAGCCACACGCGCTGATCCTCCTTCTCGACGAACGCGAGGCGTCCGTCGTCGACCGCGGTCCAGGCGCCGCCGCCGTACTCGTGCACGCGCGAGCGCGCATTCCACGGCGCGGGCAGCACCTCTTCGACATCTCCCGACGCGAGGCGCCTGCGCACGGTCGTGCGGCCGCCTTCGGACGGGACGGTCTCGCCCCACCACACCTCCTCGGCACCGCTGCGGGCGCCGACGAACTGAGCCCCCTCGATGCGCGGAGACGCGGCGGCCACCGACTCGGCGGTGATCGGGGATGGCCAGGTTCCATAGGGCAGCTCGGCGGTCACTCCTCAACGCTAGCCGTGCGCGTCGGCGGTCGCATTCGCGGAACGTGACGAAACACGCGGCAATACGCCGACACATCCCGGCGAGGAGGTGCGCACCGCGGCTATCGTGCTCGCACATGCCCGGCGCCGACCGGGCAGGGAGCGACAGCCGAGCCCGGCACCCGCCCGCCGAGATCCACATGCCCGAGACGGCATGTGCGAGACCCGCGGCCACCAGGCCACTGAAACCGTCCCTGTCCGAGAGACCGCCATGACCGTCAGCTCGCGTCGCTTCGCCGAACGCCCCGGCGCTGTGCCGTTCTCCTTCGAGGTCTATCCGCCGCGAACACCGGATGCCACGGCCGCCCTGCACGAGTCGGTCGAGCGCCTCGCCGACGCGGGGCCCCGCTTCATCTCGGTGACGTTCGGGGCAGGCGGCTCGACGGGCGGCCGCTCGCTCGAGCTGCTGCGGCACATCCGCGAGTCGACGGACGTCGAGCCGCTCGCGCACCTCACGTGCGTCGGCCACACGACTGCACGCGCGGAGGCGCTCGTGCGCGAGTTCCTCGACGCCGGCATCGACCGCTTCCTCGCCCTGCGGGGCGACCCTCCCGCCGGCCTCGGCGAGGACGACGTGTTCCGCGGTGAGCTCACGCGCGCGGCCGACCTCGTGCGGCTCATCCGCCGTGTGCGCGCGGAGCGCGGCATCCACGACGGACCCGGCGCACCCGACATCGCGGTCGCGGCGTTCCCCAATGGGCACCCGCGGGCGCGTCATGCGCATCACGACGTCGACGTCCTCCTTGAGAAGCAGGCCGCGGGCGCGACGTTCGCGATCACGCAGGTCGTGTTCCGCGCCGACGACCACCTCGCGTTCGCGGAGCGGGCGCGGCGCGCGGGCGTCCACATCCCGATCGTGCCCGGCATCATGCCCGTCACGTCCCCCGCGCGCCTGCGCCGCGTGCTCGAGCTCACGGGCGAGCGGGAGCCGACCGACCTCGCGCTCGACCTCGAGCTCGCTCCCGACGCGGACGCCCGCCGCGAGGTCGGCGTCGCCCACGCGGCACGGCTGGCGCGCGCGCTGCTCGCGGGCGGCGCATCCGGCATCCACCTCTACGCCTTCAACGTCCACGACACGGTGCTCGCGGTGCTCCGCGAGGCCGGCATCCCCACCCACGAGAAGGAGACCGCACGATGACCGCATTCCCCTCCGGGACGATCCTCGGCTATCCCCGCATCGGACGCCGTCGCGAGCTCAAGCGCGCGCTCGAGGCGCACTGGGCCGGAGATCTCGACGACGCGGAGCTCGAGGTCCGCACCGCCGAGCTTCGCCGCGCGACACGCGGGCGGCTCGCCCAGCTCGGCCTCGGCCGCGACGACTCGTCGATCCCCGAGTCGTTCTCCCTCTACGACCCCGTGCTCGACGCGGCGCTCGCGATCGGCGCGCTGCCCGCACGCTTCGACGCGCTGCGCGAGCCCGACGGCTCGATCGGACTCGCCGCCACCTTCGCCGCCGCGCGCGGTTCGGGCGACCAGCCGCCGCTCGAGCTGACGAAGTGGTTCGACACGAACTACCACTACCTCGTGCCCGAGATCGGTCCCGAGACGGTGTTCGCGCCGTCGTCCGAGCGCCTCGTGCGGCAGTTCGCCGAGGCCCGGGAAGACGGGTTCGTGACGCGGCCCGTGCTCATGGGTCCGGTGACGCTCCTCGCGCTGTCGAAGGCGACGGATGCCGCGGCCCTACGCCCCGGGGGCGCGCACGCCCCCGCCTTCCGACCGCTCGACCGACTCGAGTCCGTGGTCGGTGCGTACATCAGCCTGCTCGCCGACCTCCGTGAGGCGGGAGTGGAGTGGGTGCAGCTCGACGAGCCGGCGCTCGTGAGCGAGACCCTGCCCGTGTCCGCCGCCGAGCTCGCGGCCGCGGCATCCGCCGCCTATCGCGCGCTCGGGAGCGTCAGGCGCCGCCCGTCGATCCTCGTCGCCGCGCCGTACGGGCAGCTCGGCGACGACGCGTGGCGCGCGCTCGCCGCCGCTCCGATCGAGGCGCTCGCGCTCGACCTCGTGCGCGGCGTCGTGCCGCTGCCGACGTCGGGGCTCGAGGGCAAGACCCTCGTGGGCGGCGTCGTCGACGGCCGCAACGTGTGGCGCGGCGACCTGGCGGCCGCGTGGTCGTCGCTCGAGGCGCTGCGCGGACTGGGTGCACCGGTGGCCGTGGGCACCTCGACGTCGTTGCAGCACGTGCCCCACGACGTCGCCGAAGAGACGGAGCTCGATCCGCGGCTTGTGTCGTGGCTCGCGTTCGCCGATCAGAAGGTCGGCGAGGTGACGACGCTCGCGCGCGGCCTCGCCGAAGGTCGCTCCGCGATCGAGTCGGCGCTCGCCGAGGCATCCGCCGCCCTCGCCGACCGCCGCGATGCGCGCGGCGTGCGCGTCGAGGCGGTGCGTACGCGCGTCGCCGGACTCTCAGAGGACGCGTTCCGACGCACCGATGCCGCGCGGCGCCGTGCCCTGCAGGAGGGCGAGCTCCACCTGCCGTTGCTGCCGACCACCACGATCGGGTCGTTTCCGCAGACGGCCGAGATCCGCCGCCTGCGCGGACGCCGCGACCGCGGCGAGTTGAGCCAGGCGGAGTACGAGGAGCTGCTGCGGCTCGAGATCACGACGATCGTGGGACTGCAGGAGGAGCTCGGTCTCGATGTGCTCGTGCACGGCGAGCCCGAGCGCAACGACATGGTGCAGTACTTCGCCGAGCACCTCGAGGGCTTCGCGGTGACGCGGCACGGCTGGGTGCAGTCGTACGGCTCGCGCGTGACCCGTCCGTCCATCCTGTGGGGCGACGTGACGCGACCCGCGCCCATCACGGTCGAATGGTCGCGCTTCGCGCAGGCGCTCACCGACAAGCCTGTGAAGGGCATGCTGACGGGCCCGGTGACGATCCTCGCGTGGTCGTTCGTGCGTGACGACCAGCCGCTGCGCGACACCGCGAACCAGGTCGCGCTCGCGCTGCGGGACGAGATCCGGGACCTCGAGGCGGCCGGCATCCGGATCGTCCAGGTCGACGAGCCGGCGCTGCGAGAGCTGCTGCCGCTGACGCGCGCGGCCCAGCCCGCCTACCTCGACTGGTCGGTGCGCGCGTTCCGGCTCGCGACCGGGGGAGCGGCCGACGCGACCCAGGTGCACACCCATCTCTGCTACTCGGAGTTCGCCGACGTCATCGACGCGATCGCGGCGCTCGACGCCGACGTCACGTCGATCGAGGCGGCACGCAGCCGCGGCGAGCTGCTCGTCGATCTCGGCGAATCCGGGTTCGAGCGCGGAATCGGGCCGGGCGTGTACGATATCCACTCGCCGCGCGTGCCCTCCGTTGCCGAGCTCGTGGGGCTCATCGAGCGCATCCTCGCGCACATGCCGCTGTCGCAGGTGTGGGTCAACCCCGACTGCGGCCTCAAGACGCGCGCCTATCGCGAGACCGTGCTCTCGCTGCAGAACCTCGTCGAGGCGACACGGCTCGTGCGCGAGCGCGCGGGGATCGCCGGCCCCGTGAGGGTCAGCGGGTAGCGGGCGACTCGACCCGTTCGGAGGCGTCGGTGAAGTCGTCGACGGCGGATGCCGCGGCTGCGGCCGTGGCATCCGCTGATCGGACTTCGTCGGCGATCGTCCCCGTTGCGTCGGAATCGCGCTGCACGAGCTCGGCGATGAGCCACACGACGAGTGCGAGCACGACCGTGAGGACGATGTCGCCGACCGACAGCGGCCTGAGCGCGAAGAGGAGCACGATCGCAAGCACGAGGATCACGATGCGCACCAGCAGGCGCTGCCGGTGCATCCAATCCCCGAAGGCGCCGGTGTCGAAGCCCCAGCGGCGCAATCCAGTGCGCGCACGGCCCGTGAGCGAGGCCGCGAGGGCGCGGACCCGCTCAGCCGGCTCCCACCGGCCTCCGAGCCAGGCCGCGATCGCGATGACGATGCCGAGGACGGTCGCGACGATCGCGGTGTCGCGCATGGCGCCCGTCACGGCGAAGAAGATCGAGTCGGTCGTCGTGGGTGCGACGCCGAGAGTCGACGCGTTCAGCGAGAGGATCGCGCGGGCGGTGCCGAGCACGATAACGAGGACGACTCCTCCGGCGGCGAGGGCGACCCCCGTGCCGAGGAGCGCCGTCGAACGCCGGCGCGCGACGAGGATGCCGGCCACGAACAGCGCGACCGCGATGAGTGGGAGCCACCAGCCGACCGTGACGGCGATGTTGTAGATCGCGATGACGAGCGGAAGCGCGTCGGACTGCGCGATCACGATCGTGCGGTCGACGGGAGGAATCGCCTCGGCGAGGCCGATCCCGCGGTCGACGAGCCGTTGCCTGAGCTCATCGACGATCGGGCCGAGCTGGATCCCGAGAACGCCCGCCCGGTCGATCGTCACCACGCCCGAGCCGTCGCCGGTCGCCGCCGCGACGAGCGAGCGGTGGCTTGCGATGAGCGCGCGCTGCCACACCTCGGCGAAAACGTCCGACTCGACGACCCGCGTGACCGTGTTCTCGATGAGGTTCTGCAGCCCCGAGGCAGCCGGCCTGCGCAGCAGCTCGAGGGCGCGCAGCGCCGCGGGCGGAAGGTCGAGCCGCGCGAGGCCGTCGAACAGGTCGTCGGTGAACGACTCGACGTCGAGCGACTCGTTGATCGCCGCGGTCGACTGCTGGATGACGAGTTCCTGCACGCCGGGATCATCGGCGAGCGGCGCGAACGTCTGCACGAAGGCCGCCTCGTCGACGAGCTGTGCGCGAGTCCACGTCGACACGATCGTGACCGGTACAAGGATGCCGGCGATCACGATGCACAGGGCCGAGACGATCGCGCGCCATCCGTTGCGGCGGCGGGGTGGGGCGGTGTCGGATGCCGGTTCGACGGACGCGGTGTGCATGGCGAGAAGCCGCTCGTTCTCGCGGCGGAGCTCTTCGATTTGCGCGCGCAGGTCGTCGACGTCGGATGCCATCGTCCTACCCACCTCTCGGCCTGCCGCGCCGTGTCGCTCGGCCACCTCGCTCGGCGGACCGCGTCCGGAGCGTGGGCGCGGCCGACGAGGCTCACACTAGCGGTGGCGGCACGGGCGCGCAGGGGCATCGCCCGGGGCGGGTGAGACCTCGGCGGTGGGTGTCAGATCGCCCGCAGCACCGCGACGACCTTGCCGAGCACGACGGCTTCGTCGCCGAGGATGGGCTCGAACGCCGAGTTGCGGGGGAGCAGCCACGTGTGGCCGTCGCGGCGGCGGAACGTCTTGACGGTGGCCTCGCCGTCGAGCATCGCGGCCACGATGTCGCCGTTCTCGGCGGTGTTCTGCGAGCGGACGACGACCCAGTCGCCGTCGCAGATCGCCGCGTCGATCATCGAGTCGCCGCTGACCTTGAGCATGAACAGGTCGCCCTTGCCGACCAGCTGGCGGGGGAGCGGGAAGATCTCTTCGATCTGCTGATCGGCCGTGATGGGCACACCCGCCGCGATGCGGCCGACGAGTGGCACGAGCGCGGCATCACCCACCGGGGGTGCGACGTCGGCCGGGTTCTCGGCGGCGGTGCCGGGCAGGTCGATGAGGACTTCGAGTGCGCGGGTCTTGCCGGCGTCGCGACGCAGGTAGCCGCTCAGCTCGAGCTGATTGAGCTGGTGCGTCACGCTCGACAGCGACTTCAAGCCCACCGCGTCGCCGATCTCGCGCATGCTCGGCGGGTAGCCGTGGCGGGCGATCGAGCGCTGGATCACCTCGAGGATCGCGAGCTGCTTTTCGCTCAGGCTCTTGCGGCGGCGCGTCTGGGGCTTGTCTCGCCCGATGCTCGCGTCGGTCATCTTCGTGCTCCTGTCTCACGCGCTCGGCCTGCATGGCGGGTGTAGCGGTATTCGAATGTCGGAGCCCTGTGGTGGGGTGCTCTTGTCGAAACCGTATCCGGTTGCGACGGGTTCGTCGGACACCCGGCGGGCGTGTCGTCTTTCGAACGATCCGGCTTCGACGCCGCACTTGACACACTACAGCATCGAAGATACGTTCGGTACAGAGATTCGTATCCGGCTCTCCCGGCCGAGTGCCGGATGCGAATCTCCCCCCCACCGCACAGGAGGCCCCCATGAGCGCGATCACCGTTCCCGCACCCGCAGCTCCCGTCACGCGCCTGCGCCTGACGGTCCGCGGTCGCCGGGTCCTCGCCGCTCTCGCAGCGCTCCCGGCGGTCATCGCCCTCTCGGTCGCGATCATCGGCGGCGGCTCCGCGCTCGCGTCGCGCGAAGACGGGGTTCCCGCCGGCGGTTTCGTGACGGTGACGGTCGAGCCCGGCGACACGCTGTGGGCGATCGCCGAAGAGGTCGCGCCGGCGGCCGACCCGCGCGACGTGGTCGACGCGATCGTCCGGCTCAACGCGCTCGAGGGCGTGACCATCGCAGCCGGGCAGGAGATCGCGATCCCGGCGCAGTACGCGCCGACTTCTCCCTGACGCGCGCGCTCTACGATGGGACGGGTGACCGCCACCCTCGATGACCTCCCGCTACGTGACGACCTCCGTGGCCAGAAGCCGTACGGCGCGCCGCAGGCGCCGCTTCCTGTCGCGTTGAACGTCAACGAGAACACGCATCCCGTCCCGCAAGAGGTCGCAGACGACATCCTCGACTCTGTCGCCCGTGCTCTGCGCGACGTCAACCGGTACCCCGATCGCGAGTTCACCGCGCTGCGCGAGGCGTTCGCCGACTACCTCGGGCACGGGCTCACGCGCGACCAGATCTGGGCCGCGAACGGCTCGAACGAGGTGCTGCAGCACATCCTGCAGGCGTTCGGCGGTCCCGGGCGCACGGCGTTCAGCTTCGCCCCGACGTACTCGATGTATCCGATCATCACGCGCGGCACGGGCGCCACGTGGACGGCCGGCACGCGCGGCCACGACTTCACCCTCGACCCCGCCGACGCGGCATCCCAGGTCGAGGCGGCCGCGCCCGACGTCGTCTTCCTGTGCGCACCCAACAACCCCACGGGCACGCCACTCCCGCTCGACGTCGTCGAGGCGGTGTACGACGCCACCGACGGCATCGTCATCGTCGACGAGGCGTACCAGGAGTTCGCGCCGCGAGAGGAGCGGTCCGCCCTGACACTCCTGCCCGGGCGCGAGCGGCTCGTCGTCTCCCGCACGATGAGCAAGGCTTTCGCCTTCGCGGGCGCCCGCGTGGGCTACCTCGCCGCCGATCCCGCGTTCATCGACGCGCTGCGCCTCGTGCGCCTCCCATATCACCTCAGCGCCCTCACGCAGGCGGCCGCGACCGCCGCCCTCCACCACGCTCCGACGATGCTCCGCATGGTCGACGAGATCGTCGCGCAGCGCGACCGCATCTCAGCCACCGTGGAGGCGCTCGGCTATCGTCCGTACGAGTCGTGGACGAACTTCGTGCTCTTCGACGGCGTCGAAGACAGCGCCGCGACGTGGCACGCGCTGTACGAGCGCGGCATCCTCGTGCGCGACGTCGGAATCCCGCATCACCTGCGCGTGACGGCCGGAACCGAGGAGGAGACGACCGCGTTCCTCGATGCCCTGGCCTCGGTAGGATCGGCGTCATGACCGACGCAGCACACCGCACCGCCTCGCTGCGTCGCGCGACGAGCGAGTCGACCGTCGAGCTCGAGCTCGACCTCGACGGCACCGGGCGCAGCCGCATCGACACGACCGTCCCGTTCTTCGACCACATGCTGACGGCGTTCGCCAAGCACTCGCTCACCGACCTCACGGTGCGCGCGTCGGGCGACACCGAGATCGACGCGCACCACACCGTCGAGGACGTCTCGATCGTGCTGGGCCAGGCGATCCGGCAGGCGCTCGGCGACAAGTCCGGCATCACGCGGTACGGCGACGCGCTCGTGCCGCTCGACGAGGCACTCGCGCAGGCCGTGGTCGACATCAGCGGTCGGCCGTATCTCGTGCACAGCGGCGAGCCGGCGGGCTTCGAGTTCCACCTCATCGGCGGGCACTTCACGGGCTCGCTCGTGCGCCACGCGTTCGAGGCGATCGCGTTCAACGCCGCGCTCACCGTGCACGTGACGGTGCTCGGCGGGCGCGACCCGCACCACATCGCCGAGGCCGAGTTCAAGGCGTTCGCGCGCGCATTCCGCCAGGCGAAGGCGCTCGACCCGCACGTGGAGGGCATCCCGAGCACGAAGGGCGCGCTGTGACCGATCGGCCCCTGGTCGCGGTCCTCGATTACGGCTCGGGCAACGTCCACTCCGCCGTCAAGGCTCTGCAGGCGGCGGGGGCGGATGCCCGGCTGACGTCCGACCGCGGACTCATCCTCGACGCCGACGGCCTCGTCGTCCCCGGCGTCGGCGCGTTCCAGGCGGTCATGGAGGCGCTCCGCGCGCAGCGCGGCGATGAGCTCATCGGCCGCCGACTGGCGGGCGGACGGCCCGTGCTCGGCATCTGCGTCGGCATGCAGGTGCTGTTCGAGCACGGCGTCGAGCGGGGCGCGGACACGGAGGGAATGGGCGAGTGGCCCGGTGCCGTGACCGAGCTCGACGCCCCCGTGCTGCCGCACATGGGGTGGGACACGGTCGACGCGGGCGCGGGCTCGCGCCTGTTCGACGGCATCGAGAACGAGCGGTTCTACTTCGTCCACTCCTTCGGCGCGCAGCACTGGCCGATGGAGCCGCAGACGCCGTTCCCGCAGCCCATCCTCACGTGGTGCTCGTACGGACGACAGCCGTTCCTCGCTGCGGTCGAGAACGGACCGCTGTCGGCGACGCAGTTCCATCCCGAGAAGTCGGGGGCGGCCGGCATCCGTCTCCTCTCCAATTGGATCGGCGGGCTCGGCGGGCGTAGCCTTTGACCTCGTGCCCACCGGGGGCGGCCGGTTCTCGCTCGCCCCGCACCCTTCCGCCGCACGAGGAGCCATGAACGATTTCGCGTCCACGCCCGAACTGATCCTGCTTCCCGCCGTCGACGTCGCCGACGGCAAGGCGGTGCGACTGACGCAGGGAGAGGCCGGCACCGAGTCGAGCTTCGGCGACCCCGTCGAGGCCGCCGAGGAGTGGGCGCGCCAGGGCGCGAAGTGGATCCACCTCGTCGACCTCGACGCGGCGTTCGGCCGCGGCAGCAACGCGAACGTGCTGCGCAAGGTCATCCGTCAGGTCAAGGGCGTGCAGGTCGAGCTCTCGGGCGGCATCCGCGACGACCGCTCGCTCGAGACCGCGCTCGAGATCGGCGCCGCGCGCATCAACCTCGGCACCGCGGCTCTCGAGAATCCGGAGTGGGCGGCCGACGTCATCAGCCGCTACGGCGAGGTGGTCGCGGTCGGTCTCGACGTGCGCGGCACGACGCTCGCGGCCCGCGGTTGGACGCGCGAGGGCGGCGACCTGTGGACGGTCCTCAAGCGACTCGAGGAGGCCGGCTGCAGCCGCTACGTCGTGACGGATGTCACGAAGGACGGCACTCTGCGCGGACCGAACCTCGACCTCCTGCGCGAGATCACGTCGCGCACCCCCAAGCCCATCGTCGCGTCGGGCGGCGTCGCCAGCCTCGACGACATCGCCGCGCTGCGCGACCTCGTGCCGCTCGGCGTCGAGGGGGCCATCATCGGGAAGGCGCTCTACACCGGCGCCTTCACCCTCACCGAGGCGCTGGATGTCGCCGGCGGTTGATCACCCGCACGAGGGCGACCATTCCCACGACGGCCACGCCCACGGGGGCGGGCACGCGCACGGCAACAGCGCCGATTCCGCCGGCGTTCCGTGGGAGGGCCGCAGCTTCCAGCCCAATCCGCACGCGGGCGACGACGGCTCCGCCGATCCGGCGCTGCTCGCCGCTCTCACGGCGTTCCGCGAGGGGACGGGCGACCAGGTCGCGATCATCGACGCGTTCCGCTCGGCGCGACTGCTGATCCCGCTGATCGCCCAGAAGGGCGACGAGGGGATCGGGCCCACCGGGCTCGCCGTCGACAAGACGCAGGAGCTGTCGATCGTGACGGTCGCGGCTCCCGACGGCCGTCGCGTGCTCCCCGTGTTCACGTCGGTCGAGACGATGATGCGGTGGGACGCGACGGCGCGCCCGGTGCCCGCCGACGGCGTGCGCGTGGCACTCGCGGCATCCGCCGATGACACCGACCTCGTCGTGATCGACCCCGGATCCGAGACCGAGTTCGTCATCCGACGCCCGGCCGTGTGGGCGATCGCGCAGGGGGAGAGGTGGGAGCCGGCGTTCACGTCGCCCGAGGTCTACACGGCACTGCAGGCGAGCATCGCCGGAGAACTCGCGGTGATCGACCTCTCGGTGCAGCCCGGCGACCCGACCGGTCGCCTGCGGGGGCAGGAGCTCATCGTGCGCCTTCACCTCATGGCGGGACTCACGCAGGAGGAGCTCGACGCCGTGCTGCAGCGCCTCGCGAAGCGCTGGGCGGCCGACGATCGCATCGCCGTGCTCGTCGACTCGCTCACGGTCAAACTCGTCCGCGCCTGACCCGCGGCGCGCGAACGCACTCCCGTCCACCCGCTGCGAAGCGGCCCCTTGCGCACAGGTCGGCGGGGGCGAAGGATCGGCACCCATGGGGCGGATCGACGACGAGCGCCGCGCCGCGCTCGAGGCGGCACACCGTCATGCGCTCGACGGCGTGCGGGATCGGCTCGGGTCCGACCTCCCCGACGAAGGACCACGCCGAAGCGGTGCGGCGCACGGTCGACGCGGTCGAGCGGGGCCTCGCGGCCGTCGCGGCTAGGTGACGGGGCCCGTCCACTTCTCGCCGGGGCCCTTGCCGATCGGGTCGGGGATGACGGATGCCTCGCGGAACGCGAGCTGGAGAGACCGAAGCCCGTCGCGCAGCGAGCGCGCGTGCATGTCGCTGATCTCGGGGGCGCCCGCGGTGATGAGACCGGCGAGCGCGTTGATGAGCTTGCGGGCCTCGTCGAGGTCGAGCTGCGACGCCGGGTCGTCGGCGAGGCCGACCTTGACCGCTGCGGCGCTCATGAGGTGCACGGCGGTCGTCGTGATGACCTCGACGGCCGGTACGTCGGCGATGTCGCGTGTGGCGGATGCCGCGGCGGCCCGCTCCTGCTCCTCCCAGCGTGCGAGGCGCTCGGCGTCGGTGGTCTGGTCGGTCGGCCGGGCATTGTCGCCGGCATCCGGAATCGTGCTCACGTGCCACTCTCTGATAGACTTTGCCGGGCTCCGGAGTGATCTGCTCCGGAACGAAAGAGGATCACATCCCACCCGCGCTTGCCGCTCCAGGCTACCGGGTCACGCGCTCCGCCCCGTCCGCACGGCGTACGGGGTAGTCCCGATCTGGGATCAGGGTGCAGCAAGCAGGTGCTTCGGCGCCTCGCCGGGTGGAGTGAGACTCTTCGCCCGCGACACACCCGTGTCGCGGTGCCATCCATCCGCACGAAGAGGAGTTCCGCATCAGCGATCCCCGCACCAACGAGCGCATCCGTGTGCCCGAGGTCCGACTCGTCGGTCCGAACGGCGAGCAGGTCGGCATCGTCCGCATCGAGGTTGCGCAGCGTCTGGCTCAGGAGGCGGATCTCGACCTGGTCGAGGTCGCCCCGAACTCGAGGCCTCCCGTGGTCAAGATCATGGACTATGGCAAGTACAAGTACGAGGCCGCGCAGAAGGCGAAGGAAGCACGCCGCAACCAGGCCAACACCGTCCTCAAGGAGGTCCGGTTCCGCCTGAAGATCGAGCCGCACGACTATGAGACCAAGCGCAAGCGCGCCGAAGGGTTCCTCAAGGCGGGCGACAAGGTCAAGGCGATGATCCTGTTCCGCGGTCGCGAGCAGTCGCGTCCCGAGCAGGGTGTGCGCCTGCTGCGCAAGTTCGCCGAAGACGTGGCCGAGTTCGGCACGGTCGAGTCCAACCCGACCATCGACGGCCGCAACATGGTGATGGTGATCGCCCCGCACAAGAACAAGTCCGAGGCGAAGGCGGAGCAGAACGCGCAGCGCGCGGCGAACCGCGAGGCGGCCCGTTCGGCCCGCACCGGCGCCGGCGACGCGCCCGCCGAGGGTGAGAGCGAGAGCTAGCACCCTCCCCACGATCTCCCGCACGACGCGGGATCCGACTCCCGCCGCTGCGGGATGCCACACGAAGCCCGTACGGGCGAAATCGATAAGGAACGAAGATGCCGAAGCAGAAGACCCACTCGGGCGCCAAGAAGCGCTTCAAGGTCACCGGCAGCGGAAAGCTCATGAAGCAGCAGGCGAACCTTCGCCACAACTTCGAGGGCAAGCCCACGCGCCGCACCCGCCGCCTCTCGCAGGACCAGGTGCTCGCCAAGGGCGACGCGAAGGTCGCGAAGAAGCTTCTCGGCCGCTGACGCGGCCTGCGCACGAATAGGAACGAAACGAAATGGCTAGAGTCAAGCGGGCCGTCAACGCCCACAAGAAGCGTCGCGTCATCCTCGAGCGCGCCTCGGGCTACCGGGGTCAGCGTTCGCGCCTGTACCGCAAGGCGAAGGAGCAGGTCACCCACTCGCTCGTCTACGCGTACCGCGACCGCCGCAAGCGCAAGGGCGACTTCCGTCGTCTGTGGATCCAGCGCATCAACGCCGCCGCGCGCCAGAACGGCATCACGTACAACCGCTTCATCCAGGGCCTCGGCCTCGCAGGTGTGCAGGTCGACCGTCGCATGCTCGCCGAGCTCGCGGTGAACGAGCCCAAGACGTTCGCGTCGCTCGTCGAGACCGCGAAGAAGGCGCTGCCGTCGGACGTCAACGCTCCGAAGAGCGCCTGACGCCGCATCCGGTTGTCGAAGAGGGCGCCCTCCCCGCGGAAGGCGCCCTCTTCGCGTTCCCGCAAACGAGGTGACGGATGCCGCGGCGCGCGGGTCCCGCCGGAGCGGGCCATACACTGATGCTGTGCTCGAGAACCCGCGTTCGCCGCGCGTGCGCGCGGTCGCGAAGCTGACCAAGCGCAGCGCCCGGCAGGAGACCGGGCTGTTCCTGCTGGAGGGACCGCAGGCCGCGCGGGAGGCGCTCGCGTACCGTCCCGACACGCTCGTCGAGATCTTCGCGACCCCCACGGCGCTGGAGCGCCACCCGGATCTGCGCGACACGGCGCGCGACGCCGGCGTCGACGTCGTCTTCACGGCCGAGGCCGTGCTCGACGCGATGGCCGACACCGTCACTCCGCAGGGCATCGTCGCCGTCGCGCGCCAGTCGCCGACCTCCGTGCGCGACGTGTTCGCGGCGAACCCACGTCTCGTCGCGATCTGCGAGGAGGTGCGCGATCCGGGCAATCTCGGCACGATCATCCGGGCCGCCGACGCGGCCGGAGCAGACGCCGTCGTGCTGACGGGGCGCACCGTCGATCCGTACAACCCCAAGGTCGTGCGCGCGACGACCGGATCGCTCTTCCACCTGCCGGTCGCGCTCGGCGTCGACCTCGCGACCGCGGTCGAGCGCGCTCACGCGGTGGGCGTGCGCGTGATCGCGGCGGATGTCGGGGGAGAGGACTTCCTGGAGTCGCGGGGTCTGCTGTCCGAACCCACGGCGTGGCTGTTCGGCAACGAGGCACGCGGCCTCGGCGAGGAGGCCCTCGCGCTCGCGGACCTCGCGCTGCGGCTGCCGATCTACGGCAAGGCGGAGTCGCTCAACCTCGCCACCGCCGCCAGCGTGTGCCTCTACGAGACAGCTTTCGCACAGCGCGCGGGGGAGTGACCGTCCGCCGCGCGTCCGCCGCCGCGCGGCATCCGCACCTGTTACAGATCGGTAAAGGGTCGCGTCGCGACTGGAACACCGTCGGACCACCGCCATAGGGTGATCGTCATGGCGACACCTGACGTGCCGGCAGCGGCGCCGCAGACCTCGAACATCAACGTCCGCAGGGGTGAGCCCCTCGTCGTCATGACCGACGTGCAGAAGCACTACGGCGACTTCCAGGCGCTTCGAGACATCAACCTCACGGTCAACCGCGGCGAGGTGGTGGTCGTGATCGGCCCGTCGGGCTCCGGCAAGTCGACGCTGTGCCGCACGATCAACCGACTCGAGACCATCACGAGCGGCACCATCACGATCGACGGGAAGGAACTGCCGAAGGAGGGCAAGGCGCTCGCGGCGCTGCGCGCCGACGTCGGCATGGTGTTCCAGTCGTTCAACCTCTTCTCGCACCTCACGATCCTCGACAACGTCACGCTCGGGCCGATCAAGGTGAAGGGCATGAAGAAGGCGGATGCCGAGCGTGCCGCGCAGACGCTGCTCGAGCGCGTCGGAGTCGCGCAGCAGGCGTCGAAGCTCCCGGCGCAGCTCTCCGGCGGTCAGCAGCAGCGCGTCGCGATCGCACGCGCGCTCGCGATGAACCCCAAGGTCATGCTGTTCGACGAGCCCACGAGCGCCCTGGACCCCGAGATGATCAACGAGGTGCTCGACGTCATGGTGAACCTCGCGCAGGAGGGCATGACGATGATCGTGGTCACCCACGAGATGGGCTTCGCCCGCAAGGCCGCCGACCGAGTCGTGTTCATGGCCGACGGGCAGATCGTGGAAGAGGCGACCCCCGACGAGTTCTTCACGAACCCCCAGAGCGCGCGTGCGAAGGACTTCCTCTCGAAGCTCATCACGCACTGACGCGAACCCATCGACGAAAGGATCACGCCACAGCAGCACCACCCCGCCCCGATGGGCGGAGTCCGCACGACCCGAACGTCGGAAACCAACGCACCCCACAAGGAACAACCCCAGGAGAACTCACATGCGAAAGTCACGAATTTTCGTCGGCGCCGCGCTCGCGATCGCGGCACTCACGCTGACCGCCTGCAACACCGGCACGCCCGGAGGCACATCGACCGACGCGGGCGGTGACACCGGCGGAGACGAGGCACTCTGGGAGGTCGCCACGGATGTCTCGCTCGAAGGCAGCCCGACGTTCGAGGCCATGACCGAGCGCGGCGGTGTCGTGGTCGGCGTCAAGAACGACCAGCCCGGTCTCGGCTACGAAGACGCCACGACGGGTGAGCGCACCGGCTTCGACGTCGACATCGCGCGTTGGATCGCCGCGTCGCTCGGCTTCTCGGAGGACCAGATCGAGTACGTCACGATCCCGTCGGCCAACCGCGAACAGGCGCTCGTGAACGGCGACATCGACTACTACGTCGGCACCTACTCGATCACCGACAAGCGCAAGGAGCAGATCGACTTCGCCGGCCCGTACTTCATCACGGGTCAGGGTCTGCTCGTCGCGGCCGACAACGAGGACATCAACGGCCCCGAAGACCTCGCGGGCAAGATCGTCTGCTCGGTGACCGGTTCGACGCCGCTGCAGCGCATCCGCGACGAGTTCAACCCCGGTGACACCGTCGAGTACGACACGTACTCGCAGTGCGTCGAGCAGCTGCTCGCCGGCTCGGTGGACGCGATCACGACCGACGAGGCGATCCTCGCCGGCTACGTCGCGCAGCGCCCCGACGAGCTCAAGATCGCCGGTGAGCCCTTCAGCGAGGAGCGCTACGGCGTCGGCATCCCGAAGGGCGACACCGTCCTGCAGGACCACATCAACCAGCTGTTCACCGACGGCGGTGACGTGTGGCAGGCGCTGTTCGACCAGCACCTCGCGCCGGCGGGCATCGCGGGCGACCAGCCGCAGGTCGACGACTGATCCACGCGGGCGGGGCGGCCGTGAGGCCGCCCCGCCCCTCAGCCGTCGCACCGGCGGCTGACCGACAAGGAGAGGAGCGCGAGTGGGCGTCATCACCGACAATCTGGATCTCTGGCAGGAGACCCTGATCGGCACGCTCATCCTGTTCGTCGCGGGCGGGCTCGTCGCACTCATCCTCGGCACCATCGTCGGGGCGATGCGCGTGTCGCCGATCCCGATCGCGCGAGCGGTCGGCACCGTGTACGTGAACACGATCCGCAACACACCGCTCACGCTCGTCTTCTTCGCGTTCGCCTTCGCGCTGCCGCCGTTGCTCGGCCTCCGCCTCACCGCGCCGGTGTCGCTCACCCTCGCGATCCTCGCGCTCGGCATCTACACGGCGACCTACGTGGCCGAGACGATCCGCTCCGGCATCAACACGGTGCCGGTCGGCCAAGCAGAAGCCGCCCGCGCGCTCGGCCTGACCTTCGGTCAGGTCATGAGCCAGGTCGTGATGCCGCAGGCGTTCCGCTCGGTCATCCCGCCCATGATGAGCGTGTTCATCGCGCTCCTGAAGAACACGACCGTCGCGGCGGGCTTCTCGGTCGTGAACCTCGGCTCGATCCGCAGCTACATGAGCGAGCGCGGCGAGAACCAGTTCCTCGTGATCCTCTGGGTCATGGCGATCTTCGTCGCGCTCGTGCTCCTGCTGTCGTGGGCTCAGCGAGCTCTCGAGAACCGGTGGAAGGTGACGCGATGAGCTCGTCCGTCCTCTACGACGTCCCCGGTCCCCGGGCGATCGTCCGCAACCGCATCCTCGGCGTCATCACGATCCTCGTCGTCGCGGCGGTCATCGGATTCTTCGTGTGGCGGCTCGCCGCCACGGGGCAGTTCACCGCCGAGAAGTGGGCCGCGTTCACATACACGAACGTGTGGATCCAGATCGGGCTCGCGACGCTGCGCACGCTCGGCGCGTTCGCCGTCGCCGCGGTCGGCGCGCTCGCGCTCGGGTTCATCCTCGCGCTCGGCCGACTCTCGCTGCACCGCTGGGTTCGTTGGCCGGCCGGCGCTCTCGTCGAGGTGCTCCGCGCGATCCCGGTCCTGATCTTCATGTTCCTGCTGTACTACGGCCTGCCCGTGCTCGGCATCCGCATGGAGCCGTACTGGGCGGTCGTGATCGCGCTCATCGCGTACAACGGCTCGGTGCTCGCCGAGGTCATCCGCGCCGGCGTCGAGTCGCTCCCGCGCGGCCAGAGCGAAGCGGGGTACGCGATCGGTCTGCGCAAGTCGGGCGTCATGCGCCTGATCCTGCTTCCGCAGGCGATCCGCGCGATGCTCCCGGTGATCATCGCCCAACTCGTCGTGACGCTCAAGGACACGGCGCTCGGCTTCATCATCACCTACCCGGAGCTGCTGTTCTACGCGCGCTTCATCGGGTCGCAGTCCACTCTCGGGTCGCCGATCGTGCCCGCCACGATCATCGTCGGCGCGATCTACATCGGCCTGTGTCTGATCCTGTCGGCGATCGCGACGCTCGTCGAGCGGCGCCTGCGTCGCTCGGCCCGCACGACTCGCGTCGCGGGTGCGAACCAGCCGACGCAGGAGGTCACCGACACCGAGCTCATCGCGATGCAGAAGGGCGCCGGCAAGTACGACGCCCAAGGCCTCTGAACGGGAGAGGCCGCGCAAGGGCCCCTCGGCGCCGTCGGTAGACTCGGTACTCGTGTCCCACGCACCCGAGAACTCCGTCGCCGCTCCGGCGCAGATCACCCCTGAGGCGGTCGAGAGTGCGGTCCAGGCCGCGCTCGAAGCGATCGCCGCGGCATCCGACTCCGCCTCCCTCAAGGCCGCGCGCTCCGCGCACGCCGGCGAAGGATCGCCGCTCGCGAAGCTCAACGCGCGGCTGCGCGACGTGCCACCCGAGAAGAAGGCCGAGTTCGGCAAGCTCGTCGGGCAGGCGCGCGGGCGCGTCAACCAGGCGTTCGCGACGCGCGAGCAGGAGGTCATCGCGGCCGAGACGGCCGCTCGCCTCGAGGCGGAGCGCGTCGACATCACGGCGCTTCCGAGCCGCGCGCGTGTGGGGGCGCGGCATCCGATCTCGCTCCTGCAGGAGGAGATCGCCGACATCTTCGTCGGCATGGGGTGGGAGATCGCCGAGGGCCCCGAGCTCGAGCATGAGTGGTTCAACTTCGACGCGCTCAACTTCGACGAGGACCACCCGGCACGCCAGGAGCAGGACACGTTCTACGTCGACCCGGTCGCGCGCCACCTCGTGATGCGCACGCACACGAGCCCCGTGCAGGTCCGTTCGATGCTCGAGCGCGACCTCCCGATCTACGTGCTGTGTCCGGGACGCGTATACCGCACCGACGAATTCGACGCGACGCACCTGCCCGTGTTCACGCAGTTCGAGGGCCTCGTCGTCGACAAGGGCATCACGATGGCGCACCTCAAGGGCACGCTCGACCACGCGGCGCGCGTGCTGTTCGGACCCGAGGCGAAGACCCGGTTCCGCGCGAACTTCTTCCCCTTCACCGAGCCGTCGGCCGAGCTGGACCTGTGGCACCCCACCTTCAAGGGCGGCGCCCGCTGGATCGAGTGGGGCGGATGCGGCATGGTCAACCCGAACGTGCTGCGCGCGGCGGGCATCGACCCCGAGGAGTACTCCGGCTTCGCGTTCGGCATGGGCATCGAGCGCACGCTCATGTTCCGCAGCGACGTGCAGGACATGCGCGACATGGCCGAGGGCGACGTCCGTTTCAGCGAGCAGTTCGGGATGGTGGTGTGATGCGCGTCCCGCTTTCGTGGCTGCGTGAGTATGTGGACGTTCCGGCGGATGCCACGGCCGAGGACGTCCTGGCGGCACTCGTGTCGGTCGGGTTCGAGGAGGAGGACGTCCACCGCTTCGAGCTTCAGGGTCCGATCGTCGTCGGCGAGGTGCTCGAGTTCGTCGAGGAGCCGCAGTCCAACGGCAAGACGATCCGCTGGTGCCAGGTGCAGGTGGCGCCCGAGGGTGAGACCGCGGCCGACGGCGGCCCCGCCGTGCACGGGATCGTGTGCGGCGCGCGAAACTTCTTCGTGGGCGACAAGGTCGTCGTGACGCTGCCCGGCTCGGTGCTTCCCGGCCCGTTCCCGATCGCGGCGCGCAAGACCTACGGCCACATCTCCGACGGCATGATCGCGTCGGCGAAGGAGCTCGGTCTCGGCAACGAGCACTCCGGCATCCTGCGCCTTGTGGAGCTCGGCATCGACGCGCCCGTCGGCACCGACGCGATCTCGCTGCTCGGCCTCGACGACGTCGCGATCGACATCAACGTCACGCCTGACCGCGGCTACGCGCTGTCGGTGCGCGGCGTCGCGCGCGAGTACTCGCACGCGACCGGGGCGGAGTTCCGCGACCCGGCCGCGCGCTACGCGTCCGACGAGCTGGCGCCGGGTTCGGGCTTCCCGATCACCGTGGACGACGAGCACCCGATCCGCGGGCGGGTCGGCGCATCCGAGTTCGTCGTCCGCGTCGTGCGCGACGTGGACCCCACCAAGCCGACGCCGCCGTGGATGATCGCGCGGCTGGGGCTCGCCGGCATCCGCTCGCTCGGGATCCTCATCGACATCACCAACTACGTGATGCTCGAGCTCGGCAACCCGATCCACGGCTACGACCTCGACAAGCTGCAGGGCGGCATCACCGTGCGTCGTGCGCGCGAGGGCGAGAAGCTCGAGACGCTCGACGGTCAGCTGCGCACCCTGAACCCCGAGGATCTGCTCATCACCGACGATTCGGGCCCGATCGGTCTCGCAGGGGTCATGGGCGGAGGCACGACCGAGATGTCGGATGCCACGCGCAACGTCCTCATCGAGGCGGCGATCTTCGACACGGTGTCGATCGCGCGCACCGCGCGTCGCCACAAGCTGCCGAGCGAGGCGTCGCGACGCTTCGAGCGCGGCGTCGACCCGGCGATCCCGTTCGTCGCCGCCCGCCGCGTCGCCGACCTCATGGTCGAGTACGCGGGCGGAACCCTCGACACCGAGTACGGGGGAGCGCTTTTCGCCGAGATCGAGCGCACGACGATCGACCTTCCCGCCGGGTTCGTGTCGGGTCTCATCGGCGTCGACTACACGGCGGAGCAGATCGCGCACGCACTGCGCCTCATCGGATGCGACGTGACCACCACCTCGGACGGCTGGACGGTCGTGCCGCCGACGTGGCGTCCCGACCTCACCGACAAGTGGACGCTCGCGGAGGAGGTCGCCCGCATCGAGGGGTACGACCAGATCCCGTCCGTGCTGCCGCTGCCGCCGTCGGGCCGCGGCCTGACCCCGGCGCAGCAGGGCCGCCGTCGCGTCGCGAACGCGCTCGCCGCGGCGGGCTTCGTCGAGACGCCGTCGTTCCCGTTCACGACGGAGGAGCAGAACGACCTGCACGGCTCCGCGTCGGGCGAGCATGTGCCGAGCATCCGTCTCGCCAATCCGCTCGACGGGCAGGCGGCGTTCCTGCGCCGCTCGCTCGTGCCGGGTCTGCTGCAGGTCGCGCACCGCAACGTGTCGCGCGGCTTCACCGACCTCGCGCTCTTCGAGACCGGGACCGTCTTCCTGCCCGAGCCGGGTGTCGAATACGGCACGTCGTTCATTCCGCCGCTGGCGGTGCGTCCGGATGCCGCGACCCTCGCCGAGCTCGACGCGTCGATCCCGCCGCAGCCCCGTCACGTCGCGGTGCTCCTCACGGGCAACCTCGTCGCGAAGCAGCCGGGTCAGCCCGCCGTGCCGGCCGAACTCGCCGACGCGCTCGACGCCGTCCGGACGATCGCGGCGGCGGCCGGGGTCTCGGTCGTCGTGGAGCAGGGCGAGCGCGCGGCGCTGCACCCCGGTCGTACCGGCGTCGTGTCGGTCGACGGCACCGAGGTGGGCTATGTCGGCGAGCTGCTGCCGGCGGTCGCCGAGGCATCCGACCTCCCGGGCCGCGTCATCGTCGCGGAGCTGAACCTCGACCTCGTGCTCTCGCTCTCGGGGCGGCGCGTCGTCGCCGCGTCGCTGTCGGGCTTCCCTGCCGCCACGCAGGACGTGTCGCTCGTCGTCGGCGCGGACGTGCCGGCAGCCGAGGTGCGCGACGCCCTCGTCGAGGGTTCGGGGGAGCTGCTCGAGTCGCTGCGACTCGTCGACGACTACCGCGGCCAGGGGCTTCCCGACGGCAAGAAGAGCCTCACGTTCGCGCTGCGCTTCCGCGCGCCGGACCGCACGCTCACGGCCTCCGAGGCGAGCGAGGCGAAGCTCGCGGGGGTCGCCGTGGCCGCCGAGCGGTTCGGCGCGTCCCTCCGCGAGTAAGTCTTCCCCCGGATCCCTGAGCGTGTCGATGGTCCGCTCCCTGAGAGACGTTCGATCGGATCGATGACGCGGTTCGTCGTGAGAAGCATGTTCAGGGCCGGCGGGGCGACGCTTCGGCGGGCTCAGCGACCGGGGACGGCGGTAGCGTGGCGTCATGTCTGAGACGATCACGCTCGAAGCCGAAGGCCACCCGTTCGACGTGTATCTCGCGCGCCCCGCGGGGGAGCCGGTGGGCGGTCTCGTGCTCATCCACGAGATCTGGGGCCTCGTCGACCACATCAAAGACGTCGCCGACCGCTTTGCCGCCGAGGGGTGGGTGGTCGCGGCGCCCGACATCCTGAGCCATGCGGGCGTCGAGCCGGCGCTCGGGGCGGAGCTCTTCGCCCTCCGCAACAGCAGCGACGAGGAGGCGAAGGCCGCGACGCAGCCGCGCATGCGCGAGATGCTGTCGACGGCGTACGCGCCGGAGTACGCACGGTGGGCCGTCGCGGCGCTGCGCGCGACCGTCGACCGGCTCGCCGAGGAGCCGGGCGTCGGCGACCGTCTCGCCGTGACCGGATTCTGCTTCGGCGGGACGTACGCGTTCGCCCTCGCGGCCGCCGACGACCGCATCCGCGCCGCCGTCCCGTTCTACGGCACCGCGCCCACGCCCGATCAGATCGCCGAGATCAAGGCGCCCGTCCTCGCCCTCTACGGGCAGCACGATCCCGCGCTCATCGATGCACTCCCCGACGTGACGAAGGCGATGGCGGATGCGGGCGTCGACTTCGAGACCGTCGTCTACCCCGACGCCGGCCACGCGTTCTTCAACGACACCGGACTGCGATACGACGCGGATGCCGCCGCCGACGCCTGGCGCCGGGCCCTCGCGTTCCTGCGCGAGCACGTCTGACGCGTCATCCGCACCCTCCACGGCCCGTTAGGGTCGAGGTGATGAGCCTCACCACCGCCGCCCCCGCCCTTCAGCTGGCGGGCCTCGTCAAGAGCTTCGGTCCGAAACTCGCGGTCGCGGGGCTTGACCTCGTCGTCCCCACCGGTTCGTTCTTCGGGCTCGTCGGCCCGAACGGCGCCGGAAAGACCACGACGCTGTCGATGGCGACGGGTCTCCTGCGCCCAGACGCCGGGCGAGCGTGGGTGCACGGGATCGACGTGTGGGAGCATCCGGTCGAAGCCAAGCGCATCATCGGCAACCTCGCCGACGGAGTGCAGCTGTTCGATCGCCTCACGGGTGAGCAGCTCATCACCTACACCGCGATGATGTTCGGCATCCCGCGGCCTGAGATCGCCGGTCGCGTCGCGGACCTGCTCGAGCTCATGGGACTGCAGGAGGCGGCGGGAACGATCGTGGCCGACTACTCGGCCGGCATGACCAAGAAGATCGCGCTCGCATGTGCGCTCGTCAACGCGCCGCGGCTGCTCGTGCTCGACGAGCCGTTCGAGTCGGTCGACCCGGTCTCGGCCGCGAACATCGAGGACGTGCTGCGCGGGTACACCGCGTCGGGCGGCACGGTCATCGTCTCGAGCCACTCGATGGACCTCGTCCAGCGCATGTGCGACCACGTCGCCGTGATCGCGGAGGGTCGGGTGCTCGCGGCAGGCACGGTCGAAGAGGTCCGTGCCGGTCAGACGCTCCAGGAGCGCTTCCTCTCGCTCGTCGGTGGCCGTCACGTGTCGGAAGGGCCGCAGTGGTTGCGACAGTCCTGAGGCTTCGCTATCGCATCCTCGGCAACACCCTGGTCCGTCGCCCGTGGCAGCTCGTCGGGTTCTGCATCGGCCTGCTGTGGGCGCTGTGGGCGCTCGTCGCGGTGGTCGCGGGGTTCATCGCGCTCAACGCCTTCCAGGGGCTCGATGTCGCGCGCGCCGTCGCCGTGCTGGGCGGGTCGGCGCTCGTGCTCGGCTGGACCATCGGCCCGGTGCTCGTGGCGGGCACCGAGTCCACTGTCGACGCCCGCCGACTCGCGCCGTTCCCGCTCACGACCCGCCAGATCATGTTCGCTCTCGCCGCCACCGGCCTGACCGGTATCCCGGGGATCGTCACGAGCCTCGGGGCTCTCGCGAGCGTCGTGCTGTGGGTGCGGTGGCCGGCGGCGGCGGTGATCGCGATTCCGTCGGCGGCGCTCGGCGTGCTCATCTGCGTCGTCGCGAGCCGCCTCGTGACGACCCTTTCGACCGGCCTGGGCGGACACCGGCGCGGTCGCGAGATCTTCGGTACGATCCTGCTGGGCATCGTGATCATGACGGGGCCGATCATCACCGGCATCCTCGCGCTGCTGAGCTCCGCGGGTGACGTCCTCGGCCGCTTCGCGGAGGCCGCGGTCGTGCTCGGCTGGACGCCGATCGGGGCGGCGTGGGCCGTTCCGGGAGACGCTGCTGCGGGGGAATGGCTCGCCGCCGTCGCCAAGTTCGTCATCGCCGCGGGAACGCTCGCCGCACTGTGGCTGCTGTGGGGACGCGCCCTGAAGTCGTCGGTCAGTGCGCCGCCGCGCCAGACCGCCCGTACCGTCGCTCCGGGCCGGCTCGGCTTCTTCGCCGTCATGCCCACGGGCGGCGTCGGCGCGACATGGGCGCGGTCGCTCACGGAATGGCTGCGCGACCCGCGCTACCTGCGACAGCTCATCTTCGTGCCGCTGTTCCCCGTGCTGTTCGCGTTCACGACGGGAATCGACGGCTGGCTGTTCAGCGTGTCTCCGCTCATGGTCGCGCTGATCCTGTCGATCGCGGGGTACGCCGACATCTCGTACGACGGAACCGCCTTCGCATCCGTGCTCTCGACGGGCGTCAGCGGTCGAGCGGATCGCTTGGGGAGGCTCCTGGGTGCCGCATGCGTCGGCGTGCCCGCGGTCATCGTCGTCGCGATCGTGACCGCGGCGATCGCGGGCACCTGGACGACCCTGCCTGCGGTGCTGGCCGCCGCGCTCGGGATTCTGCTCGCCGGCTACGGCGTGTCGGCCGTGTCGTCGGCGCTCCTCGTCGTCCCGGTCGCGAAGGCCGGCGACAGCCCCTTCAAGACCGTGCCGGGTCAGACGTTCGTCAACGGACTCGTCGTGTTCCTCGTGCTCGGTGTGACGATCGCCTTGGCCGCGCCCGCACTCGTGCTCGCAATCGTCTCGACGGTGACGGCATCCGCAGTGCTGGCGTGGATCGCGCTCGCCGTCGCCGTCGTCGCGGGAGCGGCGATCATCCTCGGCGGGATCGTCGTGGGCGGACGCACGCTCGAACGCACCGGTCCCGACCTGCTCGCTCGCATCAAGGCGTTCCCGTCCTGACCGGCCGGCGGTTCCGCCCTGAGCGGAAACGGATGCCGCCGCCGCGCCGCCTCTGCTGGGATGAGCCCATGACCAACGTTCTCATCCTCGGCGGGACCGGCTGGCTGAGCGGACGGGTCGCCCGCCGCTGGCTCGAGGAGGGGGCCGCCGTCACGTGCCTCGCGCGCGGCGCGCGCCCCGCGCCCGACGGAGCCGAGCTCGTGGTCGCAGATCGCGCCGAGCCCGACGCGTACGCCGCCGTCGCGGAACGGGAGTGGGACGAGATCGTCGACATCTCGTCGCGCGCCGAGCATGTCGCCGCCGCCGTCGAGGCACTCGGCGCCCGCACGAAGCACTGGACCTTCGTCTCGACGATCTCGGTGTACACCGACGCCAGCACGGTCGGCGCCGACGAGTCCGCATCGACGGCGGAGCCCGCGGAGCCCGGCGATGAGTACGACTACAGCCGCGAGAAGGCGGCGGCCGAGGCATCCGTCCGCTCGACCCTCGGCGACCGTGCGGCGATCGTGCGCGCGGGACTCATCGTCGGCCCGGGCGACCCGACCGATCGCTTCGGATACTGGGTGTCGCGGTTCGCGCTCGCGGGGGAGGAGCCGGTGCTCGTGCCGGCCGCCGAGCGGCTCATGGTGCAGGTCATCGACGTCGACGACCTCGCCGCCTACCTCGTCGACGTGGGCCGTGGCAGGTGGAGCGGAACGGCCAACGCGACAGGCGACCCGCTGCCGTTCACCGAGTTCCTCGAGCTCGCGCGGCGCGCGGGCGGTCACACCGGCGAGCTCGTGAGAGCCGACCCCGAGTGGCTTGCGGCACACGAGGTCGACCACTGGATGGGGCCGCGGTCGCTGCCGCTCTGGCTCCCCGCGGACATGCCCGGCTTCACGACCCGGTCGAACGCCGTGTACCGCTCGACCGGGGGAGCGCTGCGACCCGTCAATGAGACCCTCGCGCGCACGCTCGGCGACGAACGCGCCCGCGGCCTCGACCGCGAACGGGCGGCGGGACTGTCCCGCGCCGATGAGCTCGCGCTGATCGCCGAGCCGGCGGGCTGAGCCCCGTCACGCGATTTGCGGATGCCGCATCCCGCCCGCTATCGTCGGCCCATGCTTTCGGCGAACCGGGGTCTCGAGACGCTCTTCACGAGCGCCGTCCCCGCGCGCCGACGTCTGCCTCGCCGACTCTAGGCGACTCCGCGCGCCACGCCCGCTGTGCGGGCATCTGCGGGAGTCGCCCGTCTCAGGCCCCGATCCGCAGACAATAAGGTTGAAGCATGACCTATTCGGTCGCCGTTTCCGGCGCATCCGGCTATGCAGGAGGCGAGATCCTCCGCCTCCTCGCCGCGCACCCCGACATCGAGATCCGCACCGTCACGGCCCACTCCAACGCCGGGCAGCCGCTCATCGAGCACCAGCCGCACCTGCGTTCACTCGCACATCTCGAGCTCCAGGAGACGACTCCCGAGATCCTCGCGGGACACGACATCGTGTTCCTCGCGCTGCCGCACGGCCAGTCCGGTCAGTACACGGATGCTCTCGGCGACGTGCCGCTCATCATCGATGCAGGTGCCGATCACCGGCTCGAGTCCGTCGCCGACTGGGACCGGTTCTACGGCGGCGCCTTCCATGATCCGTGGACGTACGGTGTGCCCGAGCTTCCGTTCCGCGGCGGCAAGCAGCGCGAGCGGCTCGTGGGGGCGACCCGCATCGCCGCTCCGGGCTGCAACGCGTCGACGGTGAGCCTGTCGCTCGCGCCGGGAGTCGCCGCGGGCGTGATCGATCCGTCCGACATCGTGAGCGTGCTCGCGGTCGGTCCGTCGGGTGCCGGCAAGAGCCTCAAGCCGCACCTGCTCGGCAGCGAGCTGCTCGGCACGGCGAACCCGTACGCGGTCGGGGGCGTGCATCGGCACATCCCCGAGATCCGGCAGGCGCTCGCGGCGGCGCGTGTGCCCGACGCTTCGTCTCGCTCCGCTCGCTCAGCGACCGGTGATGAGGGCATCCGCATCTCGTTCACCCCGGTGCTCGTGCCGATGGCGCGGGGGATCCTCGCGACCTCGTCCGCCCCGATCGCGGACGGCGTGACGGATGCCGACATCCGCGGCGCATGGGAGGCGGCGTACGGCGACGAGACGTTCGTGCAGGTGCTTCCCGAGGGCTCGTTCCCGCGCACGGCCGACGTGCTCGGCGCCAACACGGCGCTCATGGGCCTCGCGATCGATCGCGCCGCGAACCGCGTCGTGGTCGTGACCGCCGTCGACAATCTCGTGAAGGGCACGGCCGGCGCCGCCGTCCAATCCATGAACATCGCGCTGGGCCTCCCCGAGGACCGCGCTCTCACCGTGAACGGAGTCGCACCGTGAGCGTCACCGCAGCGAAGGGCTTCGAGGCGGCGGGCGTCGCCGCCGGGCTCAAGTCGACGGGCAAGTCCGATGTCGCGGTCGTCGTCAACCGCGGGCCGCTCAAGGTCGGCGCGGCGGTCTTCACGAGCAACCGCGCCAAGGCGAACCCGATCCTGTGGTCGCAGCAGGCCGTCCAGGACGGAGTCGTGGAAGCGGTCGTTCTCAACTCCGGTGGGGCGAACTGCTTCACCGGCTCGTTCGGATTCCAGACGACGCACCAGACGGCCGAGAAGGCGGCGGAGCTGCTCGGCGTGAGCGCGGGCGATGTGCTCGTGTGCTCGACGGGGCTCATCGGCACGGGTGACGACGTGTTCCGGCAGAAGGTGCTCGCGGGCACGGAGCGGGCGATCGCCGAGCTCTCCGAGGACGGCGGCGTCGCCGCATCCGAGGCCATCATGACGACCGATTCGCGGCCGAAGCGCGCCGAGCGCGCACAGGACGGCTGGACGATCGGGGGAATGGCGAAAGGCGCCGGCATGCTCGCCCCCGGCCTCGCGACGATGCTCGTCGTCGTCACGACCGACGCGGTGATCACGGCCGAAGAGGCCGACGCGCACTTGCGTGCGGCGACGCGTGTGACGTTCGACCGGCTCGACTCCGACGGGTGCATGTCGACGAACGATCAGGTGACGCTCATGGCGAGCGGCGCGAGCGGCGTGACGCCCGACCCTGAGGAGTTCCGTGCGCGCCTCACCGAGGTGTGCGACGACCTCGCGGCGCAGCTGCAAGGCGACGCGGAGGGTGCGAGCCACGACATCACGATCCGCGTGACGAACGCCGCATCCGAGCACGATGCCGTCGTCGTCGGACGCTCCGTCGCGCGCAACAACCTCTTCAAGGCCGCGATCTTCGGCAACGATCCGAACTGGGGCCGCGTGCTGGCGGCGATCGGGACGACCGACGCCGCATTCGACCCGTACGACGTCGACGTGTGGATGAACGGCGTGCGCGTGTGCAGCGCCGGCGGCCCCGACCGGCCTCGCGAAGAGGTGGACCTCACGCCCCGCGCGACTGACGTGCTCATCGACCTCAAGACCGGCCCCGCGTCGGCGACGATCCGCACGAACGACCTGACCCACGACTACGTGCACGAGAACAGCGCCTACTCCTCATGACCGATCTGCAAGACACCGACCCGGCCGAGGCCTCCACCAAGGCGGCGACGCTCATCGAGTCGCTGCCGTGGCTGCGACGCTTCCGCGACCAGATCATCGTCATCAAGTACGGCGGGAACGCGATGATCAGCGATGAGCTGCAGGACGCGTTCGCGGCCGACATCGCCTACCTGCGGTACGTCGGGGTCAAGCCCGTCGTCGTCCACGGCGGCGGTCCGCAGATCTCGTCGATGCTCGATCGGCTCGCGATCCCGAGCGAGTTCAAGGGCGGCTATCGCGTCACAAGCACCGAGGCGATCTCGGTCGTTCGCATGGTGCTGACGGGCCAGATCAACCCGCAGCTCGTGTCGAAGATCAACGCGCACGGACCCTTCGCGACCGGGCTCTCCGGCGAGGATGCGGGCCTGTTCGGCGGCCGCCGCCGCGGGGTCGTCGTCGACGGCGTCGAGCACGACCTCGGACGCGTCGGCGACGTCGTGCAGGTCGACCCGCAGCCCGTGCTCGACCACCTCGCCGCCGATCGCATCCCCGTGGTCTCGAGCATCGCGCCGGATCTCGACAATCCGGGGCACTCCCTGAACGTGAACGCGGATGCCGCGGCCGCCGCCCTCGCCGTCGCGCTGGGCGCCGCCAAGCTCGTGATCCTCACGGACGTGCCGGGCCTGTACGCCGACTGGCCCAACCGCGACTCGCTCGTGTCGCACCTGACCGCCGACGAGCTGCGCGCGATGCTGCCGCGGCTCGAGTCCGGCATGATCCCGAAGATGCAGGCGTGCCTCGACGCGGTCGAGGGCGGCGTCGAGACCGCCGCGATCATCGACGGGCGAGTGCCGCATTCGGTGCTCGTGGAGATCTTCACCAGCAAGGGAATCGGAACAGAGGTGGTGGCACGGTGACCGACAGCGACAAGGCGGCCTGGCAGGAGGACGCACGGCGCGACCTCCTGCGCAACGCGGGGGACCGGCTCGCACTCATCGTGCGCGGCGAGGGCGCGCACGTGTGGGACGACGAGGGCCGACGCTACCTCGACTTCCTCGCCGGCGTCGCGGTCAACTCGCTCGGGCACGCGCATCCCGTGTTCGTCGAGGCCGTGTCGAGGCAGGCGGCGACGCTGACCCACATCTCGAACTACTTCGCGACGCCGCCGCAGCTCGCACTCGCGGCGCGCCTCAAGCGCCTCGCCGGCACGGGACCTTCGGGCCGCGTGTACTTCGGCAACTCGGGCGCCGAGGCGAACGAGGCCGCGTTCAAGCTCGCGCGTCTGCACGGCGGCTCGGAGCGTCCGCGAATCCTGTCGCTGCGAAACGCATTCCACGGTCGCACGATGGGGACGCTCGCGCTGACGGGCAAGCCCGCGATGCAGGAGCCGTTCCTGCCGATGGTCGCCGGGGTCGAGCACATCGACTCGACGATCGAGGCGCTCGAAGAGGCGATGGACGACCGCGTCGCCGCCCTGTTCGTCGAGCCGATCAAGGGCGAGGCGGGCGTGGTCGAGCTGCCGGAGGGCTACCTGAAGGCTGCGCGTGAGATCACCGAGAAGCACGGCGCGCTGCTGATCCTCGATGAGATCCAGACGGGCGCCGGTCGCACGGGGGCGTGGTTCGCGTTCCAGCACGAGGGCATCACGCCCGACGCGATCACGGTCGCGAAGGGCATCGGGGGCGGATTCCCGATCGGCGCGCTCATCACGTTCGGCGCCGCGGGCGACCTGTTCTTCCCGGGAAGCCATGGCTCGACGTTCGGCGGCAACGCGCTCGCGACGGCGGTCTCCGACGCGGTCCTGGCCGAGATCGAGTCAGCCGGGCTCGTCGAGAACGCAGCCGAGCGCGGCGTCCAGCTTCGTGAGGCGGTCGCGGCCATCGGCTCGCCGCTCGTGAAGGGCAGCGCCGGCCAGGGTCTGCTGATCGGCATCCGTCTCACGCACGCCGTCGCGGGCGCCGTGGCCGCCGCGGCGCAGCAGCACGGACTCATCGTCAACCCCGTCAACGACGAGACGATCCGTCTCGCGCCGCCGCTCACGATCGGCGACGAGGAGATCCGCGAGTTCTCCGAGCTGTTCGCCGCCGCGCTCGCGACCGTCGAGTCGGCGGTGCTGCTCGACGTCGACACGGATGCCGCGACCGACCCCGAGGGGGTGACCGCGTGACCCGCCACCTGCTGCGCGACGACGACCTGACGCCGGCCGAACAGGATGAGATCCTCGATCTCGCCGTCGCCCTCAAGAAGGACCGCTGGAAGCTCAAGCCGCTCGCGGGCCCGCAGACCGTCGCGGTGATCTTCGACAAGTCCTCGACGCGCACGCGCGTGTCGTTCGCCGTCGGCATCGCCGATCTCGGCGGGTCCCCGCTCATCATCTCGACCGCCAACAGCCAGCTCGGCGGCAAGGAGACGCCCGCCGACACCGCTCGCGTCCTCGAGCGGCAGGTCGCGGCGATCGTGTGGCGCACGTATGCGCAGGCCGGGCTCGAGGAGATGGCCCGCGACACGCGTGTTCCCGTGATCAACGCGCTGAGCGACGACTTCCACCCGTGTCAGCTCCTCGCCGACCTCCTCACGATCCGCGAGCACAAGGGCGATCTGAAGGGTCTCACGCTCGCGTTCTTCGGCGACGGGCGCTCGAACATGTCGCACTCGTACGTGCTCGCGGGCGTCACCGCCGGCATGCACGTACGGGTCGCGTCGCCCGAGTCGTACGCGCCCCGCGACGACGTCATCGCCGACGCGGATCGCCGCGCCGCCGAGACCGGCGGCTCGGTCACACTCTTCACCGACCCGAACGAGGCGGCGGCGGGTGCCGACGTCATCGTCACCGACACGTGGGTGTCTATGGGCAAGGAGGAGGAGAAGCTCGCGCGACTGCGCGACCTCGGCGGCTACAAGGTCACGCAGGAGCTCATGTCGCTCGCTGCGGACGACGCGATCTTCATCCACTGCCTGCCCGCCGACCGCGGGTACGAGGTCGACGCCGAGGTGATCGACGGTCCGCAGAGCGTCGTGTGGGACGAGGCCGAGAACCGGCTCCACGCGCAGAAGGCCCTGCTGGTCTGGCTCCTGCGGCAGCAGGACTGACCGGAGCGGTCGCCGATGAGCCGAGGGGCCGCGCGCACTCCGACGGGAAGTGCCACGGAGACGCGGCCCTGGCTCGCGACCCGTTGGGACCGCCTCAACGGAGAGGCCCGCGTCGCCGGAGTCGACCTCGCACGCGGGCTCGCCGTCCTCGGCATGTTCGCGGCGCACCTCCTGTGGATCCGCGAGGTCTTCGACTGGGGTGACCCGACGACGTGGATCCACATCGTCGACGGACGCTCGTCGATCCTGTTCGCGACGCTCGCGGGGGTCTCGATCGGCCTCGTGACGGGCGGTCCGGCGCCACTGGCGGGTCGCCGGATGGAGACCGCGCGCCTGCGCCTCGTCGTGCGGGCGTTCCTCCTGTGGCTGCTCGGGCTGCTGCTCGACTCGACCGGGGTCCCGGTCTACGTGATCCTGCAGGCCTACGGCATCCTCTTCATCCTGGCGGTGGCGTTCACGAGGCTGCGGGCGCGCACGCTGTTCATCGTCGCCGGTGCGATCGCGCTCATCATGCCGTTCGTGCAGGTGTGGCTCGACGCGAACCCGTTCTGGCTCACCCCGACCGGTGCGCTCACCGCGATGGCGCTGGGCTGGCATTACCCGTTCACGGTGTGGATCGCGTTCGTGCTCGCGGGGCTCGGCGTCGCGCGGGCCGGCATCCGACGCACGCGCGTGCAGGTCTGGACGCTCGTCGGCGGGGCTGCGCTGGCGGCGATCGGGTATGGCCTGCACGCTGTGAGCGGGTCGGATGCGGCATCCGAGCAGTCCTCGTTCTGGGCGGCGCTGTGGACGGCCCGTCCGCACTCGACCGGGCTCCTCGAAGTCATCGGCACCGGCGGATTCGCGCTCGCGGTCGTCGCGGCGTGCGTGCTCGCGTGCCGCACCGTGCTCGTGTGGGTCGTGCTCCCGTTGCGCGCAGTCGGGTCGATGCCGCTCACGGCCTACACCGTCCAGCTCCTCGTGTGGGCGTGGGTCGCGACGATCGTGCTCGGCACGTCGCGAGATCTCGGAGGCTTCCGGGACCTCGATCCGTTCGTGCCGCTCGCGGTGTGGACGGTGGTCGGATGCACCGCCTGGGCGCTGCTCGTCGGGCGCGGTCCGCTCGAGTGGGCGTTCGACCGGTTCACGCGTCTCGTCGTGAAGGAACGGGCGGATGTCGAAGGACAGCCCCTCGATAGGGTGGAGCAGTGAGCGACGAGAAGGCCGACGGCACCAACCCCGGCGCCCTGTGGGGCGCCCGATTCGCGGGCGGACCCTCGCCCGAACTCGCTGCGCTGAGCGTCTCGACCCACTTCGACTGGGACCTCGCGCTGTACGACATCGCCGGGTCGCACGCCCACGCCACGGCCCTCGCCGCCGCCGGGTACCTCACCGAAGACGAGGAGCGCCGCATGCACGCGGGCCTCGACGCGCTCGCTCGGCGCGTGTCGGAAGGAACGCTGCGCCCCGGCCCCGACGACGAAGACGTGCACGGTGCGCTCGAGGCGGCGCTCATCGCCGAGGTCGGCTCCGAGCTGGGCGGCAAGCTGCGTGCCGGCCGCAGCCGCAACGACCAGATCGCGACGCTGGTGCGTCTCTACCTGCTCGACCACGCGCGCACGATCGCGCGTGAGATCCTCCGCCTCATCGACTCCCTGGTCGCGCAGGCCGAAGCGCACCCCGACGCGATCATGCCCGGGCGCACCCACCTGCAGCACGCCCAGCCGATCCTCCTCGCGCACCACCTGCAGGCGCACGCATGGCCGCTCGTGCGCGAACTCGAGCGGCTGCGGGACTGGTCGGCGCGCGCATCCGTCTCGCCCTATGGCGGGGGAGCGCTCGCAGGATCGACGCTCGGCCTCGACTCGCAGCTCGTCGCGACGCGGCTCGGGCTCTCGCGCCCCGCCGAGAACTCGCTCGACGGCACCGCGGCGCGCGACGTCGTGGCCGAGTTCGCGTTCATCGCGGCGATGATCGGCGTCGACCTGTCGCGCCTCGCCGAGGACGTCATCATCTGGAACACGCGCGAGTTCGGCTTCGTGCGGCTGGACGACGCCTACTCGACCGGGTCGAGCATCATGCCGCAGAAGAAGAACCCCGATATCGCCGAGCTCGCGCGCGGGAAGTCGGGCCGGCTCATCGGCAACCTGTCGGGGCTCCTCGCGACCCTCAAGGGCCTGCCGCTCGCGTACAACCGCGATCTGCAGGAGGACAAGGAGCCGGTCTTCGACTCCGTGCGCACGCTCGAGATCGTTCTCCCCGCGATGGCGGGCATGATCGCGACGCTCACGTTCGACACCGAGCGCATGGCCGAGCTCGCGCCGCAGGGCTTCTCGCTCGCGACCGACGTCGCGGACTGGCTCGTCAAGCGCGGCATCCCGTTCCGGGAGGCGCATGAGATCTCGGGCTCGCTCGTGCGGCTGTGCGAGCAGGAGGGGATCGAGTTGCACGAGGCGACCGACGAGATGCTCGCTTCGGTTTCGCAGCACTTGAAGCCCGAGGTGCGCGAGGTGCTGACGATCGAAGGCTCGGTCGCGAGCCGCGACGGCGTGGGCGGCACGGCGCCGGTGCGGGTGGCCGAGCAGCGCACCGAACTGGTCGCTCGCGCGCAGGCGGCGGTTCATGCGCTCGACTTATAAGTGCTATAAATAAGCAGATGACTTATATCTGCCACATATAAGGCGTATGCTGGCGCCATGACCGTCGCAGTCATCGCCGACATCGTGGGTTCGCGCCGAATGCCCGACCGCTCGGGTGCACAGCGCGCGCTCGAATCCGCCATCGCGCGCGTCGAGCGCGACCTGCCGCTCGCGCGCGAGCCCCTGAGCCCGACAGTGGGCGATGAGCTGCAGGGCGTGTACCACGCGCTGCCCGACGCGCTCGGCTCGCTCCTGCTGCTGCAGCTCGCGCTGCCCGACGGCGTCGAGTGCCGGTTCGGCGTGGGCATCGGCGAGATCGGGCCCGTCGCCTCCTCGGCGGCGACGCTCTCGGACGGCGCCGGTTGGTGGTCGGCCCGCGCCGCGATCGACACGGTCCACCGTCTGCAGAAGCGCACCGCGCCGAACGCGCGCACGTGGATCGTCGCATCCCCGGAGCAAGATGACACCATGCGCCCCTCCGTCGACCTCGCCAACGCGTACGTCCTCGCGCGCGACCAGCTCGTCACCGCGATGAACGAACGCGCGCGCCGGCTCACGTACGGGCGGTGCCTCGGTGCGAGCCAGGCCGCCCTCGCGAAGGAGGAGGGCGTGACGCAGCCGGCGGTGTCGCAGGCGCTCGCGACGGCCGGCGCATCCGCCGTCGTCGAGGGCTTCCTCGCCCTCCGAGCGGGGCGGACGGCGTGATCCTCGCGGGGCTGTCGCTGCTGGCCGTCGGGGGAGCGGACCTCATCCGCCAGTTCCTGCCGCCCACGCGGCGCTGGATGGTGCAGGTCGCTGCGGCGCTCGTGCTGTTGCTCGTGGCATCCGGATTCGATGCGGCGGTGTGGGCGTTCGTCGCGACAGCCGTCGCCGTCGTGTGGGTCTTCGTCGTGCCGTCCGACGGATCGGGACGTGCGGGTTTCTGGCCCGTCGCGGGGCTCGCGGTGCTGTGCGCGGCCGCCGTGTCGACGGTCGGGCTCCGTGAGGCGACCGGGCCGCTCGGAGACGTGTGGCAGATCTCCGGTCCGAATGGCGTGGTGCATCCGGATGCGGCGATCCTGCTCGTCGGCACGATCGCGTTCCTGCTCGAATCCGGCAACGTCATCGTGCGCACGGCGCTGCGCGAAGAGGCGGTCGCCGACGACAGGGACGAGGAGGGCGAGCCGGGGCTCAAGGGCGGTCGCCTCATCGGCCCGCTCGAGCGCGTGCTCGTGTTCGCGCTGACCCTCGCGGGCGCGTACACGCTCCTCGCCGCGGTGCTCGCGGCGAAGGGCATCGTGCGTTTCCCCGAGATCTCGCGCGACACGGCGACGGGCAATCGCGCGGAGTACTTCCTCGTCGGCAGCCTCGTGAGCTGGGTCGCCGCCCTCGCGAGCGCGCTGCTGGTGTGGTGGGCGTTCGCGACCCTGCTTTGACGGCCGCCGCGCGTCGGGCGTCGGGCGCTTGACTTGGAGTGCGCTCGAAGTTGCACGCTGGGGCCATGACGACATCGACACCTCCCACCACGCCGCTCGTCCTCGGCGCGATGATGTTCGGCACCACGATCGACGAGAAGACGTCGTTCGCGCTGCTGGACCGTTTCGTCGAGCGCGGCGGCGTCTGGATCGACACCGCGGACTGCTACAGCTTCTGGGCCAGCGAGTCCGGACAGGGCGGCGACAGCGAGCGCGTCATCGGCCGGTGGCTCGCCGCGCGGCCCGGCATGCGCGAACGCGTCCGCATCTCGACGAAGCTCGGCGCCGAGCCGCTCTGGGCGGGCTCATGGCCGGAGCGCCGCGCGGGCCTCTCGCGCCGGGCCGTCCTCGACGCGTTCGCCGGGAGCCTCGACCGCCTCGGCGTGGACTCCGTCGACCTGCTGTGGCTCCACCAGGAGGACCGCACCGTCCCGATCGAAGAGACGGTCGAGGCCCTCGCGGAGCTCACCGGCCAAGGTCTCGCGCGCCGCGTCGGTGCTTCCAACCACCCCGCGTGGCGCGTCGAGCGCGCGCGGGCGCACGCCCGCTCCATCGGTGCGCTCCCGCTCGACGCGCTTCAGCTCAACAGCACGTACCTGCGCATCCGTCCGGGCACCCTGCCGCCGGGCGTCGTCCACCCGTTCGGCGTCCTGAGCGACGAGCAGCTCGACTATGCGCGCACCCATGGGCTCGAGGTGTGGGCGTACACGCCGCTCCTGTCCGGCGCGTACGACAACCCCGAGAAGGAGATCCCCGAGGTCTACGACCACCCCGGCACGACGCGACGCCTCGAAGCGCTCGACTCGGTCGCGGGCGAGCTCGGCGCCTCGCGCGGGCAGGTCGTGCTCGCGTGGCAGGTGGCGCGTGGCATCCGGCCGATGCTCGGCGGCAGCCGCGTCGAGCAGCTCGACATCGCCCTCGACGGCGTGCGCCTCGAGCTCTCGCCCGAGCAGTTCGAGCGCCTCTCCTCCCCAGTGTGACCGTGACGCGGATGCCTCGCCCGCCGGGTCGCGCGGGCCGAGGCATCCGCGTCGCGCTGATAGCCTGAATCGCGTGTCTACGCCCCTCGTGAGCGCGACCACCCCGGCAAACGATCCCTCATTCGAGAACGTGTGGGATGAGATTGTCTGGCGTGGACTCGTGCATGTGTCCACCGATCAGGATGCGCTGCGTGCGCTGCTGGCCGGAGACCCGATCACGTTCTATTGCGGCTTCGACCCGACGGCGCCGAGCCTGCACCTGGGAAACCTCGTGCAGCTCATCACGATGCGCCGCCTCCAGCTCGCCGGACACAGGCCGCTCGGCCTCGTGGGCGGTTCGACGGGTCTCATCGGCGACCCGCGCCCGAGCGCGGAACGCACGCTCAACACCAAGGAGACGGTCGCCGAGTGGGTCGAGCGGCTGCGCGCGCAGGTCGAGCGATTCCTGAGCTTCGAGGGCGAGAACGCCGCCCGCATCGTCAACAACCTCGACTGGACTGCGCCGCTGTCGGCGATCGACTTCCTCCGCGACATCGGAAAGCACTACCGCGTGAGCACGATGCTGAAGAAGGACGCGGTGGCCGCGCGCCTGAACTCCGAGGCCGGCATCAGCTACACCGAGTTCAGCTACCAGATCCTGCAGGGGCTCGACTACCTCGAGCTCTACCGTCAGTACGACTGCGTGCTGCAGACGGGCGGCTCCGACCAGTGGGGCAACCTGACGAGCGGTGTCGACCTCATCCACTACGTCGAGCACGCCTCGGTGCACGCGATCGGCACGCCGCTGATCACGAACAGCGACGGCACGAAGTTCGGCAAGAGCGAGGGCAACGCGATCTGGCTCGACCCCGAGATGTGCAGCCCGTACCGCATGTACCAGTTCTGGCTGAACACGCACGACGACGATGTGATCTCGCGCATGAAGGTCTTCACCTTCCTCACGCGCGACGAGATCGAGGAGTACGAGCGCCTCGTCGCGTCCGAGCCGTTCAAGCGCGAGGCCCAGCGCCGGCTGGCTCTCGAAGTGACGAGCTTCGTGCACGGTCCGGATGCCACGGCCGCCGTGATCGCGGCATCCGACGCGCTCTTCGGGCAGGGCGACCTCTCCACGCTCGACGCGGCGACGCTGCGGACCGCGCTCGAAGAGCTGCCGAACGCCTCGCTCGCGAGTGGCACGCCCGTCGTGCAGGCCCTCGTCGAGACCGGCCTCGTGTCGAGTCTCAGCGAGGGGAGGCGCGCGATCGCCCAAGGCGGGGTGTCGCTCGACGGCATCCGCGTCGAGGACGACACCGCGGTCGTGACCGGCTCGCTGCCAGGACGCGTCTCGGTGCTGCGGCGAGGCAAGAAGACCCTCGCCGGCGTGTTCGTGCACGACTAGTTGTGATGTCCAGGGACGTTGTTGCGTGAATCGCGTGTGATCTGCTGACGGGCGAAGGCCTCCCGTTGCGAGAGTGGAGCTGTCTAGGAACCGCTTCACGCACTCAGGAGGCCTTCGTGTCCCACGCTAACGCTGCT
>NZ_DATMFG010000014.1:0-12156 GCF_035556355.1 Microbacterium sp.
ACGCGCGACCCTATGAATCTGAATCCCAACGCGAAGCCACCTACGCCGACTGGCTCCATCACTACAATCACCACCGACCCCACACCGGCCTCGGCGGCTCAACACCCGCAGAACGCGTTCACAACCTCACGGGGAAGAACATCTAGGGCACCGCTCGCCGCAGCGTCACGAACGAGATCGCCGCGAGCGCGGCGCCGAACAGCAGCCCCCACAGGCCGAGGCCGAGCGCGCCCTGCGCGCCGATCCAGCCGAAGACCCGTCCCCACGCCTCGAGCATTCCGATGATGAACATCGCGAGCACGAGGAGGGCGGCGATGCCCACGAGCACGCTCGTCAGCACGACCGATCCGAACCGCTTGTAGATAGTGGCCGCCCAGAAGCCGACGACGAAGAACAGCATCGTGACGGCGAAGAAGAACAGGGCTGCACCGAGCGGACCGGCCTCCCAGATCCACGGCAGGTAGAAGAAGTACCCGTTCATCCCCCACCCGTCGGTGGCGTTCTCGATGAAGCCGCCGATCACGAACACCGCCGACAGGATGGCTCCGGTCAGTGCGGCCGCGAGCAGCGTGCCGAGGTAGAACTCGCGCCGGGTGACGCTCATCGCCTGCGAGAACGGGAAGGTGAGTGTGAGCGACTGGATGCCCACGACCGCGAAGTACCACAGCGGCGCCTGCGCACCACCGCCGTACAGCGGATCCTGGGCGCCCGCGTTCCGGATCAGGGCGTAGATCGCGAGGGTGATCACCAGCGAACCGGCGAGCACCATGAGCGGCACCCAGATGTAGGTCTGGCGGTTGACCAGCTGCATGCGGACGACGTTGACGGTGCGGTTCATCGCAGAGCTCCTTCGTCGATGTCGGCGGTGGATGAGGACGAACCGGATGCGGCGCCGCCCGCCGCGGACCCGGAGGCGTGCTGCGTCAAGCGCACGATGAGCTGCTGCAGCGACACCGGGGCGACGTCGAGACCCGCCGCGGCGAGGCTCTCGCGCTCGGCGGCGCTGAGTGCGCCGAGGACCGTCGCGCTGGAGACGTGGCCGAGGCTCTCGCGGTGGATCACCTCGCGCCCGGCGACGAACGCGTCGACCGCGGCGGAATCGCCGACGATGTTCGTCGCGCGGTCGCGCACGGCATCCGTGTCTTCGTCCATGATGATGCGACCGCGATCGATCACGAGCACCTTCTCGATGAGGTTCGAGACCTCGTCGATCAGGTGGCTCGAGAGGATCACCGTGCGCGGGTGCTCGGCGTAGTCCTCGAGCAGGCGGTCGTAGAAGATCTGCCGCGCGACGGCGTCGAGGCCGAGGTACGGCTCGTCGAAGAACGTGACCTCGGCGCGCGAGGCGAGCCCGATGATGACGCCGACCGCCGACAGCTGTCCGCGCGAGAGCTTCTTGATGCGGCGCTTGACAGGCAGCTGGAAGTCGTCGATCAGGCGCTCGGCGAATTCCTGGTCCCAATTCGGGAAGAACAGGCGCGCCGTCTCGAACGCGTGCCGCGGCGTCGCGTCGTCGGGGTACTTCTGGCTCTCTCGCACGAAGCACATGCGGCTGAGCACGCGAGCGTTCTCGTACGGGTGCTCGCCGAACACGCGCACGTCGCCGCGCGTCGCGAAGTTCTGCGCCGTGAGGATCGACATCACGGTGGTCTTGCCGGCGCCGTTGCGCCCCAGCAGGCCGTAGATGGTGTCTTTCTCGATGGAGAAGCTCACGTCGTCGACCGCGACGGTGTCGCGGTACCGCTTGGTGAGGTTCTTCACCTCGATCACGGAGGTCATCGGAGTGTCCCTTCGGTGGTGGTCTGGGTCGAGTTCGAGGGCAGTTCGGCGGCGCGTTCGCGGATGAGACGGGTGAGGTCATCGGCACTGAGGCCGAGCTTGCGCGCCTCGTTCATGAGGGGCTCGATGAAGTTCTCGGCGAACGCGGTGCGTCGCTCGGCGAGCAGCATCTCGCGTGCTCCGGTCGCGACGAACATGCCGATGCCGCGGCGCTTGTAGAGCACGCCCCGGTCTACGAGCATGGCGACCCCCTTCGCTGCGGTGGCGGGATTGATGCGATAGAAGGCGGCGAGCTCATTCGTCGACGGCGCCTGCGACTCCTCGGCCAGGCTGCCGTCGACGATCGCGTCTCCGACGCTCTCCGCGATCTGCACGTAGAGCGGTCGCCCCTCTTCGATCACACCTGCTCCCAGGTTCGGTGGTTCATTACTCGACTAAGTAACCATATAACCCGGCCGCGTGTCAATCGGGACCGACTCGTGGCCCCGACTGTTCCGGCGAGCATCGAGGCGTGGACGACGCGCACGACGGCGCGCCGCGGACGTGAGCGCAGGGAGCCGCTCCGAGTTCAGGACGAGGGGCGCTCGCCGCGACCGGGATCAGGTGACGGGCCGGGCGACGGCGAAGGCGTGTGCGACGAGCGGCGCGAGGGCACGGGCCACGGCGCGGCGTCGCCGGCGAGGTGGGGCTGGGGCGCGGCATCCGGTTCGGGTGATGTCTTCGCCGCAGACGACGCGGATGCCTCGTCCTTCGCGTCGGCTGCCCCGGACTCGCCCGGCCCCAGCTCGAGCATGACCTTCTTCTCGAGCACCTCGATCGCCTCGTCGGACAGCAGGATGAGTCCGTCGAGCTCCTCGCGCACACGTCGGTAGGCGAGCTGCCGCTCAGCGGGCGTCGCCGCCTGGTCGACAGCCACCGTCAAGAGCTGCTTGGCGGTGTCGAGGCGCTTGCGCTCGTCGGCCGAGAACGACGAGTCGCGCAGACGACGGGCATCGCGCTCGGCGACGTCGAACGCGACCTCGTAGTCCGTCACGGCATTGCGGTACTCGGCCAGCTGCTCGGGCGTGATGCGGGCCTTCGACGACGCAGGCCGCAGGCCGTCGGCCACGCGCTTCGCGCGCAGGAACGCCGCCGTGAGAGGCTGGCGCCCGTCGCTCATCGCGGGGAACGCGATGAGCTTCGCGACGTCGAGCTCGTACTCGAGCCAGCGCGCGGTCGTGGCGTCGTGCTCCGCGAAGAGCCGCTCGAGCTCGGCCGACATCGATTCGGCGGAGGGCTTGGACGGCGCGCTCGCCGTCGCCGCCGCTCCCACGGCCGGGATCGGCACCGAGCCGGCTCCCGCTCGCGCGGCCGCCTGCGCGGCCTTCAGCTCCGCCTTGGCCTTGAGCACCTCGAGCCGCCGCCGGTGTCGGCGGCGGGCACCGCGCTCCCACGCGCTGCCGATCCCACCCAGCACGAACATGGTGGGGAAGATGAGCCACCAGTACTGCCGGAGGAAGTCGAATAACGGCTCCACCCCGCCATGCTACTGAGGTCTGCCGAGGGCGTCGCGGTCGGGCCCCCTGCGGATCTGCGCGCGCGGCGCCCCGAAGACCCCCGCCTGCCGTTCGGCCGCCTCGAGCGCCGTCGCGAGCTCGTGCACCGCCGCGCGGTATTCGACGTACTGCTGCGGTGTGACCCGGTCACGCTGCGTCGGGCGCAGCCGCCCCGCTTCGCGCTGGGCGCGGAAGAACGCGAGGGTCGCCGGATGCCGCGAGTCCAGCATCTGCGGAAAGGCGAGCGCGAGCGCGGGATCCGTCTCGTACTCCATCCATCGCGCGTTGATGGCGTCGTGCGCCGACGTGAGCCGGTCGATGGGCAGCGGATCCGCGCGCGATGCCGCGCTGTAGTGCGCCTGCGCGGCCTTGATGCGCGTGCGGGTCGCGCGCAGCGCGAGCGATGCCGCCCTCTCGGCGCGCTTGGCCTCGCTCAGCTGTCGCCGCGCCTCGATCGCGGCGGGAGTGGTCGGCAGCACGGCGCCCAGCAGGGGCGACGGCTCCTCCGCGCGTGCGGCGAGGGCGTTCGACCGCGCGTGACGAAGTCGCGCCTTCGCCTCGACGAGCGCCTGGTACGCGAGCCTCTCCTCGTGTCGTGCGGCATCGACCTCGAGCCGCCGTGCACGCCGGCTGCGGGTCGTCACACCGGCGTAGACCGCGCCGCCGATGGCCGCCGCGGTCGGAGCGGCCCACCACCAGTCGGCGAGGAAGAGGAGGAACGGCTCCACCCAGCCATGCTAAGCCCGGGCACCCGGGGCTTGAGCCGGGGTCAGCCGAACAGCAGCGAGATGACGGTCGCCCCGCCGCCCACCAGGATCAGCGAGATGATCACGACCCACGCGACGATGCGCGTGCGCCGCTGGCGTGTGTCCGCGAAACCCGTGTACTCGTCGTCGTCGGCCATGTTCACCTGTCTCCGTTCGCTCTCTCAACCGGGGAATCGGCGGGTCAGCCGATGATGGGTCCGAACGCGTTCGGCAGCGTCGAGCGCGACAGGTCGCGCAGCTCGGTGAGCGGCACCGTGAACAGCCCCTGCACCTCGAGCGCCGGAGCGTCGCCGTCGCCGGGGGCATCCGTCACACCGATCCGCAGCACCGGGTACCCGCGCCCCTCGCACAGTCCGCGGAACTTCACGTCGTCCTCACGCGGGACGGTCACGATGACGCGTCCGGTCGACTCCGAGAAGAGGGCGGATGCCGCATCCACCCCGTCGCGGTCCATGATCTCGTCGAGCCACACGCGCGCTCCGACACCGAAGCGCATGACGCCCTCGGCGAGCGCCTGCGCGAGGCCGCCCGACGACAGGTCGTGCGCGCTCGAGATGAGCGACTGCTGCGATGCCGCGTGGAGGAGCTCGGCGAGCTTGCGCTCCTGCGCGAGGTCGACGCGCGGCGGGCGGCCGCCGAGGTGGTCGTGGATCGTGCCGGCCCACTGCGAGCCGCTGAGCTCGGTCGCGGTGACGCCGAGCAGGTAGACGTTCTCGCCCGGGTCCTGCCAGCCCGAAGGCACGCGGCGAGCGACGTCGTCGATGATGCCGAGCACGCCCACGACGGGCGTCGGGAAGATCGGCTGGTCGCCGGTCTGGTTGTAGAAGCTGACGTTGCCGCCCGTGACGGGGATGCCGAGTTCGAGGCATCCGTCGGAGAGCCCTTCGACCGCGCGCGAGAACTGCCACATGACCTCGGGGTTCTCGGGGCTGCCGAAGTTGAGGCAGTCGGTCACCGCGGTCGGCACGGCGCCCGTGACGGCGACGTTGCGGTACGCCTCGGCCAGTGCGTGCTTGGCGCCCTCGTACGGGTCGAGCTGGCAGTAGCGGCCGTTGCAGTCGGTCGAGATCGCGAAGCCGAGGCCGGACTGCTCGTCGACGCGGATCATGCCCGCGTCGTCGGGGAACGCGAGCGCCGTGTTGCCGAGCACGTAGCGGTCGTACTGGTTCGTGATCCACGACGTGTCGGCGAGGTTGGGGCTCGCGACGAGCTTCGTGAACTGCTCGCGCAGCTCGGCGGGGTCGTTCGTGCGCGGAAGGGCTGCGGCGGAGTCGTCCTGCAGCGCGTCGATCCACGTCGGGTAGGCGACGGGACGCTCGTAGACGGGACCGTCGACCGCCACGGTCGAGGGATCGACGTCGACGATCTGCTCGCCGTGCCAGAAGATCTGGAGGCGGCCGTCGCCGGTGACCTCGCCGAGGACGCTCGTCTCGACGTCCCACTTCGACGTGACCTCGAGGAAGGCATCGAGCTTCTCGGGCGCGACGATCGCCATCATGCGCTCCTGGCTCTCGCTCATGAGGATCTCCTCGGGCGTGAGCGTGGGGTCGCGCAGCAGCACCTTCTCGAGGTCGACCCGCATGCCCGAGCCGCCGTTGGCGGCGAGCTCGCTCGTCGCGCACGAGATGCCGGCGGCGCCGAGGTCTTGGATGGCCTCGACGAGCTCGCCCTTGTAGAGCTCGAGGCAGCACTCGATGAGCACCTTCTCGGCGAACGGGTCGCCGACCTGCACGGCGGGGCGCTTCGTGGGGCCGCCCGACGAGAACGTGTCGGATGCCAGGATCGACGCGCCGCCGATGCCGTCACCGCCCGTGCGGGCGCCGAACAGCACGACCTTGTTGCCCGCGCCCGAAGCGTTCGCGAGCTTGAGGTCCTCATGGCGCAGCACGCCGACCGCGAGCGCGTTCACGAGCGGGTTGCCCTGGTACACCGCGTCGAAGACGGTCTCGCCGCCGATGTTCGGCAGGCCGAGGCAGTTGCCGTAGAACGAGATGCCGCTCACGACACCGTGCACGACGCGCGCCGTGTCGGGGTGGTCGATCGCGCCGAAGCGCAACTGGTCCATGACCGCGACGGGGCGTGCGCCCATCGAGATGATGTCGCGCACGATGCCGCCGACGCCGGTCGCGGCGCCCTGGAACGGCTCGATGTACGACGGGTGGTTGTGCGACTCGACCTTGAAGGTGACGGCCCAGCCTTCGCCGATGTCGACGACGCCGGCGTTCTGGCCCATGCCGACCATGAGCCGTTCCTTCATCTCGTCGGAGACCTTCTGCCCGAACTGGCGCAGGTAGATCTTGCTCGACTTGTACGAGCAGTGCTCGCTCCACATGACGGAGTACATCGCCAACTCGCCCGACGTGGGCCGACGGCCGAGGATCTCGCGGATGCGCTCGTACTCATCGGGCTTGAGCCCCAGTGCTGCGTACGGCTGCTCGCGCTCGGGGGTGGCGGCGGCGTTCTCGACGGTGTCGACGACAGGGCGAGCGGATGCCTCGGCCGAAGCCGTCGAAGAGGGGGTGGTCATGCGGCTGAGCTCCAGGAATCGCGGGCGCCGGACGGCATCCATCCTAGTCGCGGCCCCTGAGTGCCGAACCGCTCGCTGCGGACGCCTATCGGCGCACGACGGGTTCGCCGATCAGCCGCTCCGGAGTCGCGTCGCGCGCATCGAGCACGCTCGTGTAGTAGTCGATCTTGAAGTTCAGCCGCTCGAGGTGCTCACGGTCTTCGGCCATGCGCTTGACGAGCGCCTCGCGACAGCGTTCGAGCACCTCGACGCGCTGCGCGATCGTGTGGTCGCCCGCGTGCGTCAGCGCGACGAAGTCCTTCATGTCGCGGATGGGCATGCCCGTCGCGCGCAGCAGCTGGAGGAACTTGATCCAGCCGATGTCGTCCTCGCTGTAGCGGCGGTGTCCGCTCGGCGCCTTCGCGATCGCGGGGAGCAGTCCCTCGCGCTCGTAATACCGCAGCGTGTGCTTCGAGACCCCCGTCAGCTCAGCGGCTTCTTCGATGGTGTGGTCGCTCACGGGCTCCACGGTACGCCTGGAACGAGCCCGTCGGGCCGCTGTTGACTTCGAGCGCGCTCTAACTCCTACGGTCGTCCGCATGACTGAGAACACCACCCTCACGGCCCGCGCGTTCGCCTTCGGGCCGTCCGCGACCCCCCTCGTGCCGATCGCGGTCGGCGCGATGCTCATGGGCACGAGCACGCCCGAACCCGAGGCGCGGCGCATCCTCGACCACTACGTCGAGAACGTCGTGCCCCGCTACGCGGCGGCCGACGGGACCCCTGCCCGCGGAATGATCGACACCGCCGACTGCTACTGCTGGTGGGAGGCTCCCGGTGAGCCGGGCGGTCACAGCGAAGCCCTGCTGGGACGCTGGTTCGCCGACACGGGTGCGCGCGAGGCCGTGTACCTGGCCACCAAGGCGACCGGAATGCTGCGTGACTACGACGGCGTGTGGAACCCGGACGGCACCGCGAACTGGGACCTCGCGCGCTCGCGCTACATCGGGGCCCACCCCGAGGTGCTGCGCGAAGCGCTCGCCGCGTCGCGCGAGCGTCTCGGCGTGGAGCACATCGACCTCTACTACAACCACGTCGACGACCGCTCGACGCCCCTCGTCGACGCGGTCGGAACGTTCGCCGGATTCATCGCCGACGGGCGGATCGGCGCTTACGGATGGTCGAACGTCACGACCTGGCGCCTCGCGCAGATCGCCGCGGTCGCCGAAGCGAACGGATGGCCGCAGCCGATCGCGCTGCAGCAGCAGCACAGCTACCTGCGCAGACGCGCCGGGCTCGACCACGCGAGCATCGTCGACTCCGAGCAGCTCGACTACCTGCGCGAGACGCCCGGGCTGCAGCTCGTGGCGTACTCGCCCGTGCTCAAGGGGCTCTACAGCGACACCTCGAAGCGGTCGCGCGACTTCTGGGCGATGGACCCGTACGCGGGAGCCGACGCCGATGCGCGGCTCGCGGCGGTCGACCGCGTGGCCGCGGCATCCGGCGCCACCGGCAATCAGGTCGTGCTCGCGTGGCTCATGGCGGCCTCGTCGCCGCGCGTGCTTCCGCTCATCGGCGCGCGCACGTTCGATCAGTACCTCGAATGCATCGAGGCGCTCGACGTCGAACTGACGGTCGAGCAGCTCGAGGAGCTCGACTCCGCGGGGGCGTGAGCACTCACGACGGACGGGTTCGGGGCGGATGCCCGGCCTTGGGGCGGATCCCTTCCGCCCCGAACCCTCCGATGGTCGTCGGTCGGCGAGGGCCGTGTCGAGGAAGGGGGTTGACGGATGCGGCATCCGTTCGTAACCTACAACCAAATGGTTGTACGTAATGAGTTGAGCGATGAAGAGATCGACCGCATCTTCCAAGCCCTCGCGACCGCGACGCGGCGGGACATCCTGCGGCGCACGATCGAGGACGAGCTTTCGGTCTCCTCGCTCGCGCGCGAGTACGACATGTCGTTCGCGGCGGTGCAGAAGCACGTCGCCGTGCTCGAAGCCGCGGGCCTCGTCATCAAACGGGCCGAGGGGCGGGAGCGTCTCGTCAGGGCGGACCCGACGATGATCGCTCGCGCCCGCGCGCTGCTCGCGCGCTACGAGGAGCTGTGGCGGTCGCGCATCGCCCGGCTCGACGACCTGCTCGCCGAGCAGGTCGGCACCGAACCCCCTCACGACGACGCGAGAGACCCTCGCAGGAGAGAAGGAGAGTGACATGCCAGTCACCGCCGTCACCACCGATCCGGAAGCACTCACGATGACGCTCACGGCGGACTTCGCCGCACCCGTGGACCGGGTGTGGAAGGCGTTCACCGACCCGCGCCAGCTCGAGCGCTTCTGGGGTCCTCCCGGCTGGCCGGCCACGTTCACGCAGTTCGACTTCGAACCCGGCGGAATCGTCAAGTACCACATGACGAGCCCGCGCGGCGAGCGCTCCGGCGGCACGTGGGAGGTCCTGTCGATCGACGAGCCGCGCAGCTTCGAGGTGCTCGACTCGTTCGCCGACGAGCAGGGCAACCCGATCGCGGACATGCCGGCGTCGCGCATGGTCTTCACGTTCACCGCAACCCCTGAGGGCTCGCGCCTCACGAACGTGACGCACTTCACGTCGGCCGATGCCCTCGAGCAGGTCGTGGCGATGGGCGCGGTCGAGGGCTCGACGATGGCTCTGAACCAGCTCGACCGTGTGCTGGAAGGCCTGCGTGCGTACGCGCAGGGCAAGGGCGTGCAGACCGAGATCCTCGACGACCAGCACGTGCGCATCACGCGGCTGATCGAGGGTCCGATCGACCTCGTGTGGCGCGCGCACACCGAGCCCGAGCTCATCCGCCGGTGGCTGCTCGGCCCCGGCGGCTGGCGCATGTCGGAGTGCGAGGTCGACCTGTCGGTCGGTGGCCGCTACCGCTACAGGTGGGAGCCCGTCGGCGACACGGAGGGCGAGGCGTTCGGCTTCGACGGCGAGCACCTGCTGATCGAGCAGCCTCGCCGCATCGTGACCACGGAGCACATGACCGGCACCGACTACCCCGCGACGCTCAACGACCTCAACCTCTACGAGGAGGACGGCGCCACTCTCGTCACGCTCCTCATCGAATACCCCGACGCGCAGACGCGCGACATGGTCCTCGAGACGGGCATGACCGGGGGCATGGAGTCGAGCTACCAGCGCCTCGAGGGCGTGCTCGCGACGGTCTGACGCACCGGACATGACGGATGCCGCGGCCCCGGGGGTCGCGGCATCCGCTGTGTCACGTGAAACCGCCGGGCTGGATCGGCGTGGCGGGGGCCCAGTTCGGCCTTTCGGCCGCATCCGTCCCGGCGCTTTCACCCCCCGTCGCCCGCCCCCCCTCCCTCCTCCCCTCCGACCCCGCCGACCCCGCCCCGCCTCACCCACCCGTCGAGATTGCGTGAATGACCGCGTCACGGTGCGCGCGACCGTCGTTGGCGCAATCTCGGCACCATTCGGCGACCGCAAGGCACCCGGTGGGACGGGTGAACACCGAGTTCCCGCGCGACCTCGTCTTCACCGCGGCGCTGTTCGGGGTCGCGGCGTTCGTGTGGGCGGGGTGGGCGCAGGAGTCGCCGCCGCGGTCGGTGTGGTGGCGCGTGCTGCTCGGCGCGATGAGCATCGCAGGGCTCGCGCTCGCGGCGCTCACGATCCTCACGCTCATCGCGAACTGGGGCGCGCCGTCGGCGCTCCGACCCGGCACGGCGGCGTTCATCACGTACATCGTCGTGTTCTGGGTCGAGTTCGTCCTGGCCGGAGTGCTCGCGTTCGTCGCGATCCGCGCCGGGCTCAGCGACCTCGTCGCGCCGCTCATCCTCGCGGTCGTCGGGATCCACTTCTTCGCACTCGCACCTGTGCTCGGGCAGCCGGTGCTGTTCATCCCTGCCGTGCTGCTGACGCTCATCGCGGTCGTCGCGGCGGTGCTCCCGGCGTCCGATGTCGCCCACAGCTTCTGGTGCGGCGTGCTCGGGGCGCCCGTGTTCCTCGCGATCGGCGCCTGGTGCGGGATCGTCGGCACCGCCGCCGTGCGCTCGAGCTGACGACCCGGCGCGGGTCGCGTCAGTCGTCGAGCGCGCCGAACAGTCCGCGGCCCTTCTCCATGAGCGCCTCGTACGCTTCGCCGTACGTCGTCGGGATGCGGGCGCCGGGATCGAACCGTGCCGTCAGCAGGCCGAGCAGACCGCGCGCGGGCGCCGTGAGCGGACGGCGACGGTGCTTCTGGTGCGCGGCGGACTCCTCGCTCTTCTCCGGGTTGGGCGGCGAGTAGAGCGACTGCGGCTGCGGCCACGCGTACGGCTGACGCGGCACCGTGGTGTTGATCGCGTTGAAGATCGGATTCGCCGTCTCGTCGCGCGCGGTCAGAGGGCTCAGCCCGTGCAGGCGGCACAGCGTGTTGATGACCGATCCGTGGTGCATCTCGTCGTGGATGACGGTGCCGGCCGCGGTGTAGGCGCTGACGACGACCGCCGGCACGCGCACACCGAGGCGGTTGAACTCGAAGCCCATCTCACCCGGACCTGAGTTGTCCGGCGGCACGGCGTCGGGCGGGGCGACGTGATCGTACGTGCCGCCGTGCTCGTCGAACGTGATCACGAGCGCGGTGTTCATCGCGTTCGAGCCCGTCGGCGACGAGGACGTGCGGATCGCGTCGTAGATGTCCTGCACGAGTTTGTCGCCCGCGCGCACATCGGACTCGGCGCTGTTGGAGACGCGGACCGTCGAGCCGTCGGGAAGCATGACCTCGTCCTCGCGCTCATGACCCCACGGCGGATGCATGTCGTTGTGGTTGTAGACCATGCGCGGCTCGATGAACGCGTAGTGGGGCAGGTTGCCTTCGGCGGCATCCTTGTAGAACTGCTCCATCACGCGGAAGTTCGTCTTCCAGTACGGCTCGAGCACGGGCGCGTGCAGCATGCCCGTGAGCGACACGAGCTGCGTGGCGTCGTAGTACACGCGCCATGTGAGCCCCGCCTCCTCGAGACGGTTGAAGATCGTGGCCGCGGCGGGTGCGTCGATCCACTTGTAGTAGTCGTCGCCCGTGTGGTTGACGACGTAGCCGTGCGACGTCGACGCGTGGAAGAACGAGCGGTTGCAGAACGTCTGCGACGGCACCGCCGAGAACCATCGGTCGTAGACCGCGAACTCGCGCGCGAGAGTCGACAGCACGGGAACCATCTCGGGTGCGAATCCGCCCATCGCGACGCGGTACTCCTCGGGCTTGGGCTCGCGCTTCTTCGCGATGCGGAAGTTGACGATGTAGTCCGTCACGAACCCGCTGTTGCTCGGCTGCTGCCCGGGGGAGGGCGCGTTGTACGGATGCCGATGCCCGTACCTCTCGACGTGTGCGTTCGTATCGGGGGCGATGATGTCGAACAGCTGGGTGTTGACGTGCGGATACGTCTCGCCGGGATCCGGCTGCGGCTGCTGCATGACGGTGTCGGTCGAGCCTTCATAGACGTACGCCGGGATGTCCGCGCCGTCCGGCCCCTTGTTGGAGTAGCTGCCCTGGTTGATCCCGTCGAAATCGCTCCGGGTCTTCTCGGCGGCGGAGTACAGGCGCCCG
>NZ_DATMFG010000015.1:0-46754 GCF_035556355.1 Microbacterium sp.
CTCGACGCCCTCGCCGCCGCACGCCGCGTCGGCGAACCCAACACCGAGGAGGTGATCGAACCCGACCTCCGGGCCCTCACAGCCTGACCACGACACGAAGGATCACACGATCACCGATACACCACGTCCCAGGACTTGACCCGCGGGAGCCCTTGCGGTCTGGTGGGCGGGGTGTTCGCGGGAGCCCTTGCGGTCTGGTGGGCGGGGTGTTCGCGGGAGCTCCTGCGGTCTGGTGGGCGGGGTGTTCGCGGGAGCCCCTGCGGTCTGGCAGAATAGAGGGCTGGACGCGACGCTCGACCCTCTATCCAGTGTCCGTCTCCCTCTGAGCTTCCGCCGGGTGTGCACCCCACGCTCCAGGCGACCGGTTCGCTTCGCTTCCGTTATCTTTCAGGAGAATCGTGGCTGTCAAGATTCGTCTCAAGCGCCTGGGCAAGATCCGCGCGCCCTACTACCGCATCGTCGTCGCCGACTCGCGCACCAAGCGCGATGGTCGTGTGATCGAGGAGATCGGCAAGTACCACCCCACCGAGGAGCCCTCGCTCATCGAGGTCGACTCCGACCGCGCCCAGTACTGGCTGTCCGTCGGCGCGCAGCCGACCGACCAGGTGCGCGCGCTCCTCAAGCTCACGGGCGACTGGGGCAAGTTCAAGGGCGACAAGGACGCCGTCTCGACGGTGAAGACCGCCGAGCCCAAGGCCGAGTACCAGCCCGACGCGTCGAAGAAGTCGGTCATCAAGCCCAAGGCCGAGAAGAAGGCCGAGGCGCCCGCCGCCGACGCGGCCGAGGCCGAGGCGCCTGCCGCCGACGCGACCGACGCCGAGTAATCCGTTGCTCGCCGCCGCGCTCGAACACGTCGTCAAGGGGATCGTCGATCACCCGGACGACGTGCGCATCACCTCGTCGACGTCGCCCCGTGGCGACGTGCTCGAGGTGCACGTGCACCCCGACGATCGTGGACGCGTGATCGGGCGCGGCGGCCGCACAGCCAAGGCCCTGCGCACCCTCATCTCGGCTCTCGCCGACGGCCGCCGGGTGCGCGTCGACGTTGCTGACGACTGACGTGGCCGGCGCAGACGCCAAAGGCTCGAAGGGCTCGCGCCCGCCCCGGGCCGGCAAGAAGAAGGGCCGCACGCAACTGCGCGTGGGGCGCCTCGTGAAGGCGCACGGTCTCAAGGGCGCGCTCAAGCTCGAGCTCTACACCGACGACCCCGAGGGTCGCTTCGTCCCGGGCGCGACGTTCACGCTGCAGGTTCCCGAGTCGTCGCCGTGGCACGGAAAGACGCTCACAGTGCGCGAGTTCCGGTGGATGAACAACCACCCCGTCGCGTTCTTCGAGGGCATCGACGACCGCACCGCGGCCGAGAGCGTCGTGCGAGCGATCCTGTGGATCGACCAGGACGAGAGCGCCGCGCCCGCGGAAGACGACGCGTGGTACGACCACCAGCTCGTCGGTCTCGATGTCGTGCGCGACGGTGAGACGGTCGGACGCGTCATCCGCGTCGACCATCTGCCCGCGCAGGACCTGCTGATCGTCAAACCCGCCTCGGGTGGCTCCGAGGTGCTCGTGCCGTTCGTGAAGGCGATCGTGCCCGAGGTCGACATCGCGGGTGGTCGTGTCGTCGTGACGCCGCCTGCGGGCCTCTTCGAGGATCTGCCCGCCGAGCAGGGCGAGACCAACGATGGCGTGGCGGGTGCCGCATCCGACGCCGCGCCCGAGGGCGACGCCGCCGACGACTGAGCGCGCCTCACAACCCGCGTGTCCGCATGATGCGCGAGATGTGATCCCCGCGAAACACGCCGGGAAACGCCGCGGAACGTCGGCATCGGATCATCGATCCGTATGACCACGCCCGCCGACACCATCGCTCGCGAGCACGACGGCGCCACGGGGACGACGACCCGCACCGTCTGCTCGTACTGCGGCGTGGGCTGCGGCATCGTCGTGACGACCGAGACGGGCGGGGCCGGGCATCCGACGATCTCCCGCGTCGCGGGCGACCGTGAGCACCCCGCCAACCACGGCCGTCTGTGCACGAAGGGCGCCACGCACGCCGAGCTCATGCGCGCGCCCGGGCGAATGACGACGGCATACGTGCGGCCCGAACGCGGTACACCGGCGGTTCCGGTCTCGATCGACGAGGCCGTTCGCGAGGCGGCGCGGCGTCTGCGCGCGATCATCGACGAGCACGGGCCGGATGCCGTCGCGGTGTACGTCTCGGGTCAGATGTCGACCGAGGCGCAGTACCTCTCGAACAAGCTCGTGAAAGGGTTCCTGCGGGGGATCCACCTCGAGTCGAATTCGCGCTTGTGCATGGCGTCGGCGGGGACGGGTTACAAGCAGTCTCTCGGCGCCGACGGGCCCCCGGGCTCGTACGAGGACATCGATCGCGCCGACCTCTTCTTCGTGATCGGATCGAACACGGCCGACTGCCACCCGGTCCTGTTCCTGCGGATGGCCGATCGCCTGCGCGAAGGTGCGCGGCTCATCGTGGTCGACCCGCGTCGCACGGCGACCGCCGACCGCGCCGACCTCTTCCTGCAGATCCGGCCTGGAACCGATCTCGCGCTTCTCAACGGCCTGCTGCACCTGCTCGTCGCCGACGGCGGCATCGACGAGGAGTTCATCCGCGAGCACACCGATGGCTGGCAGGCGATGCCCGCCTTCCTCCAGGACTACGACCCCACGACGGTCTCGCGCATCACGGGGCTGCGCGAGGACGACATCCGCACCGCTGCGCGCTGGATCGGCGAAGCCGGCGAGTGGATGACGCTGTGGACGATGGGCCTCAATCAGTCCACGCACGGCACGTGGAACACGAACGCCATCTGCAACCTGCACCTCGCCACGGGTGCGATCGGCCGCCCCGGAAGCGGGCCGCTGTCGCTCACGGGGCAGCCCAACGCGATGGGCGGTCGCGAGATGGGCTATATGGGTCCGGGCCTTCCGGGTCAGCGGTCGGTGTTCGACGCGGACGACCGCGCGTTCGCCGAGCGTGTATGGGGACTCGCGCCGGGCACGATCCGGGCCGAGGCGGGCACCGGCACGATCGACATGTACCGTGCGATGGCCGACGGCGAGATCAAGGCCGCGTGGATCATCTGCACGAACCCCGTCGCCTCGGTCGCGAACCGTCGCACCGTGATCGAGGGTCTCGAGGCGGCCGAGCTCGTCATCGCCCAGGACGTGTTCACCGAGACGGCGACGACGGCGTACGCCGACATCCTGCTGCCGGCGGCGCTGTGGGTGGAGTCTGACGGCGTGACCGTGAACTCCGATCGCACGCTCACGCTCGTGCCGCGCACGGTCGAGGCTCCGGGCGAGGCGCTGCCGGACTGGCGCCTCATCTGCCTCATGGCCGAGGCGCTCGGGTTCGGCGAGGCCTTCGCGTACGAATCGTCCGAGGAGGTGTTCGACGAGCTCCGCCGCTTCTGGAACCCGGCGACCGGGTGGGATCTGCGCGGTGTCACGTACGAGCGGCTCCGCGAGGGGCCGGTGCAGTGGCCCGCGCCGCCGGGCGACGCGGAGGCGCGGCATCCGATTCGGTACGTCAACGACGGTGTGAGCCAGACCCTGCATACGGACGAGACGGGCCGGATGCCGCGCCTCGCGTTCCCCACGCCGTCGCGGCGCGCCCGATTCCTGGCACGACCGCACCTCGATCCTGCCGAGCTGCCGGACGACGACTATCCGTTCGTGCTCAACACCGGCCGGCTCCAGCACCAATGGCACACGATGACCAAGACGGGGCGCGTGCCGGCGCTCGTGCGACTCGATCCGGGTCCGTTCGTCGAGGTGAACCCGCGCGACGCGAACGCGCTGGGCCTCGAGGACGGCGACCAGGTAGAGGTCGCCTCGCGCCGCGGGCGCGTCGTGCTGCCCGCCGTCGTGACGGATCGGGTTCAGCCCGGTTCGTGCTTCGCACCGTTCCACTGGAACGACGAGCACGGCGAGTACCTCACGGTCAACGCGCTCACGAACGACGCCGTCGACGAGGCGTCGCGGCAGCCCGAGTTCAAGTACGCGGCTGTCACGATGCGACGGGTGGCAGGGCCGGCGACGACCGAGGACCCGGATGCCGCGACCCTCGCGGGCGGCGACGAGCAGCACCCCGCACTGGCTCCCCACGAGGAGGCCTACCTCGCCGGGTTCCTCGCGGGCGTCGCCGATTCGGGCGCGCGAAGCGGGGTCGCGCCGACTCTGCCCGCGACGGCACCGGTGTCGGCGGCCGTGCGATCGTGGTTCGACGGGCTCCTCGCGCGAGCGGTCGCCGGCGGGCTGGAGCCTGCGGAGCTGACCACCACTTTCGGCGATGTACCGCACCGCGACGCCGTGCTGCTCGTGTGGGGCTCGCAGACCGGCACGACCGAGGAGTTCGCACGGCGGACCGCGACCGCCCTCGCCGAGCGGGGCGTGCCCGTGCGGCCCGTGGGCATGGATGCGATCGGCGTGCGCGAGCTCACGCGCGTCGACAGGCTCCTCGTCGTCACCTCCACATTCGGCGACGGCGGGCCGCCCGACAACGCCTCGGGCTTGTGGGACGAACTCCGCGCCGAGGGTGCCCCGTCGCTCGACGGCCTCCGGTACTCCGTGCTCGCGTTCGGCGACACCGGATACGCCGACTTCTGCGGCCACGGGCGCAGCGTCGACGCGCGCCTCGGAGAGCTGGGGGCGACGCCGATCGTGCCCCGTGTGGACTGCGAGGCGCATGATCCGGCCCCGGCGAAGCGGTGGCTCGACGCCGTGATCGCGGCCCTCTCGGGCGAGGAGCGACAACAGCCGGCTTCGGCGACACCCGCAGCGACGACGCCTGCGGTGGTCTCGGCATCCGACCCGCCCGCGTCGACCAGCCCGTCGACACGCGAGCCGTTCACGCGAGCCCGTCCGCTCGTGGCACCCGTCATCCACAACGAGCTGCTGAGCGGCGCGGGGTCGGCGAAGGAGGTGCGGCGCATCGCGTTCGACCTCTCCGCGGCGGACGTCGCGTACTCGGCGGGCGACTCGATCGGGGTGGTGTGCGACAACGACCCGCGCACGGTGGACGCGTGGCTCGCGACGACGGGGCTCGGCGCGGCGACGACCGTGTCGGTCGACGGCGAGCGGCGGCGGTTCGGCGATGTGCTGCGCACGCGCCTCGACATCACGCGCATCACGCCCGCACTGCTGCGGTTCGTCGTCGAGCGCAACGGGGATGCGACACTCGCGCGGCTCGTGCGGAACAGCAGCGCCGACCTCGAGCGGTTCCTGTGGTCGAAGCAGGCAGTCGACCTGCTGCGCGAGTTCCCGGTACGCGCCGAGCCGGAGGAATGGATCGACGTGCTGTCGCGCTTGCAGCCGCGGCAGTACTCGATCTCGTCGAGCCCGCTCGTCTCACCCGACCGCGTCGAGCTCACGGTCTCGGTCGTGCGCTTCCGCACCGAGGCGGGCGAACCGCGCGGGGGAGTGTGCTCGACGCTGCTCGCGGATCGTGCGGCACATGCGCCCGTGCCGGTCTACCTGCAGCGGTCACCTCACTTCAGGCCGCCCTCCGACCCGACGGCGCGCGTGATCATGGTCGGGCCGGGCACGGGCATCGCACCGTTCCGCGCGTTCCTGCACGACCGTCGCGCGAGCGGGCACACGGGCCCGAACTGGCTCTTCTTCGGCGATCAGCACGCCGCGACCGACTACCTCTACCGCGACGAGCTCGAGGCGATGCACGCCGACGGCTTCCTCACGCGCCTCGACCTCGCGTTCTCGCGCGACCAGCGACAGAAGATCTATGTGCAGGACCGGATGCTGGAGCACGGCGCCCGCCTATGGCACTGGCTGCAGGAAGGCGCGTTCCTCTACGTGTGCGGCGATGCCTCCCGCATGGCGCGCGACGTCGATGCGACCCTCGTCCGTCTCGCTCGCGTGCACGGTGGGTTGAGCGAGGACGACGCCGAGGAGTTCAAGAAGCGTCTCGTCGTGGAGAAACGCTACCTGCGGGACGTGTACTGAGCTGGTCGGCCGCCTGAACGGGACGGCCGCGCACACGAGAAGGGCGGGACCGGCGCACCGACCCCGCCCCTCCATGTGCGCTCAGATCCGCTCGCGCGCGAGCGCCTTCCGCGGGATCGCGTACACGAAGAGCGTGATGGCGAGCAGCACCGCGTACGCGGCCGCGAACGCCCAGAACGCCGCGGTGTATCCGCCGGTCGCGGACTGCGACGCGTTGAGCAGCTGAGGCACGAGGAATCCGCCGTAGGCGCCGATCGCCGAGATGAGGCCGAGCGCCGCCGCGGCCTGCCGCTGCGAGGCGACGGCGGGCGCCGCATCCGCCTTAACTCTGCCGCGCGCCGCGAAGACCATCGGGATCATGCGGTACGTCGACCCGTTTCCGATGCCCGTCGCCGCGAAGATCACGACGAAGCACGCGAGGAACAGCCAGAAGCTCCCCAGCGGAAGCAGTCCGATGAGCGCGAGCGCGCCGAGTGCCATGACCGCGAACGCGGCGACGGTCACGCGGGCGCCGCCGAAGCGGTCGGAGAGCCGGCCGCCGTAGGGGCGCGCGAGCGATCCGACGAGGGCGCCGATGAACGCGAGCGACAGCGACGCCTGACCCACCTGGAACGTCGAGAACTCGGGGAACTGGTCGGCGATGAGCTTCGGGAACACGCTCGCGAATCCGATGAACGAGCCGAACGTGCCGATGTAGAGCACAGAGAGCAGCCACAGGTGCGGTTCGCGAAGCGCTGCCGCGGATGCCGCGAAGTCCGCCTTCGCCGACGAGAGGTTGTCCATGTAGCGCCACGCGCCCCATGCGGCGAGGAGGATGAGCGGGATCCACATCCAGCCGGCGAGGGCGAGGTTCAGCGTCGCCGCGGCGCCGAAGGTCACGGCGATCGGCACGAGGAGCTGAGCGATCGAGGTCCCGATGTTGCCGCCGGCGGCGTTGAGCCCGAGGGCCCAGCCCTTCTCGCGCTGCGGGAAGAAGTACGTGATGTTCGCCATCGAGCTCGCGAAGTTGCCGCCGCCGACACCCGCGAGCGCCGCGACGAGGAGCATCACGCCGAAGGGCGTCGAGGGGTTCGTCACGACGATGCCGAGGAGCGTCGTCGGCACGAGCAGGAGGGCGGCCGAGATGATCGTCCAGTTTCGGCCGCCGAACTTCGCGACCATGAACGTGTACGGGAACCGCAGCGTCGCACCGACGAGGCTCGGCAGCGAGATCAGCCAGAAGGCCTCGGAGCTCGAGAACGAGAAGCCGGCCGCGGGCAGCATCACGACGACGATGCTCCACAGCTGCCACACGATGAAGCCGAGGAACTCGGCGAAGATCGACCACCCGAGGTTGCGCCGCGCGATCGAGCGTCCCTCGGCGGCCCAGAAGGTCGGGTTCTCGGCGTCCCAGCCGTCGATCCAGCGGCCGGGGCGCCGTGTGAGATGTACGGCGGATGCCGTGCGGGCGGGCGCGCCGGAATCGGCGAGCTCGAGGTCGGGCTGCGGGGGCGAGGACGTTGCGGGGGTGATGGTCATGGGGCCTCCTCCGGTCGTGTGCTCCGACGTTAGGGATCGGGTGTTTCATCGCCCCGCGCGGGGCGTTTCCTCCGGGTCACTTCTCCGTCACGGTCGCGTGAGCGCCGTCGTGAGAGGCGCGTGATCTGCGCGTTACACGAGCACGGACGCACGGATGCCGCGCCGGGCGTCGGCCCGCAGGTGTCAGGCCGCGCCGGCCAGGGTGGCGGCGGCCGCGCGATACCGTTCGGCGACGATCGCCGCGATGCGCGGATCCGGACCGAGGGGGCTGGTCGCCGCATCCGCCCCCGATCTGCGGATGACGTCGGCGAAGTACCCCGGCGCGAGGACGTAGCTCGCTGCCACGACCCGAGTCGCGCCCGCCGAGCGGGCGGCGCCGACGGCGGCGTCGATGCGCGGCTCGCACCCTGCCGCGAAGCCCACGGTCACGAGACGCGAGAGGCAGCGGGAGAGCCGCTCCGCGACCGCGCTCACGTCGTCGGCGGCGCGCGGGTCGCTCGAGCCGGCCGCGGCGAGCACGATCGCGTCATCGTCGCGGAGGCCGAGTTCGCCCAGCCGGGATTCGAGCACGAGCGCGAGCAGGTCGTGCGGTCCCAACGGCGGAGCCGCCACGACTCCGTCGCGCCGGCGTGCCGCGCGGGCGATGTCGACGCCCGTGTGGAACCCGGTCGAGAGCAGGAGCGGCACGATGACCGCCGGACGTCGTGGCGGAAGGGCCGCCACGACGTCGTCCACCGAGGGCTCCTGCACGTCGACGAACGCCTCGCGCACGTCGACGCTCGGGAGCAGCACGCGCACCTCGTCGACGAGCGAACGGATCGCGTCCCTGCCGTCGAGTGAGCTCGTTCCGTGGGAGCACGCGATGAGGACGGGGCGGATCATTCGTCCTCCTGGACGTCGAGGCGGTAGCCGCGTTTGACCACCGTGCGGATGAGCTCCGGTGCGCAGATCGCTTCACGCAGCCGTGCGATCGCCATCTCGACGGCGTGTGCGCTGTCTGCGGAACGTGGCAGGACGTTGAGCAGCGCCCCCTGGGAGACGACCCCGCCGCGGGCGTCGAAGAGGGCGCCCAGCACCTCGACGCTCGTGCGCGACAGTGGCCGGAACCGGCCGTCGAGCACGGCGCCGCTGCTGCGCAGCTCCAGGCGCCCGGCAGCGGTGTCGAGCGCTGCGGCCCGACCGGACGCGTAGTACGTCACCACGCCGCGCACGAGCGCGCCGAGTCGTCCGCGGTCGGCCACGAGCACGTCGATGCCGGCAGCGCGCAGCGGCCCCGCGGTGACGGGGCCCACCGCGGCCACGAGCAGGCGGCCGGCGCGCGCTCGACGAGCGATGTCCGAGACGACGCCCTCGCGCTCCGCCGCCGCCAGCCATTCCGCCGCGCCCGGCGCGGAGGTGAACAGCACCGCGTCGACCTCGCCGGACGCGGCGGCGAGCACCGACCGGGTGACGGCCGCGGCATCCGGCGGTGCGCCCCACCGGTACACCGTGAGGCTCACGACGTCCGCGCCGTGGTCGGCGAAGAGCGCGTCGAGTCCGTCGGCGCCCGATCCGTGGTGCTGCACCGCGATGCGCTGCCCCGACACTCCCTCGGCGACGAGGAACTCGCCCAGCTCGGCGGCCGTCTCGGTCTCGGCGACCCAGTCGGCGATGAAGCCGGCCTGCTGGATCGCGCCGCGGGCCTTGGGGCCGCGCGCGACGAACCGCGCGTCGGCGAGGGCTTCGTGCAGCGGGTCGCTCAGCCCCGCCTCGTCGGCGGCCTCCATCCATCCGCGGAAGCCGACCCCCGTGGTCGCGACGACGATGTCGGGCGGGCTCTCGATGAGCTCGCGCGTCCGTGCGACGAGCGCCTCGTCGTCGATGTGCGGGACGATCGTGAGGGCCGGCGCGTGCTGCACCTGTGCGCCGTGGCGCTCGAGCGCCGCCGCGAGCTCGCTCGACCGGCGATCGACGGCGATCACGATGACGCACCCGGCGAGCGCCGCCGACAGCAGGGGACGCGCGGGTTCGCTCACGGGCCCGCGCTTCCACGGGTCGCGGCCGGTGTTCGCAGCAGCAGGTCGGGGCGTGCGACGTCGCCCACGACGATCACCGCGGGGTTGGAGACGCCGACCGCACGCGCGTCGTCCACCGCGTGTCCGAGGGTCGTGCGAGTCGTCCGCTGCCGAGGAGTGTGGCCGCTCTCGACGATCGCGACGGGTCGATTCTCCGGCACACCCGCGTCGAGGGCGGCGTGTATGAGACGGGGAAGCGCGGCGACGCCCATGAGCACGACGGTCGTGGCATCCGGGTCGGCGAGCGCCGCGAGCGTCGCGGGCGAGACGGCGGCCTGCCCGTTCACGACGTGCACGGAGCCCGCCGTTCCTCGGTGCGTCACGGGGATGCCCGCCGCTTGCGGCACCGCGAGGGCGCTCGAGATGCCCGGTACGACCTCGACGGCGACCCCTGCCGCAAGGCACGCCGCAACCTCCTCGCCGCCGCGCCCGAGCACGAACGGGTCGCCGCCCTTGAGGCGCACGACGCGGCGCCCCGCGCGCGCGTGCTCGACGAGCAGCTCATTGATGCGGTCCTGCGGCACAGGGTGGTGTCCGGGCCGCTTCCCGACGTCGATCACCTCGACGTCGGGATCGAGGTCGGAGAGGACGGATGCCGGCCCGAGCCGGTCCGCCACGACGACGTCCGCCTCGGCGAGCAGTCGTCGACCCCGCACGGTCATGAGGTCCTCGGGGCCGGGCCCCCCACCCACGAGCGCGACGTGCCCGGACGCCGTCGCGCGGCGACGCCGCACGGGCAGGCGCCCCTCGCGCAGCAGCTCCGCGACAGCATCGCGCAGGCGGGCGGCGCGCGACGGGTCGACGCCGGAGTCCGACACGACGCCGACGAGCACATCGCCCGAGCGCGCCTCCGCCGCGAGCCGCGCGGTGCCGTGCGCGCCGTCCGACGCGTTGACGCACAGTGTGCGGCGCTCCTCGCACGCGCGGGCGACCCACTCGTCCGTGCGCGCGTCGCCCGTGGCGGTGTGCACGAACCACACGTCGTCGAGATCGGATGCCTCGACCGCCCGAGCGATCCACTCCACGTCGCGCTCCCGCACCAAGGTCTCGACGGCGGGGTCTAGCTCGGGGGCGACGATGCGCACGCGCGCACCCTCGTCGAGGAACCGCGGCAGGCGGCGCGCGGTCACGGAGCCGCCGCCCACCATGAGCATCTCGCGTCCGGCCAGTGAGATCCCGATGAGCGTCGTCATGAGCGCGCCGCCCATCGCACGAACACGTCGCCGTCGCGCACGGCGACCGGCCACGTCGTGAGCGAGCGCTCGTCCTTCCCCTGCGTGTCGAGGCACGCGCCTGTGCGCAGGTCGAACACCTGCTTGTACATGGGGGAGGCGACGGTGGGGGCATCCGCCTTCGTCCCGACGATGCCGCGCGAGATCACGTGCGCTCCGCTGTACGGGTCGAGGTTCGAGACGGCGTGGATCGGGCCGCGTCCGTCTGGACCGTGCAGGAGGAAGAGCGCGAGCTGAACGCCGTCGATGAGCGCCGCGCGTCCGCGCTCGGGCTCGAGGTCGGCGACGGCGCACACGCGCACCCACTCCCACGTGCGCGGGGGACGCTTCTGCGCGGTCTCGAGGATCGTCATGCCCGCACCTCCAGGGTCGTTCCGGCGATGAGCACGCGGCCGTCCGCGCGCTCATCGGGGGTGGCCGGGCGCGGCTGGCCGCGCTCGAGGGTGTAGGCGAGCGACGGGTCGGGAGTGCGCGGAGCGTTGACGAACGACGCGAAGCGCCGAAGCTTCTCGGGATCCTCGAGCGTCGCCCTCCACTCGTCCTCGTACGACTCGATGTGGGCGGCCATCGCGGCGTCGAGGTCGGCGCAGATGCCGAGGCTGTCGTCGAAGATGACAGCGCGCAGCGCGTCGAGACCGCCCTCCAGCTCCTCGAGCCACGGTGCGGTGCGCTGCAGACGGTCGGCGGTGCGGATGTAGTACATGAGGAACCGGTCGATCGCCGTGAGCAGCGCGTCGTCATCGAGACCCTCGGCGAGGAGCGCGGCGTGGCGCGGCGTGAAGCCTCCGTTGCCGCCGACGTAGAGGTTCCAGCCGGCCTCCGTCGCGATGACGCCGACGTCCTTTCCGCGGGCCTCGGCGCACTCACGTGCGCACCCCGACACCCCGAGCTTGAGCTTGTGGGGTGCGCGCAGACCGCGATACCGCAGCTCGAGGGTGACCGCCATGCCGACCGAGTCCTGCACGCCGTAGCGGCACCACGTCGAGCCGACGCACGACTTCACGGTGCGCAGCGCCTTGCCGTACGCATGCCCTGACTCGAAGCCCGCGTCGACGAGGCGGCGCCAGATGTCGGGCAGCTGCTCGAGGCGCGCGCCGAACAGGTCGATGCGCTGCCCGCCGGTGATCTTCGTGTACAGGCCGAAGTCCCGTGCGACCTCGCCGATCGCGACGAGCCCCTCGGGGGTGATCTCTCCACCGGGGATGCGCGGAACCACCGAGTACGAGCCGTCCTTCTGCAGGTTGGCCATGACGTGGTCGTTGGTGTCCTGCAGGGTCGCGTTCTCTCCGTCGAGCACATGCTCGTGCACGAGGGTGGAGAGGATGCTCGCGATCGCGGGCTTGCAGATGTCGCATCCTCGTCCCGTGCCGAACCGCTCGACGATCGCGCTGAACGTCGAGAGACCCGCCACGCGGACGGCGTCGAACAACTGGGCGCGCGAGAGCGCGAAGTGCTCGCACATCGCGTTGCTGACCGTGGCGCCGCTCTTCTCGAGCTCGCCGACGACGATGCGCTTGACGAGCGGGACGCACGATCCGCAGGCGGCGCCGGCGCGCGTGCACGCTTTGACGCCCGCGACGTCGGTGCAGCCCTCCTCGTGCACGGCGTGACGGATCGTTCCCGCCGACACGCTGTTGCAGGAGCACACCGTCGCGTCGTCGGGCAGCTCGCCCGCCGGAGCGGGCGCGCCGCCCTCTGGCAGCAGGTACGCGGCCGGGTCTGTGCCGAGCGCTCCGCCCACGAGCGGCCGCAGCGCCGCGTACGCCGACGCGTCGCCGACGAGCACGCCGCCCAGGAGCGTCTTGGCATCGTCCGACAGCACGAGCTTCTTGTAGACGCCCGCCACGGGGTCGGCGTAGACCACGTCGAGCGCCCCCGGCGTCGTCGCGAACGCGTCGCCGAAGCTCGCGACGTCCACGCCGGAGAGCTTGAGCTTCGTCGACAGGTCGTACCCCGGGAACGTCGCATCGCCGCCGAGCAGTCGCGTCGCGACGACCTCGGCCATCGCATAGCCGGGTGCGACGAGGCCGACGCACCGTCCCTCGAACGAAGCGACCTCGCCGATCGCGAAGATCGCCGGGTCGGATGTGCGGCAGCCCGCGTCGATCACGACGCCGCCGCGCGGGTCGACATCGAGGCCCGCCTCGCGTGCGAGCTCGTCACGCGGCCGCACGCCGACCGTGAAGACCACGACGTCGGCGTGCTCGTAGCCGCCGTCGCTGAACTCCAGCCCCGCGACGTCGCCGGAGGGACCGGGGTCGAGTCGCGTCGTGATCGACGAGGTGAGCACACGGATGCCGCGTGACTCGATCAGTCGTCGCAACGCGTCGCCCGCGGGGAGGTCGAGCTGCGCCGACATGAGCCGATCGGCCGCCTGGACCACGGTCGGGGTCACGTCGAGCCCCTGCAGGGCGCCGGCCGCCTCGAGGCCGAGCAGCCCGCCGCCGATGACCATCCCCTTCGGCGGACGCCCGAGCCGCCGCGCGCGGTCCTCGACGAACGCGCGGAGCGCGGCGACGTCGTCGAGCGTTCGATAGACGAAGCACCCGGGCAGCTCGAAACCGTCGACCGCGAGCCGCGCCGCGTACGAGCCGGTCGCCAGCACGAGGGCGTCGTACGGGTGCCGCGCCCCGTCATCGGTCGCGACCACGCGCTCGCGGCGATGGATCCGCGTGGCGCGCACCCCCGTGTGGAGGCGTACACCCTCGTGCTCGAAGACGCGCTGCTCGAGCGTCAGCTCTTCGGCCGTCGCGCCGTCGAAGAACGACGTGAGAGCGACGCGGTCGTACGGCGCGCGCGGCTCCTCGCCGAGGACGGTGATGACCGTGTCGCCCTCGACGCGCGATGTGAGGCTCTCGACGAAGCGGTGCGCGACCATGCCGCCGCCTACGACCACGACGCGTCGCGGCTCTCCCGTCCGGTGCATGGCCTCACGATAGGCGCGCCCGTTTTCGGCGCCGTGTGTCCCATGTTTCGAGTTCGTGACGTCGTAAGAGCCGGACATCGTGCCTCCTCCCGCGGCCGGTCGGACCGTGCGATCCGCTGTCTGCCGTGGCCACGACGTTAGGACGAGCGCGTTTCGCGACGGGTGCCGGGGCCGTTACCCCGAGGCAACGTTTCGCTCACGCCCGCGCCTCCGCGGTTGTGAGATCGGACGCCCGCCGCACGCTGACTAGGCTCGATCCGTGCGTATAGACGTCGTAACGATCTTCCCGTCGTTCTTCGACGTGCTGGAGGTCTCGCTGCTGGGCAAGGCTCGCGACCGCGGGCTCCTCGACGTGTGTGTGCACGACCTGCGCGAGTGGACGCACGACCGCCACCGGACGGTCGATGACACCCCCTACGGCGGTGGCGCCGGCATGGTCATGAAGCCGGAGCCGTGGGGCGAGGCGCTCGACGCGATCGTCGCGGACTCCGAGGCACCGCCGGTGTTCGTGTTCCCGTCTCCCGCGGGCGAGGTCTTCACGCAGGCCACGGCGCGTGAGTTCGCACACGAGCCGCACCTCGTGATCGGATGCGGACGGTATGAGGGCATCGACGAGCGCGTGTTCGAGTATGCCGCGACGCTCGGGCGCGTGCGACTCGTGAGCCTCGGCGATTACGTTCTCAACGGCGGCGAGGTCGCGGCGATGGCGATGATCGAAGCGGTGGGGCGGCTCATCCCCGGGGTCGTGGGCAACCCCGAGAGCCTCCTCGAGGAGTCGCACGAGGAGGGCCTCCTCGAGTACCCGTCGTACACGAAGCCCGCATCGTGGCGAGGCTACGAGGTTCCCGAGATCCTCCTCAGCGGCAACCACGGCGCGATCGCCGCGTGGCGGCGCGAACAGCAGGTCGCACGCACGCGCGAGCGCCGGCCCGACCTCCTCGACGAGTGATCCCCGGGCGCGGCATCCGCCCCCTTGTCGCGCAGGAGGTGCCTTGTCAACGGCTCTCGGCAGGCGGAATGCGCTCGACTAGGGTGTGAGCGACCGCCAGGGGAGGAGTCGTATGGAGACCTGGCCCGGATCGGCCTACCCGCTCGGGGCGACCTTCGACGGGAGCGGAACGAACTTCGCGCTGTTCAGCGAGGCCGCCGAGAAGGTCGAGCTCTGCCTGTTCGACGAGACGGGGGCCGAGACCCGCGTGCCGCTCGTCGACGTCGACGCGTTCGTGTGGCACGCGTACCTGCCGAACGTGCGACCCGGGCAGCGGTACGGGTACCGCGTGCACGGCGAGTACAACCCGGCCGAGGGCAAGCGGTTCAACCCGAACAAGCTGCTCCTCGACCCGTACGCGAAGGCGGTCGAGGGTCAGGTGCGGTGGAACCAGTCCGTGTTCGGCTACGACTTCGGCGACCCCGATTCCCGCAACGACGAGGACTCCGCGGCGAGCATGATGAAGGCCGTCGTCGTGAACCCGTTCTTCGACTGGGCGGGCGACCGCCAGCCGAAGACCCCCTATGCCGAGTCGCTCATCTACGAGGCGCACGTGAAGGGACTCACGATGCTGCATCCGGCGGTTCCCGAAGAGCTGCGCGGCACGTACAGCGGCCTCGCGCACCCTGCCGTGATCGAGCACCTGCGCAAGCTCGGGGTGACCGCGGTCGAGCTCATGCCCGTGCACCAGTTCGTCAACGACGACACGCTCGAGCAGAAGGGCCTCTCGAACTACTGGGGCTACAACACGATCTCGTTCTTCGCGCCGCAGAACACGTACGCGTCGCCCGGTGAACCCGGCCGGCAGGTGCAGGAGTTCAAGGCGATGGTGCGGGCGCTGCACGCGGCCGGAATCGAAGTGATCCTCGACGTCGTCTACAACCACACCGCCGAGGGCAACCATCTGGGTCCGACCCTCAGCATGCGCGGCATCGACAATGCCGCGTACTACCGACTCGAAGAGGACGACAAGCGGTACTACACCGACTACACGGGCACGGGGAACAGCCTCAACGTCTCGAGTCCGCACTCGCTGCAGCTCATCATGGACTCGCTGCGGTACTGGGTGCTCGAGATGCACGTCGACGGCTTCCGCTTCGACCTCGCCGCGACGCTCGCGCGCGAGTTCTACGACGTCGACAAGCTCGCGACGTTCTTCGAGCTCGTGCAGCAGGACCCCGTGGTGTCTCAGGTGAAGCTCATCGCCGAACCGTGGGACGTGGGCCCGGGTGGGTACCAGGTGGGGAACTTCCCTCCGCAGTGGACGGAATGGAACGGCAAGTACCGCGACACCGTGCGCGACTTCTGGCGCGGCGAGCCCGCGACCCTCGGCGAGTTCGCGTCACGGCTCACGGGGTCCGCTGACCTCTACGAGCACTCGGGGCGGCGGCCCGTGGCATCCGTCAACTTCGTCACCGCCCACGACGGGTTCACGCTGCGCGACCTCGTGTCGTACAACGAGAAGCACAACCAGGCCAACGGCGAAGACAACAAGGACGGCGCGGACGACAACCGCTCGTGGAACTGCGGTGTGGAAGGACCCACCGACGACCCCGCCGTGCTCGAACTGCGGGCGCGGCAGCAGCGCAACTTCCTCGCGACGCTGCTGCTCAGCCAGGGGGTGCCGATGCTGCTGCACGGCGACGAGCTCGGCCGCACGCAGCAGGGCAACAACAACGGCTACGCCCAGGACAACGAGCTGACGTGGGTGCACTGGGACGCCGTCGACCAGCCGCTCGTCGAGTTCGTGTCGGCGGTGTCGAAGCTGCGGCGGGAGCATCCGACGTTCCGGCGCAGCCGGTTCTTCGACGGCCGCCCCGTCAAGCGCGAGGAGGGCGCACCGATGCCCGACATCGCGTGGCTGCGACCCGACGGCACGCAGATGCAGCCGGAGGACTGGGACTCCGGGTTCGGCCGTGCGGTGGGCGTCTTCCTCAACGGGGGCGGCATCCGCGAGCGGGATCGGCGCGGACAGCCCATCGAGGACGTGCACTTCATGGTGCTCTTCAACGCGGGCGACGAGCCGGTCGACTTCCGCATCCCGGCCGCCGAGGCGAGTCCGCAGTGGGACGTCATCGTCGACACCGCCGGTCGCCAGGCGGGCGTCACGACACTCGACCCCGGCGAGGTCGTGCCACTCGAGTCGCGGTCGATGCTCGTGCTGCAGGAGCACACCGAGGAGGAAGTCGAACCCGACCACTCGGTCGCGGCGTCGCTCGCGGCGCTCGGCGAGAGCCGGGCCGAGGACATGCCGGCGAAGGCGCCGCGCATCGAGGCGCAGCGCGACACGCGCTGACCCGGCACGCTGCCCGGTCGAGGGCGAACGGCGCGGAAGGAGAGCGGATGCGCATCCCACCGGCTTCGACGTACCGGATGCAGGTGCGCGCGTCGTTCGACCTCGACGCCGCGGCCGACGTGACCGACTACCTGCGCGACCTCGGCGTCGACTGGGCATACGTGTCGCCGCTGCTTCGCGCGACGTCGGGCTCGGACCACGGCTACGACGTCGTCGACCCGACCGAAGTCGATCCCGAGCGCGGAGGAGCGGCGGCGCTCGAGCGGTTCGCGATCGCCGCGCGGCACGCGGGTATCGGGATCCTCGTCGACATCGTGCCGAACCACATGGGCATCTCGCGCCCGGAGCAGAACGCGTGGTGGTGGGACGTGCTCGAGCACGGCCGCGCATCCCGCTGGGCCGAGGCGTTCGACATCGATTGGGACGAGGGCGGCGGAAGAGTGCGCGTGCCGATCCTGGGTGCGGAGCTCGAGGAGGCGATCGCCGACATCGTCGTCGACGCGGATGCCGGCGTCGTGCGCTACTTCGACCACGCGCTGCCTCTCGCGCCCGGCTCCGCCGATGACGGGGCGGATGCCGCGACGGTCCTCGACCGGCAGCACTGGCAGCTCATGGACTGGCGGCGCGAGGCGACCGACCTCAACTATCGGCGCTTCTTCGCGGTGTCGACGCTCGCCGGGCTCCGCGTCGAGCTGCCGTGGGTGTTCGACGCCGCGCATGTCGAGGTTCTGCGATGGGTGCGCGACGGGCTCGTCGACGGGCTGCGCATCGACCATCCGGATGGCCTCGTCGACCCGGGCGCGTACCTCGAGCGCCTCGCCGCCGAGACGGACGGCGCGTACGTGCTCGTCGAGAAGATCCTCGAGCACGCGGCGACCGAGCACCCCGAAACCCTCCCCGCGTGGTGGCATGCCGACGGCACGACCGGGTACGACGCGATGGCCGAGATCGACCGCGTGCTCATCGACCCGGCCGGCGAAGACGCGCTCGACGCGCTCGACGCACGACTGCGCGCCGAGACGGGGCTCGCGCCCGCGCAGGAGTGGCCCGACCTGATCCACGACACGAAGCGCATGATCGCCGACACGATCCAGGTCGCCGAGATCCGTCGGCTCGTGCGGTGCCTGCCGACCGAGCTCGCGAGGAACCGGGAGGCAGCGGATGCGCTCGCCGAGCTGCTCGCGTGCTTCCCGACGTATCGCTCGTACCTCCCTGCGGGGAAGGAATGGCTCGAGCAGGCGGCGGCCGACGCATCCGCCCGTCGCCCCGACCTCGCCGCGACCATCGCGTCCCTCGTTCCCGTCCTGTCCGACCCGTCGCACGAGGTGGCGCGACGCTTCCAGCAGACCACCGGGCCCGTCATGGCGAAGGGCGTGGAAGACACGGCGTTCTATCGCGCGACGCGCCTCGGCACGCTCACGGAGGTGGGCGGTGACCCGAGCGTCTTCTCGCTGTCGGCGGACGGGTTCCACCGCGCGTTCGCGCGGCGCCAAGCGGCGTGGCCGGGCTCGATGACGGCGCTGTCGACGCACGACACGAAGCGGGGAGAGGATGTGCGCGCGCGGCTGTCGGTGCTCGCCGAGATTCCGGAGCACTGGGCCGACGTGCTGGGGCGCCTGCGCGACGTCGCCACGACGGGCCACGGCCCGTTCGACAGCCTGCTGTGGCAGGCGATCATCGGGACGTGGCCGGCCTCGCCCGAGCGGCTGCACGCATATGCGGAGAAGGCCGCGCGCGAAGCCGCGGAAGCGACCGGGTGGCTCGATCCGGAGCCCGAGTTCGAGAGGCGGATGCACCGGCTCGTCGATGCCGCCTTCGGAGACGCTCGTCCGATCGTGGACGACTTCGTCGGCGAGATCGCGCCCTTCGGATGGTCGAACTCGCTTTCCGCGAAGACGCTGCAGATCGCGGGGCCCGGAGTGCCCGACGTGTATCAGGGATCGGAGCTGTGGGAGACGAGCCTCGTCGACCCCGACAACCGTCGTCCTGTGGACTTCGCCGTGCGGCGCGAGCTGCTCGCGCGCATCGATGCGGGTTGGCGGCCTCCGATCGACGAGACGGGGGCCGCGAAGCTGCTCGTGACCTCGCGCGCGCTGCGGCTGCGGCGGGAGCGCCGCGAGCTGTTCACCCGCTACACGCCCATGACCGTCGTGGGGGATGCCGCCGGCCATGCGGTGGCGTTCGATCGGGGCGGTGCCCTCTCCGTCGCGACGCGTCTGCCCGTCGGCCTCGACCGGCGCGGCGGTTGGGGTGACGCTGTGCTCCTGCGGCACGCCGGCCCGACGGTCGACGCGTTCACGGGTCGTCGGTTCGAGGGAGCCGAGGTCGAACTGCGCCACCTGCTCGCGACGTATCCCGTGGCACTGCTCGTGTTGGAGGACGACGCATGATCGGGGTGTGGGCTCCGCGCGCCGAGCGCGTCCGGCTGCGGCGACCCGGCCAGGACGATGTCGAGCTCGAGAAGGCGGATGCCGGATGGTGGGCCGCTGACGTCGAGCTCGCTCCGGGCGATGAGTACGGATTCGTGCTCGACGACGCGGATGCCCTGCGACCCGACCCGCGGTCGCGCCGCCAACCGCGGGGCGTGCACGAGGCATCCGCCCATTTCGATCCCTCTGTGTTCTCGTGGACCGACGGCAGCTGGACGGGGCGCCAGCTCGCGGGGGGCATCGTGTACGAGCTCCACATCGGCACGTTCACACCCGAGGGGACGCTCGACGCCGCGATCGGCCGGCTCGACCATCTCGTGGAGCTCGGGGTGACGCACGTCGAGCTGCTGCCTGTCAACGCGTTCAACGGCGAATGGAACTGGGGCTACGACGGCGTGCTGTGGTACGCCGTGCACGAGGCGTACGGGGGCCCTGAGGCGTATCAGCGCTTCGTCGACGCGGCGCATGCGGCGGGGCTCGCCGTTGTCCAGGACGTCGTCTACAACCACCTCGGCCCGAGCGGCAACTACCTTCCGGAGTTCGGCCCCTACGTGCGGGACGCCGAGCGCAACACCTGGGGCGCGTCGATCGACCTCGACCAGCCGGCGGTGCGCGCGCACATCATCGAGAACGCGCTCATGTGGCTCGACGATTACCACGTCGATGCGCTGCGCCTGGACGCCGTGCACGCGCTGAAGGACGGGTCGGAGAAGCACCTGCTGCGCGAGCTCGCCGAGCGGGTCGACGCACTGTCGGCGCGCCTGGGTCGCCCGCTCACGCTCATCGCCGAATCCGACCTGAACGACCCGACGCTCATCCTCCCGCGCGAGGCGGGTGGCTACGGACTGACCGCACAGTGGAGCGACGACTGGCACCACGCGGTGCACGTCGCGCTCACCGGCGAGACAGCCGGATACTACGCCGACTTCGCCGCCCCCGATGCTCTCGCGAAGGTGTGGACGCGGGGGTTCTTCCACGACGGCACGCACTCGTCGTTCCGCGGACGCGAGCACGGCAGCCCGATCCCCCAGGACGTGCCCGCGTGGCGACTCGTGACATTCGCGCAGGATCACGATCAGATCGGCAACCGGGCGACGGGAGACCGTCTGTCGCAGACCCTCTCGACCGATCGGCTCGCGGTGGCGGCCGTGCTCACGATGACGGCGCCAGGCACTCCGATGCTCTTCCAGGGCGAGGAGTGGGGAGCGTCGACCCCGTGGCAGTTCTTCACGTCGCACCCCGAGCCCGAGCTCGGCGAGGCCACCGCGAAGGGTCGTATCGGGGAGTTCGCGCGCATGGGGTGGGATGAATCCGTCGTGCCCGACCCGCAGGATCCCGAGACCTTCCGGCGGTCGAAGCTCGACTGGTCCGAGGCATCCGCCGGCGATCATGCCCGCCTGCTCGAGCTGTACCGTGCGCTCGCGCGGCTGCGCCGCGAACGCCCCGAGCTCACCGACCCGTCCTTCGCATCGCTCGGTGCCGAACTCGTCGGGGGAGAGGGGACGGATGCGGCGCACCGCGCCTTCCGGCTCGGGCGAGGCGCCGTCGAGATCCTCGTGAACCTCACCGGAGGGGAGATGCTCTTCGCCGTGCCGAAGCTGTCGCGCGTGCTGCTCACGACGTCGGCGCGCGTCCACGTCGCGGAGGGGATGCTCGCGGTGCCGCCCGATGCCGCGGTCGTCGTGGGGCCCGAGCTCCGTCGGTGACGGGAGGGGTCAGCGCACCCCGAGGAACGAGCGGTCGGTGAGCACGATCGGTCCGTCGTCGGTGATCGCGATCGTGTGCTCGGAGTGGGCGCCGCGCGAGCCGTCGGCGCTGCGGAGGGTCCATCCGTCGGGGTCGGTGATGAGCTTGTCGGTCGTCTGGAGGAACCACGGCTCGAGTGCGAGGACGAGCCCTGCGCGCAGCGGGAAGCCGCGGCCCGGCTTCCCGTCGTTCGGCACGTGCGGGTCGCCGTGCATGACGCGTCCGACGCCGTGACCGCCGAAGTCGGTGTTGATCGAGTAGCCGTTGCCGTGCGCGATCTCGGCGATCGCGAAGGAGATGTCGCCGATGCGGTTGCCGACGGTCGCCGCCGCGATCGCCGCGTCGAGCGCTCGCTCCGTCGTCTCGATGAGGGCGAGGTCCTCGTCGCGCGGCGTGCCCACGATGAACGAGACGGCCGAGTCGGCCACCCAGCCGTCGATCGACGCGGCGAAGTCGAGCGAGACGAGGTCGCCGTCGCGCAGGACGTAGTCGTGGGGGAGCCCGTGCAGCACCGCGTCGTTGACCGATGTGCAGATGACCTTGCCGAACGGGCGTGCGCCGAACGAGGGGTGGTAGTCGATGTAGCAGGACTCCGCGCCCGCGCGACGGATCATGTCGTGCGCGCGGCGGTCGATCGCGAGGAGGTTCGTGCCGACCTTCGTCTCATCGCGGAGTGTGGCGAGCACCTCCGCCACGAAGCGCCCCGCGGGTCGCATCGCCTCGATCTCGGCCGGGGTGCGCAGCTCGATCATGCTCGTCCTCTCGTCCCTTCCATTCTCGCCGATGAATGCGGTCCGTCCGCCCGGGGCGCACCGCGGCGCCTGGGAGGATGCCGCGCAGAGACACCCGGCGCTCCCGCGAGCCCGCGCGTCGGCGTAGCATCGGTGCTATGTGGCTGCGGCGCGCGTTCTATGGCTGGCTGATCCCCGCCGCCTTCCTCCTGCCGCTGTGGCTGCTCGTGGGCTGGGCCGTGTTCGACGCGGGCGGGTGGGGCTTCCTGTGGGTGCTCTTCATCGCGATTCCGTCCGTCTTCCTCGGCCAGCTCATCCTCACGCTCCTCGTGCGCGCCCGCGGCACGGTCCGCGCGCAGCGCGCGGTCTCATGGTGGGACGTCGGCGGATTCACGCTGTGGCATGCGCTCACGATCGCGCTCGGATTCTTCAACCCGGCGTGGTGGGCACCCGTGTTCGTCGTCACGATCGTCGTGGGGATCGCGATGTTCTGGCTCGAGCTGTGGCAGCTGTGGCGCGAAGCGCGCCCGTCGGGCCTGGTGCTGCATGCGACCGGCGGCATGGCATACATTCCGCCGCCTGCTCCACGCGTGACGACCGAGTCGGCCGACGAGGTCATCATCATCGCCGAGAACCGCTCCGAGCGCTGACGCGGAGCCTCCCGGCCGCGGTTTTGGCGGGGTGTGGCATCCATGGCAGAATGGTTGTTTGTGCCCCGCCCAGGCTCTGCCTCAGGGGAGCCCGTCGTCGAAGCCTCACGGCCGGCGGCTCCGGGCGCACACCGAATCCTCACATCCATTCATCCCGCGGTCGACCTGTGGCGGCCGCAGAGAGAGCACGATCATGCAGATCCTCGACACCGTCGATGCGGCCTCGCTCCGCAACGACATCCCCGACTTCGGCCCCGGTGACACCGTCAAGGTGCACGTCAACATCACCGAGGGCAACCGCTCCCGCATCCAGGTCTTCCAGGGCGTCGTTCTGGGCCGCTCCGGCGACGGCGTGCGCGAGACGTTCACGGTCCGCAAGATCAGCTTCCAGGTCGGCGTGGAGCGCACCTTCCCGGTGCACTCGCCGGTGATCGACCGCATCGAGGTCGTCACGCGCGGCGACGTCCGTCGCGCCAAGCTCTACTACCTGCGCAACCTGCGCGGCAAGAAGGCCAAGATCAAGGAGAAGCGCGAGAACTGAGTCGCTTCGCCTCGAACGCCCCGGATCCTCGGATCCGGGGCGTTCTGCGTTTCGCGTTGTGGAGTTCGGCAAGGAGGATTCCGCGCGAATATGGGAACCTTGTTCCAGCGGTTCTCCGAGGTTCGGCGAGCCGGCGAAGGGCTTCATGACGACCGAGAAGACGGCACCGGCCGAACCGATCGAGACGACGCACAGCACGCGCGGCTCAGCCCAGCGCGCGCGTCGTCGCAGCTGGCTCGTCTTCGCCCGCGACGTGATCATCATCGTGATCGTCGCGGTGCTCGTGTCGTTCCTCGTCAAGACGTTCCTCGTGCGATCGTTCTACATACCGTCGGGCTCGATGGAAGAGACGCTTCACGTGAACGACCGCATCCTCGTCGATGAGATCACGCCGCGCTTCGGCGGCTACTCGCGCGGCGACATCGTCGTGTTCCGCGATCCGGGCGGATGGCTCGTGCCCGACACGTCGCCGCAGCGGCCACCGGTCGTCGAGGCGATCGAGTGGGTGCTGTCGCTCGTCGGCCTCGCCGCACCCGACAGCGACGATCACCTCGTCAAGCGGATCATCGGACTGCCGGGCGACCACGTCGTGTGCTGCAACGCGATCGGCCAGATCACCGTCAACGGCGTTCCCGTCGACGAGTCCGACTATCTCGATCTCCCGTCGGCCGACTCGCCGGCGTCGGCCGACTCGTTCGACGTGGTCGTGCCGGACGACAGCCTGTGGGTGCTCGGCGACAACCGCAACCGCTCGCGGGACTCGCGCTACAACACGGATCAGCCCGGCAAGGGCTTCGTGCCGCTTGAGAACGTCGTCGGTCGCGCGTTCCTCATCACGTGGCCGTTCGATCGGTTCGGCACCCTCGACTTCCATCACGACGTGTTCGCGGGAGTGCCCGAGCCGCAGCCTGTCGAGGAAGGCGGCGCATCGCCGTGATGGCCGTCGCCGAGCCCCGTCTGACGCTCGAGCGGCGCCTGCTCCGCGAGCGTCCATTCGTCATCGCGTGCGACGAGGTCGGCCGAGGCGCCCTGGCCGGCCCCGTCGCGGTCGGCGTCGCCGTCGTCGATGCGGCCCGCGCGCGCAAGCGCGTTCCGACCGGGCTGCGCGACTCCAAGCTCGTCCCCGAGCCGCGACGCGCCGAGGTCGCCGGCCGCGCAGCCGAGTGGGTGCTGCACAGCGCCGTCGGCTGGGCCAGCTCGGCCGAGATCGACGACATCGGGATCATGCGGGCGCTCGGCCTCGCGACGGCGCGGGCACTCGCCGACCTGCGCGCGCACGGCGTCGTCCCGGAAGAGGCGATCGTCATCCTCGACGGCAACTACGACTACATCACGCCCGCGGGCGAGCGCGGGCTCACGGTGCGACCCGTGATCAAGGCCGACCGCGACTGTGCGAGTGCGGCCGCCGCATCCGTCATCGCCAAAGTGGCCCGCGACACGCTCATGGTCGGCCTGCACGACGAGCTGCCCCAGTACAACTGGGCGAGCAACAAGGGCTACGCGAGCCCCGATCACCGGGAGGCGATCCGCGAGCACGGCCTGAGCCCCCACCACCGCGCGTCCTGGTCGATCGGCGACGCTCCGACACTCTTCTGATCGCGGTCGAGCCACCGGATGCCCCGGCGCACGCGGCCGGGACGCGGCAGGGTCCGGCGACTCTAGGATGGACTCATCATGGATGACGAAGTCTTCGAGGACTACGACCGCGAGCTCGAGCTTGCTCTGTACCGGGAGTACCGCGACGTCGTCTCGCAGTTCCAGTACGTGATCGAGACCGAGCGCCGGTTCTACCTCGCGAACGAGGTGAATGTCGTGCGTCGTGACACCGAGCACGACTTCTACTTCGAGATCTCGATGAACGACGTCTGGGTGTGGGACATCTACCGCGCCGATCGCTTCGTCAAATCCGTGCGAGTCCTGACCTTCAAGGACGTCAACGTCGAAGAGCTGTCGCGTCGCGACTTCCATCTTCCCGAGGAGCTGTCACTCGACACGTGACATCTGTTCCTCCCCGGGAGGCCGTGCACGGAGGCTTTCCACCGCCGCGCCTTCGTGAGCCGCCCGGTGAGCGCCCGCCCGCGAAGCTGGGGGCATGGCAGACAAGGACGTGCTCGGGCGGGCGGGTGAACAGCGCGCTGCGCGCTACCTCGAGTCCCGCGGATACGCGGTGCTCGACCGCAATTGGCGTTGCAAGGAGGGCGAACTCGACCTCGTCGTGGCCGACGACAGCACGCTCGTCGTGGTCGAGGTCAAGACTCGCCGTTCCGATGGATTCGGTGATCCGCTCGAAGCGGTCGACGCGCGCAAGCGGCGACGCCTGTGGCGCCTTGCCACCGCATGGATCGCGGCGCATCCCGATGACGTCCAACGTCGCCGGCTGAGGCTCGACGCGATCGGGTTGACGGGGCCGGATGCGGCGACCGCCCGCCTCGACCACCTCGAGGACATCTGGTGACCGTCGCGCGCACGATGGCGGTCGCCCTCGTGGGCGCCGACGGCGCGGTGGTCGAGGTCGAGGCGGATCTGTCGCGGCAGACGCCGGAGTTCCGGATCATCGGCCTTCCCGACAAGGCGCTCGGAGAGGCGGTGCAGCGCGTGCACAACGCGTGCGAGAACAGCGGCCTCCCGTTGCCGCGACGGCGCCTCACCGTGAACCTGTCACCGGCGTCACTGCCCAAGCAGGGTTCTGGTTTCGACGTCGCGATCGCGATCGCGTCGCTGGCGACCGAGGTGCCGATGGATGCGGCATCCGTCGCGGCGACCGCGCACGTGGGGGAGTTGGGACTCGACGGGCGGCTGCGCCCCGTGCCCGGCGTATTGCCGGCCGTGCTCGCGGTGGCGCGCGCCGGCATCACGCGGGTGGTCGTCCCGCATGCGAACGCCGACGAAGCGCGACTCGTCGAGGGGATCGATGTGCTCGGCGCGGTGAACCTCGCCCAGGTCGCGCGATGGCACGGCGCGGATGCCGAGGTGCCCGACCAGGAGCCTGTCCCCGGGCGTGCGGAGCACGCGCCCGACGACGAGCCGCTCGACCTGCGGGACGTCGTCGGCCAGCGCGAGGCGGTGGAGGCGCTCGTCGTCGCGGCGGCGGGCGGGCACCACGTGCTCATGAGCGGCCCGCCGGGGGCGGGCAAGACGATGCTCGCGCGACGGCTGCCCGGAATCCTTCCCCCGCTCGACGATCGAGCCGCACTGACGGTCGCGTCGATGCGTTCGCTCTCCGGCGAGCCCGTCGCCCACCTGTCGCGCGTCGCGCCGCTGGAGGCTCCGCACCACAGTGCGAGCGTCGCTTCGCTCGTCGGCGGCGGGTCGCGCGGCGTCCGGCCGGGTGCGATCGCCCGCGCGAGCGAGGGGGTGCTGTTCCTCGACGAGGCGGGGGAGTTCCCCGCGACGGTGCTCGATGCGCTGCGCCAGCCGCTCGAGAGCGGGTCGATCGTGATCCATCGGACCGGCATGACGGCCACGTTCCCCGCGCGGTTCCAGCTCGTCGTCCTTTGTGTGCGACTGGATACTGTCCATGGTGACTGAGCAGCCAAGTGCTGCCCGCGGTCAGCAAGCGCACGTCTATCGAAAATAGGCGTCAACGGGCGAGACGCGATCATCGTCGAAGCGCACCGCCGGGGGCCTTCTCTGACCCGGCGACCCTCGAGAGTGCCCGTCAGCTCGCAGGACACGATCACGACACGATGTCGATCCCGGGCGAACACGACGATTCTGTGCAGAATCAACCTGGAATACGCGACAACGAGCAGGAGATGGAAATGGTCAATCACGACGACTTCTGGTCGCGTAAGCAATCGGCAGCGGTCCTGAAACACGCGGTGCTGGGCAATTACCTGACACCTTTCGTGGCGATGACGGCCGGCGAACGTTCCGACTACCGCGCCTGGTACGTGGATGCCTACGCGGGCCCCGGCGAATACGCCGCCGAAGACGGCGAAAAGGAGGGGCAGCCGGGCTCGCCGATCGTCGCACTGGGCACCGCCCGCAGCCTCGCCGAGAAGACCCCGCCGAGGGATCTGCAGTGCGTCTTCATCGAACAAGACCCCGCCCACGCACAGACCCTCTCCGCCGTCGTGCAGCGCAGCGCCGCACGACGGAAGGCGCGGGTCATCCAGGGAGCCGCCCAAAGCGAGCTGACCGGAGTGATAGCCGCGATGGGCAAAGATCCGGCGCTGACGTTCCTCGACCCCTACGGCACCGCACTGCCGTACTCACTGATGCGGGATGTGATCCTCGGCCGCGACGCGAAAGCAAACGAGGTCCTGCTGAACCTCAACATCACCACCTTGTGGCGGATCGGCGGGATCCTCGGCAGTGGCAGGAAGCTCACCGCCGCCGACCAGAAGACCGTCGACCTCCTTGATGTGTTCCTCGGCGAGTCGTCCTGGCGAGACGTTTTCCTCAGCACGTTCCGGCGCGGCGTCCCCGGCTCCGCGGCGACGGCGGCGCTGGCGGTCGCCGAGCACTTCCGAGACTGCGTCAAACGCGACACGGGGTACGAGTCATTCGCGATCGACGTACGCAAGGCACCTGGGCATGCGCCGATCTTCCAGCTCACGTTGTTCTACCGAAGCGGCTACGCCGCCTACAAGTTCGCCGACGCCGCCAGTCACGGACACGAGCAGTGGCGCGAATTCAACATGCGCACCGAAGCGCGTAAGAACGGCGTGCTGTTCGCCGACGCGCTCCTGGCGGAGGATTTCAGTGAGGAGTCTTTCGCGGCCGAGTTCAAGACCACCGAAGACAAACTCCATCTCGATCTGGTCCGCACCATCGAAGCGAACATCCGCGACCTGATGCTCACGCGAACCCGGGTAGCGCTGAACAGTGACGCCGACATCAAAGCCGTATACGGCGAGGCTCTGGGCATCGGGCGGGAGAAGCACCTGCGCGCGGCCTGGGACAGCCTCGCCAAACAGGGCGTGGTCCAGCCGCGGGTGAAGTCCGCGAAAATGCACCACGCACGCATCGAGCGTTTCGGAACCGCGCCCGCGCTGCGCTAGTTCTCCCGCCGTCGAACCGCCTGTCAGGCGATGGCGCGGCGCGGGTGCGCGGGCATCTGGTTCCACACCAGCCCGTCCAGCTCGCGGCCTCCGGCTTTCGGCGTGCGCCCTCCCCACTGCTTGTGGAAGAACGGCACATCCTCGGCCACGCACTGGTCGCGAATCTGCCGCACCCACTCCGCTTCGAGAGGCCGGGCGCCGGGCCCAGACTCACCACCGGTGATGACCCAGTCGATGCCGTCCAGGTTCAGACCGTCCAGCGGCCCCAGCAGTGGCTCGCACGATAGGAACCGCACCGCCGCCGGCACCTGACGCAGATGGTCGACCCGGTTCAAATGCGCAGCGTCTTCAACGCTGACACCGAGCCACAGGTTGCTCGGCCAGTCCAGCTTGTCCGCGATCCGCGGCAGCCGTGAGGACCGCTTCGTGAGCACCTGATAGGTGTGCTGCGGAGTGTCGGCGATCACCTGGAACACGCGCCGCACGAATTCCAGCGGCACCTTCGCGTGGAACAGATCGCTCATCGAGTTCACGAACACCACCCTGCGCCCGCCCCACCGATACGGCTGCTGCAGGGCACTTTCATGAAGAGTCAGCGCGAACCCTGGCCCGGACGTGCGCGGATCGCCGTCGGCCTGGTACTTCTCCGCCCCCATCGCCTTGAGTCGCTTCGCGAGCGTCAGCGCGTAGCAGTTGTCGCACCCAGGGGAGACCTTGTCGCACCCCGTCGTGGGGTTCCAGGTCACCTCGGTCCACTCGATGCCGGTCTTCTTCACCACGCCGCACCCTCGATTCACGTTACGTAGTTGACGTTACGAATTATCTGTATATTATCAGCGTGAGCGCCATCCAGCCAGAGCCTCTGCGGCAGCTTTCACGTGTCGTGTTCGGTCAGGAGCATCGGCTCGAGTTGATGCTTGCCATCGCCGATAACGGTGACGGCGTGGTCACACTCGGCCAGATGGCCGCGGTGCTCGGTGTGTCTCCGAGCAGCATCCAGAAGCCGTTCCATGCGCTGGTTGAAGCCGGCATGCTGACGTCCGTACGGACCGAGGATCCGCGGCGGAAGTTCTATCTCGCCAACAACAGCTCCGGATGGGCGTGGGCGCGTGAGCTCGCCGCGCACGCGGAGGTGAGCACCGTGAAGGGTGCGCCCGGAACCTCGAAGGCGTAACTGTTCCCGGAGCGCTGGCCCGGGCTTGTCCGAGCCGGGACATCCGAGCGTGACCGCGAGGTATCGTGCCCACATGGATTGGCTCGACGCTTCCGCTCAGCCGCGGTGCCCGGACGATGGCACCGTGCTGCGAGTCAGGGACGGTCAGTATCGCTGCGCCTGCGGACACGTAGAGCCGCTGACAGACGTCGAACGGCCACCGGACGACGCCGGCATCATCGAGTTCCCGAGTGAACGCCGTGGGTGAGAATCTTCCGCATCCGTTCGTCGCTGACGGTCGTTCACGACGGATCAACGTGAAGACGCAAGCTCACCACGGCGCGACCGCTCCCGAGCTGCGAAGACGACAGCATTTCGGGTGGACGATACGGCTGGGCAAGTACGCGCTCCGTCTTACCGGCGAGCAGTGCGCGCTGCCTGGAAGCAGCTGACCAATGTTCTACCTACGCCGCGAAGACCTCGGTGAAACGGATTTGGGAAGCATGCGCCTGGCGGTTCGTCGACGACGACTACCGCATCTATTCCGACGCCTACGTTGAGCAGCAACGCGACTCGGCACTGCAGAACGTCGATCTGAACACGGCGTCCTTCGCCCACCTCGACCCGGCAGAGTTCGAAACGCGCTCACGTCCGCTCGGGCAGTCGCCCCTTCGTTCGAGCCCGTGAGCGACCTCGATCAATGGGAGGCCGTCAGCGGCGTCTCCATCAAGGTGCTCGACGATTGCAGGCAGGACTACGTCGGCCAGGCGCTGGACTGCCGTGTAGGTCCCGCCTGGTGTTGGGCATTTTCGCGGCCAATGGCATGGATCTGGCGCGTATACCATCTCGGACTCGCGCCGGAAGAACTGTCCAGCGCGGGGCTAGACGCGTGACGCGGGGTTCGCTCGTACGACGATTCGGCTCAGTTCGTTGGGCTGGGTCGTCGTCTCTCGCCGGGAGCTCGAGTGGCTGCGCGCGGCGCGGCTGGACAATCAGCGGGGATCGATGCGGAGCGTGGTCTGCTTCGCGATCTCGCTGGTGATGCGCCGCGTGGCTTCACCGTTGCCGTACTTGGCGGCGTAGGCGGCGTCGATCTGCGCGTCGTGGTCGGCATCGCGTGTGAAGCGAACGTCGCGGGTCTCGTCGGCCCAGGCGATCACGCCCTCGTGGTGATGAGAGACTCCGCGGTACCACTGTCCCTCAGGGCCACGCACCGAACGGGCGTACAGGACGCCGTCCACGACGACGTGCCAGATGATCGTGAGGGTCCGTGTCGTGCCGTCTTTGCGGCGTCCCGCGACCCGGACCTCGTTCGCGTGGTCCAGTGCGTCCAGTTCGTCCGTGGTCCAGGCGGCCATGTCGGGTCCTCTCGTCGTCTCCTCCCTGATCCAAGATCACCGGTCCGCATCGCGCAAGCGGGAAGAGGTGTGCCGTCAGCCCCTCCCTCGATCCCCCTCGACGCGCCTAGCGTGGTGGCACTCACCAGGAGGAGGAACCGCGTGGATCGTCGGACCCTGCTACGCGCCATGGGCGCGCTCGGCGTGGCCACCGCGACTGGGGCGTTCACGGCGTGCGCCCCCTCGCGTCGAGAGGAAGAGGACATGACACAGGATTCGCCGCGCGACTCCGCCTCGCCGACGACGCCGGCCGGGACTCCGACCGGACCCGAGCGCGTGCTTGTGGCGTATTTCTCGAGGCCGGGCGAGAACTACTACTACGGCGGGCGCATCGATCTCGAGATCGGGAATACCCAGGTGGTTGCGGAGATGATTGCGGCTGCTGCGACGGTGGGCGTGTACCGGATCGAGGCCGCGGACCCGTACCCGGAGGACTACGAGGAGACCGTCGCCCGGAACGTCCGCGAGCAGGATGCCGACGCCCGCCCCGAGATCGCCGGGGACCTGCCGGATCTGTCCGGCTACAGCACGGTGCTGCTGGGAAGTCCGATCTGGAACGTGCGGGAGCCGATGATCATGCGCACGTTCATCGAGAGCGTGGACCTCGCTGGCAGAACGATTCATCCGTTCCTCACGTTCGCCGTCAGCGGCATGGGTCAGGTCGAGCGGAACTACACGGAGTTGCTGCCAGAGGCGTCGATCGGCGAGGGCCTCGCGGTGCAGGGTGAAGAGGCCGCCGAGGCACGCCCTGATGTGGAGGCCTGGCTGGGGCGTATCGGACTGCTCGCCTGACGGTGTGCTCGCGATCGGGAGCGAGGTTCAGTTCTCGGCCGGGAAGTCGGTGCTGCGGCTGAGGTGCTCCCACGCGTCGATCTCGGCGCGCTGCCGGTCCAGTTCCGCGCGGATGACCTCGACGGCATCGCTGCCGAGGAGCAGCCGCAGGGGTGGATCGGCCGACTCGGCGATCGTGATCAGCGCCTGGGCTGCGCGCGCCGGGTCGCCGGGCTGGGTGCCATGGGTGCGGTCGTTCTCCTTGCGGCGCAGACCCGCGGTGCCGGCGTAGTCATCGATCGGCGTCGCGGACTGCTGTAGGGAACGCCCGGAGAAGTCGGTGCGGAACGCGCCCGGCTCGACGACGACGACCCGCACGCCCAGCGGCGCGACCTCCATGCGCAGGCCGTAGGACATGCCCTCGAGCGCGGCCTTCGTCGCCGAGTAGTAGCCGGAGCCGGGGTTGGACATCCGGCCGGCGATCGAAGAGATGTTGATGATCGTGCCCGAGCGGCGCCGCCTCATGCCCGGCAGCACCTGCTTGATCAGGTCGACGGGGCCCGCGAAGTTCGTCTCGAACAGCTCCTGCACCTCGTCCGGCTCGCCCTCCTCGACCGCAGCGCGATAGCCGTGGCCGGCGTTGTTGACGAGCACGTCGACGTCGCCGAAGTGCTCATGCGCCTGCTGGGCGACCGCGAGGACCTGCTTGTGGTCGCGCACGTCCAGCGGGAGCGCGAGGGCGGTGTCGGGGTGCGCGGAGACGATCTCGGACAGCGTCTCGGGGGTGCGGGCGGTGATGACGGCGTTGTGGCCGGCGTCGAGGACTGCCTCGGCCAGCGCGCGGCCGAGACCGGACGAGCAGCCGGTGATGAGCCAGGTGGACATGATTTTCCTTCGTGATGTCGTGCGCGGACGGGGTCAGTCGGTTGCGTCGGTGCTGCGGCTCAGCGCCTCAAAGCGGGCGACGTCATGCTGCTCGGCCCGAGCGAACGCGCTGTAGCCCTCGAAGGCGTCGCTGCCGAGCAGAAGCAGGGCGGGAGGCTCCGCTGCCGCGGCGGCCTTGAGGATGGCGTGCGCGGCCTTCTTCGGGTCGCCCCGTTGAGGGCCGAGGGCCGTGTCCCCGTTTCGGCCGAGCGCTTCGTCGTAGTCTGCGATGTGCACTTCGGACTTCCGTGCGGAGCCGCCGCGGAAGTCGGTGCGCAGGGACCCGGGCTCGACGACCATGACGCGGATCCCGAGCGAGGCGACCTCCTTGCGCAACGATCCCGATACAGCTTCCAGCGCGGCCTTCGCTGCGGAGTAGTAGCCGCCGCCGGGGAGGGTGATCTTCGCGCCGATCGACGAGATGTTGACGATTAGCCCGGAGCGGCGGGCACGCATGCCGGGCAGCACCGCTTTGATGAGCGTGACGGGGCCGGTGAAGTTGGTGGCGAACTGCTCAGCGACGGCGTCGTTCTCGCCTTCCTCGACGGCGGCCGTGTACCCGTAGCCGGCGTTGTTGACCAGCACGTCCACTCCGCCGAAGCGTGCCTCTGCCGCGGCCACGGCGTCAACGATCGAGGCCGGGTCGGTGACGTCCACCCGCACGGTGAGCACGCGATCCGGGTGCTTGCCCTCCAGATCGCGGATCGACTTCGGGTCCCGGGCCGTGGCGACGACACGGTGCCCCCTGGCGAGTGCCTCCTCGGCGATGTCGCGGCCGAGGCCTTTCGAGGTGCCGGTGATCATCCAGGTGGCCATGCTGGTCGCCCCTCAGGAGTTGTCGACGGCGAACGGGAAGGTGCGCGTGTTGAGCTGCTCGGGGTCGGGGCCGCCGCGCAGTCCGGTGTCGAGTGCGTCGATCGCGGCGAGCTCTGCGGGTTCGAGGGCGAAGTCGAACACGTCGATGTTCTCGGCGATGCGGGACGGGTTGACCGACTTCGGGAGGGCGCTGCGACCCTGGTCCAGATGCCAGCGCAGCACGACCTGGGCGGGGGACTTGCCGTACTTGTCGGCCAGGTCGGTGATCGTGGGGTTCTCGAGCACGTTGCCGCTGCCGGGGGCGTCGGCGGGCCGGTAGCGGTGGATGCCGCCGATCGGCGACCACGCCTGCGTGACGATGCCGAGCGTCGCATGAGCGTGCTGGACGGTCGCGTTCGTGAAGTAGGGGTGCAGCTCGACCTGGTTGATCGCGGGCACGACGTCGACCTTCTCGAGCAGGCGGGTGAGGTGGTCGGGGCTGAAGTTCGAGACGCCGATGGCGCGGGCCTTGCCGGCCTCTACCATCTTCTCCGCGACCTGGTAGGCGGCGATGGTGTCGTCGAAGTCGGCCGGGGTGGGCTGGTGCAGGAGGTACACGTCGACGTAGTCCACGCCGAGGCGCCGCAGGCTCGCGTCGAAGCCGACCTGGGCCTTGTCGGCGCCGTAGTCGCTGATCCACAGCTTGGTCTCGACGAACAGCTCGGCTCGGTCGACGCCGGACCGGCGGATCGCCTCGCCCACCTCGCGCTCGTTGCCGTACGAGGCGGCGGTGTCGATGAGGCGGTATCCGTCGGCGATGGCCGTGGTCACGGCCGCGATGGTGTCGTCGGGCGGGGTCTGGAAGACGCCGAACCCGAGGGCGGGGATCTCCAGTCCGTTGTTCAGCGTGAGGCGGGTCTGTTCGGTGGTCATCTGATGCTGCCTTTCGTGGAAAGCGGGGTGATGTGCGAGGTCAGGGGCGGACGAGCACCTTGAGGGCGGTGCGGTCGTCCATCGCCTTGTAGCCGTCGGGCACCTCGGCGAGGGAGATGGTGCGGTCGAACACGCGGCCCGGATGGATGGTGCCGTCGAGGATCTTCGGCATGAGCCGCTCGATGTAGGCGCGGGCCGGGGCGACGCCGCCGGTGAGGGTGATGTTAGGGAAGAACATCGACGCCATCCCGACGTTCGCGTCCTGATACTGAGGCACGCCCACTCGGGAGACGGTGCCGCCGGGCCGGACCACGCCGAAGGCCTGATCGAACGCCTCCGGGAAGCCGACGGCCTCGATGACGACGTGCGTGCCGTCGCCGCCGGTGAGGTCCTTGACGCGGGCGATGCCCTCCTCGCCGCGCTCGGGCACGACATCGGTGGCTCCGAACTCGAGGCCCAGATCGGTGCGCGCCTCGTGCCGCCCCATGAGGATGATCCGCGATGCACCCAACAGCTTCGCGGAGAGCACGGCGGAGAGCCCGACGGCGCCGTCGCCGATCACGGTGACCGTGGTGTCCTCGCCGACCCGGCCCTTGAATGCGGCGTGGTATCCGGTGCAGAACACGTCCGACAGGGTCAGCAGATCGGGTAGCAGCTCCGAATCCACGCCGACCGGAAGTTTGACGAGAGTGCCGTCGGCCAGCGGAACTCGCACGGCCTCCGCCTGGGCTCCGCCGACGTCACCGGCACCCCACACGCCGCCGTGCCGGCAGGAGGTGTGCAGCCCCTCCCGGCAGAAGTCGCAAGTGTTGTCGGCCCACACGAATGGAGCCACGACGAGGTCGCCCTTCTTCAGCGTCTGGACGTTGGCGCCCGTCTCCTCGACGAGCCCGAGGAACTCGTGACCCATGGCGGACACGCCGGAGCGGATGCCACCGCCGTGGTAAGCGTGGAGATCGGATCCGCAGATGCACGAGAGCACGATTTTCACGATCGCGTCGGTGGGCTGCAGGATCTTGGGGTCCGCGGTCTCCTCGACGCGGACATCCCCGGGGCCGTACATGAACGTCGCAAGCATCGGATGGGTCCTCTCTGTCCGGACGCGATGGAGCGTCCTCGTCCACTGTGCGCGCTCGGCGACCGGCGAGGGAGTTGCCCGTGACCCGCGTACTGCCAGTCCCTCCCACCGCCCGGCCCCTACGCCTAGCGTGGACCCATGGACTACAGAGGTGAAGTGCGCGACTTTCTGCGCACCCGCCGCGCGCGCGTCACGCCGGACCAGGTCAACCTGATCACCGGCGGCAACCGCCGGGTGCCGGGCCTGCGTCGCGAGGAGGTCGCGCTCCTCGCCGGCGTCAGCGTCGACTACTACGCGCAGCTCGAGCGCGGCAATCTCGCCGGGGTCTCCGACGAGGTGCTCGAGGCGATCGCGCGGGCACTTCGGCTTGACGAGGCGGAGACCGCGCACCTGTTCGACCTCGCGCGCGCCGTCCAGCCCAAGCCGGTCCGCCGGGCACGCAAGGCGAGCACCGGACAGGTGCGACCCAGCCTGCAGCGACTGCTGGACGCGATCACGGACGCGCCCGCATGGGTACGGGACGAGCGCATGGATATCGTCGCCACCAACTCTCTCGGCCGCGCGCTCAACGCCCCTCTCTTCGACGACCCCCGACGCCCGGTGAACAACGCCCGATTCGTCTTCCTGAACGAGGATGCATCCCGCCGCTACTACACAGACTGGGAGAAGGGCGCCGACGACATCGTCGCCGCGATGCGCGGTTACGCCGCCCAGCGGCCGCACGACAAACAGCTGACCGACCTGATCGGCGAGCTCGTGACCCGCTCCGACGCGTTCCGTACGCGTTGGGCCGCGCACAACGTGCGCTATCACCGCACCGGGATCAAGCGCCTCCACCATCCCGTCGTCGGCGACCTCGAGCTCACCTACGAGGCACTCGACCTGCCCGCTGACCCCGGCTGGCACCTGTTCGCGTTCACTGCCGAGCCTGGCAGCCCCTCCGACGAGCGGCTCCGCGTGCTCGCGAGCTGGGCCGCCACTGGGGAAGGCGGCGCGGGTGCGGACGCGGCCGATGATGTCGAGCCGTCACCGATGCGCGACCTCGACCGCGGCTGAGCGGCCCACGACGAAGGTTCCAGGGACGTACTAGCAGTCCGTGGGTCCACAGCGACTCCCGCAGGTGCCGGACACGAGCGACGCTTGGAAAGCGGATCGCCCAGGGCGGTCTCGCGTCATTTCGTCCAGACCTGAACAGAGATTCCATGACTTCGTCCCTGATTCCGCTTGCGATGATGACCGGCTGGTCGACCCGCATCGCCTCTCGTGCGTCAGATGAGTAGGCCGACGTCGCCCCGAGCCGGGTGGCGTCTGCCGAGCACGCCGGCGTTCGTCGTCATCTCCGGCGCGCTCGTGATGGTGTTCCTCGCCTCGGGAACGCCCGTGCCGCTCTACAACACCTTCCGCGTCGAGGACGGCATCACAAACTCCGGCCTCGCCATCACGACGGTGATCTACCTGGCCACGACGGCACTCGCGCTGCTGACGACCGGGCGCCTGTCGAACCACCTCGGCCGCAGGCCTGTCGCATTCGGAGCCATCCTGTTCGCTATCGCGGGGTGCCTCCTGATGATGAATGTGCACGGACTCGGCGTTCTCATCACCGGACGCGCTTTGCAGGGGATCGCCTGCGGCGTCGCATCCAGCGCGCTCGGTTCGTATGTCATCGACACGGCGCCGCCGCGTCCACGCTGGCTGCCGGCAGTGATCACGAGCAACGCCCCGCCTTTCGCCATCCCGGTCGGCGCGCTGATCTCCGGTGAGCTGGTCGAGGTCGGTCCGGCGCCGCGGCTTCTCGTGTTCGCTGTCCTCGCCGTCGTCCTGGCCGTGTTCGGTCTGCTGCTGTGGGCATGTCCTGAGACCGTGAAGCCTCATCCCGGCGCGATGAGGTCTCTTCGCCCGCGGATACACGTGCCGCACGGTGAGGGGCGCCTCCTGTTCGCGGCAGGAGCAGCGTTCGTCGCCACCTGGTCGCTCAGCGGCTTCTATCAGGCCTTCTCGCCTGTACTGACGGTCGACTACCTCGGTACGTCCAGCGCGCTCGTCATCGCTGTGGTGTTCGCATCGATCGTGATCCTCAGCCCGATCGGCGGCGTGCTCACCGGGCGACTCCGAACCGCCCGCGCCGTACGGCTCGGCCTCGGCGCGTTCGTCGTCGCCACCGCGGCGATCCTGCTCTCCCTCCACGCCGGGGCGATCGTTCCGTTCCTCATTGCGAGTCTCGTCGCGAGCGTCGCTCAGGGGGCGGCGAACAGCGGTGGAATGCGGGCTGTTCTCGCCCACAGCCGGCCGCAGGACCGGTCTGGGCTCCTCGCAACGATTTACCTCATCTCGTACGCGGGAGCAGCGGCTCCCGGGTTGCTGGCCGGGCGACTCGCCAACTCGATGCCGGTGGACCAGATCGCGCTCGGATACGGCGCGCTCGTGCTCGTAGCTTCCGCCGCTGGGATCGTCGCCATTCGCTCTTCGAGTGCCGCGCCTCGTCGTTGAGCGGATCGCCACGGGAGCGGCTACAGGAACGAAACCTGGTGACCTACGTCCAGCGGTGTCGGCGTTCGACTGCCTGCCGGCCCTGGCAGACGAGCAGCGCACGGTCCCATCGTCGGCGGGCGCGCCGTGAACGAGGCCCGTGCACTGCAGCCGCGGCACGGGGAAATCCTTCCCGCGTCGACCTCACGGCACGCTAGCCCCGCGGCCATGGCCTGCTACTGTCTTCACCCCGTTCCTCACCACGCCCGAGCATGTGTCTTCTGCGGGGAGGTCGGCACCCGTCAACGCGGCTCCGGCCACGATGATCGACGCACAGCATCACGTCGACGCAGTGTGCTGCGCTGCGGGCGACTGGACGTCGGTTCGGTGTCGCCAGCCCCGCGGTCTCGGCCTCGATTCGCTCACCCTCCGTGGCTGGCCTCATCAGCGGGCCTCCTCGGCCATCTGCCGTGCATGATCTGTGCAGAGCGTCCAGGACCACAGCCGAATCGTGTACTGCTGCGCGGGGCCACCGCACAGCTCGCACAGTCGCGTGCTTTCCCACTCGGCCGCGCGGATGATCTCCGCGAAGGCGTCGTCATGCACCTCCGGGTCAGGTGATGGCTGAGCGTAGAAGCTGAGGGAGCCGAACTTGGATTTGCACTGGAGGACGATGTAGTCCGGAGCGATTGCCGAGAGCTGCTCGTCAAGGCGCCCCAGCAGTGGAATCCAGCCGATGTTCACCTCGAGCAGCTCTGGCCATCCCGGAGCGATCCGGGCGAGGATCCGCTGTGCCTCGGGTCGGTTCTCACCGATCATCTGTGCTCCGCTCGCTCGAATGTGTAGGTCGCGTCTGCTCATCGGTCACGTGTGCGATCAGTCGGTGGCGGGTCTCCATCTGGGCGTGCTGTCGGTCTCGGGATCGCGCCCGGAAGGCGCGCCCAACGCGCAGGCTGCGGGTCACGCCTGTCTCCCAGCTGATCATGCCGCGCCGGCGCCACTCGATTGTGACGTGTCCGCGAAACCCGGTCAGGGCGCGGCGTCGTTCGAAGTACGTAAGGCCCGGTGGAAAGGGAGCGGGCAGCCCGTCTATGTCGGGAAGTAGATGCGCGAACAACTCCGTATAGGTCGGGCCGCGGCCGGTTCGGCGCCGGACCTGGGCCACGAAAATGCCCGCAGCCAGCGCCCACTCCTCGGCGCTGTCTTCGCCTGTGAGCTCATCGAAGACGTACGCCCACTGCGCGGGCGGCGGGCTGGGGATCTCTCGCCACCAGATCGGGTACGAGTCGGGCGTCACTGCACCATCACAATCCTGGTCGCATGCGAGGGTCGACCCCGCGACGCGACCAGTGGCCGACGGGGCCGGCAGCACACGTGCAGAAGATGGCGGACGGATCCGACGAGTACCAAGATTGTTTCGTATGGCCTTCGGAATTATGCCATACGCATTAGGCCATACCCGGACTAGTCGATCGCGACGCTGGACGGATGGCTCGGCGTGACGACAGTATCAACGCGGAGTGGAGCGACTACGTAAAGCGCCTCGCAACTAATCTGCGCCGCACCCGGGACCGGGCGGGGCTGAGCCAGGAAGACGTCGCCTACCGGGCGGGGCTGACGCGTTACACGTATCAGAAGTACGAGAAGGGCGAGTCGCGCCCAGGGAGCGCCGCGAATCCGACGTTGCGGACCGTTCTCACGCTGTCGCAAGTGCTGGGCGTGCCGCTGTCCGAGCTGATTCCCGATGAGGTACCGGACCTGCGCAGCCGTTGAGAGGCGTTGGACGGTCTACTCGTCGCCGCGTGTGTGGAGCGGGATGACGCCCGATGATTGCTCGAGCTGTGTGCGAAGGGCCTGGTTCTCGAGCGTCAGCCGCTGCACTTCCGCGGCCGCCACCCGCACCTCGTTCACGAGACGGGCTTTGTCGTTGCGGAGCCGCGCGAGTTCAGCGACGGGCAGTTCATGCACCGGGCGTTCCGGAGTGCGGGCGCGATCGCGCAGCGCGACTCTGCGGGTGTCGGCGAGTGTCTGCGCCAGCTGAGGGAAGCGGCGCCAGAAGGTGGCGTTGCTGAGTCCGAGTCGCGCGGCGACGGCGAGGACGGCGGGAGGGCGAGACGGATCCTCCCGCGTGAGCGCCTCGACGACGGCGGTGATCTCGGTCTCGGTCGGCAGTGGTACAGCGCGAGTCATGGCTCGGTTCCGTTCCTCTCCAGCAGATGCATGATCTGCGCTCGGCGCTTGCGCAGGCGCTCTGCCAGGAGCGGCGGCAGTGCGGGGCGGGCCGCGGTGTCGGCGTCGATGGTCTCGAGCTCTGCCTGCCAGGCCCGGCGGTTGTCGGCATCCAGGGCGACGTTCCCGCAGGCGAGGGGCTTGCATGCGCGCAGGTCCGGGCCCTCATCCGGTGCGCCGGTGCGGTCGCGGCAGAGTGCCTTGCGGTGGTCGTAGACGCAGGTGACGTAGCGATCGGGATACACCGCGGGATCGTTGCGGGTGATGATCCGCAGCAGCCGGTGACGATCGGTGGCAACGACGCCTTGGAAGCGAGCCTTCTCGCCGAACTCGGCCAAGCGCTCCCGAGCGGCGTCTGCTGCGGGTCCAAGGAGCGCTGAATGGTCGTGCTGGTCGATCATGGCCAGCAGGTGCTCACCGCGGGCCAGCGCCTGTTCGGCTTCGACCTCGGCGCGGAACCCGGATTCGGATGTGCCGGCGTAGCCCTCGAACATGTGGATGCTGTGGTGTCGGTACGCGATCGCTCCCGCGATCGATCCGCCGGGGCGGCGCGCGATGTACCAGGCGAGGGTGCGCCGGAACTGCCTGCTGGACAGTCGCCAAGTACGTCCGTTGACGTCGGGGATCCCGTCGTCCCGGCCGTGTGCGGCGCAGTACTCGTTGACCCAGGTCGTGAAGCGTGCCAGCTGCCTGTTGGTCGCAGCGAGGGTGAGTGCGTGGTTGCCGCCGCGACCGGCCGATCCGGCACCAGGACCTACTTTCAGCGGCGCGAAAAGCCATCGAGCAGGTGTGGACGTGGCGGAATGCGCGTCCTCGAGTACACGGATGGCGCGCGCGGCGGCCTCGCCGATGACCCAGGTTGCAGTGGTGCCGCGGTCGTCGAGTTCGCCCTTGAACGCCGTGCTCGTCACGGTCCACCGGTAGGGACGCCCCGTCCCGTCCCGGGCAGACGTGCAGCAGCCGGGGCGGAGATGCTTGATCTCGTTGTCGCGCATTCCAGACAGGAAGGCGATCACGATGTAGCAGGCGATGTGGAGCACCTGCGTGAGTACGGTGAGGGACTGGTCCGTCCCGGGAGTCAGGCTGATGCCCTCGATCCACGGCGCGCCGTCGAGACGGCCCTGCACGTTGAGGCCGAGCTCGGCGTACTCCGACACGCCAACGATCGCGGCCGTGGCGAGGATCTCTTCGCGCTGTCTCTCGAGAGCAGTGCGGTCGCACCCGATCTGGTAGGCGATCGCGTTGAAGTGCGGGATGCCGCGCAGTCCGGGCAAGGGCGAGCCCGTGCGACGGGTCTCTGCGAGGTATGCGCGTATCCGGTCTTGCTGGAATCCGTACGGCTTGCCGGTGATTGGCCCGTTTTGCGCCGGGCGGCGCCGGACGCTCCAGGATCTGATCGCGGCGAGGATGTCGCCGCTGAAGTCATCCACGAATCGCATCGCCCACACCAGTACCCGGCTGTGCACGCCTTCGGGGATGCGTTCGGTCGTGTTCTCACGGTTGCGGCCCGGGTCTGGTTCGCTCCAGGAGGCCGCGCGTCGTGGATCGGTCTGCAGGCCCGCGTCGGCGACGGCGCCGCGATAGCGCCACAGCATGTTCACAGCCGAGCGCAGCGCGAACCGCCTCGACGCGGACGGGAAGGTGGTGAGTAGATGGCGCTGGAACTGCTCGTAGACCGTCGTTGTGACCTCCGGCAGGTGCATGTCGGGGTGCGTCGCCTCCAACCAGCGAAGGAAAACCCGCAGGTTATAGAAGGCGGTCGCGACACTCGAGATCCGCGGTCGCGGCGCCTCGTCCGGCAACGGCCCGGACAGCATCGCGTAACAGAGCCGTTTGAGCGCGGCCCGGTGCAGTGCCGGGACCGTGTCGAACCGGAGCGTGAGGCCGCGTTCCTGCTGCTGCACGGAGGCGGGCGCCAGCGCCCAGTCGTCGTCGTCGAATCGCGCCGTGTCCTCGAGCTGGTATCCGGGACGCAGCGCGCGCCGATGGAGGACGTATCGGAGGTCCGCGATTTCCGCGTCGGAGGCAGTGCGCAAGGTCATGTTCGTTCCCAGGGAGGTTCGACGAGATCCAGCAGGCTGTCGTTCGGGCGCGCGGCGTGTGCACGCGCGATCTCCGCCTCGGTGAATTTCGGCAGCACATCATGACGGATCGCCGCCCAGACCGGCCCGTAGCGGGCCCACCACTCCTGATCCGAGAGCGCAGACCGACGCGTCTCGAGTGAGTCCAGCAGGCTCAACAGCCGGGGTAGGTGATCTCCGGTGATGACGGAGTTGCCGCAGTGGAAGCAATCGAGGAAGGACGCCCCGCAACGACGCCCCGTGAGCGGATGGTGGGAATGGTCGCGACACGACGTCCACGCCGTCTCCGATTCACCCGCTTCGGCCTCCGGGGGCGCCGATCCGGCTGGCGGTGCGGTGATGCGGATGTTCAGCTGGCGGCGTCCGCCGGTGTCGCGCAGCGCGCGCAGATGCGCGTCGTAGGCAGCGCGCTCCACGTCAGTGAACGCCTCGGAGACCACTTCGCGTGCCCACTCGATCGTGGTCTGATCACCCGAGAGGTAGTTGCGGAACAGCACGGCGGTGGTGTTGCTGCGGGCTGCGGAAGGCAGATGTCCGCCGAGCTGACGGGTACGGCGGACATCGATACTCGTCTTCAGCCGGTTCGCGGTGAGCCGCAACGGGTCTCCAGTCGCGTCCGGGGCGGATTCCGCTCCCGACGGTGGGTCGGCGCGCAGACCGTGCGTTTCCACCCACGAGCCCCAGCGCAAGCTCGCATCCAATGAAGCGTCGAACGGATTACGGCACTCCGACGTGTGAGGTTGCCTGCCGGACTGGTGCCAGATGGCCCAAAAGGCGGGCGTCTGCAGGAACGCGCGAGCTGGGGCCATAAGCCGATGCAACAGCAGGTAGAGACCACCAGGCGTATGAAGCTCGCGACCTTGCGCACCGATCTCCCACGTGACGGTCTGGTGCCAGTGACCCGGGCCGCGGCGCCGTTTGACGAGATCGACTTCGACCGCGCGCCCCTCGATCACGCGATGCGCGACCGGGAGCTCCTTGATGACCTCCAGGTTCCATCCCGTGACCGCCATCAGCAGCACCAGCATCGGATAGAGGTCTCGGCGAGTCGCGAAGACCTTCGCAGCCACTGACCGCCTCTCCTCGGCGTGTGCCGGCCCAGACACTGCACCGAACCTCACGCGACCAGTCCGGCGTGCCGCGGATACTGCCGGATCCTCGCTTGTGGCGGCGTCGTGGAGTCGCTGCCGAAGCGCATTAATGTCTGCGCGTGCCGCGGCGACGATTCTCGCCAGCTCAGCATCCGAGTATCCGGAAACCGCGGCCCTATTTCGGCTGGCGAACACGCGAAGGCGGAGACGGTCTCTAACCTCCGAGGACACCAGCTGATTGAGCGGCGGCTGCTTGAAGAGAAGGCCGATCATACGCAATTCGATGCCGGCCTGGCCTCGACCAATGGTCTCGGAGCGCACCCGCCGGAAATCGTCCACGTGCATCGCGGTGAGTTCCGCTGGCACCGTGGGAGGCCAGCGCGTCCCGTCGAGGAACCGCAAGAATCGCCTCAGCGCACCCCAATCGCCTTGGCTGGACGAAAGGGTACGAAGGCCACCGGCCGGGCCGGTGCGCGCTGCCCACGCACTAGCAAGAGGCTCATGCCAACCAGGTAGCGGCAGCGAGCCGACCTCGAAGCGATGCTGTCGCCCATCCTCGCCTCTGAAGTGCACGGTCGTTCCCTCGACGCCCGACGTGTCGCCCGCGACCGGGACGTAGCGCCCGGCGGGAGACCGCGATGGTCGGCCGACGCCGGTGCTGCCTCGCCCTGCCATCACGCTCCGCCCCCTGATCGAGCGGCGCGCGGATCGTCCCATTCGTCCGGGATCAGAGTCAGCCGGGTCTCCAGCTCGAGCTCCTCCAGCGCATGCAAGTAGATCTGCGTCGTCGTGACGCTGCGATGCCCCAGAGCCCTGCGCACCCAGTCCAGGGGATCTCCGAACACGCGCACATAGTGCGTGCGCTGCTCGGGCTTAAGCCCGGCCAACGCAGCGATATGCCCGCGTTGCAGCTGCTCCAATGTCAGCACAGCGAATGTGTGGCGAAGCAGATGAGCGTGCGCGCGCAGTGCGAGCCCACGCGCTGTGCACCTCTCATTGGCCTGGCGGAACATGTCCTTCCAGGTCGACACCGACACCGAAGCACCGTCCTCGGTCAACCACAGCGCCGCCGGCTCGAGCCCGTCCTCTGCCTCGACCATGAGGCGCGCCCGCTCCGACGGCGGCAGGTTGGCGACCCTCGTGCGCGACAGCAGCCCACCGCCCGCCCGGGTGATGACAACTCCTGAGTCGGGGTCCAGAATCGGGCCGGCGGCATGCTCGTACCGTCCTCGAGCTCGCGCAGACTCGATCACGCCTCGTCGATCGACCCGCACATACTCGGCAATCTCGCGCAGGACGCTCGCCGGTGCGTAGATCCAGCGCTCGGAGCCCCATTTGGCCACCGCACTGCCCAGCCAGAACCTGCTATACCCGCCCGCGGGTTCCGAAGGGATCTCTGCCACCAGCAAGGAAGCCTGTTCCGTCAGACGTAGACCCGTTCGCACCATCAAGTCCGTGAATGCCGCGTTGCGCACAGCCCATCTTCCGCGGAACGACGGGTCCGGAAGGGCATCGGTCGTGTACCCGCGCACGCCCACATCGCGCCACGTCCGATAAGAAGCTGCGGGTAGCCAATGCACGTGCTCACGACGCGCGTCGTGCGAATATGTCGCCGCAGTCTGCTCCACAGAACGCGGCGCAGACCGTGGGCCAGGGCGGGAGTCGCGTTGCGGAATCGGGTTCTCAGTCACGCGGCCACGCGAAGTCTGCCAGCGAAAGAAGCGGTTCTGGGAGCTGACCTCCCGGTCCCACGTCCTCCCACTGACCAACGGGCCCTGCGGATCCTGCCGGCGCCACAGGAGATATGCGCGATGATCCGTCTCAGTCGCGTCCCGCCAATCGACGACTCCACGGCCGCGGTACAGGAAGTTGAAGAACATCACGAGGTCGCCTGCATACCCCACGCGCGTCGACAACCGCGTCGACAGCATGTCCGCCGAGTAAAAGAACTCGTTCAGCTCACGGTCGTACGCGAACGAAGGCGATAGGAGAAACGGCGTGCCTAACGGAATGCCGAACTGCTCCCACCACCTTGAGTGCGCAGGAGTCTTCGCCTCGAGCGGCCCGTCAGTCAGCCGGAAGAGACGCCAACGCGCGTCCTCGAGTGACCACTCGTCACCCGACCTCGTGCTCATGCCCGGACACTACGCTCACTCAGTCGGGAAGTGAACACTGATCAGCACGAAACCCCCGACACAAGCTCGCCACGAACCCGTGTCCATGCGGCAACTACGGCGTGCGTGGCGCGTCGTGCTCATGTCCGCCGATGGCCATCCGGCGGTACCTCGGTCGACTTTCGGGGCCTCTTCTCGATCGCATCGACATCGAGCTGTCGCTCACGCGCGTCTCGGTCGCGCCGACGGATGCCGCACAGACGGGTATGACGACGGATGCCGCGCGCGTTCGCGTGGCCGAGGCCCGCGAACGCGCGGCGCATCGACTGCGCGGCACGGGCTGGCGACTCAACTCGCACGTACCGGGAGCATGGCTGCGCCAAGGCTCGTTCGCGCCGACGCCCCAGGCGCGTCGCCCGCTCGATGCGGCCCTCCACCGCGGGTCTCTGACGCTGCGCGGCTATGACCGTGTGCTCCGAGTCGCGTCGACTCTGGCCGACCTGGACGGTGCCGCGCGAATCGAGCTCGACCACGTCGGCCGCGCGCTCTACCTCAAGAAGGGACTCACCGCATGAAGATCTCAGCGCTCGATCCGTCCGCCGCGCGCCGCGCGCTCGACGGCGTGACCACCGTGGCCGGGCTCGACGACGACGCGATCGTGGAGCGCTATGCGCGAGTCGTGTGGAACGTCGTGACGGAACCCGGCGACGGGGTCGCGGGCAGGCTCATCGCAGCGCTCGGGGCGGCGCCCGCCCTCGCCGTCGTTGAGGGAGGGAGCGTCATCGCGCCCGTCGAGGGGGTGAGCACGCGCGAGTTCGCGGAGGGACGCAGGCGTTGGTCGCCCCGCCTGCGATCGGTCGATGTCGACGACGCGCTCGCTCTCGCGCGCGCACGAGGAGTGGAACTGGTGTGTCCCGATGATCCCGCCTGGCCCCACCGGGTCGACGACCTCGGACCCCACGCACCCCTTGCGCTGTGGGTGAAGGGCGAGGCTGCGGCGCTCGCCTCACTCACGCCATCGGTGGCGATCGTCGGAGCCAGAGCAGCGACGTCCTATGGCGAGCACGTCGCGGGGGAACTCGCTGCGGAATCGGCCGGACGTGGGATCCCGGTCGTGTCGGGCGCGGCCTACGGCATCGACGCGGCCGCCCACAGAGCGGCGCTGGCGGTCGGCGGGACGACGGTGGCACTGCTCGCGGGCGGTGCGGACCGCCCCTATCCCGCGGGCAACGGACGCCTCATCGACCGCATCGCCGAGAGCGGTGCAATCGTGAGCGAAGTGCCGTGCGGCGGCGCGCCCACCAAGTGGCGCTTCCTGCAGCGGAATCGCATCATCGCTGCATCGGCCGATGCGACGGTCGTGGTCGAGGCGGGCTGGCGCAGCGGCTCGCTCAACACCGCCAGTCATGCGCGCGCACTCGGGCGACCGGTCGGCGCGGTGCCGGGACCGGTCACATCAGTTATCTGGGTGTTGTCAAGGGGGTGGGACTGCTGCACGGATAGGTGACAGGTTGTAGTCACGCCGCCAGTGCGACGGTCGTGTTCATGATGGTCTCGAACTCGATGGGCGTCAAACGGCCCAGGCGGGGTTGGCGCCTCCGGCGGTGGTAGGTCCTTTCGATCCA